>DIUJ01000046.1 GCA_002422315.1 Bacteroidetes bacterium UBA6161
ATATAAGTAATCACACCTTCCACGACGGTACCCGCATAGAAAAATACTGGAATGACGATAGGCTAGTGGCGGTATACGATACACTTGCACCAAAGTATCCAGTAGCTTTGCAAGCTATAGAAGAAGAGCCACATGCACTTGTACGTATCTACCCCAACCCAAGCAAGGAGCATTTTGTGGTACAAAACCTATGGTCAGGGTCGCTACACTGCAAGCTATACAGCATAGATGGCAAACAGATAGGAGAGTTTAAGCTAGAAGAAAAACAAAGCCTAAACTTAGAAAACCTAGCCTTACCCGGAGTGTATGTGCTAAAAAGCACCACGCCCCAAGGCCAAAGCTACAGCAGTAAGTTGATAAAACAGTAAGAATAGCTATGAAAAACAAATTTTATTTACTCGCCATATTGTTATTCTCAATATTATGGAATACCCAAGCTCAAGCACCGTTTCATTTACAGCAAGTACATCATTTAAAGGTTAAAAGTACATCTAGCCCCAATCCTAGAACATTTATAAATGAAAATGGATGGGTTTTTATTGAATTTGGAGGTTTTGATTCAATGAGAACACAGTCTTTAAGCTTAGATAGTAGTCAAAATGGATTTAAATTAATGGCTTTTGACGATAAAATGCGTTTGCGTTGGAGTTTTGTATATGAACAAGGCGTAAATACAGGGATGGGAGGAATGTTAATAAAGGGTTTTGGAAAAAATAACTCATTATATGTAATGTTTGGAGCCCAAGATTCATTAATCCTGCCAGGGCTTGAACCACAACTACCACCTTTTAATGGAGGAATGAGATTTGGATTAATTGATTCAAATGGGATTTTTGTTAGAGCTATACCCGAAACTTTGTTCAATTTTGATACCTATACAATATCAGATTACAATCTAATGGCAGTTTCTACCAATTACGTTCCGTATATTATTGATTCTGATCTAAAAGAGGTGGTAAGAGGCAAGGGGAATATTAGCAAAGGTCGCTCTGCTGTTATTCAAACAGACGGTACTGCGTATTATTGCCATGTATTACCCTTTAATGTTACTGTAAATATAGTAGATACTAGCATTACAGGCTATAGGAAATGGGTATTGAGTAAAGTAAACAAAGATGGACAACGAGAATGGACCCATGTATTAGACAATAATGTAGATTTTGAGATAAATGCCAATAAAATGATACGCTACGATAGGCATGGCAATATATTTTGGACAGTAAGGCACATGCAAACCTTGAATATACAAGGCCAAACCGTTCCCTATTACAGCCAAGGAGATACCGTAGGGGTAGTAAAAGCAAGCATCTTGCGATTTTCGCCCGATGGTAAACTCTTAAGTGTGCATAGCGATACCAGTTCCAAAGTCCCCTTTATGGGCAACAGGCAAACAATATGGTTGGAAAACGACAAGGATATGAATGTATATGCTTACCTATTTACTCAGGGAAGAACCTATAATTTTGACAAGATAAACTATGGAGAAGAGTTTCAACATAGGCACAGAATCATAGTATACGATAGTGCACAAAAAGCATTTACCAAAGGTTGGCATGTAATAGGGAATGAGGGCAATATAGCTACGAGTTTGCTAGCCCATAAGCAAGTATTTTGGTATAAGTTTTTCAGTAGTTCACGAACCTTCCACGATGGAACCCGCATAGAAAAATACTGGAATGAAGATAGGTTAGTGGCGGTATACGATACACTTGCACCAAAGTATCCAGTAGGTTTGCAAGCTATAGAGCAACCTAGCCAAGCTCTCGTACGTATTTACCCCAACCCAAGTAAAGAGCATTTTGTGGTACAAAACCTATGGTCAGGGTCGCTACACTGCAAGCTATACAGCATAGATGGCAAACAGATAGGAGAGTTTAAGCTAGAAGAAAAACAAAGCCTAAACTTAGAAAACCTAGCCTTACCCGGAGTGTATGTGCTAAAAAGCACCACGCCCCAAGGCCAGAGATATAGCAGTAAGTTGATAAAACAGTAAGAATAGCTATGAAAAACAATAAAAAAGCCAAGGTTTTGCCTTGGCTTTTTTATTGGTAGATTTGGGTATTATTGCTTTATACACTTGAAATAAAAGTTCATTCCATTTTTCTTTATTTGCAGGGTATAAAAACCAGCTGTAAGATGCTCTGTATTTATGCTAATACTATTAAAGCCAGAACCTTTGCTTACAGTTTTTCCTTGTAAATCCATCAAGGTATATTCAAAATCAGAAGCGTCTGAATGCTGAATAACAAACCAATCTTGGAAAGGAACTGGCCCTACTTCAAATTTCAATTTTTCAATTTTTTCAATATTGCTTACATCCAAAATACTAAGGGCGGAAGTGTCGGAATTGCCACACCCATTGGTATTGCTTACATTCAGTACTACTTCTATTTCCTTGCCTTGATGCAGGCTAAAGTCTATAATTGGATTTTTTTCGGTAGAAGAGTCAATATTGCCAAAGTACCATTGGTAACTGTCCGCATTTTGTTCTGTGGCAGTAAAAAGATAAGTTTTATGGTTTCTTTCTACACTAAATCCTTTTTCGGGAGTAGTTAAGATATTTATTTTAACCTTTATCTGTTCTACCACGCAGGCTCCTTTTTTGCCTATTGCATATACTTCATCCTCATTTTTTAGATTATTAAATGTAAAAGAATTTATGGATGAAATACTCGTTTCAAGATTGTTTACAAAGAAGGTGTAAGAGTCAAATCCTGGATTTGCACGATACAAATAAGGGGTTCCATTACAAAACGCAATGCTTGTATCTGAGCTAATGGTGTCGGCTGGTGGTGTATTTACAGTGTAGGCAAAATTTCTTTCTATTGCGGGGCAAACTAAATTCGCACTGTCAATAATTCGAATATTTAGGGTCCCATTTTGAGCAGGGGAGAATTCAAAAATTGTATCCTTGGTAAAGCTTAGACCATTAAATGAGATTGAAAAGTTGTTTTGTGACAATCCATTTACAATTGTTCGTAAAGTAGAGTTTAAGCAAATTGCGGAGTCAGTTTGTATGGTAAATTGAATATCGCTGCAAGGAAGGGTTTGTGCTTGGATAGAGTTCACAAAACCATTGCAAATACCATTTTGTAAAGTCCTGATTTGAAAAAGGTAGAACCTATTGGGAACAAGAGAAGAAACAAGGTGGGTACTATCGGTATTGGTAGCAAAGAAGTTTTGGCCAGAGTCTAAGCTTATTTCGTAACCCAATGCACTAGAATTTTTGTCCCATTGAAGGGCTATAAAATCAGTCCCACTTTGTACAATTCTTAGGTTACTAGCCTGAATAGCCGTGTTTTTAACTAGTTGTATATTATTGGAAGGGCTACTTAAGCATCCTGCATTGCTTTTTCCAATCACCTGAATATTTGTATTCTGGTTTGTTTGTAGAAGAATAGCAGGGTTAGTTGTTGTAGCAAATAAATTGCCGTTGCTGTACCACATAAAAGAATCAACACCATTGCTTGTTGCAATGATACTGTCGCTAAATGTTTCGCAGAAACTGTCTTGTGACTTATTGCTTATAGAAACAGTAGGGGGGCTAAGTACACTTAGGTTAAACTCAGGGCTAGTAGAGCTACAGCTTGTTGTGGAATTGGTAACAGTAACAGAATATTTCCCTGCATTTTTCACATAGATGCTTCTGGATATTTGTCCTCCTGGGTTCCAACGATAGCTTACCCCTGTTGTACCGGCGCTTAGCAAAAGCGAATCGCCATTGCAAATACTTGCCGCATAGTTTCCTACAATGGTAGCAATTGGAGGATTTACTACCGTAAAACTAAGTGTATCGGGTAGGGAAGAGCCTTTGTTGTTACTTACCGTAAGTATGGCCAATCGTGTTCCTTGGCTTGTAAAGGTAGCTTTTGGGTTTTGTAAGTTAGAAGAAGGGGTGCTTGCCCCAACAAATCGCCAACTGTAGGAAGTAGGATTGTTTGTGCCAGACCCAAAAAACTGAACTTCTTGCGAGGTACATACTGTTCCTGGAGCTTTAGAAGCAGAAGCGACGGGTAGAAGAGAGGAGGGTTGAATGGTAAAAGTTTTAACGTATATGTTGTCGCCACTAGTGTTGCTGTTGTTGTTACTTGCGTTAATCGTAACATAAAAAGTTACAGTACCTACATTGCTAGCGGGAGCTTTCCAAGTAAAAGACCAGTTGGCAGAATCTGTAGCTACAGCACCAGTACCAGAAGAGGTATGCGCAGCGTATTGCCTGGTTTGCGAACCAAAAGTTTGCGTATGTTTTTGAACTCTGTTTCCCGATACTGTGATTTCTCCAGAGGGAACATTGTTGCCATGCAAGGCGGTGGTTTGAAAACCAAATTTAGAAATTCCGCTTTGCTTGTGGGTAATTTGGATGGTATAGCTAGAATCTGGAATATATCCCCCTCCGGTAAAATCGCCAAGTAGTTTAATGTTGTTCCAATTGCTACCGCTAGTAATTAAGCTACCAGCATGGCACGAGGTACAATTGCCCTCAGAAGGTGCGTTGCTGTAGCCCGATCCAGGGCTAGAAGAGTTTCTTATGGCACTAGTAGTAATACCGCCAAGCGCTACAAAAAAAAGTAAATGGATAGTAGTTTTTAGTTTCATATCTTTTATTTAAACTATAACAAAATTAAAGGCTTATAAGTTTTAAAAACAAGGTTTTTTTTTAATCAATTTATTTTCAGTCTACTAGTTTGTTTTCTTGTTTTATGCTTTGTTTTTTCTTTTTCTTTTTGCATTTTACACAAACAAAATATGTTTACAATACAAACATTTTTTTTGATTTTAAGAATGGAAATTACAATAGAAACAGGGATACAGAGGCCAGTGCAAAGTTTGTATTTGCCCTATGTAGAGTCGGGTATAAGCGCAGGTTTCCCTTCGCCTGCAAATGATTTTTTGGATATTGCTATCGACCTAAACAAGGAATACATAAAGCATCCGAGTGCTACTTTTTTTGCTAGAGTAAAAGGCAACTCTATGCTGGGTGCAGGGCTTAATGATGGCGATTTGTTAATTATAGATAGAAGTTTGGAAGCCAAGAATGGTAAAATAGCAGTATGCTATATCGATGGGGAGTTTACGGTAAAGTCACTAAAAATAGAGAAGGATGTGTGCTACCTTATGCCGGCCAATGAGGCATATAAGCCGATTAGGGTGGACAGCGAGAGTAATTTTTTGGTATGGGGTATTGTAACCACTGTGATTAAAAAAGTATGATAGCATTAGTAGATTGCAATAATTTTTATGCTTCGTGCGAGAGGGTTTTCAGGCCCGACTTAGAAAACAAGCCTATAGTAGTTTTATCCAACAACGACGGCTGTGTAATAGCAAGGAGCAACGAAGCAAAAGCTTTGGGCGTGCCAATGGGAGCCCCAGCTTTTCAGTACAAGCAACTGTTTGAACAGCATGCCATCCATGTTTTTTCTTCGAATTATGCCCTATATGGCGACATGAGCAGCAGGGTAATGGATACCTTGGCAACTTTTTGCTCCGACATGGAGATATACAGCATAGATGAAGCTTTTTTGGACCTTTCAGGCATGCACTATGTGGACCTAGGTGCCCATAGCTTGGAAATGAAGCGCAGGGTGCAAAAATATACCGGTATACCCATAAGCATAGGCATAGGCCCAGGCAAGGCTTTGGCCAAAGTAGCCAATAGAATAGCCAAAAAATATGCCCAAAAAACCCAAGGAGTATATGCCTTGGATAGCCCAGAAAAAATTAAAAAAGCCTTGGAATGGCTACCCATAGAGGACGTGTGGGGAATAGGACGGAAACACGCTGCAAGGCTAAATTCAGTAGGAGTAAAAAGGGCTATAGATTTTGTAAACCTACCCGATGAATGGGTGAAAAAACAGATGGCAGTAGTGGGCTTACGCTTAAAAAAAGAATTGCAAGGCACCCCCGTATTGGACTTTGAAGTAGCTAGTCCCAAAAAAATGATTGCTACCACTAGGTCTTTTGAGACCATGTACACCGATTTTGAAAATTTACACGAAAGGGTTTCTACTTTTGCGGTTATCTGTGCCGAAAAATTACGCAAACAAGCTTCTGTATGCAATATGTTGATGGTTTTTGTACATACCAATAGCCATAGAAAAGACCTGCCGCAATATGCCCGTAGTATTGTGGTACCTCTGCCTTTCTCTTCCGACTCCAATATAGAACTCATTAGGGCGGCTGCAAAAGGGCTTAAGTTAATCTATAAGCCAGGCTTGTATTACAAAAAAGCAGGGGTTATAGCCATGGGTATTGTGCCTAGAAATAATGTGCAATATTCTATGTTTGACAGCCCTGACCCTAGACACTCTGTACTGATGAAAATGATGGATAAAATAAATAGTCAAAATGGGTACCCATTGGTAAAACACGCCTGCCAAGACTCCAAAAGAACATGGAAAATGAAACAGGAAAAACTATCGCCTAAGTATACCACCAAACTCTCCGATATATTGGTGGTAAAATGCTAGAGTGGATATTGTTAATATTTGAATTTTTAAAAAGGTTAAGACTATAGGTGGATTTTTAAAACGTAATTATACTATATTTGTCTCGAAATTAATTGTTAAAACAAAACAAAATAAAACAAACGCAATGTATATAATCCCAATTTATATGGTTTGAATGATACACTAGGCGGTAATTTTCAGATAGAAAGTTTATTTTGTAATTAAATAGAATAGATTAATGAAGATATAAATCTGAAGTGAAATTAAATAAATGATTAAAGAAAAAGAAGAGAATTTAATTCCCAAAAAGAGATGGTTGGCGGGATTGTTAACATTGCTTATACCTGGTCTTGGGCATTTATATATTGGAGAAATTAAGAAAGCTATCTTCATTCAACTAGGAATATGGTTGTATCTTTTAATGATTTTGATATTCCCCATTGCATATTCATTTGCTGGACTCCTTTTTATTTGGGGTATTGGTCTAAGTTATGTAATTATAGTTTTTGCGAATGTTTTAAAAAAGGTCAAAAAGAAGAAGACAATAGTACAAGAAAAATATGACAAATGGTATGTGTATGTGATTATAATTCTGATGATAAGCTTTGTATTTTGGTTTTTATATCTACCATTAGAGAAAAGAATAACAAGCATTCATTTTGCAGGTAGTTTTTCTTCTGCAATGTCTCCAACCTTAGATGTAAAAGATTATCTTTCGTGGAAGAAAACCAATAAAATAGAAACAGGTGATATTTGTATTTTTGAGTTTCCTGGAGAGTCCAATATGGAATATATCTACCGATGTGTTGCATCACCTGGCGATAAATTTGAAATAAAAAATGGTCAAGTATATATTAATGACAAACAAATAACCTATGACTTTGAGCTAAAATATAGTTATTCTATTCAGACTATCGATGACTTGGATTTGAACAACTTAAGGAAACTTGGATTTGAAGAAATTTATTTGATACCAGGGCATGGATATCTTGGAAATTTAACAACTCGTGAGGCTGAAGAGTTAAAGAAAATAGAAAATATAATTCAAGTTAACCCAATTAGAATGCAAGAAGGAGTTCCTATGGAAGAGGTTTTTCCATTTGATTCAAAATTAGAGTGGAATACAGATTTCTATGGTCCATTTATAATACCTCAGAAAGGTGAAACAGTAGAAATTAATGAAGCCAATGCATTACTTTATGGTACGGTAATAATGATGAATGAAAACGAATCTCAAGTTGAATTAAATCCGCACGGATTTTTATTGATAAACGGAGAATTAATTACTCATTATACCTTTAAACAAGATTATTATTTTATGATGGGTGATAATAGACACAATGCTCTAGATTCAAGATATAAAGGCCTTGTTCCTGCAAATCTTATTAAAGGGAAAGCACTGTATATCTGGTGGTCTAAAAACAAAGAAAAAATTGGAAATACAATTTAACCCGAATTTCACATTATACTATCAAGAAGTAACAAGATAAACCGTTAGGTGAGGAATCGTTTTAAAATCATTAATTTGGGTTTAATTGATGAACAATGTTGTGCATTGGGGAAAATAGCATGAAGGTTTTCTATTGTTATAAATTATAACTAAATCAAAGTTTATACACCAAATGCGGTTAAAAAATGAGCCTCCTTTAACGGCACCTCTATTTCCCCTCCTGAAGAAGTATCCAATTGTTTTTGTTGTAAACTGTTTCCCAACCAGGTAGTTGATAGTAAATTTCATTAAGTATATCTACTGGTGGAGATTGTAAAAGAACTTCTTTTGCGCCTCGTTGAACCATTCTTTCTAAGTAACTATATCCTAAACTGTCTTTTTCTAAAAGCTGTTCATAATCACTAAAAATAGCCCCTTTTTTATCGAAATAATAAAAGAAAATACAACCACTGTAATCTGGCCCAACCAAGCTAAACCCTCCTGTAGGTGTTTTTATTTGGGTTAATTCTTGGCGTATTTTAGGGTCTAGAATATTCTCCGATACTGCATATTTATCTGGGGTCCATCGCGCAGGTATAATCCTAATAGAACCCCACAATATGGAACCCACGGAAAGTAAAATGTAAACTAAAGGTTTGCTGAAAAATGAAATTCTGCCTACTCCCATCACACCAAAAAGAATTAAGGGAAGTATGTAGGGCATCATATAGTAATTGTGAAAATGCATTTGCTCCAATAAGAAGAAATGGACTATAGACGTGCCTATTAACCACAGTATCAATGGCCAAAACCAAATAGATTGAGCGTATATTTTTCGGATATTCCCAAGAAAATAAACTATAGAAACCACGAAGATAACAATAGCAGGGTAGCCTAAAAGTAGCTCTGGCAAGTCACTCCACAAATTTTGTGACAGGATTTTAAGCCCAGAACCTAAAGACTCTGTTAGTCTTGTATGCAAGCCAAATTCATACAAACCATTGTATTGAATCAAATAGTCTGCATATACGTACCATGCCAAAATACTTACAAACAAGAGCACCGAAATACCTAGATATAAAAGAAAGTTTTTCAGTGGTATTTGTTTATAGATAAATCCTAAAAGGAGAAAAGAAGCAGGAAGTATAACGATTGTAATAAAATAGATTTTGATTAGAGCCATTATCCAAAAACAGATAGCCGACCAAAATAAATATTGGGAAGAGTTTCGGAGTCTGGCTGTATAAAAGAAATATAAAGCCCAGGTTGCAAATGCCAGTGCCGCTATATCGGGCAACGCATTAATGGAATGGTAAAAAATTTCTGGACTGAAAGCAAAAAATGCAGAAGCTAAAATGCGTTGAAAAGTAGAAGCCAAAACGGTATAAAAGAAAAAAACAGCCCCACTAATGGCGATTAAATACCAGAAAAAGGAATAAGAACGCTGCACAAATTCCGAAATTCCTGTAATGCGCCAAAGCATTCCTAAGCCCCATTCATATAATGGAAAATTGGCACCTGTTATGCCGTTTGTTTCATATCTTCTATCTACTCTTGGTTTGCTTATGTCCACTGTTTCAGTAGCAAAATTTCGCGCTACCGACATGGTATGGGCTTGCCTAAATACGTGTGTGCCAACAGGGGGGAGTTTCATAAAAGGGGAGTGAAGTAGTAAACTAACAAACCCTAAAATAAAGATTAATAATAAGGGATTTTGAAGGTATTCTCTATTTTGCATGTATACTTATTTAATTAGGTTAGGGTTTTACATAGTGACGATGTTTAAGTCACTTTTTTTGTAGTTGTTTGACTTTAGATCCTTGTTTACTATTTCTTTTATTAAGGATGTTAAGGCCTCTATGATTCTGCTTTTTGCATAAGGCCTATGGTACACCAACGAAATTTCTCTTACCGGAATTGGAGTGTTAAAAGGGGTGATTTTATTTGCTTTTTCGGGCGACAACGATTTAACGTATAACTCTGGCAAAAGGGTAAAGCCACCAAAAGAATCCACCATATTGAGGATTGTTTCAAAAGAATTTGCCTCAAACTTCAAATTGGCATTCAGGGCTTTACTTTTTTTAAGGTCACAAAGTTTTACAACTTGATTTCTAAGGCAATGCCCTTCTTCTAGTAGCCACATTTTTTTGTATTTAAGCTCATTGTCTATCACATACTCTTTTCCTTCTTCGCGGGGTCCGTACAACAAAAGCATTTCATAATACAAGACATTTTCTTCTAGGTCGTCGGTGTCTAGTGGTGTAGAAACTATTCCTATATCTATATCGCCTTCTTTTAATTTATTTACCACTACATTGGTAGTAAGTTCGTGTAACTCTACCTTTAGGTCTGGGTAGTTTTCTAAAATTGCCTTTAAAACCAACGGTAAAAGAGAATTTGCCACAGTGGGAATAATGCCAATCTTTATGCTTCCTTCAATTTTATTTTGAGAAATTTGGGCAATATTCTTCACATTGTTTGCATGTAACAATACTTTTTTAGCTTCTTCCACTATTTCCTTGCCGCACTCTGTAGTAAGTAAAGGGTGTTTTTTACGGTCAAAAATTACAATATCCAACTCCTCTTCTAGTTTTTTTACCATAGCACTCAAGGTAGCTTGGGTTACGTTGCAAAAATCTGCTGCCTTGCTAAAGTTTTTTATTCTATCCAGCGCCACAATGTATTCTAGTTGCTGTAAATTCATGGCTCAAAATTACTTATTTTATATTTATGTTTAAGAATAATAAAAATGGGGGAATAGGTGAATAGATGAATCGAGAAATTGGGGAAAAGGGTAGAACAAAATATAAACCATCTAGTGGAGGATTTTATGTGATGTTGGTATGACTTATTTAGGGAATATTTTGGCTGTAATCAGTAATTCAAAATCATCTGCTATGCTGAAGATGAATTGCCAAAATCTTTAGAAGAAATTTTAATTCAGGTATTACTCTCATCTGTAACTAAGCACACACTTATTTCCAAAAACAAAGCCTAGTTTTGCATATTAAATTTTAATAATTGGATGGCAAATGATATAAAGTTAGGATTAAAGGAAAATTGGAAACAATTTACACTTTTGGTAATTATAAACGCTTTTGTGGGAGGGATGATAGGAATGGAAAGAACTCTTTTTCCGCAGTATGCTGAAGTAGTGTTTGGTGTGGCGTCTAAAACCGCAATTTTATCTTTTATAACAGCTTTTGGAATTACAAAGGCTTTTACAAATTACTATACAGGCAAGTTAGCCAATAGATTTGGCCGTAGAAACTTACTTTTGTTAGGTTGGCTTATTGCTATCCCAATTCCTTTTATGCTTATTTATGCACCTAATTGGGGTTTTGTAATTTTTGCAAATGTGCTACTAGGTGCTAGTCAAGGCCTTACTTGGAGTAGTACAGTGGTTATGAAAATTGATTTGGTAGGTGAAAAAAATCGTGGATTGGCTATGGGTTTAAACGAATTTGCAGGCTATTTTGCAGTGGGAGTAGTTGCTTTTTTTACCGGATATATTGCCAATACCTATGCTATAACTCCTTACCCTTTTTATCTAGGTATTTTTATATCCATTCTAGGTTTTATAATAAGTGCTTTATGGATAAGGGATACTAGAGATTTTGTGCAAAAGGAAAATGCCACAGACAAAAGCGAGGTTTTAGACCATGTTTTTTGGGATACAACTTTAAGAAACAAAACCTTGAGTTCTGTAACTCAGGCTGGACTTGTAAATAATTTGAACGATGGAATGATTTGGGGCTTGTTGCCAATTGTTTTGTTTTCATTGAATTTTAACAGTGAAAATATTGGGATTATAACTGCGATATACCCTACGGTATGGGGCATAGGTCAACTTTTTACAGGGAAAATGTCGGATCATTACTCCAAAAAAGCCATGTTGTTTTGGGGTATGTTATTGCAGGGCCTTGCTATAATACTTATTCCATTGAGTAGTGATTTTTATATACTAGCTACAATTTCGGCCATTTTAGGATTAGGCACTGCCTTGGTATATCCTACTTTTTTAAGTACTATAGCACAAGCTACTAGCCCCAAACAAAGGGCAGAAAGTATAGGTACTTTTAGGCTTTGGAGAGATTTGGGCTATGCATTTGGTGCTATACTTTCTGGTATTATAGCAGATGTGTTTGGGATACAATATGCTATATACCTAATTGGAGCTCTAACTATTATTTCTTCATTGGTAATTAAATATAGAATGCCCAAAGAGATAAGTTAAACTCAAATTCAGCATTAGCAAATTCTAATACTGATTTCTATCAAACTTGATTTTCTGTGACAAACGAGTTGGCCTTGCTATGTCAACGTTTTTAAACTTTCTTTAAATTTGAGTAAAATCCTGCGCTTTTCCAAACCATTTAAGAATTTTCGGATGAGAATTCAAAACTCTTCCTATTTCGCACCTTTGGTGCTTAAAAGATGGCAGAATGATTCATTTCATAGCCCTAACAGGCTATGCTAAGGATTTCGCACCTTTGGCGCTTAAAGAACCTAACTAGGAAATGTTTTAACAACGGTCGATTTTTTGAGCAAGGCTTAAAAGCACAAAAGGTGCGAAATCTAATAGTCATAGGTGAAGCCCATGTTAAAGATTTATATCCTTATAAGCCAATATGTTAGAATAGTAAATAAAAGTTTCACTAGTCTATCAGACTTGATTTTCTGTGACAAACGAGTTGGCCTTGCTATGTCAACGTTTTTAAACTTTCTTTAAATTTGGGTAAAATTTAAAAATTCAAAAACATTTCGATAATAGTTTGCAAACCAAATATTTAATCCAAGAATTTTATTAGGGAGGGAATGAGTTTTAGATTTTGTTTTTAATAGAACAAATAAGTTTTATTTTATCGCCATTACAATTCCTGCCATTAGCATCAAGGAATTGTTTGAAAAACTATTTTCAGTTCTAAAGACTGGGTTGGGGTTGGTTAAATACTTAACTTCCAATCTGATTTTAGCCTCTTCTATAGTATAATCTTGGTTTAGGCTAAAGCCACTTGCTTGTAGGCGTTGTCCGTTAATGCGTTGCGTCATTGTTCCATTGGGGTCATTATAATGTTCCGCCCTTAAAGCAGTATGCCATTTTTCGTTCCATTGATATTGCAAAATCATAGCTCCTCCAAACCAATATGGTCTTTGGCGGGCTAATCTGCTAAAAAATAAATCTGTTACACCCACATCCATTCCCGACCATAGTTTCCATTTTTCAGAAAGCTGCCATTTATGATAAAAATTGTTAAAGAATACAACAACAGGTGGCCTGAAAGCCACTACACTGTCATTGTTTTCACCCAAATAGGTACTCCAATTAAATTCATTTCCTTTTATGCTATTATAGGTCAATGCAGTTCCTACAGCAGGGATTCCTCTATTGTCTTTTGGGCTAATACGTTGCCATCCATTGCTAACAATTAGCTTTAATTTCAAGCGGTTGCTCTGCAAATAATTTAGTTTAAGTCCTGTAAAATAATAAGGAGAGTTATCCGCAATCAAACTTCGGGAATAGGTTAAATTTTCTGTATTAACAGCACTTTCCATCCCGATATAGGAATCGAAAATTCCGGCATCTAGCCATAATTTTTTATGAAGCTTTACCCCCACAAAAGCTTGGTTAAGGATACGCAAGTAGTCAGGTTCGTTTGTGTAATTATCAAAAGCATAGGTCCCTCCTTGAACCGCAAGTACCACCCTAGTAGAATTGCTATTGTATTCTGCTTTTAGCATCGCTAAATTTACATTAAACTGATTGTTTCGGTTATGATTTACAAAGTAAGGGCTATTTTCAGGGTTTAAATTGTTCCGAAAATTGGTGGCATAAAACACATCCATATAACCACTAAATTGAATCGTACGTTTAGGTGTCTGTTGCAGTGGACGTATTAGATTTTTTGTTTCTTGGCGGTCTAGGGTATCGTTGGCATAGAGTATGGGAGTTAATGAAAACAAATTGAAAAGTATCGTCAATCCCATCATCTTCTTGAACTTTATTCTTTGCATTTGGCAAATGTAAGTAAAATTAAAATTGAATCTTTTTACCATATTTTAAATCCCATTTATCAAAGACAATTTTTAAGTGTTAGGCACTATGGTATAACAAGCCGAAATCTGCTTACTATGAATTATTTATTTTGAGAGAAATGCAATAGTATCTTTTTAATGAATAGACTTATCTTTGCACACATGAAAAACAAAGCAGCTGTTTTTAGAAATGTTGCATTAGGTGTACTTTGTGTATTGGCATACAAGGAAATAAATGCACAAGATATACAAAGCGATACTGCCGCAAGTGGGGTAGAGATGGTTCGAGGTAGTAGATGGATATGGTATGCTGTAGCAGGGTTAATATCCGCTTTTGTTTTTTCTAGAATAGTAAAACCAAAACAGAATAAAAAAGAAAATAAGTAAACGATGAGTGCGTTCGAAAAAGAAATAGAAAAGAGAAAAACTTTTGCCATAATAAGTCACCCGGATGCTGGTAAAACTACCCTTACAGAAAAGCTCTTGCTTTTTGGAGGTGCTATACAAACCGCAGGTGCTGTAAAAAACAATAAAATTAAGAAAACAGCTACCTCGGATTTTATGGAGATTGAGAAACAAAGAGGGATATCGGTGGCCACATCGGTAATGACTTTTTTTTATAAAGATAAACAAATTAATATTTTAGATACTCCTGGTCACAAGGATTTTGCAGAAGACACCTACCGAACACTTACAGCAGTAGATAGTGTAATTTTAGTAATAGATAGTGTGAAAGGGGTAGAAGAGCAAACCGAAAAACTAATGGAAGTATGCAGAATGAGAAATACTCCTGTAATAGTGTTTGTAAATAAAATGGATAGGGAAGGACGTGACCCTTTTGAATTGTTAGATGAGTTGGAAACTACTTTAAACATTAGGGTAAGGCCTATGAGCTGGCCTATAGGTGCCGGAAGCACTTTTAAAGGGGTGTATAAATTGTACGACAAGTCGCTAAGGTTTACAGAGCTTGCTAAAACCAAAATCGGAAAAGAAATGGCCAATTTGTCTGATATAAATTCACCTGAATTAGACAAATACATAGGGGAGAAGGAAGCCATTAAACTACGAGAAGATGTGGAATTGATAGATGGAATTTACGATCCTTTTGAGGTGGAAAGCTATACCCAAGGGATTCTCGCACCTGTCTTTTTTGGCTCTGCTTTCAATAGTTTTGGAGTACAGGAAATGTTGGACAAGTTTATAGAAATAGCCCCAACCCCACAGCCCAGACAAACAGCAGAAAGAGAAGTGAGTTCTACCGATCCTAAATTTTCTGGTTTTGTATTTAAAATTCACGCAAATTTAGACCCTAGACACAGAGATAGAATTGCCTTTTTAAGAATTGTTTCAGGGAAATTTGAAAGAAATACCTTTTACTACCATGTAAGGCAACAAAAGAATTTGAAGTTTGCAAATCCTGTTAGTTTTATGGCAGATAGCAAAAACCTTGTGGAAACTGCATACCCCGGAGATGTGGTAGGACTTTACGATACCGGAAATTTTAAAATAGGAGATACCCTAACCCAGGGTGAAGAATTACACTACAAAGGAATTCCTAGTTTTTCTCCAGAAATATTTAAAGAACTTATAAATCTAGACCCAATGAAATCTAAGCAATTAGAAAAAGGGATAGAGCAACTTACCGACGAGGGTGTGGCACAGCTCTTTAGGCAAGAACCCGGGAATAGAAAATTTATAGGGACCGTTGGAGAGCTTCAATTTGAAGTAATTCAGTATAGACTGGAACACGAGTATGGTGCAAAATGTAGGTTTGAACCAAGAGCCTTTTTTAAAGCCTGTTGGATGACAGGTGACCAAGCTAAAATTGAGGAGTTTACAAAGTTTAAAGCAAAAAACATAGTGCACGACAAAGATGGCAACTTGGTATTTTTGGCAGAAACAGCTTGGGTGCTAAAAGTAGCCATAGAAAACAATCCCGATATAAAATTCCATACCACCTCTGAGTTTAAATCTGAGGCGCTAGCATATTAATACCTTTACCTTATAATGGAAAAAATACCAAGAAAAGAAAGACTTTTTAGTACAGAAAAAAAGCAAGAAACAGCGGTTTTAGTTGCGGTTTTTTATAAAGTTCCAGGAGGAATAGAAGATGGGATAACTTTCTCTGGAAATTATTTAGATGAACTAGAGTCCTTGGTAACTACAGCTGGTGCCAAAACCATAGGTCGTTTTACCCAGAAACTAGACCACCCACACCCAAAAACTTTTTTAGGGAAGGGGAAACTCGAAGAACTAGTTGCTTTTAAGGAAATTCACAATCCAGATTTGATTGTATTTGATGAAGAACTAAGCCCTTCGCAAATTAGAAACTTGGAAAATGAACTTAAAAATGTAAAAATTGTAGATAGAAGCGCACTTATATTGGATATTTTTGCTAGAAATGCCCAAACGGCTCAAGCTAAAATGCAAGTGGACTTGGCCCAATGCCAATATTTACTACCTAGACTTACCCGAATGTGGACCCACTTACAAAAACAAAAAGGGGGGATAGGAATGAAAGGACCTGGAGAAAAAGAGATAGAAACCGACAGAAGGGTAATACGAGAGAAAATTGACAGGTTGAAAGAAAAGTTAGCAGAAATTGAAAAGCAAGGTTTTATTCAACGTAAAAACAGGTCGGAATTAAAGCGTTTTGCTTTGGTAGGGTATACCAATGCCGGAAAATCTACACTCATGAATTTACTTACAGGAGAGAATCTTTTGGCAGAAGACAAGCTTTTTGCAACCCTTGACGCAACCGTCAGAAAAATATACTTTCCCAATCCAAATCCGGAGAAAGTTGGAAAACATTTTCTTTTAAGCGATACGGTAGGTTTTATTCGTAAACTACCTACTTTGTTGATAGAAAGTTTTAAATCTACCCTTGCAGAGGCTCAAGAAGCAGATGTATTGATTCATGTTGCAGACTTTTCGCACCCAGAACTAGAAGAACATTTGCAAATTGTAAAAAATACACTTTTTGAAATAGGAATGGGAGAAAAGCCTGTTGTAATAGTCTTTAATAAAGTAGATAAATTTATGGCAGAATATGAAGCCAAACGCGATAAAGAATTTGATCCCCCTGTTGAATTAGAACAATTAGAAAAGTTTTGGATTGCTAAGGAAAATACTCCGGTAATATTCTTAAGTGCAACAGAAAAAACAAATATTGAAAAACTAAAATCAAAAATCTGGGACTTACTGTAAATAGTATAAAAGATTACTGATGTAATTGCTTGTTTGAATTGTATTTTATGGGCAATAATGCCACATTCTGCATCAGAAAACTCTATTGCTGAATTGAAGATCCTGACAGATTCTCGTCTGGGTAATCACCCAAAGGGCAAAATATGCTAATGCGTATTTTGGGTTAATAATAAGTTATATGATACAAAAAAAGGTAATAAGAAAACTTATTACCTTTTTTGTTCTAGTTGTCGGGATGACTAGATTCGAACTAGCGACCCCTCGCACCCCATGCGAGTGCTCTACCGGGCTGAGCCACATCCCGAAAACAAATAACGAATTGAATTCGTTATTTTAGGGGATTGCAAAAATAAGTTTTTGAAATCAATTCTCTGAATGATTTTTAAACTTTTTTTATACTAAATCCGTAAGGGATAATTCTAATCCTTTTGCAGACAATCCAGTGGTTTTTGGGTTAAATTGCTTTAATCTAAGTATGGATTGACGTATAATCTCTGAGGTGTCTTTGAAAATTTCGGTGTCGTTCACTACGCTTCCTTGTTTCATAAGATAAGCAAAAACTCTAGCCATTCCACAATTTGCTATAAAATCTGGGATTACAGCTGTAGAGTTATCCAAATACCTAGAAATAGGGCCCATGAATATTTCTTTGTCTGCGAATGGTACATTGGCTCCACAGCTTATTACTTCTACACCGCTATGGATTAATTTTTCGGCTTGTTCTTGGGTAACTAGTCTAGAAGCAGCACCTGGAATAAATACTTCGCAAGGAATATCCCAAATCTTGCTGTTTACCTCTTCAAAAGAAAGCATATTTGGGTCGTTTAACTCATTTCCTTTTCTGTTTACAAAAAGTTCGCAAATTCTAGCATGGTCCATACCCTTTTCATCTATCAAGCCACCATTTCTATCTATTATGCCGGCTATTCTAATCCCGTATTTGGTTAAGAAAAAAGCAGCTGCTGCAGCTACATTACCCCAACCTTGGATTATTGCTAACTTATTATTTGTTGTGCCACCATAAATATCGTAATAATGACGAACAGCTTCTGCAACTCCCCAACCTGTAATCATATCTGCAATAGTATATTTTTTAGATAAGTCCGGAGTGAATCTTTCATCGCTAATAACCAATGAAACACCTTCTTGTAATCTACTTATACTTTTAAGTTTCTCTTCGGCAGTATATCCTAAGTGCCCATTTACTACACCTTCTTGTGGGTGAAGCAAGCCATAATTCTGTGTTATAGGAATTACTTCATGAATCTCATCTATATTTAAGTCGCCTCCTGTTCCATAGTAATTTTTAAGCAAAGGGGTAACCGCTTTGTACCATCTTTTCAAAACTCCTGCTTTTCGTGGGTCAGAAGGGTCAAAGTTAATACCAGATTTTGCACCTCCTATAGGAGGGCCACTTACTGTAAATTTAACTTCCATGGTTTTGGCTAAAGATTCTACTTCTCTTTTATCCAAACCTTTACGCATTCTTGTACCACCACCCGCAGCTCCATTTCTAAGCGAATTAATTACCACCCAGCCTTCTGCTTCTGTTTCTGAGTCTTTCCACTCAAATACTATTTCGGGTCTTTTCTCCTCAAATTTTTTTAATAGTTTTTCCATTTATTTGTTAAAGTAATCCTGTTTTTCCTTTAAAGTTTATATCCATTTTAAGAATAGATCCTTGTCTTAAAACTTCCCTTAAAGTAACTTTTATTTTAAGTTGAATCGCATCTTTCTTTAAGTATTCTTTCATATTTTCTTTTGTAGTTTCTAGTTCCAAAAGCCTTAATTTAGTTTTTGGAATGTCATAATAATATGCCCCTAAAATTTCTGGTAAACCATCTGCCAACATATATACTTCTATATCTTTCAAAAAATCAAAATTTAATGTATCTGGTGCCAATGCATTCATTCTTATGTATTCTATAAATGCCTCTTCTAGTAAATCTTTATTAGAATTTTTTGATGCCAATACAGAATTGGTATTGGTTTCAAAACTAAAAGTTTCCAAAGTTATTTGAGAATCTAGCACATTTAAATCAAAAGGTACTAAAAAAGGTGCAGATTCTTGAAAGTTCACCTCAATTGAGGTTTCCTTTGGCTTGGTTTCTTTTTTACAACCCATTGCAAACAACAAAGGGAGAATAAACATTAGTAAGTAAGTTTTTTTCATAGGATGTTTAATTTTATGGGAGCAATATAGCACAAATGTTTAATTATTACAATTGTGAAAAGTCACCATGCAGCCCGCCACTCACCGAATTTGAACTAGCGCCAGTAAATTCAGCTAATGTATTGGCATTATTTTGGATTCTAAGTACACCCATAAATGCAAAAATAAGCGCTTCTTTGTAATCTATAATTTGATTGGAAGGAACGATTATCTCTGCATCTGTAAGACTTTTTAAATGTTCTATCAGTGTGGTATTGTATGCACTTCCTCCACTAACTAGTATTTTTTTACCTTTTCCATTACTTCCTGCTAGGTTATCTATAGCATTAGAAATTTGAAATGCAATATGGTCCACTAAAGTTTTCATTTTGTCTTGGTTTTCCAAATCCGCATATTCTCTTACAACATGCCAAAATTCTTGGTTTATCCAGTCTCTATTCAAACTTTTGGGATATGGTAGGGAATAATATTCTATTTGGTTTAGTTCACTAAGTAAATCAAAATTGATTGAACCTTTTTCAGCAATTTGTCCATTTTCATCGTATTTGTAACCCATGTCTCGGGCAACTCTATTTAATAAAATATTGCATGCACAGATATCAAAGGCTGTTAAGTTACTGTTTTTATCTTTTCCGGAAATATTTGCAAATCCACCTAAGTTTATACAATAATCGTATTCATTAAATAGTAGTTGGTCTCCAATACCTACTAGAGGTGCACCCTGGCCTCCTTTGGCCACATCATATCTTCTAAAATCTGATACTACAGGCAATCCTGTTATGGCGGCAATACTTGCTCCATCGCCTACTTGTGCTGTTATTTTTATCTCAGGATAATGAAAAACAGTATGGCCATGTGAAGATATAAAATCAGGTTTTAAATTGTTTTTTTTACAAAATGAATTTACTAGTTGTCCCAAATAGTGACCGTAAAATACATCTGTTTTTACATATACAAGGGTACTTTGTTTTCTTAATTGAGAAAGTCTTACTCTCCACTTGTCTTCATAAGGTATGGTTTCCGATTCTTTAATTTCATACTTCCATTTGCCATTTTCTTGGCTAAATTCACAATAGGCTAAATCTACACCATCCATTGAGCTACCGCTCATTATACCAATTACTTTATATGTTTTCATTTCACTTTTTATTTTTTGTCTGAACAACTTACTAGAAGCATTTCTTCTTGTTTTAAAAAATATAGTTAAGCATTTTAATTACAATATGTTAGGCAATTTTATGCTTGTCAACAGTTCACATGACTTAAGCTATAGAATATTAATCTGATAAGGTTTAAATTACAAAAATCAAACTCATGAATTCTACGGTGTCATCTTCACTTCTATAAAACAAGAATATACTTTAATTTTATCTGTTTTAAAGGTTTGCAAAAATAGACTATTTTAAGAAAAGAAAAGATAGAATTTAGAACTTTACCAGAGTAATGCCAAGGCCTCAACACTTAGTTTTTGATTAAGTAGCTCAATTGCATGTATCTCTTTGTTATTCATATCTTTATATTTTTCTTTTACTTCCTCTATGTATTCTTTTGATGGAAGTTCTTCTATATTTCCCAACTGGCCTAGATGATTGCCAGTTAGTATATTGCTATGTTTTATATGAGAAGGTAAAGAATCTATACCGATACCACAAGTTGTTAGGGGTTTTTCTAATTCAAAAAGTGCATTGTTATGAGCCCTACAATACCAGTCTCCACCCATTCTTGCAACCAAATCAATTTTTTCTTGGTCTATAAATTTATTGTCGTCCAATATACTTTCCTCAATGTGTATTTTCTTTACCAAACAAATTACCAAGTTTCCAGCTCCTCCACCTTTTCCCAATTCTTTTATTTCTATTACTTCGCATTCCATCTGCACGGGGCTTTCTTTTACTCTAAAAGGTTTTACTACTTCAGACTCTAAAGGAGTAAATCCGGTTTTTACAAATTCATCTATTTCTTTAGCATAAGGAGAACTAGCTAATGACATTTGGTAAACCATATCATAGTTAACTATATTTATAACTACTTGAGGAACTTCTTTAACATTTAGAAGGGTATGTTTGGGTTCCCCTGTTCTTCCACTATTTGCAGGAGAAAAAATTACAATTGGAGGGTTGGCACTAAAAACATTGAAAAAACTAAAAGGTGCTAGGTTTCTATTTCCATTTTTATCTATGGTACTGGCAAAGCAAATTGGTCTTGGGCCAATAGCTCCTAATAAATATTTGTGAACTGTAGGGATAGGTAGTTCTTCTAAATTTAAACTAAACATGCTTCAAATTTAGAGTTTGTTTTGTAATGCCGAGAATAAATTGTTTAAAAGCTAAACTTTATCTTATTAAATGAAAGGTGCCCTTAAATACTTCTTTTTCTCCATAGGTATTTAGTATGCTAATTAGGTAAACATATACATCCTGCGTTGCATTTCTTCCATTCCATCCTTCGTTAGGGTTTTTTGTTTCAAACATTTTTGCCCCCCAACCATTAAAAATTTCTAGTTTGTAGTCTAAATAATAGAAAATCCCTTCTGGTTTAAAAACATCGTTTGTACCATCATTATTTGGGCTAAAAGCATCTGGAATAAACAATACAATTTTGTAGAATACTGGTACTTGAACAGTGTCTGTATTTTTACAGCCATTGTTTCCTTCTGCTAATAGAACCACAGTATAGATTCCTGTATCTGTAAATTTGTAGTTAAATTGCTTTCCTATGTGGCTATGGGTATTTATAATCTCCCAATTCCAACTTCTTATTCTATCTCCCATACCGCTAAACCCGAAATCTAAGCCTCCACTTGAAATATCTTTCCACCAATCTATGCTTATTTCTGGGGCGGGCAAAAGGTTTACCGATATGCTATCTTTAACTTCACAACCGTATTGGTTTGTGGCGCTAACAAACAAAGGGTAATTTCCTTCTTTGCCTGGACCAGGGCTGCTTATACTTCCTGTTTGGCCTGGACTTAGGTTTCCGCCAGAGGTTTGGGAATTTAAGAAATCTAGATTCCAATCAAAAGGCAATTTATCCGTATTGATGATTTCTAAACTAACCTCTTCATTCGCACATATTCCCTTAGCAGTTATTGTATAGCTGGGTAGAGGATATATTGAGTAACTAGACAGAGAGGTGTCGGCACAACCTTGGTCTGAAATAGCGATTAATTGTATGATTTTTCTACCTGTGTCTAATGGATTGTAATTTTTGGTAAAATTTTGCAAAAGGATTTCTTGAGGGAAGTCATCTCCCGAAAAAATAAGTTCTTTTATATTTCCCGAACTTACAGTTCCTTGACCTACTATGGTTAATGGTCCTTTATTTAAACAGAGAGCTGTTTGTGCTGTTCCTATTTTGGCATCAGGATTTGGATGGATTTGGATGGATTTATCCAATGAATCTTTACAATTTTTATTTGTACTTGTATTTAGTTTAACGGTAATGGTACCAGATTGCAAACTGCTAAATACAATATTTTTCTGATTAAATGTTTGATTGTCTGATATTCTCCATTCATATATGCTGTTTGTGGAGGTATCTAGATTGGTAGTTTCAAAAGAATTTCCTTTAAAGCAAAGACTAGTATCTGACAACTCAAAATTGGCAATAGCTGCTGGATATATTTCTATTTCCACACTATCTTTAACAGAACAGTTTTTGTTGCCAAATTTCCAAGTCAAATTATAGATTAAAGTTCCACTAGAGTCAGGCTTTAGCGATAAAAAAGTATCGTTACTAACTATGGCTTGATTTTCTTTCCATACCCAATTACCGCTTATATTGGTACTTTGGGAAGGCCATTTAGCAGTGGTGGTGTAGTTAAAACCAGGGCAAAGTCCAACCAAAGTATCTTCAATAATATTTGAAAAAGGAACCATATTCAGTTTAATGGTATCTGTAGAGTAGCAGTTATTGGAAAAAAATGCTTTGGCTATAAACAAGCCTGTATCCCTTGTATTGTAGATAGACTGGGAGGAGGAGTCTGGTAACCAAAGTATAGATGTATAAAATTCGGGATATGCTCTAAGAGAGATTTCTTCTCCGGGGCAAACCGTAATATCAGGACCTAAGCCAATTTTGGGAGCAGATTTTAAGCGATAACTAAGTGTATCGCCAGAGAAACACCCTTTACTATCTGTAACATACACTGCAAATCTTGAAGAATCCTTTATCGGGTCAAAGGAATAAATACTAGAACTATGGTTCAAATTTACATTGTCTTGTTTCCAAGTGTAGTTTACTGCACCTCTTGGAAAAAGTAATTTGGTTTCGAGGTCTGTAAAGTTGTTTTTACATAACAAAGTATCTGGAGAATTAGGTAAATAAACCTGTAGGGCAGGGGTGCCGTTAAAAGGAATAAATTGCTTGTAGTTTCTCTCACATTTATTATCCTTGTTTATTACTCTGAAATTCAGTTCAAAAGTATCATACCCATATACTAAAAATGAATCTCTCTCTAATTTTGAAGAAAAATAAACCGTAGAATCCCCTTTTTTATACCATTTCCAATCGTATGTTACCCCTGTTTCTTTAAGATTTTCTGCAGAAAAAATCAAGTGTCCACATTTGCTAGTATCAAAGCTTAACTTAATTTCTGGAGACTCTAAAACTTTAATTCTAATAGTTTTAGCTGCTCTTCCTGGCAGTAAGCAGTCATTGTCGTCTGCAAAAATATTAATATGATATGGATTGCTTCTAGCTTGTCCAAATTGTGGGGTCCATTGTACATCCAGCAGAGTACCCTCTGGGAAAAATTGCAATGCTCTTATATTGGCGTTTGTAATTTCTGTTTGCCATGTAAGTAAAGGATGTTTATATGGACTGTTGTTTAAGGTTAATTCATCATCTGCTCTAGGTCTTTGTTCAAAAATTACTGGCGCACCTTCACAACCAATATAAAAATCAGGAGAAGTTATGGTTGGTAAATAATTTTTAGTAAAATGAGTTAATTGAACAAAAGATTCCCAGGTGGTATATCCTGTTTTCACCCAATTGTTGTTTGCATCTCTTCTAAACATAGTTGCTTTTACCGCAATTCTACTTTGCCCTCCAGTTTGAGGGATGAAAAAAAGTTCTCCAGTTTCTCTATTCATTCCCATCCCTCTGGGCCTGGTAGGGTGGTACCTAGAAAGACAAGGAGTTCCATTCTGACAATACAAATCAAAAGGAAAATCTTCTCTGTAATAATTTTTGTATTCTATACAATTTTGACCATCTGTTAAAGGGCATACAATTTCGTAATCCATAGAGTCGCCAGCATTGTGTCTTGCAGCCATACTGTATGCATTAAGTTGACCTACTCTAAACTCTAAATGATTGGGTGGTTTTATAAAAATAGGGGAAATATCGTCAGTACTCCAAGCATAACAAAGGTTTATATTACTTCGTATAAATATTTCTTTACCAAGAGGATAATAAGCGTATCCTCCACTTGAAGGACTTCCGAAAAATCTTTGAAATTCAGTTTGTTTAGGGCTAATTATTAAATCTACATTACAAATAGTGCCATTGTTAAAAGCGCCATTTGCAAAGGTGTTGAAATTTACAATATTTGAAAAATAGATTTGTTCCCATTCAAGACAAGTTTCGTCGTTGCATGGCTTAGGATTGGTAGTACATTTATAATCTAATTTTTCGGTTTTTTCTCTAGTAAGAATAACTGAGTCAAATAGACTTCCGGACTTTAAATATAAAACAAAAGTTTGGTCTGTAGGGAATTCATACCCATTAAATAGTGAAGTCACAAAAGTGAATTTGAACTCTTTATTCCCAGTATTTTTGTATTCTATCCAATTCATTAAATGTGCGGCATCAGCCGGACGCAATTGTGCGTTAATTTTACTTGCGCCTATAAGTAGCACGAACAGACAAAAATGATATAGGTATTTATTTTTTGTTTTCAAAATTATCCTCCTGGGCAATACATTATTTCAAATGTTGTATTGCTGTTTTCTAAATTGTAAACGTTTAGTGGCATTGAAGACTTCTCAAAAATCAACATGGAACCTGGTCTCAAAGTTTCTTCAATTATGTTAAGATACATTTTTAGTTGGCCACATGTACCATTCACAGAATTGTTAGTAAGTGTTACCGAAAAAAGCCCATTCGAACCATTTTGAATATAATTCACAACTCCAAAACCATTCTTACCATTTAATCTTTTGTATGTTGTTCCTATTTTAGGGGAATAGAATACAGGGGTAAGACCAACCGGTAGACTCATTTCATCGTAATAGCATGACGAAAGTGTCCCTTTAAACATACCTAAGTATCCTGTATGCATCATGGTATTGGATTGGTAAAAGTCTGATTCATAGCGATGTAAGCTGTCTTTAGGAAAAGAAATCTTAAAACTTAAATTTGGGTTTGCTAATTGATTATTACCTAAACTCATTTTTCTTATGTAACCAAATACATGTACTGTGTCATCTAGTAATTCAACATTGTGAAAGCATAACATTTGAGGAACCATACCGTCTATTTCAGATTCCCTTCCATATATTTTTTTAGAAGATTCAATTATCCCATTTGCGTAATCTATTTTAAAAAGCATGCCAAATGAAGAGCCAGAACCTACATCAAAGGTTTTGTTCCCTACTAACCAAATTCTTTTATCAATCTTATCGTATACACAAGAATTGGAAGTGAAGTTGCCTTCTAAAGAAAAATTATTAAATAAATTGCCATTTCTGTCAAGCATAGCATAAAATATAGCAGGTACGGTACTTTCTAATACACCTTTTCGGGTATAGTTACCATGTATAAAATAGGTGGTATCTTGGTTTAGTTCATCTATTATAATTTCAGCTCCATTAATTACATCAAATCTATTTGCAAATACATTATTTTGAATGTCATTATGGTTTATTTTGCATGACCAAGAGAATGCTAGGGTGTCATCTAATTTAATTATATAACCATCCCTTTTGTTTGTATATAAGGTTGTATCATTTCCAAGATATCCTGAAAAAAGATAGCCATTAGGAATGGTTTTAGCAAATACCAAAACTCCTGGAATATTTAGCTTCTGTACCTTTTGTACAGTACCAATATTATTTACATCCACAACCACGGAAATTGGTTTTCCTGGTTGCGATGTCTCAAACAAATACCCACAAAGTATATATCCATTGTTTGCTTGCTTAGAATCTATAGAAGTAAAATAAATTGAATGGCTTGGTGTTCTATCGCTTATATATTTATTCCAAATAATGACACCTGTGTCGTGTACATCGATTAAATGAATTCTCATTCCATCTACACTTGGGGTACTTCCTGCAATCAAGAAACCATTGTTTGTATTGTTTCGAATAACTACATAGCCCTGCATTAATTCTAGTCCACTAGTTATATTTTTAGGCAATACGATATCTGAACTCTTTACCGAATTGTTAAGGCTTAAAATACATAAAATTAATAAAAGCTTTTGTAGTTTTGTATTCATATAAGTTCTGCAATTTAATGTATTATGGGATAATTATACTACAGTTTTCGATTAAATCAATAAATAAATCCTGTAGACTATTGATTATAAGGCTCTGAGGCGCTTTGTATTTTCGCTTTTTTGCGTTGTGATTTGCCCCATGGCATAGGGATATATTTCTCAGGATACTTGTTAAGATCTTTTAGAAGTCTATCTAAATTCGCTAAACTTTGATTTAGGTTTGTATACATGGCTTCATCGTTTACTAGTTTGCCCATAGTTCCTTCCCCTTTTTCTATTTTTGAAGTAATCGCATCAATATTTACAATAGTGCTGTTTAGATTTTCTATCAATTTACCCAATTCTGCTTCTTTTAAATCAGTGGATACAGAACTGAAATTTTTAATGGCTAAGTCTAATTCCTCTTTGTTTGCATTTAGAGTTGCACTTAAGCTCTTAAGATTTGCGAGAGTTTGTTGTATATTGCTTTGGTTTTGTGCTAGGGTTTGAGAAGTTTTATTTGCTACAGTTTCTATGGAAACCATTACATCCTTGGTCTTGTCAATGGTTTGTTCAATTTTTCCACTTCTTATTAATACAGAATCAAGGTATTCCATCATGTCTTGGGTTTTGCCAACTATAGGACCAATTTTATCTGTCATGGTTATTTCTACATCGGAGAGTAAAGTGTCTCCAGTTTGGTGGTAAGATTGTTCATTGCTAAAAAACAATCGAATGGCTTTGGTTCCTAATAAATCTTCGCTTATAATTTTAGCAACCGTTTTTACTGGAATTTCTACTTTTTCAGTAATTTTAAAATCTACAACTATTTTTCTAGATGCGGCGTCGTAATTAACAGATTTTACAAACCCAACCTTCAATCCATTGATAATAATTTTATTGCCTTTGTTTAATCCAGGCGCTTCGTCATACAAAGCGATATAATGGGATTTAGATTTAAAGATATCACCTTCATTTGCCATGAAATTATATCCAAGTATCAATAAGGTAATGCCAATTGCGGTAAATGCTCCTACTTTCGATTCGTTTGAAATTTTCAATTTTAAATATTTTTAGATGTCACAAAATTAACAAAATGCTTCTATGCTGCAAGATTAGTTTGTTTTACTGTTTGTAAAATTGTTCACAGCTTTGAATATGGAGTGAGAAATGTTGTCTTGTCCTTCGCTCGAGGTCATGTATTCTCTGTCCTTTTGATTAGACAAAAAGCCAATCTCTATCAACACACTTGGCATAGAACTTTTCCATAATACCAAGAATCCAGCTTGTTTTACACCCCTGCTTTTTAGTTGGGTAGTGGTTCTAAACTCGTTTTCTACTTTTGATGCTAAGTCTAAACTGCGGTTTAAATATGCATTTTGAAACATAGAAAAAATGATATGACCAACAGGTGAGTTTGGATCAAAGCCTCCGTAGTTTTCATTTTTTTGATAGTTTTCTTCTAAAAGTATACTGGCATTTTCTCTTTTTGCTACCTCTAAATTGCTTTCGTTTTTGTGCAGACCCATAACAAAAGTCTCTGTTCCTTCGGCACTTGTATTGTCGGCAGCATTGCAGTGTATAGAAATAAAAAGATCTGCTTTAGCTTTGTTTGCAATATTTGTTCTTTCCCATAACTCTACAAAAATATCCGATTTTCTAGTATATAGTATTTTTACGTTGGGTATACTATCTTCTAGTAGTTTTCCCACTTTTAAAGCAACCGCTAGTGCTACTTCTTTTTCTTTTTTTCCAGCATACATTGCCCCGGGGTCTTTGCCCCCGTGTCCTGCATCTATTACAATGGTTTTTGTGCCCTCCTGTATGGCATATTTTTTTTCTAAAAACCCAAGATGGATTAATGAAAAAATAAGTAAAAGTATCCCTAAGAGTTTTTTCATACTATGGCCTGTTTTTTGTATAGATTTGCACTCGTGTAACAATAGATTGCAAGTGCAATTTTAATGCCCTTTTTGTGAAGAACAGATTTTTTATTTTTAGTATACGACTTTTTTTATTGTGGATAACCATATTGGGTGCTCCTAATATTGCTTTTTCTAGCACTCTAGATTCTTCGTTTTTATCTACTGATTCTCTTACTTCAATTTCTGATTCCACTGGAAATGATTCCACTTCCGATGTGTCTTTTAGAATTTCTAAAGATGCAATAGAAGAATTAATTGATTATAAAGCCAACGATTCCATTGTTTTTGATATGAAAAATAAAATGGTTTATTTGTATGGTGGTGCAAAGGTTTTGTATGGTGATATGAATTTAGAAGCATGGATTATTGCCATTAATTTTGAAACCAAAGAACTAAAAGCAATAGGGAAAACAGATTCTATGGGGAAATATGAAGATAAACCCAAATTTAAAGATGCCTCCAGAGAAGTAATTGCAGATTCTATGCGCTATAATTTTGCTAGCAAAAAAGGAAAAATGCAAGGTCTTAGATTGCAAGAAGGAGAAGGCTATATAATATGTAACAAGGTATACAGAGAAGAGAGTGGTGTAATATTAACGGATATTGGTAAATACACTACATGCAATGAAGAACATCCTCATTTTTATTTGAATGCACGAAAACTAAAAATTATCCCAAACGATAAAATTATTTTTGGACCCGCAAATATTGTAATTGAAGACATTCCATTGCCTGCCTTTTTGCCATTTGGGCTGTTCCCAACCAAAAAAGGCCAACAAGCGGGTTTAATTATTCCGCAGTATGGCTTAAGTCCAAATAGAGGATATAACTTTACAAACCTTGGCTATTATTTCCCTTTGAGCGATTACATGGACCAATCTGTTTTAGTAGATTTTTATTTTAGAGGGAGTTGGGGTTTGAAGTCCAACACGCGCTATGCAAAAAAATATAAATACAATGGAGCATTGAATTTAGGATATTCCTATAACATTATAGGAGAGGAGGGCACAAGTTCCTATTTTGTTTCTCCTGATTATAAAATAAGATGGGTTCATACCCAAGATGCAAAGGCAAAACCCGGTACTGGTTTCAATGCCGATGTGGACATTCAAAGTAGTACCTACAATCAGTTTAATTCATTTAATCCCAATCAAATTGTTGCTTCGCAATTTGCCTCAACAGTTTCATATTCTAAAATGCTAAAAGGGGGTAAACACTCCATGAGACTTGGGATGAACCACAGACAAAATACACAGACCAAGGAATTTAACGTGGATTTACCTAATTTTAATTATGATGTAAGCAGATTTACCCCATTTGCATTAAAAAACAGGGTAGGTAGGCCCAAATGGTACGAAACTATAGGGGTGAGTTATTCTGCCAATTTTAGAAATAACCTAAGGACATTTGATTCCCTTTTACTTGACCCCAAAGTAGTAGATGATTTTTCCAATGGTATTTTACATACAGTTCCAATTAGTACTTCTTTTAAAGTATTTAAGAACTATTTTACCTTAAATCCTTCTATCAATTATTCTGAATATTGGTATTTTAAAACGATTAGAAAACAGTTCAATGAATCTACAAAGCAGGTAGAAACAAATTCGGTAAATGGATTTTCTAGAGCTTCTAATTTTTCTACTAGCCTAAGCTTAACTACAAGGATTTTTGGTACAGTTAAATTTGCTAAAAGTCAAAAAATACAAGCCATAAGGCATGTAATTACCCCCAATTTGAGCGTTTCTTTTAGACCCGATTTTTCAGAACAACCCTTTAACTATTTTAGAGAAGTACAGTTGGATAGTACAGGCAGAATTGGGAAGTATTCCATTTTCGAAGGTGCCATTCATGGTGGGCCAGGTTCTGGGAAACAAGGGATTGTTAACTTTAATTTAATGAATAATTTGGAAATGAAGAGGATTCTAAAAACAGATACTTCTACAAAATTTAATATAGTGAAATTAATCGAAGCTTTAGATATAAACACCAATTATAACTTTTTAGCAGATAGCTTTAATCTTAGCGACATAAGAATGACAATGAGAACTGTGTTGTTTGGCAAACTGAGTGTTCAAATGAATGCAACACTAGACCCATATAGCAGGATAGACAATAGGAGAATAAATGCTTTTGCACTGAGCGAAAACAACAAATTAGGAACTTGGTCGGGCGCCTCTTTTGTAACTTCTTATTCTTTAAATCCACAAGCATTGCCTAAGTTTAATTCGGTATCGAGGATTCCAGGTGCTATGCTTAGCGACGATGAATGGAGAAATATAGCCCTATATCCTCATACATTTGTAGATTTTAACGTACCATGGAATTTTAGTTTTAACTATTCTCTAAGTTACAAAAATCCTTTTAATTCAATTGTATCGTCAACCAATAATATTGTCAGCTTCTCTGGTGATTTGAAACTCACAGAGAATTGGAAAATAGACCTCAGCAGTGGTTATGATTTTGCCCAAAAACAAATATCATTTACCTCTGTAAATTTCACAAGAGACTTACATTGTTGGCAAATTAATTTTAATTGGTTTCCAATTGGTATTAGAAAAAGTTTTGTGTTTACCATTAGAGCCAAATCTTCTCTATTGCAAGATTTAAAATTGAACAAAAGAGGTTTTTGGTTCGATGGGATATAATTCCTTAGCCTAATCTTTTTGCTAGATAATTTGCCCTTTGTTGCTTTACTATTTTTAGCGTGTGGTTTCCTAGTAGTCCCAAAATAATAATACCCATGGCCATTAAACTTAAATTACTTTGCTTTTCATCGAAGATAAAATATCCTAAAAATACAGCATAAATAGCCCCCAAATATTTAAACGGAACTATATGGGAAGCGTTTGCAGAATGAAGAGCCTTGGTCATAAAAACTTGAGCAAATTGAGTGAACAAGCCTATAAGTATTAAAATAAATAATTCGATTAAATTAGGAACAACAAATTCATATAAACACCACAAACCCATTACAGGTGCAGCTAACATTGGGAAATAGATTACAATATTCAATGGGCTATCTGTATTTTTACATTGGATTATTGCATTGTAGGCAATTCCACTAAAGCCAGCGGACAATAAACCCATTCCAAGCCAAAACAAATCCAAATGATTGTTCTGGATTTTTTCAATCCCTAGCATAAGTACACCCAAAAAAGAAATGGCAATCATTATCCATTGCATTTTTAAAACTTTTTCTTTGAAAAAGTACATGGAAATAAGAATTGTGAATATAGGACTTAGGTATTGTAAAACCGTAGCTATAGCAAGGTTTAAATTTTGTAAAGTAAAGAAAAAAAGAGTGAGTGCTAGTGTACCAAATACTCCCCTGATTAAAAGCCATTTTTTGTTTACACCCAAAATTGGCAATTTGTTCTTTTTTAAGTAGTAAAAGCTTATAATAAAGGATATTATAGACCGAATAAATACGATTTGATGTGGTGGGAATTTTTGAAAACCAAAGTAAATAGGATTGGATAAAGTTTTAACTCCTGTATTTACCAAAGCAAAACACAAGGTAGAAAGTAAAATAAATTGAATTCCTTTATTGTTCATTCTATGCAGAGCACTTAAGGGATTTGCATAAATTTATGGGTTTGCAAAGAGATCTGCCAATTGGTATTTTTTTTCACAAAATCTATACATAAAGGCAGTACCTTGTTAGACTTACTCCACTCTGGCTGTAACAATAATTTACAATTTATGGAGATGTCTTTTACAAAGGATTGAGCCCACTCTATGTCGGATGGGTGAAAAACCACCACTTTGAGTTCGTTTGCTTTTATAAGTTCTGAAGGAATGGCCGCTTTAAATTTCTTGGGTGAAATACAAATCCAGTCAAAATCGCCTAAAATAGGAGAGGAGGCAGAAGTTTCCAGGTGAACTTTAAGACCTTTTTGATGCAAAGCGTTACATAAAACTGTTAAATCATACAAACAAGGTTCGCCGCCTGTAATCACTACAATTTTGGTTCCACTAAGAGATGCTTCTTGAGCTAGAAATTCCGAATCCAAAACAGGGTAATTAGCTGTGGACCAGCTTTCTTTCACATCGCACCAAACACAACCTACATCGCATCCAGCCAATCTAATAAACCAAGCAGGGAAGCCAGTATATACCCCTTCTCCTTGAATGGTGTAAAAGCGTTCCATTATGGGGTATTTTGTTTCAGAAAATTTCATGCAAGCTTATTTTTAGTTTTGTAAGCTTGTAAAGTATTTAAAAGTAGACCTACTCTTGTCATTGGTCCTACACCGCCAGGAACAGGGGTTAGCGCACTGCATTTAGTGCTTAAGGAGTCAAAATTGGTATCTCCTTTAAGTACATAACCTTTGCTATTGGATTTGTCTTCCACCCTGCTAATTCCAACGTCAATCACAACAGCACCTTCTTTAACCATACTTGCATCTAAAAAACCAGGTTTGCCAATAGCTACAATGATAATGTCAGCCATTTGTGTGAAAAATTCCAAGTTTTTGGTTTTACTATGGCACAATGTTACCGTTGCATTTCCCACGGGGCCGGCTTGCGACATAAGAATGCTCATGGGCCTTCCTACTATGTTGCTTCTTCCTATTACCACACAGTGTTTACCAGAGGTTTCTATGTTATAACTTTCTAAAAGTTTAAGAATCCCAAAAGGAGTAGCAGGTATATAACCACCTTCTCCTCGAGCAACTAAACCAAAATTAAAAGGAGTAAAACCATCTACGTCTTTACTTGGGTGTATAGCATCGGTAATGTCTTTTTCCGAAATATGTTTTGGGAGGGGTAGTTGCACTATAAGGCCATCAGTATCATTTGATTGATTGATAGTGTGAATTAATTCAATAAGTTCCTCTTGTGTAGTATTTTCTGGAAGTTTATGAACAGAAGAGCCAAAGCCAATAGCCATACAATCCCGTTCTTTAGCACCCACATAAGCCATACTCGCGCCATCGTTTCCTACCAATATAGCACTAAGATGAGGTGCTCTGAAGCCTTGACTTACGAGCTTAAGGGTTTCTTGTTTTATTTGATCTCTTATTTGTTGCGAAACTTTGTTACCGTCTATTATCTGCATGAAAAATGATTTAAATCCAATAATGGTTTGGAACTGCAAATTTACAGTTTTAATTAGATTCTTTAAGCATAATCTAATAAATAATACAATTGAAATAACTGGGGATAATGCGATTTTTTGTAATTCAAAAAAGCTTATTTTTGTGGAATATTCATCTTTATTAGTTAATGAGAAATAAGATACTTCTTTTTGGTATTTTTCTGATGACAATGCTAAATTCTTGTCAGAAAGATCCCATTTCTCCAGATTCTTTAGATTTGGGCTTGGATTATTTTCCTTTAAAAAGTGGTACAAGTTTGGTTTATGAAGTAGATTCTATACTTTATGATGGCTTTAACCAGACCGTAGATACGATTAAATCTCTTTTTACCTTGGAATATCTAAGTGAATTTTTAGACAGTGCAGGAGAAAATGCATTTAGAATAGAGCGCTTTAATCCTAATTTGCCACAAGTAAACCAAAACAATAGGATTGCCTATTATGTGAAAAAAGACCATCAATTGTTCTCTGATTTTATAGACAATAAGAAAACAGTAAAACTTTCTTTTCCAGTTAGAAATGGAAGGTTTTGGGATGCAAACAGCTTTAATACCGAAAATTTCAAACGATGCACTTATCAACTAGTTGGAGAGAAGTTTAAAGGCAAGTTTTTTGAATTTGACCATACCGCTACAGTTTCAATTTACGACATTCAAACTTTTATCTCCGAGATAAAACAGGTAGAAGTATATGCTAAAAATGTGGGCCTTGTATATTCGGAAGATACATTTATAGAGAGAAATTCAGGAAGAACCAATGGTTACAAAATAATCATTCATTTAAAAGAAGTTTTATAAATCATAAGTAATTGAAAAATAAAATTTTATATCTTATTTTCTTTGTGGTAATGTTAGGAGCATGTAGGAAAGATAATTTTATTGAAGGAGAAAGAGATATTGGCCAATCTTATTTCCCATTAGATACTGGTTTCTTTCAAGAATACAATGTGTATAAAATTGAATTTGATGCATTTCAAAACAAATCCGATACTACGCAATTCATTTTAAGAATAGAACAAGATACATTTTTTACTACTGCATTAAACCAAAGTGCAATGCGATATAAAGAAATGAAAAAAGAGAATGATTCAGCTGATTGGAAAGAGATTCGTCACCATTACTACATCAAAAACCAATTCTATGTAGAAAATATCATGGAAAATGAACGTAAAATGATATTGAGTTTCCCTGTACAAAATGAATTAATTTGGGATTTGAATTCCTATAATAAATTAGATGAGAATTTATTGTATTACGAAAAAGTTCATCAACCATTTAATATAAGTAGCTATTCTTTTGATTCTACCGTGATTATAAAATCCCTTTCACGAAGTAGTTTTTTAGTTGAAAAAAACTATGTAGAAGTGTATGCTAGCAATATAGGTCTTGTGTACAGAGAATTTACAAATATAGAAACCCAAAATAACCGAAGACAAGGAATAAAAGAAAAATTTGAATTAATATCTTATGGAAGAAAAATATAGCCCTCTAAAATTTACAGTATTGTTATGCTTAATGTTTACTGCAATCTTTGGTTTTTCACAAAAAATCCAAAATCAAAGCCATTATGTTATAGAATTTAAAGATAAAGGTACCTTACCTAATGTATCACCGCAATATTTAGTAAGTGAGAGGGCATTAATGAGAAGACAAAAATTTTCTATTCCCATAGATTCTTCAGATTATCCTGTTTCGCAAGTATATATCAATTTGGTACTTGAGAAATTTCCGCTAAAGATTGTATTACAATCTAAGTGGAAAAATCTTATTGTAGTAGAATCTTCTAAATTCATAAGTATAACAGACTTTGAAAGTTTACCATTTGTAAAAAGTGTTAAGACTATTGGTTCAACACCTTTTGTAATAAAAGAAACGGTATCGCCTACATATTCAATAACATACAACAGCGCCTTAGAAAAAGTATACGATGAGTATAAAAAAAATAATGGAAATCAGTTGGATTTGAGTCAGTTTAGTTTAGAACAAAAGTATGCCGCTTCTCTACCTCAGATTCAAATGTTGGGAGGTTTGCCTTTACATAGCAAAGGTTTAACAGGGGAAGGCATTTTGGTAGCTGTTTTAGATGCCGGTTTTAGAAATGTGAATAAATTAGCAGTTTTTGATAGTCTAAGAAAAAATGAGAAAATACATAGTGTAGTAGATTTTTTTGATCAAGATGGTAGTGTATGGGAAGACGATGACCACGGAACAAATGTATTAAGTTGTATGGCTGCAAATATTCCGGGCAAATTTATTGGAACAGCACCTGGTGCTCAGTATGCTCTTCTTAGAACAGAAAATGCACCTTACGAAAGTTTGTTAGAAATGTATACATGGCTTGCAGCAGCAGAGTACGCAGATAGTATAGGGGCAGATTTGATTAATTCTTCTCTTGGTTATACCAAATTTGACCAAGCTGCTTTTTCACTTACCCATGCTATGTTGGATGGTAAAACAACTTTAATCACACAAGCTGCTGAGTTAGCATATTCAAAAGGGATTTTAGTAATGAATTCTGCAGGGAACGATGGCTCACAGTCTTGGAAATACATAGGGGCGCCGGCAGATGGAATAAATGTGGTAGCAGTAGGTGGGGTAAATTACGAATTTGAAAAATCAGGTTTTAGTTCTTTTGGACCTACAGCCGATGGAAGAATTAAGCCTACAATAAGTGCATTGGCTACTTCATCTATTGTGGCAGATGCTATGGGCAATATAAGCACAAGCGATGGTACTTCTTTTTCTAATCCAATTTTCTCTGGCATGATGGCTTCTTTGATGCAAGCTTGCAATGGCATAGGTTTACAAGAAATGGTTCAAGCAGTATGCATGTCTGGATCACACGCTTCAAAACCAAATGTAAAATTAGGATACGGTGTGCCTCATTTCGAAATGGCACTTACCATGCTTGGCAAAAATCCGGATTTTGATAAGACTAAGGATTACTTCTGGGACATGGACTATAAAAGAGGGTATTCTGGTTTGTGTTTAAGATTTTATTCGGCTCATAACCAACAAATAAATGTGGATTTAAAGTTTTCGCCTGAGGGTAAAAAATCAAAACTCGTGCAAAAGTTTGATTATAAATTGGAGAGTGGTAGTTTTTTAAGCACTTCTGATTTGCTGGAGTATGTTGAACAAAACGCAAAAAAATTAAACAAAGGTAAATACAGTGTGGAAGTAAAATCTAAAAACCTAAACTATACTTTTACCTTTAATGTAAACTAAATTTGTCTGTATTTAAATTCAAACAATTTCAGATTCAACAGTTTGTAAATAGCCAAAAAATCACTACCGACACATGTGTCTTTGGTTCTTTATTTAAACAATTTTATCCTTATAATCCTGAAAGAGTACTGGATGTAGGCGCTGGGACAGGAGTATTGTCTTTAATGGCTGCTCAATATTACCCTTCTTCTAAAATTTATGGTTTAGAAATTGATTGTGATTCTTGTTTGGAACTAAAGCAAAATTATAGTTTATCTTCTTGGGCAAATAGGCTAGAAACTATTAATGAGGATTTTAGGAGTTTTGAATCAAAACATAAATTTGATTTGATTTTTTCCAATCCTCCATTTTTCTCAAATAGTTTGTTGTCGGATAAGCTTTCTAAAACACGGGTAAGGCACCAAGATTTTTCCTTGTCTGCTAGTGAATTACTATTGGGTGTTTCCACACTTCTAAATCCTGAAGGAGTATTTATTTGCATTTACCCATTTGATTTCTTAGAGGAATTTTTAAAAATGGCTGCAAACTTTAAACTTTACCCTCAAATTTTGTATTCTTTTCAGCATACTTCTTCTCACCCTAAGCATAGGTTTGCAATAAGTCTGAGTCATAATATAAGAGAAAATTATGAAACTAGAGAACTAGTATTTAAAATAGAACAGAATCACTACAGCCCATTTTTGAAAGAATTGTTAGGTCCATTTTATTTGGAAAAAGCATTCAAAGAATAGATTAAAATTGCTTTTTCAAAAGCAAGAACTAAACCATCGGAAAAAAAGCATCTTCTAAATGTTCAATTTCCCAGTTATTGGGGATTCGGTTGATTGCTATAATATCAAAACGTACTTTGTTATCAAGATTATTACTTTCCAAATAATGATTTGCTGCAATACAAATGTCTTTCTGTTTTTTTACACCAACAAAAACTTCTGGAAATCCAAATTTTGTATTGGAACGTGTTTTTACTTCTATAAAAACAACGGTATCCTTTTCTTTGGCAATTATATCTATTTCAGTTCTTTTAAAACGCCAATTTTTTTCAATTAATGTAAAACCTTTATTTAATAAATACTCACAAGCTATATTTTCTCCTTTTTCTCCTGTTTGTAAATGAGGTGCTTTAAAGTTTGGTTTTCTCATAAGGGAAGTTAATAGCAAGAATAAGGAAAATAAATGAAGTATAAAGAATAGGAGTGGATTTTTTTTAAATAAACATGGCGATGTGAATAAATGGCTTTTTAAATCAAGTACTGTTCAAATATATTTGTAAATTAAAGAAATAAGATAATGACAAAGAGAAACAATATAGACGAGACAAGAATTCCACTATATTTAGAAGGAGCAAGAGGCAGATGGTATGAGTTGGGATTTACCTTTAGGGTGTTTTTAGAATTTATACAAGGTTATAGAGTGCTGCACTTTGCGGGTCCTTGTATTGCAGTATTTGGTTCGGCGAGATACAAAGCGGATCACCCAGAGTATAAAAGAGGAGAAGAAGTGGGTAAGAGACTATCGGAGATGGGATTTACGATTATGACAGGTGGGGGCCCAGGTATAATGGAAGCAGCCTGCAAAGGAGCTGTAGAATCAGGAGGAAAAGCAGTAGGGTGTAACATAATTTTGCCATTCGAACAAAAACCCAACCCTTATGCTCAAATTCAAGTAAATTTCAAGTATTTTTTTGTACGTAAAGTACTTATGTTTAAGTATTCCTTTGGTTTTGTGATATTGCCTGGTGGGGTAGGCACATTGGATGAAATGTTTGAAGCATTGACTCTAATTCAAACTCAAAAAATTGAAGATTTTCCTGTAGTTTTAATAGGGACAGAATATTGGAAAGGGGTTATAGACCAATTGCAGTTATTCGATAGGGAGGGAACAGCACATTGGGATGAAATTCCAACACTAAAAATTACAGACAATATAGAAGAAGCCATGCAATTTATTCAAGAACATGCAGTTAAGAAATTTGGTTTAATACGTAAAACTCCCAAACCTTTAGCTTGGTTATTTGAAAAAACTAAAGTCTTTTGAGGATAAAAAACAATCCCCAAACAATTTATTATGCTTGGGGATTTTATTTTTAGATAATGACAAGTTATTCAAAATTTGTTAATACAAACTTAATGCACTTCTCTTAGCACCAATTTGTGTGTGCTTTTGTTTTGCTTGTACACTATCTGCACCATATACACTCCAGAACTAAGCGAGCTATAGTCCAGCGAAAAAGTATTTTGTCCATTGGCTAATGTATTGCTTGCTACTTTTCTACCCGACATATCCATAATCGTTAGTACTGCATTTTCCTCTAAGTTTCTTTCAAAACCGATAGTAAATACACCAATGTTGGGGTTAGGATATAATACTGAAGGATTGGGTTCATTATTTACTT
>DIUJ01000024.1:0-1844 GCA_002422315.1 Bacteroidetes bacterium UBA6161
GTCATACTGAACTTGTTTCAGCATCTCATCCTTTGCGAACCTAGCGTCAACCTTTGTGACCTTTGCGGTTAAAACTATGATAAACTATCAAAAGCGAAGCGTCTTAACACAATCAAAAAAACTATATAACCTATGTTTATGTGGTGAAAAAAATCCGTGTAAATCCTTTCAATCCGTGTCATCCGTGTTCAAAAACCTTCGCTTTAGCGAACAAAAAGCAACCAAATGAATGATAATATAAAATCCCACTACTCCTACCCCGAAGTAATCAATTGGCTCGAAGCCAAAGGCATCGATCTATACGGCAATCATTTCAAAATCGAAGAAACCGATTACCCAATACTATACAAACTCATCGCCTATTTCTTAAAAGACGAACAAACATGCTTTCAATCCGGATTAAACCTAGACAAAGGAATACTAGTATCCGGTCCAATCGGCTGCGGTAAAACATCACTCATGAACCTCATGAAATACCTAACACTAACAGAAAACAAGTTCTACGTAAAACCCTGTCGCGACATCAGTTTTGAATTCATACAAGACGGCTACCAAATCATTCATAAATACAGCAAAGGCAAATTGCACGAAGCAGAACCACGCACCATTTGCTTCGACGACCTAGGCACTGAAAACAACTTAAAATACTACGGAAATGAATGCAACGTAATGGCAGAAATTCTATTAAGCAGGTACGACCTATTCATTTCAAAAAAACTAAAAACCCACATCACCACAAACCTCTCCGCCACAGAAATTGAAACCCATTACGGCAACCGCGTCCGAAGTCGCATGCGGGAAATGTTTAACCTAATAGCATTCAATTCGAATGAAAAAGATAAACGACAATAAAAAAATATAATACAGCAAATCCCATCTCCCAACTGAAAACTGAACATACCCCTAAATTTTTAAACTTTTAAACTCTTAAACTCTTAAACCTTTAAACTTTTAAACCTTTAAATTCCTAAACCCTTAAACTTTTAAACAACTAACCTTAACACCTCAAAAAAAATGAATCCAATACAAAACTTCTGGCACGAATTCGAAAAAGTAAATTTAGCCGTCCATCTATTAGGCGACCTTCCCAAAGAAGTAGCAATTAAAAAACTACAAGTAGTAACTGAAGCACTAAATGAATACAATGAAAAGTTAGGCTTCGAAATCAGATCATTAAAAAACAAGTCGGAACTAATCATTACCGCACATGGTAATCCTTACCTATTCAAAGAAGTTGAATTATTGGTATTTCATGCACCGGTACTGGAACGTTGGAAAATCACAGCGTTCATACAACCTGACACAGATATTGACATCTTTGAATCCAAAAAAGACAAACCAATAACCTATAATGGAATCACACTTCGAGTTAGCGACATGTATTTCATTCCATACGAAATCCCTCAAAGGCCAACAGATTTCGGAATTAAAGTGCTAATCAAAAACTACTTAGTGTATAAAGACAACCCGGCACTGAGAGAAGCCGTATACCTTCATATCGAAAACCTCGTTGGAGAAAAATCATTTGCCAACAACATCACATTTATTGAAATAGGCCAACTAAACCTAGACAATCAAAAAGACGAAGAGGAACCACTTGATTTATATAATTTAAAATTTTATATGAACTATATAGGATTAGAGTAAGAGAAAACTAGCCTACCTTCTACTCCAAAAAAAATGAATATACTATTTACGTAACACCACGCAATACGTGGTGTTACGCCCAATCAACTTAAATAATGTCCCAATTATTGACACAATTTGAGACAAAAAATTACATATAAATACTACTGACAATAGTATACTACTTAATACGCCTTAAATTTTGTGCTCAAAAATCG
>DIUJ01000024.1:1883-8944 GCA_002422315.1 Bacteroidetes bacterium UBA6161
ATCTTGTGCTTTACTTTATCATCTTCCAACAAAAATCGGAGTAAAGGAAATAAATCATGATCGTGTAAAATAAATGAAATATCGGCATACACGTTATCGTAGGCTACCATTAAATCATAAATAACAGACAACCAACTCGCATTCCACCAAATGGTTCTCTGATTCCCATGGTTTAAAGTATTTTAATCTGCGTGTTTGGTAATGAAATTCCACCACTATAGGTGCACATTTTATTTTTATCATTTAAACTACCGTAATCAACCACTACACTATCGGGTAAAATATCGGTACTTCTGCCTCTAGCACTTTGTGGGAATTCACATCCGAAATTTACAATATCTGATATATTTGCACAACTTCCAACAATTACACCATTTTTTAAATAAAAAGTATGTTGTCTTTCTTAAATATAATTATTAAAGGTCTAATCATAACGGCTCACCATTCTTGTTTTTCTTCTTTTTTAGAAGCTAAGAGTAAAAAAAACTACTTGTTATAGGGATAAGTTGTGTTTGTAACTATTTTTAATGTTGTTTTCATATCGTGGTGGAGAATAATAATAGCTTAATAATAAACAACTTCTTTAGCATAACCACCACTATATAGTCCTTCCTCTTCTACCATATTACCAAGATTAGCTTTAAAACGAATAACTTTCTCTTGCTTGTTTGGTCCATCTATCCAAACGATACAATGTTTTTGATCTTTTTCAACACCAAAAACTATACGATTATAATTTGCTTTTTTATTCGTTATAGGATCTATATATGCAGTTTTAAATCGTTTTTCAAAATCTTTTGGAAAAACTACATCTGTACTATAATAAGCATCTTTATCTGTTTTACTTTTCCATTCAATTTTGCTGTGTACAGGTAATTGAAATTTATGATTATAAACTTCATTTACTTGTATATATCCAAAGAATAAGTCATCTGATGATGGTTCACCAAAAGGAACACCAAAAGTTGTTCTTTCAAAATATCGTTTATAAATAGCATAACTAATCCCTTCCTTTGTTATAAAAAATGAGTGATGTAATTCAACATTATCTTCTTCACTACAAAAACCAAAATCAAGTTCATATCGAGAATCCGATTTTTCCCAAATTTTGTAATCAATTGGATGAAATTTTAAATAGGTATTAATTTCTACACTGTCTCTAATATAATTTTTTTTACTAGTTATAATTGATGGAAATTTTCTATAATTATTTTCTTCTTCAACAATTCCTCTCTTGACTTCAACATGATCAATCCAAACACAAATTCTTCCACCAGGAGCTAAACCAGTTATTATTTTTTTAAATTTTTCTTTTTTACCATTCTTGATATATCCTACATTGAAAAGGGAATCAAATAGTTTGGTGGGTAATGACATTCCTCCTCTATAGGTACACATTTCATTTTTATCATTTAAACCACCATAGTCAACCACTACACTATCAGGCAGAATATCAGTAGTTCCAGTTGTTCTTCCATATTGTGGAAAAGTCCAACCAGCATTACCTATATTAGATAAAGTAGCTGAACTACTAATGATTTTACCTTCTTTTAGATAAAACACATGTTGACCTTCAGCAACATAATTTTTTGGCTGAGTTATTGCTATTGACCATTCTTGATTTTCTTCTTTTTTACAAGAAAAGAGAAGAAGTAAGCTACTTAGTATAAAGATAAATTTCACGTTTATAACTATCATTGTTCTAATCATAATAAACAACTTCCTTAGCATAACCACTTCTTTCCTCACCATTAGTTTCATTTTTAGCAGCTAAAAAACCTTTAAAACGCATTAATTTTTCTTGTTTTCCGGGACCATCTAACCAAATAATACAATGCTCCCCATCCTTTTCTACTCCAAAAACCAACCGATGGAAAAAAGCAAGTTTACCTGTCGCAGGATGTTTATATGGTGTGATGAAACGCTTTTTAAAATCTTGAGATAAAATTACTTCGGTAAAATAAGAGTGCTTAAATGCATTTACCCAGACTAATCTTAAGTGAACAGGGAGTTGAATTTTGTTATTTTTTAACGTATCGTTTAGTTGAATATAAAAACGTCCTGAATAATTTACTTCTTTATTTGCAGGCGTATTCCATACTGTTTTATCAAGATAATAGCTAGTGAAATTGTTCGAAACTCCCTCTTTTGAGATTAAATAACCTGCAAATTTATTTATTTTATCATCTTCACTACAATAACCAAAACCTAGTTCATAAATTGGATCTGGTTTTTCCCAAATAGAATAATCAATTGGGTGATGCTTTAAGTAGTTATTTATTTCTAAGCTGTCTTCAAAAACTGAGACAGGGTAGTCAAAATATTTTTTTTCAATTGGCACAATTCCTCTTTTTATTTCAATATGATCAACCCAAACACAAATTCTACCCCCAGGTGCTAAACCTGTAATAATATTTCTAAAATTTTCGTGTTCTCCCTTTTTGACATAACCTGCTTTAAAAAGAGAGTCAATTAATTTAGTGGGCAACGACATGCCTCCTCTAAAAGTCCACATTTCATTTTTATCTGTTAACCCCATATAATCTACCACTACACTATCGGGTAAAATATCGGTTGTTGTACCCCTACCACTTTGAGGAAATGCCCAACCGAAATTTCCAATATCTGTTAAAGTAGCACAACTCCCAATTATTTTGCCTTCTTTTAAATAAAAAACATGTTGCCCACTTGAAATATAGTAATGAGGTCTGCTCATGGCAGCAGACCATTCTTGTTTTTCTTCTTTTTTGCATGAAAAGTGAAGGAGTAAACTACTTATTATGAGTATAAACTTCACGTTTATAAATGTTTCTATTGTTGTTTTCATATCGGGGTGCGTTATAATAAAAAATATTATCTAATAATTTGATACCGGTTATGTTTTCGCCTGCATTATCAAAAAGGGCAGCACTATTGTAGTTGGCAGATAAATGCAAAAACTTTTGTTTTTGGACTGGATTTTTAATTGGCTTTGGTTGTTTACCGTTAAATTTTTGTATTACATATTCAATCAATTCCTCTTGATATTTTTTTAAAACTGTAGGTGTTTCATATTCAAAAGGATAATTTGTATTTTTCGTGTTACCCTCAAAATTTAAGCCACTTTCCACTGCTAAAGCCTGCATGACTTTCATATTAACAATAGAAAAGCGTGGTGTGATTTGACGAGTAATGACTAATTGCTTTAAGTAATGGTATTTAGTTAAGCCTGATTCTGTGCTATAATCTTCAAAAATAAGTTTATTTACTATCTTTATATTTTCTTCTTTAGCATATCCATTGATTTTATAAAAGTTTTTTAACTTATCTAATCTGTCCGATTTTGGTATATTATTTTTATCAAATGTAGTTACATATTCAAAATCTACTATATCGCTGTCTTCTTTTTTTGCCATGTAACCCCCTCCAATATCTGAATGTGCTCCACGTAATGCTATTTCAAAAATATTTTTACCCACTCCGGCTTTTGTTGAAGCAAAATTTGCTCGCCACTCATCATGAGCAATTAAGTGTACCACTTGTTGAATGGGCAAATGATCAATTTTTTGTTTTACTTTATCAAATGATAATTCAGCTAATGTACCAATTCCGAGAGGTAGTTTTAGAGGAGAAGGTGAAATCAAATTAGTAATATCTACTTTTTTTCCCAAATGGTTTTTAATAATCATTTGGGATACCACTGTATCAAACAATCCCACAAAACGAATTTTTACAGGTGCATTGTTTTCATATTCTAACCGATGTTTTTCAATGTCTTTTAATAAATCAGCATTATTTTTGGCTTGGGAATTCATGGGCTTTTCATAATACTTTACTTCGTATTGTGTTTTTTGCAATTGCAGTGCTTTGCCTAACAAACCCAATTTGTATTTTCGGCCGATAGGTTTCCTTATTTTTGAGGTTTTTGGAGGCTGTATATTGTCATTTTTAGTGCTTCTATCTGATGGGTTGCCAGAAAAAATGCGTTCTTCGATGATTTCTATACTTTGTTTCCCTAAAATTTCATTGCAAAAATGCCGGGCAGACGCAGCCCCTCTACTAAAGCCAAATACATCAAAAGTTAAACTGCCTATTTCCTTGTCATCGCCTAAAACACCTTTTATACTTTTAGCTAATTGGTTACAGCCTTCGGCTACTTTTCCTATAATACCTCTTTCTTTTTCCCCTAAAACCGAACCCCAAAAATCATCTTCGCTTTCTTTTAATGTGCCTATTCCTTGGATATATTCTTTCAAAGTAATTTTTGAATCATCTGTTATTTTAATATCATTAACGTCTGAGACTTTATATAAATCATGTAATAATACCACATTACTGTACGGATTCCAATGGCTACTTCCCGAATCAATCACAACACCATTGGGCAATTTTTTCTCCTTTGGTACTTTTGTATAAACCAAATCTTTTTTGTTTAATTTATCATAATATACATTTTCCGAGTTAAACCGATTATTCCCTGTGCCGTCAAAAAACATCCCTATGGTAAAATGAACTTTGGTTTTGGTTGGTGCTTCATTTTTGACTGTAGTATAATTTAACGTGGCTTCTGTAAAACTTGAAAAATTGGCAAAGAGTGCAAAATCGGTTTGTTCCTCTAAATAAAAGGAAACGGTTACATAGTCTTTTTGAGTGTTTATGGTGAAACCTTTCGCTTTTCTTAGATTTTGTTCTTGTTTATTAGACTTAATCAATTTCCATTTCATGGACAATAGTTGCACTTCATTTGCTCTTAATGAATTAGTAAAGGCATGAAAAGTTACTTTTTGTTTTGGGTCAATGATGTTAACTTTCTTTCCATTCTGAAAAGGACCTTCTATTTTTGTTACTTTTAAATTATCGCACCATTCTCTGGTAAAGATATCGCTTCCGCCCATCATATACGTTGCGTCTAGCGTTTCTGGGAGTAACAATGCATTGAAATCTATAAATTCATGTTTAATTTCTTCGATACTATCCAAAAGATAATTGTAAACATAGATTCTAAGGTTAGTCTCCCTTCCTAATAATGGTGAAAACAATAAAGAAGTTGAAAATTGATTGTTACCAATTTTAGTAGTAAAATAATAGCGAAAGTCTGCTTTTATGATAATTCGATGTTCTTCTTTTAATTCTTTTGCAAATACATTTATGGTATAATTTGATGAACTGATTTTACTGATTTGTATTTCTTTTAAATGGTACATGTTTATTTAATAATTCAGATAATTAAATTTTAAACAACTTTTCAACTTCAGATTAATTAGTATACTACTTAATACTCCTTAAATTTTGTGCTCAAAAATCGCCTAGGATTATCACTTGCTATCATTTCAAAAAGGTCATTACCCAAATAACCTCTTAAATTCAAATGCAAATCTTTTTCTGTGTTCTTTTGACTCACAACATAGTAATCAGAGCCAAATAGGATCTTGTGCTTTACTTTATCATCTTCCAACAAAAATCGGAGTAAGGGAAATAAATCCTGATCGTGTAAAATAAATGAAATATCGGCATATACGTTATCGTAGGCTACCATTAAATCATAAATAACAGACAACCAACTCGCATTCCACCAAATGGTTCTCTGGTTTCCGTGGTTTAAAGTATTTTTATATTTTAAATAGGCTTCTTTGGTATCGTGATTGATGTTTTTGTTGTAGGTATTCCAACCATCTTTCATGTACTTTTTCCATTCTTCTTCTCCCCCAAAATGAGCCAAACATAGTTTCAATTTACTAAAATCAGGCGTGTCTTCCAAACTGGTCCCTAAATAGTCTTTTAATAAATTTCTGTTCATCAAACAGTGATAATTTAAAGGATGTGTGAAATTAGTTGTAAACTGCAATCCACTTTTTTGAGGAAGTGGAATAGGTTCTAAATGCCCACCCTTTTTGTTATATTTAAGTATCGGATGACTAGACCATGTAGCATTTTTATCCCCTCTGAAAAATACAGTACCGGCTATACAATGAGTCAGAATGGGAATTTCATTTTCTTGAGCAAAACGGTACATCTCAATAAGGTCTTTATCAAATGGATAATACCCCAAAGCCGGATACAGTTTTATCCCGTCAAACTGTTGGGTATGAAGTAAATGTTTAGCGTAATTTTCATAATTATGATTTTTCAATTCATGTTTAGTGGCTGCTATTCGTCGGGGATCTAAAAATAGAAAAGGAAGAAACTTGTCTTTTTTTCGCTGCTTAATAATTCGTAACTCCTCCAATTGATCCATATAGGGAATAGTTGGCTCTCCCGCATCCATATAATCCATATCCATGGATAGGACTACAAATCGTGTGTTAGAATCATAACTTTTGGTCAACAAGTCAAAAATCTTTGATTGATCTTCATAAAGAGAGTAGCGACCTAATGTTAAAAATCGTTTCACAGTCTCTCGGGTAGCTTTACTGAAAACAAAATCAACTCTGAAAAAATTGGTCAGAATCTTAAACACCCATCGAAGTACAAAAAGTACCAACTTATTTATCAATTGAAGTATAATAGTCCACTTCATGAAGTCCAGGAGCAAATACCTGAAAGTAGTCAACCTGTTCTTAAATACTTTAAATTTATAATTCCCTCTGGATGTAAAATTTTTATAATACCATTTAACAAACCGCATAGTAATGATATGATGCAACCCTAAAGGCATCAACCGCTTTCCAAATTTATTAGGAACATGATCAATAGTAAAAATATGGGTATGGATGTTATAGATAGGTTTTCTCATAATCAGAATGTTTTTTGCTTTTCTAAAGAGTGAAATATCAAACGAACACAACTCTGACCACTAGTATCAACATCCCAATATAATTTATGCATACGGATACCGTCTAATGTTATGAAATTATATAAATTCTGAGGTTTGTCAGCAGCTATTTCGTAATTTATATTTTCTGGTTTTAGGGTAGAATTTTTAATTCCAAACATGGATTCACCTCTTGTAAAGTCATTTCTGAAATTGGATGATAAGGCATCTGACATGGAATAAACGTTAATCCATTTTATCCTTTGTTCCATCTCCAAGCAACGATTTGAAAAATACTTACTGTAGTAAGAATTAATAAATTCATAAGGGT
>DIUJ01000024.1:8994-21663 GCA_002422315.1 Bacteroidetes bacterium UBA6161
ACTCAACCAATAAATCTAAATTTCCTAATAGTACTTGACTCTGAATGCCATCATTTAAATAGCGATCTGCACAAGCAAACTCTGTAGCGATAGACGTTACAATTGTTTTTGATTCCGGAACTAATAATAGAATAAGAGTTGTAATAGGCACTGAATACTTATACATATTTACCAGTATAGGACAGTTTTTTAAAATATCTAAATTTAGACCATTCATAATTGCCTTTCCTCCCGTAAAACCATTAACCATATCCACTGATGCAGGTATTAAAAAGATAATGGCGAGAGAAACAATGATTAAAATAAAGAATGCATAAAATGATAAATAGGGTCTACTATAATTATCATGTACAAATAATCGTTTAACTAATTGAGGAGATTTTTTGAAAACTAACGCAAATAAAATTAGATTTTTTAGTAAAATGTTTTGTTTCTTAAATCGTTCCGTCAAGAGTTCATGGTACTCAAACTCATAAAAAGTATAAGCCACGGTCTCCTTTTCAGGGGCACTCGGAGTAACGAGCCGTACAACTTTTGCTGTTTTTTTATCCGCATAAGTAATGATTTCACTTTTCAATTCATAAACACGCCCCTTTTCATTATAATGGAGTTCATTCCTAAAACGTTCCGCATATTTTTCAACATTTTCATTGTGAAAAGACTGCCCTAATCCCGAAATGTAGATTCCTACTTTGTTCATTTATTAAAATGTAAGATAGGATTTGCTCACCCATTTGTCATCCAAACCAATTTTACACCAGCCATTATTTTCTTCATGAACAAAAATTTCTTCGTCTTTCAATACGCTTGATGCTTTAGGGTAATTAGTCCCTGGTCCGGTTCTTACATTTAAAACAGTGGTATTCACAGTAGCTCTTTTCACCTCATCAGTATACCTTCCGGCTACCCAATGTTCTAATGAATTGGATATTTTGTACCAATTATCTCTTTCCTCATAAACCCTTAAAACAGCTCCCATCTCAATATTAGACCGTTCTTTTGCTTTAGCACTACTTGCTTTTGGAGCAATTCGTATATTCAAAACACTGGCAGTAACACAAACATATTTTAAAATAGAAGTGGTATCCGTTTTTATGGAATGTCCTTTTAGCTTAGCAGAAACCAAAGGAGCAAAATGATTGTCAAAATCAATGACTTTATTTCCTCCAAAAAAATTTGTTCCGGGACAAGATTTGTTGCCTCCTGCTCCATTGTTACGAACACCATTGTCTAAACGAAACCAATGATGATAAATAATTGTGTTGGCGTTTACTGCAAGGTTAAACTTTTTGCACAATGCGGCTGTCACAGCAACAATTGCATCCTTTTGAGTTGTAGTCATCACATCACCGTTCAAATCAAAATTTCCAAAATTTTCAATACAAATAGAATTGGCATTTTGATTGGTGATACAAGCGGGAGATAATTCCAAACTCCTTCCCGTCATCACTACACCATCAGGAAAAATAGTAAAGTGTTGACCGATATCTCGCCATCCATTTTGATTCACATGATGGTTTTTCATGGCGAGCTGCCTTTCAAAATGATTATTCCCTGTAAAGTGAATATAACTGGGAATATACGTATGGTGTTGTTGAATTTTTAAAATAGTTCGTCCAATCCTTAGGCTTGACATCCAATTTTCAAATTCGGGGATAGTCATTTTCGTAAAACCGTATTTCGTTTCCATAGTATTGAATTTAAATCTGATAAAGACTTATAAATGTAAATACTAAAGTGATTGGTGTCAATACGTGAAAATACGTAATTTATACAGCGACTTTCTGATCCTGAATGTGGTTTTAATTATTCAATTCCTTCTTTTTTTGCAGCTTTCCTTATCTCATCTTCATACTCTAAAGCGTTTTTGGCACTACTTCTGGCTCTCTTGAGTAAAAACTCGCCTAAATCTGCACCTAAACTACAAAGCTCTAAAATTAATAAAAATTCTGAGAGTTCTTTTGCACAAGGTTCGTCTCTTTGGTTGGTGAGCTTTCATGAAAAAACCACCCGAAGGTGGTTTTAATTATTACTCTAAAACATCAATTTTACCGTGTGGTCCCAAAACATATAAAATTTCTGAAGTTTTCGCATCTATATAAATGAAATATGGAATAGGCCCATCGTATCCTTCAATTCTAAAACCAACAGTGAAAACATCTCTTTTTTTATCTTCATATTTTCCAGAATACATTTCCAATTTTTCTTCGAACTCTACTTTTTCTTCACTTATGAAAATATAATTCCATTCGCTATTTTTTAAATATATTTTTGCTAGTTCTATTGCCTTTTCTTTTGTTATCATTTTATTTTAAATTTAATAGTTTGTCAATATTTACTTCTTGTCGTTTTTTCGGTATTTGAGAAATGTTGAAATCAAAATCCACTCTAATTGGATTCCCTGCATTATCAGTAATTCCAAAATCATTATAATTTTTATTCATATATCCTTTTGCATCAATCAACTCTTCACGGTTCAAATATTGTTTATGCTCCGCTAACTTATCAAAAACAAATCTTTCCCTTGCTATTAAACCATCAACACCTTTTAAATTATAATAGTTTTTTATTCCTAAACTTTTGCAATGGTTAAAGTGCATAAATTCATGTAAAAACTCTAATACTGTTGCATTTTCTCGTAAAACCATCTTCATTTTTATACCATCGGTTATAAACATAGCAGCATTATGAGATTCCATAATCACAGTTTTTCCTGATGGATAAAAATAACCATCTACTTCAAAAACTCCTTTTTGATTTCCAATTTGAAGTTCTACTTTATTCTTAGAAAGAAAAGATTTTATTTTTGAAATAGCTACTTCATCCAATATTTGTCCTGCTAATCTTCCTCTATTCAATAAAGAAACTTCTGCCACCTCGTACAACTCATCAAACAACCCATCTACATCCTCAATTCCTTCTTTTTTAGCAGCTTTTCTTATTTCATCTTCATATTCTAATGCATTTGAAGCACTACTTCTGGCTCTCTTGAGTAAAAACTCGCCTAAATCTGCACCTAAACTACAAAGCTCTAAAATTAGTAACAATTCAGAGAGTTCTTTTGCCCAAGGTTCGTCTCTTTGGTTGGTGAGTTTTTATGAAAAAACCACCCGAAGGTGGTTTAAATTAACTTTTATCATAAATATCATCTTCATCAGTAATGTTAGACATTGGAATACCTTGAGCAAAAAAAACATATTTTAAACTATCATGAAGATATGGCATATCTAACACATCTAAAACAATTGTAATAGTGTCTTTTTCTATTTTGGAACTCCACCAAACCCAAGAACGTTGTCTTATATTATCCACCCATGATTCATAATGCCATTGCCCTGAAGTTTTCATTATTTGTTCTAAACTTTTTTCAGTCATACTTTTCACAAACCATTCAGGTAGAATTGTTTTCCATTCTTCATCTGAAGGCCATTGATTTGTATAAGCATATTGAGATACTGCAAGCATAACTTCTTTTGCTTTATCTAGAACTTTTTGTGGTTCTTTAACATTATGAGCTTTCAAAAGAATTTTTGGACCTTTAGGCCATTCACCTTTATTATTAGTGTTAATTCTTTTAGTTTCTTCGCCAATTTTATAATGATTATCTGCCATGTTATTGTTTTTTAATAATTATAGGGTTTGAGATATTTTTTAGTAATTCTTCAAAATAACTTTCGTGTAATCCAAATGAACCTTTTGTTTTAGTTGGGTCATCAATTTGAGGGCGTGTTGGAAATGCTTTCGAAAATTCTTGAGGTACAGCTTCACTTTTAATTTTATCTAAAAACGATTTGTTAATGTTAGCAGTAAATACTTCTGCTTTATCACCTCTTTTAATATAAAATTCTATTGCTCTTTCTACATCATCAAAAGTTATGTGTAACCTATCCTTACCAATAATCTCCAATTTTGAATTTCTAAAAATAAATCTAAATTTACTAATATTTGGTTTAACATTACCGCCTTGGACTCTGTAAAGTCTACTTTTACCGATTGCTGTACTTTCGTTCGCCACTTTCCTCAATTCAGAGATAACCTCATCGATTTGCTTTGCTTCGTCTACATTATCAGCAGCTTTTCTTATCTCATCTTCATACTCTAAAGCGTTTTTGGCATTACTTCTGGCTCTCTTGAGTAAAAACTCGCCTAAATCTGCACCTAAACCACAAAGCTCTAAAATTAATAAAAATTCCGAGAGTTCTTTTGCCCAAGGTTCGTCTCATTAGTTGGTGAGTTTTTATGAAAAAACCACCCGAAGGTGGTTAAAAATTAATAATTGATAACTTTATTTTGATGACATTTTAATGTAAAACTATTTTCTGAAAAAGTAATAGTATCTATTGGGCTATCTAAAACTTTATAAACATTAGTAGTTAATTGAAATTGTTTACCATTTAATGCATCTTCAATAGCAGTTTTTAACAATTGTAAATTTACATTTTTTAGAAACTTTACTTCTATTATATCTAATCTACTATTCGGAAACCAATCAATTTCTAAATCTTTTCTTTTTTCAACTCCAGTTCTATATTTTGTTGAATAGTTATGAATCGAATTTATTGAAATTGTTGCATATTTATTTTTATAAGATTTTGTCAATAAAAAAACACAATCATCTATTTTGCAATTATTGAAAAATTTAGACATTTTTATTTCTTCTTGATTATACCAAGCTGCATGTTCAAATCCTTCAAAAACATCCTCATATATTTGATCCACTCCAATTTTATCAGGATTATAAAGGTGTTCTAAACTTATTTTATTTCTTTCCATTTTAATGATATTTAATATATTCTATTTCTTTTAATTTTACTAACTCTTCAATTAATCCATCAACTAATAGTTGGGCTAATTGGTTACTCTCTTTGGAATTCCTATCTAATACTGCTTTTTTTAAAATATCAGGATTTTCTGCTTTTATTTTATTAGCAACATTAGAAGTGGTTTTGTAAAAGTCATCAGTACTCATATTTCCTATTTTCTTTACAAAATAATTGCTCCCATCTTTAGCAATTGCTCTTATTCCTCCAAATTGTTTGTCAAAAACAATTTTAATATCCAATGCACTTATCCCTGTAGAAGTAGGATGATTGTGAGATAAAATTACTCTTTTTGGATTATCTCCAGCATTTTTGATAACACTATCTAAATCACTTTTTCCAAACGAAACCGAATTTTTACTTTTTTGAGAGAAACTTTCAGATAATACCTTTCCTTCCTCATCAAAAAACTTAGCATCTTCGTAATCTAATTTTCTAATTTCGTCTTCATATTTTGATACTTGTTTTAGTTTTCCAAAATCATCAAGATGTTTTCCTTTTGTAATAAATTTTGAAGAACCAACGTCTTCAGCTACCTTTCTTAGGTCATCTATCAACCCATCTACATCTTCAATTCCTTCTTTTTTAGCGGCTTTTCTTATCTCATCTTCATATTCTAAGGCTTTTGAAGCACTACTTCTAGCTCTTTTGAGTAAAAACTCGCCCAAATCTGCTCCAAGACAGCAAAGCTCTAAAATTAGTAAAAATTCTGAGAGTTCTTTTGCCCATTCTTCATCTCTTAAATCAGTTATTTTTAATAGGGCATTTACTGTGCCAGAACTTATTTCTATAACACCTACAGCACCTCTTGCTACTGCTTTTGCATTAGCAACTACTTTGCCTGTTCGGCTTACAAATTTTAATTTGTTGGCTTTGCCGGCTACTTTTGCCAGATGCCTAAACTTGGCAAGATTACCAACTCCTGAAAAAGTGGTTAAAATATCTACTGTATATTCTGTAGCAGTTACTACATTGTCCCAAAAGGCTCTATCTTCACCTGCTTTTAATACAAATGCAGGCATGAGAGGAGAAGTAAGTTCTACACCGGTTTGCTGTTTGTCAAAATTGTTAATCGCAATGGGTTGAAAAGGATGATAATAAAATGTTTTCTCTGTTTCAGCAAATTGTTTTACTACTTCTCCTAATGAAGGACTGAATATTGAGGCAATTTCATCCCACCAACTGTTATCTGGTTCATATTTTAGTAAATTGGCATTTTCCCAACTGATGTCTTTGTTGCTGTAAAAGAAAGTATATTTTTTTTTGGCTTCATAATTTACAACAAATGGACTTTCGTTCTTTTGATACAACTTGTTATCGGGATTTTTATAACTTGATTGAAACCATACTTTTTGAATTAAACCAACAAACACATTAAAATTATCGCCATTAATTTTGTCATAAAGCAATGAAAATCTTGTGTCTTTATTGTTTTTTGAATGTAATAATTCTTTCAAAAAAACATCTGGAGTAGTTGTTTTGGAAAGCCCTTTCAAAATATGCAACACAATGTCATCTGCGTTAGTTCCAACATTAGTAACAAAACCATCAAGGGTTTCATCCAGTACCGCCCACAGAAACTTGGAATTTATTTTTTCAAACATACCAATAGGTACATAATATAATACTTTTAAAATGTCTTCACTTTTACTGCTTCTTAGCAATCTATATACAATATCCATATAATCTCTAAGAAAAAGTTCTCTATTTTTAGATTCAAATAAGGATGCTTGGTCCAAATAATAGAAAATAGTTTGGTTGAGATATTCTAAAAATGCACCATAGAAATTAAATTTTAATTTCACGGCACGTTCTGCCATCATGCTGTTGTGCTTAATGCCTTTTTCATAATAAGTGTATCTGATGATATAATTTCCTAACGCATTTTTATTGACCTTAGGAAACAGATTAACAAAAGCTGATTTGTTTTTTTTTGTTAAATTTACTTTGATTTGGTATTTTTCAATAACTATTTTAAACTTACTTTCTATCAATAGTCGCAATGCCCAGTCAGAAGCAGAATTATCATATCCCTCATGGTTTTTGAAATCAAAAGAATAGTCGCCATTCTCAACTTTGATATCATTTGGATGATAAAGAAAATGATCCGGAAAAACTGTAACATTGCTTAATTGTATTTCAAAAGCAATTTCATTTTGTTTATCAAAAAACCGTCCAAAATTATTGCCTTCTTTTATTAAAGTTAGTTCATCGATTTCATTTTGCGGTAATGTTTCCCAATTATCATTTAGATACAATGGAATTCTTCTATATTTGGGATCTACATCTACATTCTCTTTGATATAATAAACGTAGTGACCTGCAGCTGCCCTTTTAAAATAAAACTCGTGTCCTGAGATTTCATAACCAATATATTTACAGAAACTATCCGAAATAAGAGATTTTAACACTCCAGTTATATTGGTTTCTATAGCTGTGTTATAACTCTCATTTATGTATATGACAGGGTGGTATTCTGAAACTTTATCAGCCTTTTCACCTCTTCGATTAAATTTAAAATAATCGACTACTTTTATAAACTCACTCATTAAACTGAATTAAAACCCAGCCAAAGAAATGGCTGGGTGGGTTTAAATTATTTATTCTTTATTCATTTCTCGCTTTATGGCTTCCAAAGATATTTGAGCCACAACTTGTCTGTTTTTACCGGCTGTAGTCAGTTGTAGGTTTCCGTTGTTAATATCAATATTCTCTATTAACCTTGCTCCTTCAGGTAATTCTACTGGATTTGTGGTCTCCGAAGGACCGCCAATCAATGCATCTGGGTTAGTTATAAAACCGAGCTCATTATCATCGTTACAAAAACTTCCCAAATTATCCTCGTAGTCTTCGCTATCACAGGAACAAGGAAGGGCCTTCTCCACTTTTAATCCAATACTGTCAGCCTGCAAAATTGTTAATGCCGTAGGTACACGTTGTCTCCATGGTTTACCTACTTTATTACCCGTAGGTGAACGTAATTCATCAATCAATGATAAAAACAATGGATCACCAATTACCGGCACTTCGCCGCCGTTCCATATCCTGCCGGTTTGTAAATAAAAATTAACAGCCTCTTCAAAACCGGGACGCACTGTAACAATAACCCTAGCCATACCGGAACGCAAGAACTGTCTAAAGAGAGGATCTAAATTCTCCTCCGTAAAGGCTTGTTTCCAATCTTCGCGTTTACCCCAGTAAAATGGATAAAAGTTATATGACATGATATCCCACTCAAAAGCCTGCTCAATGAATTTTACAAAAGAAGCATACTGGTCTAATGTTCCATTCACATTAACTTCATAATTTGTAAAATTTCCTCCCCTAGTTAAATTTGTCTTTCCATAAGTCAAAGTGGCATTTGGATTTTGATCTATTAAATAGGAAATACAATTTTTCTTTAAAACACTTGATACTATTTCAAGATACAATAAAGGATGTGTGGTTTTCTCATCAGAAGTAGTATCATTATTTGGCTGTACCAATTCGTCATACAACTTCTTGGCTTCTTCATAAGCTGCTATGATTTTGTTAAAACATTCCGATCGCCAATAAGTAGCCGCTTCATTTGTTAACTCACACTCTGCACGAAGTGTACCATGAATTATTGGACTTTCACTAGTTTGAAAAGAATAAAACACTTTATTCTTTAAGGCAATAGTTCCACCTGTTAAAATAGTCCCGGATGACGAACCTTCATTAACATTTGCAATTGCAATAGTAGAATAACCTGCAATTGTTAATCGACCTGAGTGAAACCCTGCAAATTCTCTTCTGGAAGTCATAAATTGATAGTGAATTTTCTTAGCAATGTAATCTTCAGGAATCTCAAAATCACCAGTACCAACTACCATTTGAATCTTTCCATCATCTTTTCCTGTAAAATTAGGGTCTTTACCCTCAAAAGCATGTGACACAACTAGAGTAGCTTCTGGTTTTTTGGGTAGGTCAACATTATATATCGCAGCCCAATACGCCAACCTACTATCGTTTACATCATTTTGAGTTTTCATCATAAAATTCCCAATCTCTTTTCTAGGATCTTTAGGCATTAATATCAAATTTTCATTATCCAATGAATCATTTGTTTTTGAAAACCTATACAATTTTGAGGGCTGTGGAATCATAAACTCCAACATTTGCCGCTTACCATAATTAATAACTTGATTTTTGACAACCTTATCAACCCAACGATAAACACCAACTACATGTTCGTCGCCTTTGCGATTATCAAAACCGTGACTGTTATTCTCTTCAAATTCTTCAACAATAGTCTGCGTACGTTCCTGCATAACTTTATTAACCACTCGTTCCAAAGCCCTTTCTGTAACTTCCTTTGATTGAGTAACGGCTTGATGAGAGCTGTTTTCTACAGATTGATGCGAAGCAAATCCTGTTTGTGAAGATATAGTAACTTCAGGAATCTTAACCCCGCCACCAAATTTTGTTCCCAGACTTAAATTAGTTTGAAAATCACGACTGCTTGCTAGAGCTTGAGAAATTTCATTATGCATTTCAAAACGATTACTGGTATTAAGTTCTGAAAGTTGTTCGTTCTCAGTTTCAGTTCGATCAGTTTGCGAGGTTGTCTTTCCTAGAAATCTTCGTGTACTCATTTCTTTAAACTCACGAGCCATAATGTTTTCTATATGTTGTACATCACCTTCAACATAGCAATAAGTGCTCTGCTCTACACGATTGTAATCTGCAATGCCTATGTCCTTCATGCCAAAACCGGAAGGAACAAATACTGCTACACCATCTGAATCTCCGGCAGAACGTACCGTTAAAACGCCTGTCAATTCAAAATAAACTTCTTGATTTGTAGTAATTATACTTGAAAGCTGTTCTTGTGTAAACCCAAAATCATAAACAACATCTTCCGAATTAAAAGAAACTGTTCCTTTAAATTGTTGATAGCTTGGTAGAGTCGATTGCGTAATAATTGCATTTAATGGATTTCTAAAACTGAGCAAATTACCTTCAATGTTCTTATTCAATACTTGTTGAGAAGTAAAATTTAAGGAACTATTTTGATTTTCTGCTGTAATTTGAAATTCAGATAAATCATATCCTGTTTGTGGAAGTCCAATAAAAAAATTCAATTGAAGCTTATCGCCCCGCATACTGGCAAACAATCGATAATGATAAGGTTCTAACAGTTGTACATCAAGTACTAAAGGCCCCGTAGGCGTTGCAACTACCGGCGTCTGATGACCAGGCAATGGTTGAACTATGGGAGTCAAATTATCAATCAAATCATTAAACGTTGGTAAAATATGTCCTGGACTTGGATAAGTATTAAAATCATTAACTTCAAAATCAGCGATAGGTGATAAAGAAATCGGCGACATGGAAGGTAAAGGACGATATTGTGCACTATTGCGTTGAAAAGAAGTTAAAAACGCATAACTGTCTTCACTTAGGTGCTCAATATAAAATCTATCATCAGGATAAGGATAACTAAAAGAATAATCAGGATAGTTAGGCTCTTCTAGATAAGGCGGTTGCTTACACGGATCTAATGGATTGTATTCTTGATTGGTTGGCAATAGGTCACACCACTTACGGAGCTCTCTATCATAATCGGCTTGGTGTTGCTTAATCAATGGAGTTACCTCTCTTTCATATTGCTTATCATATTGGTCTTTAGCTTTTTGATAGGCATTCTGATAAACAGCATCAGCTCTTTGAAGTTCCTTTTTTAGTGTATTAATTTGGGTTTGTAACTCATGAACAGCATCATTTTTTAACACTTGTTCAGAGGTAGAATGCAACATTACCCGCTTCGTTTTAAAATCTTCTGATTTTCTTGCTGTATCTGATGAATGAACTCCATTAAAAAAATCATTAGGTAAAACAACTTTAGCACCAAGTATAATCTTATTGAGAGAATCAATTTTTTCTACAGAAATATCTTTGATTAAAGTTCTAACTACATGATCTGCAAACAACAATTGTATAATTATTTCTTTAGCATATAGACTTTCTTGGTGAACTACTTGATAAATCAATTGAGTCCATAAAGCCCTACGATTTGTTTCAGTTAAAGGGTCTAGAAAATCACCACTAAGTACAGGCTTTAATGCTATCCGGGTGACATCATTAAAGTCATAATTCTTTTGCATTCGCTCCAGTAATTCTGTTGTGGTAACATCATGCTTGTGCTTGGCCAACCATTGTGAAAAAGCATACAAAGAAAATTCTTTTAAAACATCAATGGAATATACTTCTGGCAACACAACACTAGCCAATAATGACCATCGTTCGGCTTCCGGATTTTGCCGAACAGCCAAAAGATAAGGATCTTCAAATTCAGGTCGCATAATAAACTTCTGCTCCTGCTCAAATTCAGAATACAACTCCGGACTTCGGTGATGAACAAACCGAAACAATGGGGTAGCTTTTAAACTGCTCATAAATGAATATTTTTAGGATTATTGATTCCATAAAAATATTAAGCTTGTTCAAATAAATCTCTAGGTAATTTTACCCATTTTATATCATCTTTTTGTTAATTTCTGCTAAATTATTTTTTATGTTTATATCTGTTTGCTTTACTGCAAAGTAAGGAACGAGTCAAAAATAAAAGGAGTAAGCAATATAGGATAGTTCATAACATCCTCCTTAACTGAACCATCATCTAACGAATAGTTATCAAATAAAATCAAACTGAAAATCAGTACAAAATTTCATTATCTTGATAAAAAAAATGGTTTAGTATCTATAAGAGTGCTAAGTGGTCATTTAAAGTTTTACTCAACATATTTTTACCCATTTTTAGGGTCACTTCACTTCTTCTAAAGAAATGACATACTCGTTAAGACACTTAACAATTACAGCAATAAAATTACTACATCCCGTTTTTTCTAATATTGTTCGCTTATGGCTATCAACTGTTCGGACACTTATACATAACACTTTGGATATTGCTTCACTAGTCCATCCTTTGGCAGTATTTAATATGATTTCTCTCTCACGCAGTGAAATAAGTTCCGAAGTAGTGCATGGTATAGCAGTAGGGTGCAGCTCATTAGAAAAAGTAAATCGTCGTACTAATTCTAATAGTGGTAAATCAAAATAAAAACCCTTCACCAAGACACTTCTTAGAGCTGTCTCAAATTGATCAGTTTCAGAATTTTTTGAAATGTAGCCGTTTACTCCCACCTTTACCAACCTATAAATAACTTCCTCAGTCATCAATTGAGATAACGCTAAAATCTTAATCTTTGGATACTGCTCACGAAGCTGTTTNNTAAAACCATCCATCTTGGGCATCTGTAAATCCAAAAGTACTATATCAACTTCTTGATTCTGGATAAAATTGAGCAACTTCTCACCATCATCGGTATCATACATAACAATCATGTCATCCATTTCACTTAGTAATGAAATCAAAGATTTTCGAAAAAGGGTATGATCATCTATTAATGCTATACGATACATGATAAAGAAGTTAAGATTTTTTTGGGTTACTAAAACAGTAGCAACTAATAACAATTTTTTTTTAATATGGTATTTAAAGACTTGTTAGTCAATTTCCTAGTAAACTAATTAAATTTTTAAGCAAAAGATGGGGCGTACTACCATTTTGTAACAAGTAAAATAGTACAGAAAATAAAAATGATTTCGTTAAGATTGAAAGCAAAATAACTATCTTTTGCAGACAGTTAAAAAGTTTTGAATTGTTTTTTTGTGTAGTCTTTTTGTTAATAGTCAAATATATAAAAATTTGTAAAAGTTCCTTTTTTGTCTTCAATTTAAAAATATATAACGATAAAGCTAAAACAAAAGCTACAGACCTTAGAATAGATTTTAAATCTAATAAAGACTTATAAATGTAAATACT
>DIUJ01000072.1 GCA_002422315.1 Bacteroidetes bacterium UBA6161
TCCTGACTTGTCCACAACTTTTTTTATTTTTTCATAATTAGCATAAAAACAGTGTTTTATGATAATTTTAGTGCTACATTTGTTGCACTAAGGCTTAAAAAGTGTTAAAATATAGAGAGGTCAAGACTGGTTCTGGAAAGACAGCTGTTCAAGTTTATTATTTACATAATAGAAAGCGAGTTATTGTCAAACATTTAGGTTCGGCAAATACGGATGAGGAACGAGTCAATTTAAAACAACAAGCACAGCAGTTTATAGCTGATTATTCTAGTCAAACCTCTCTATTTACATCTTTGAAGCCTGGGGCTTATTCTTATCTTGAACAATATGAATGTGTAGGGTTTTATTATCGCTTTTTTTACGATACCATACAGCAATTAATAGCTCAAATTGGCTTTGAAGAATTGGCCTCTAATCTGTTCAAAGATTTAGTAACCATCAGAATACTAGAGCCTGCTTCAAAATTACGTTCTATAGAGCTTATAGAGACTTATTTTGGCATTGAACACCGAAGGCAGAATTATTACAAGGAAGCTAAAAAGTGGATTTCTTTAAAAAATGAAGTACTTGAAAAAGTCAATGATTTTGCACAAAAGGAATATAGTTTTGATTACTCTCTTTTGTTTTATGATGTTACGACCCTATATTTTGAAACCTTTGAGGGTGACGAGTTGCGCAAAACGGGTTTTTCAAAAGATAGCAAATCGCAACAACCACAAATATTGGTTGGTCTAATGGTAAGCAAAGAGGGCTTCCCTCTGGCTTTTGACATCTTTCCTGGCAACACCTTCGAAGGTCACACCATTTTGCCTGTAGTGCAATCATTTATTCAAAAAAACAATGTAAAACAGTTCACAGTGGTAGCAGATGCCGCTATGATAAGTACACAAAACATCAAAGAGTTGAAAGCAGAGGGTATTCATTACATCGTTGGGGCAAGATTGGGTAATTTGCCACAATCTATTTTTGAGAAAATAAGTGCTAAAATTAAGCCAGAAGAAGGAAAGACAATTAGAATTCATACAGACAAAGGCTATCTCATATGTAGCTTCTCCAATGCCCGATACAGAAAGGATAAATATGAAATGGAAAAGCAAATTTTAAAGGCTCAAACCATCATAAAGAGTCCTTCTAAAAATACCAAAGCAAAGTTTGTGAAGGCTCACAATGAAAAGCTAAAACTTAATGAAGAACTTATCCAAAAAACCACGAAATTATTGGGTGTAAAGGGCTATTATACTGATTTAGATGAAGATGTACTACCTGATCATAAGGTTATTGAAAAATATCACGAACTATACAAGGTAGAACAAGCTTTTAGGGTTGCAAAATCCGATTTGGAAACTAGACCTATTTTCCATTTTAAAGAAGACCCAATTAAACTTCATCTGCTTATTTGCTTTTTAGCTTTAGTCATATCCAAGCATATTGAAATAAAAACCAACCTATCAATCAGGCGATTTGTCACTGAAATAAAGAAAGTTACAGACGCAATAATGTTAAATAAACTAACACAAAAAGAGGTTGTTGTGAAAGGCAAACTCACTAAAACAGCACANNTTGCACTAAAGTGGACAAGTCAGGAGTAGACTTAAGCAACATTACATCATGTATTCTTTTTTCTGCAAGTTTTATAGCAGCTAATTGAGTATTATTCTTTTCTATGTTTTATTTGATATTAATCGAAGATTAACTCACTGACAAGTATGAGCAAGGTAAATAAAGAGTATTATTGGGGCTAATACATTTGAACTAATGTTGGGAAAAACATTTGAATATTTTCTTCATCCAATAAATAACGGAAATCATAATAATCATTTGTAGAGTTTGTAAACACTAACTTATCTCCATTAATATTAACTATCTCAACTTCAGCTAGTTTTTCAAAATTTTCGAATATCTTATAAGTATACTTCAAGGTCTTTGTTTTATGTATTATAGAAATTTCCCTATGGTAAAGCGATTGAAAATCATCATCCTTGAATATCTCAGTGGAAATTAAAAAACTATCCTTCTTAATGTAAGTTGTATATTTTGCTTTATTGTTAGTTAAAAACGAATAAATTACAATTCTATCTTCTTTTTCTAAAACTCCGAAATAGGATTCCAGAAAAGAATTGCAGTCTTCTGAGTTAATCTTGTTACTCCACTTCCTTTCATTTAAATTTATACTTTCATAAAAAATATATCCATTAGAATTCAGGTTTTGCATTTTAGTACATGTTTTACTTGTTTGTTGATTATTACAACTCATTAACAGAATAAACAATACCGAAATACACCTATCTCGTAAATTTAAAATCTTCATAGGCTTTATAAAATAGATTCTCAATATTTTTTTTCCCTTGAGCCATACTCATACACTTCTTTCATTGCATCAAATAAACTATATATGATGTGAACTGCTTGGATACTATCTCTTAAAAATAACAGGAGCGAATTTTGTGTCCGGTCTTATAATTTATTTTTCTCAAGCCCCATAAATTCAAATTTTAATACTTTATAAATCGCATTGAAATGTTAGTGTCTTGAATCATTAGCATATATAATCCTTGAGAAAAACTACTTAGGTCTATTTCCATTTGTAGCTCATTAATTGTACTTGAATGTAAATTCCTTCCTTGCAAATCATGAATACTAAAGCTCTTACCTATAAGTTCTGTAGGAGTTTCTAAAACCATTACATTACCTGTTGGGTTGGGATAAACCTTCACACCTAAATAATTGGAAATTTGATTCAAGAATGTGCTATTGTCTATTGTTAGGATAGCATTATTGCTTATGGTATCGCAGATTCCTGACGAAACAATACATCTAAAGATAAAACTATCATTTGCCATAGTTAGATTAGAAACATATAAGGTATCGGTATTCACTCCGCTAAATTGCCCAGAATCTACCAAACTTTCAAATCCATTGCCTTTGTTAACTTGCCATTGGTATTGAATATTATTTCCGGAGGCAACAATTACAAAGTTTGTATTCGTATTGATAGCTGCTGTTTTATTTGATGGATGTGCACTTATAGAGGGGACATTACAGCCAAAAGAAAATTTTGCTAGAAAGGCATCCTTACCCCCACCAATTGTGGTTTGGTGTGAACCTTGGCTTGAAATATTGCTGTTAGATGCGGTAAATCCTGCTATATAAAAATCACCTGCTTTATCTAAAACCATGAACATAGCCCTATCGTCATCTGATCCGCCTAAATAACTACCTAAAATCCTATTCCCGGTACTGTCAAAAGCTGCAAAAAAAGCATCTTCTCCATTAGCCTTGTTTACTTGATGTGCATCTATAGTTGATATATTATTGGAGGATAAAGTAAAACCTGTAATATACACATTTCCATTTGAATCAGTAGCACAACTTTGACCTATATCCAATCCATTTCCACCATAGTATGTAGACCATTTTAACCCTCCACTTGGATTAAAATTCGCTAAAAAAGCATCGTGGTCTCCACCAAAACTATCTTGATGACCATTGCTTGCAATACCTGTTAAGCCGCTTGTGTATCCAGTAAAATAAATATTATCTTTATATGTTGCACATTTGGTTACTATAGCTGCCGTTCCAAAGTATGAACCCCATATTCTAGAACCAGTAGTGTCGTATTTTTGCAAGAAACTATTCCATCCTGCACCATTTTTAGCAGGGCTATGAGTTCCATTTGTTCCTATACTTGTACTAGAAGTAGTTTGACCAGAAGCATAAATAAAATCATTCTCATCTATGGCAATACCAATAACAGCATCGGATCCTGAGCCTCCTACAAATGTACCCCATTGCCTTACACCATTCTTATCAAATTTAGCAATAAATCCATCGCCAGAGCCACCACTTGTTGCTTGAAAAGAACCTATAGACGACATATTTGTACTTGAACTTGTAGAACCACTAAGGTATAAGTAATCTTTGTGCGCCAACACTTCTAATCCCCAATCCAATCCATTTCCGCCATAATATGTAGCCCATTGTACTTGACCTAGGTTATTAAACTTTGCTAAGTATGCATCCTCTGCTCCTGAGTAGGTGGTTTGATGTGCTCCAGTTGTTGCAAAACCAGAAGCAGAACTAGTAGCTCCTGTAGCGTATATATTTCCATCATTATCTATAGCGGTGTTGTATATAAAATCTTTCCCACTACCTCCAAAATAAGTAGCCCATATTCTAACCCCATTAGAGTTAAATTTAACCAAAAATCCATCTAAATCCCCACCTGCATAATTTGTAAGATGAGAACCAGTTGTTGCAATGTTTAGTGTAGATGATGTCTCTCCTCCTATAAAAATATTACCGGCACTATCTAAAACTACAGAAAGTCCTCTATCCTCTCCGCTACCCCCATAGTAAGTTGCAAAAGCCAAAGTAGGCGGGTCTATTCTCAGAGCCAATGTTGGATTATAGTTTTCTATTTCAAAACCCACCACATTGTTATTTACTACCCACTTAGCATTTAGTAAGGCATTATTTTGAAATACTTTTAATTTACCTTCTCTAATTTCTCCAAAAGGTGTTTTCAGTAACAAATAGCCATCTTCCGAAACACTTATTTCTGCTCCTTTTACTTCAAATTTAATTTTCTTATAGTCTTCTGCTTTTTTCATCAACCAATCGCTCTCTAAAACCCCATTGGTACTGTAGTAATACAAGTCTACTCCCTCCCACAAATTTTTAAGTAAAATAGTTTGATAATTTTTAACGAATAATGCAGGGGAAACACCCTCTCCTAAATTATAATAGTTGGTATACCCATCCAATGGAGCACCCCTGTCTACTTCAAAATTTTGATTACTTCCTATCCAATTCAAATCCACTCTATAGTTTTCTTTGTTATAAGCTATGCTAAATTCAGAATTTGAAAGACTTGTCAATTTTTTATTACTGTTTATTTCCCCTACAGTAACTTTGCTAAGACTGTAACTAATTCCATTGTCCCTAATATGGTATATCATATCTCCTGAAATACCTGAGAACAAAACATCTTTGCGTAATTGTCTGTTTTGATCATAAACTTGTCCTAAGTTTTCTTCAAAACCAGACTGGATTTTGTTATTCGAAAGCAACTCCTTGGGAATTTGTTTATATTTCTCTGCCTTAGTGGCAAATGGAGATACAAGTATAAAAACAATTAATAAACGTAGTTGAATTTTCATATTAAAATTATTTTGTCCTACAAATGTAAAAAGAAATAATTTAAAATCAAAGGCTTAAAACTTCACTTTCAAATTATTGCTCTTTAAAATTATCTTATAGATGTTTAACCTCTTTAACATTGCTTCAAGTTATAAAAATATACAAGAGCTTTCTATTTCTACCATAAACCCTTAGTTAGCATTTAATATCCTATTCTTAGTATAGGGTTTGATCCATGAAAATTCTAGAAACCTAACTCGGGTTAAAAATTACCATAAAAAAATCCCCTTGGTATTTATACCAAAGGGATTTATATTTTATTATCTAAGTATACTTTTAGTAAGTAGACTTAAGCAACATTACATCTTGTATTCTTTTTTCTGCAAGTTTTATAGCAGCTAATTGAGTATTGATAGAGTCTTGCTCAGATTTAGCATAAATATCTAAGGTTACATTGTAAATATTTTCTGCTTGAGCCATAGCTCTCTCTCTTATGTATCCTGTGTACTCAGAATATACATTTATCAATCCACCAGCATTAATTAAAAAGTCTGGAGCATAAGCAATTCCTTTTTCTAAAATCATGTTCCCATGCAAGGTATCGTCATCTAATTGATTGTTTGCAGCACCTGCTACAATTGCACACTTAAGTTGAGGAATAGTATCAGAATTTAGTATAGCACCCAATGCACATGGAGCAAAAATATCTACTTCTTTGCTATACACTTCATTCGAAGTTATAACAGTAGCTCCTAATGCTGCTGTAAGTTTTAGGTTTTCTTCGTTTATATCAGAAATGTAAACAATCGCACCCTCTTTTACCAAATATTCAACCAAATGAAAACCAACTTTCCCTACGCCTTGTACAGTTACTTTTTTACCTGCTAAACTATCGCTACCATAAACTTTCTTTGCAGATGCTTTCATGCCCATGTAAACCCCATAAGCAGTAACCGGAGAAGGGTCTCCGCCTCCGCCTAGAATTTCTGGCAAGCCCACTACATGGTCGGTCTCCATAGCTACATATTCCATATCTTTGGTTGTAGTTCCCACATCTTCTGCAGTAATGTATTTGCCTCTAAGATTTTCTACAAATCTTCCAAATTTACGCATAAGAGCTTCAGTTTTTTGTGTTTTGGGGTCACCAATAATTACAGCTTTTGCTCCCCCTAAATTTAATCCAGAAATAGATGCTTTGTATGTCATCCCTCTCGACAATCTTAGGGCATCGCGAATAGCTTCTGCCTCATTGTTGTACATCCACATTCTCGTTCCACCCAATCCTGGGCCTAAAACTGTGTTGTGAATAGCGATTATTGCTCTTAAGCCAGTGCTTTTATCTTGGCAAATAACAATCTGTTCGTGGTCATTTGTGGTTAGTGTATCAAAAAGTTCAAATTCAGAACTGCTTGATTTTGTAGTAGCTACATTCATTTTATAGAGATTTTCGTTGAATTTTACGTCCGCAAAAATAAGTTTTTTTGTGATTAAACGAGAAAAAACAAAATTTGCAGTCCATTGAAAGCACTAAAAAAACTAAACAAATATCTATGGAAATACAGGAAAACCCTTTTATGGGGTTTTGTATTTATCCTGATAACCAATGTATTTAACATACTAGCACCCTATTTAGTCCGCGTGGCTTTTGATTATTCCTTGAGCGAAATTTCTTTGTTTCAGTTCATTAAATTATCCGATTTTAACCTTAGTTACCGACAAACCATCATTACCAATGCAGCTCTTTGTGGTTTCCTTATATTATTGGTTGCACTCCTAAGAGGTATTTTTATGTTTTTTATGCGCCAAACTATCATTGTGGTTTCTAGAAAAATTGAATTTGACCTAAAAAATGAAATTTACGATCATTATCAAAAATTAAGCCTTTCGTTCTACAGAGAAAATTTTACAGGGGATCTAATGTCTAGAATTAGCGAAGATGTGAGTAAAGTAAGGATGTATTTAGGGCCTGCAATTATGTATTTTGTGAATCTTGTGTTTACTTTTATCACAGTACTTATTATGATGATTGCGGTAAATCCTAAACTTACTTTTTGGGTTTTGCTTCCTCTCCCTATCCTTTCCCTTTCTATTTATTATGTAAGTGAAATGATTAATAAAAAAAGTGATAGAATTCAAGCCAAACTTTCAGATTTAACCTCCTTTGTTCAAGAATCTATGGCAGGTATTAGAATTCTAAAAGCATTTTCTGTACAACATGTTTTTGCGCAAAATTTCGGAAAAGAAACCGAAAACTATAGAGAGTTAAGTATGTCTTTAACCAAAATAAACTCCGTTTTTATGCCTCTCATGATGTTTCTTGTAGGCTTGAGCACCTTACTTACTGTTTATTTTGGAGGCTTGGAAGTTGCAAATGGCAACTTTACTTATGGCAATATTGCAGAGTTTGTAATTTATATAAATCTTCTCACTTGGCCTGTTGCATCCCTTGGCTGGGTAACAGCAATAGTACAAAGCGCGGAAGCTTCTCAAGCTCGTATCAATGTGTTTTTGGATACCAAACAAGAAGTGATTTCCGGAAAAAATAAATTCAATGGATTTAAAAACAAGATAGTTTTAGAAAATATTTCATACTCCTACCCTGCCAAGCCCAATGCAATAGAGAATATTAATCTCACCGCCCTTAAAGGGCAAACTATTGGCATTATAGGACCCACGGGTTCGGGCAAAACTACTCTTCTAAATTTACTTGCTAGATTTTTTGACCCAAAATCTGGTTCAATATGGATAGATAATACCAAATTAACAGATTATGATTTAACGGATTATAGAAATAAAATTGCATTGGTTCCTCAAGATGTTTTTTTATTTTCAGATAGTATTTATGAAAATATAGTTTTTGGCAGCCCGGAACCTGAAAAAATATCCATTAATGACGTGATAAAAGCAGCTCAAATTGCTTGTGTTCACAACAATATTTCAGACTTTACAAACCAATATGAAACCATATTAGGAGAAAGGGGAATTACCCTTTCTGGTGGCCAAAAACAAAGAGTTGCAATAGCACGGGCGCTGATAAGAAATCCGGAAATTATTTTACTAGACGATTGCTTGAGTGCGGTTGATCACCAAACAGAAAAGCAAATAATTCAAAATCTTAAATCAGAATTACAAAACAAAACTGCTTTTATAGCAAGCCATAGACTCTCTGCATTAGAAGATGCCGATATTATTTTAGTTTTAGAAAACGGTAAAATAATAGCCCAAGGCAACCACGATTATTTAATAAAACAAAACACTTATTATGAGAAAATGTACAAAAAGCAAATGGAAGAAATCTCTTAAACTTTATTTTAAACTTGCTTTATTGGTTAGTCCAATCCACCTCTTGGCGCAAGATACCACAAACAATAAAATATTAAACACCGCCTTAGTTTCAGGACATAAACAATCCAATGAAAATTCTCCCAAAAGTCAAATAGCCGGAAACATTACTTATATTGAAGCCAAGGAACTACAAAATATACCAGCTCTTTCCATAGACCAATTGTTGCGCTTTGCGGGAGGAGTTGAAATACAAAGCAGGAATTCTTTTGGGGCTCAGGCAGATTTCTCTATTAGAGGAAGTACTTTCACACAAGTACTTATTTTGATAGATGGTGTAAGAGTTTTTGACCCTCTTACAGCGCATTCCAACTCCTTTTTGCCAGTGGCTATACAAGACATAGAAAGAATAGAAATTCATAGAGGAGGCACTTCTTATATTTTTGGACCAGATGCTATTGGTGGCGCTATTAACATAGTTACAAAAACAGCTTCCTCCAAATTTGAATATGACAATAAGAAAATTGATTTGCAATTAGGTGGAGGTCAATTCGGAACGATGCTTGGTTCTGCAAGCTACCAAAAAGAATTTGAAAAATATGGCATATCTGCATCAGGATTTTCTCATTCCTCAATGGGAAACACCATGCAGTCGGGTTTGAAAAATTACTTTGATATTAAAACTCTTTCCATCTTAGGAAAAATAAAAATAAGCGAATTCGAAAAACTAATTCTTCATTCAGGTTTAAATTTCAGTAACTACAATGCTCAAAATTACTATACCCTTTCTACTCTGGATAGTGCAAAAGCAAACAACAATACATTGATGAATAGAATTAGCTACATTAGGCAAAAGAAAGGAAATTATTCAAATATTGACTTGTCTTGGCAAAACTCCCAAAGTGATTTTTTATTTAATGCCAGAACCCCATTAAATGTACACAACAGCAATTTTTTATTATTACAAGCCTCTCACAACCATAAACTTAATAAAAAATTGGTTTTATTAACAGGATTCCAATCCACCTTTAAACAAATTGTAAGCACAGACAGAGGCGATAGACAAAGATTACATGCAGGTGGGTACCTCGCTGCACAAAAAAATTCAGAGAAACTAAATTTACTCTTAGAACCTTCTATACGAATAGATTATGATGAAAGTGGCGGAGTGTTTTACAGCCCTAATTTAAGTATTTTTAAACTCTGGAAAACTACTAACCTTGGGTTAAAAGGAGGAATTTCAAATAGGGTTGCAGATTTTACAGAATTGTATGTTTCTAGAAATCTTCCAGCAACTATTTCTGCAAATAGAAATTATGGAAATCCTGATTTATTGCCAGAAAAAGCTTTTTATGCAGAAATTACTTATGCCAAAAAGTATGCAAATGTAAAATTAAATGGTTCCTTATTTTTTAGAAATACTGCCAACATGATTGACTATTCTCTTATAGAAGGAAGCCTTATTCCTAATAATGGCAATATAAATCCAGCATTTAAATACAATTTCCCAACCAATATTTCGAATGTAAACTATTATGGTAAAGAAGTTTTTTTAACAACAAACCATAGTCTAAATAGTAATTTCAGGATTTACAATAATGTATCCTACACCTATGTAGTTTCAGATTTACAATCCGGTATATATACAAAATATATATCAGCACATGCCAAACACCAAATTCAAATTTACAGCACTCTGCAATTCAAACAAAGCTTCATCTTTTCTTTTGGAGCTCTTTACAAATCTAGGGCACCTTACGAGAGTATAACTGCTATACGTCCTAGTACAAATATTTTACTCTTAAATGCTAATCTATCCTATTGGGTGGTTCCCAAAAAAATAGGGTTGAAAATAAACATAGAAAATATTTTAGATAACAAGTACTTTGATGTACAGGGTGCACAAATGGCACCACGATGGTCACATTTTGTACTTATGATCAAACTCTAAAATACTTACAAAGCATTAATATTCTATTAATTACAAAAAATACAAGAATTTCCAAAAAATATTTCTCAGTTATTTCATTGCAATTACAGGAATTATTATTTGATTTGTGAAACATAATCGTTAAAAAAAATAACAAAGTGGAAATGGAGGAACAAAGACAAGACAATGACAAACTTTTCTCTAAAAGAGTTAAAGCAGGTCGCAGAACGTATTTTTTTGATGTAAGATCTACAAAAAGAAACGATTTTTACATTACAATTACTGAGAGTAAAAAAAGATTTGACGACCAATCTTTTGTGAAGCAGAAAATTTTCTTGTATAAGGAGGATTTTAACAAATTTTTGGAATCACTTACAGAAACCGTAAACTATGTAAAAAGTGAACTTCTACCAGAGTATGATTTTGATGAATTCACTCATTCAAATGATTCTTACAATAGCAATTCAGAATCAAATATCACATCTGAATTGCCAGATGATTTCGAGTCTGATTTCAAAAACATTTAACCGAATCAAAAAAAAGAGCATAATCCGAGGCATAAGTATTAACTTTGCCTCGGATTTTTTATGTTTAAAAGAATTTTAACCTTTGGAGTAGCATTTGGCAGCGTTGCTGGTGCTTTTATGTTTATTCACCTGAAAAACTATGGTGCAGATCAAGCTGCTTTTCATAAGTATTTCTACATTATTTTTCAATTTCTAATTATCCCTTTTACTGCCATTTATTTGGCAATAAAAACATACAAAAGAGATGTAGCCATTAAGGACAATGCCGATTTAAAACCAGGCAACATTCTTATGACAGGTCTATTTACCTCCTTAATCTTAGCCATCGTAGTATCTGTTGTATATTATTACATTAATTCCTCTTACCCCGAAATTATAGAAAATGCGGTGAAGTATGATACCGAAATGATAGACAAACAAAAAGAGGAAATTACGAAAGCTTTGGTTGAAAAAAAGGACGAAAGAACATTTGATGAAATAAAAACAGCTTATTTAGATCAGTACAAGCCTTCCTTTCAGTTAAGAACAAATGTATTTCAGTTCTCTTCTGTAGGACTATTAATTTCTGGGCTTATGGCTTTGGTTTTTTTAAGAAGAAACAAAAAGAAAAATACTAGCAACTAAGATACATGAAAAAAGTCCTTGGAATATGGTTTGCTCTAGTTTTCCTAGCCTCTTTTCTATTTTTATTCCCTCTATTTTTACTATTTCTGCAACATCCGAAAACTTATATTTTAGCCAATAATTTAAGAAAATCATGGGCGCGTATAATTCTGTTTTTCACCTTCTCCGGAATAGAAATACAGAAAGAATCGGGATTGGAATACTTGCCCAAAAATGCAATTTATGTAGCAAACCACAGCTCTTACTTGGACATACTGTGTATGGCATTAGTTGTACCAAAAAACTACCTATTTATGGCAAAAATAGAATTAGCCAAAATCCCTTTATTCGGTATCTTTTTCCATACTGTAGACATAGCTGTGAACCGCAAAAGTATTACTGAATCTGCAAAGGCTTTTAACAAAAGCATGCAAAGGCAACAGAAAGGGTACAGTATAATCCTATTCCCAGAAGGAACTATTGGCGAGCAAGTCCCAAATCTAAAAAGCTTTAAAGCAGGTGCAGCAAAATTAGCTGTCGATTGCCAATGCCCTATCGTACCAGTTACCTTATTCAACAATTGGCAAATACTCCCCGACAAAAAAGGACTTGAATTCAATCCAAAGAAAATGAAAGTCTTTGTTCATCGTCCTATTGATACCAAAGGACTAAATAAGGAAAATATTCATGCCCTTAATTTAGAAATATTTAGTATTATTGAAAATAAATTAATCGAACACAATATAATTAAAATTCAAAATGCACAAACTTAGTAATGAGGAATTCGACAGGTTAGCGAATTTGGCTAAATTAGAATTTGGCACAGAAGAAAAAAAAGAAATTTTAAGCGATCTTGACAAAATAATTGGTTTCTGCGAAAAACTAAACACAATCCCAACTTTAGATATAGAGCCTTTGGTGTATGTAAACACAGAAACCAATATTGTGAGAGAAGACAAGGTAAACAATATGCTACCTAAAAATATTGCACTTCAAAATGCTCCTTCTAAAGACTCGGATTTTTTTAGAGTTCCAAAAGTATTAAAACCAAAAAATTGATTCTATCACCTATTATACAGATAGATAACCTAAACAAGTCTTACATTATAGGAAATCAAATTTTACCTGTACTTAAAGAACTTAGTTTAACAGTTCAAAAGGGAGAATATGTTGCCCTTATGGGGCCATCTGGTTCTGGAAAATCTACCCTAATGAATATTATTGGATGTTTAGACAGCTTTAATACTGGAACTTATAAGTTAAATCAAATAGAAGTATCCAAATTAAATGATAACGAATTAGCAGAAATAAGAAATCACCAAATAGGATTTATATTCCAAACTTTTAATTTATTACCTAGATACTCTGCACTAGAGAATGTAGAACTACCCTTGATTTACGCAGGTTGGAATAAAAAAAACAGAAGAGAAAGAGCCATAGAAGTATTAAAACAGGTAGGTTTGGAAGACAGAATGACACATAAACCAAACGAGCTTTCAGGAGGACAAAGACAAAGGGTTGCAATTGCAAGAGCCCTGGTAAATAATCCCGCTATATTATTGGCGGATGAACCTACAGGGAATTTAGACTCCAAGACAAGCGAAGAAATCATGTCCTTATTTGAAACAATTCATCAAAATGGAAACACTATAATTATAGTAACTCACGAAGAAGACATTGCTCAAAAATCAAGAAGAATAATAAGATTATTAGATGGTAAAATAGATAAGGATACGTTAATTTAATATATTTAAAATGAAAATTTACACTAAAACTGGCGACACTGGCTTAACCTCCCTAATAGGAGGACAAAGGGTACCCAAACATAATCCCCGAATAGAAGCATATGGAACAATTGATGAATTAAACAGTCACCTTGGGTATATAATCGCTTCTATTGCTAATCTAACCCCTACTGCTTTTTTAACCCAAACACAAAGCCACTTGTTTACTATTGGTTCAATTCTTGCATCTACAAACAATAGCAAAATGAAACTTCCAGAAATAACAGAAGAACATATTGCAGCGATGGAATTTGAGATTGACCAAATGGATGCTGTATTACCAATCTTACAAAACTTCATACTACCAGTTGGAAGTAAGGAAGTTTCCTCGATTCATATAGGTAGATGTGTTTGTAGAAGAGCAGAGAGGTTAATCACTCAAATACCAGACGTTGAAAATATTTCTGAAACAGTACTAAAATACATAAATAGACTCTCTGACTATTTATTTATACTAGCTAGGTATATTAGTAAAATCCAAGAAATTGAAGAAATTCCTTGGAATCCGAACAATAGATAATCCTTTTGTTATTTTTGATATTTCTTTAAACGATCGTCTAACTTTTTAGAGTATTCCATTGCTTCCTGCATCTCTAGTTCTTCTTTCATTCTTTTAGCTACAGCAAAATTCGGCTGAATAGCCAATGCTTTATTTAAAGAAGCGATAGCTTGATTAACAGATTTTGCAAGATTTGCTCTTACTAGCCAACTGGCAGCTTTAATTTTAATATTTTGAACTTGACCATCAGGAGAAGCCATATCAATAAACATGTCATTTGCTTCTTCATTATTGATTATCAAATCTGTCATTTGATTAGCCTTTTCTAAATTACCCATATATCCATAAATTTGAGATAGCTGGTGAACATATTTCAAATCATTTGTAATTTGATACAGTTTTTGAAACTTCTCTTCAGATTTCTGAAAACTTCCTGCTTCAAAATATACATAGCCAGCCATTTCTAACATCTTGGTATTCCCAGGATCTAACAATAAGGACTTCTCTGCATAGTAAATAGAACTATTCGCATTGGAAATAGCTAAATAATGCCTAGTCAAACTATCATAATAATGGGTTTGGGTTGAATCTAACAACAAAATCCTAGTGACAGCTGAAACACAAGTATGGTGATCCCCTATTTCATAGGCTTTTTCGTATACTTTCTTTTCAAATTCAAGAGAACTTTCAATTTCACTAGAACTTAAATTTGTGGTAGATGAGTTATTTTTACAAGAAAAAAGTAACAAGATAGGTGCCGAAAAAGTAAGCAATAGAAGACCTAATTTGGCTTTATGATTTATTAACATATTAAAATAAAAGATTTTGCAGCAAAGAACATTTTTTTTTATTAACTTTGCAACATAAATTTTGCATATTAATGCTTAATAAAACACATACAAACACAAACGCTGCACCACTTGTTCTTTTAGTCATTTTGTTTTTAAATTCATTTTCCGCTCTGGCTCAGTGTGGAAATATAAATTTCAAAGCGAGTGACACCATTATTTGCGCCCCAAGCTTTACTCAATTTAGTGTACAAAATCTACCTGCTGGCGCCTCTGTAAAGTGGAACTTTGGGAATGGAAATCTCTCAGGAAATGTATCCCCTACAAGATTGTATGAATTTGCTGGAGAATACGATATTTCTCTTGAAATTACTCTAGTAACCAATGCAGTATGTACTATTACCAAAAATAAATACATAAAGGCAAAAGCCAAACCCGAGATCAACATTACTTGGGACAAAACAGCATTGTGTAGCGGCCCTGGAATTATTCAAATTACAGATAGCTCACAGAATATCATTCGAAGAGATTACTTAATTGGTGGTATTTTACACGAACAAGTACCAAAAACTTTTGAATATTTAACAGACTCCACACCAGGCAGAAGATCTCTCTATGTGTTTACAACTGATAGTTTTGGGTGTACAAATACCAAGGCATACGATACTGCATTTTATATGTTTTATTCCCTCGATTCCCTTGGATTTGAAATAGATTATTCTCCTAAAACACATTGCAGCCCTTCCCGTTTATCTTTTTCCAGAACCATAAACAACCTTGACGAACATGTTCTTAAGTCTTTCAGTTGGCAACTGAACGGCTCTACAGTGGGTACTTCTACCGCTTCTCAGCCTTCCAATATATTGTTCAATACACAAGGTGTTTTTGATATTTCTCATACTGTTACCACAGAAGCAGGATGCGTTTATACCATAACCAAACCTGAGTGGATAGAACTATATGACTCCCTATCGCCTAATATCTCTTACAACAAAACAAATGTGTGTTCCAGAGAGGAAATTACTTTTACGCTAAATAATTCTGTTACAGACAATATTGTATGGAACGTAGGAGATTATCCAGCTGTACTTTTTTCACAATCAGGAAATCAAGCAAAAATAGGGTTCAATGAACTTGGGACTCACGGAATGTCTTTAAATTACACCAATGGAAAATGTATTGCCTTCGGACAAGTAAACAACATAGTTACAGTTAAGGGGCCCGTTGCTTTATTTGATATACCTTTGGATAGAAGTTGCTATGCTCCCGATACTTTTAAAATTATCAATAAGTCAATTCTTACAGGTGCCCCTTCAGCTACTTTTAGATGGGAAATAAAAAATACTTCCAATAATTCTATTCTAGGCCCATTTACTCATAGTGACTCTTTTCAAATAATACTTTTCGATACCGCAGAATATGAAGTAAAACTTGTAGTAGACGGAAACAATGGTTGTTTTGATTCTTTAGTTGTTCAAGATGCTATTACCTTAGATTCTCTTATACCAATTCCTACTATTGTCCCCTTCCCTGCTTGCCCAGGTCAACTTGTAACGTTAAATCAAAATACTGCTGATGGAAAATCCAACATAAAATCAAGTCATTATTGGGAAGTTTACAACAAAAATTCCTCGAGTATTTTATTTTCAGATACCGTTTTATTTAATCAAAACAATCCTAGAATAAATTTTCCAGATACAGGAACTTACAGATTTTTATTAAAAGCATTTAACAATAAAGGCTGCTCTGGACAAGAGTTTTTCGATACTTCTATACAAATAATAAGTCCTGAAGTAACCTTTGAGATTTCGAATCCTGTAATTTGCAGAACAGACTCCACAATAATAAAAGTGAATTTTCCTACAGTTGGAGATTATGCAAATTACTTCAAAAGAATTGTACTTCAACATGTCGATACTTCTATTTTCTTAGTTAGCAATGGAACCGAAAGAACCTTTTGGTTAAACTATCCGGGGGAATACAAGGTTTCATTTGTATATGTTTCACCTTCTGGAGTATGCAGAGATACAGTAAAACACAATACTACCATAAGAGTAAATGGTAGTATCCTACAAGTTAAAGGAACAGACTTAGATGGATGTGCGCCCTTGGTCGCTAATTGGAACGCTAGCGTACTTAAAAACTACAATTTTTCAGGGAATAACCTCCCAAACCAGTATTTGTGGAGAAGTAGAAATAATTTTCCTGCAATTTTCTCTCCCAACAATACATTGAATACTCAAGCTACCCATACTAACAAAGGGGTTCAAAGAATTTGGATAAGACAAACCCATGCCTCTGGCTGTATAGACTCCTTTTTTGGTCCAGAATTCGATGTAGGTACTCGTGCTATTTTTTCCACCCAATCTACAGTTAGATGCATAAATACGAGCACCCAAGTCTCAAATGAATCTACAAACGGACAAACTTTCAAATGGATTAGCGAAGACACTTCTGCTATAGAGTTCTTACCCAACGATACTACAAAATCACCAACAATAAAGGTTAAAAAGGAGGGGGATTATAGAGTTAGTCTTATTTCTATAGGGAAAGGAGGATGCACAGATACCGCTGCGAGGATAATTCGTGTAATAAACCCTAAACCAGATTTTTACACTTCAGATTCTGTTCAGTTCTGTGCCCCAGTTTTAGTTTCCTTTGTTCCTAAAGCTGTAAGGTTCGCTACAGAATACAGATGGTACTTTGGAGATGGAGATACTTTTACTAGCAACAAACCACTAAATGCAAGTCATATTTATAAAAACAATACGGATTCAAATGGAATTGCAGTAAAACTAGTGGTTATTAATTCTGGATGTAGAGATACTATAGTTAAACAAAATGCGGTAAGAATTATTGGTCCTATTCCAAAATACTCTATCAATAAGCTCACAGGCTGCGAACCTCTAGAAGTTACTTTTACGAATCAAAGTAAAAACTTTAGTCAATTCTATTTTGACTATGGAGATGGGAACGTATTAGATTCTACTGATTTCAGAAAATACTCCTATAAAATATTAGATAAAGCATTGAACGTTCAGTGTTTTAAAACAAGATTGGTATTGGTAGATGCCAATGGTTGTTTTGCAAGCTATAACGCCCCTAATGATATTTGTATCACTAAAAATGCAGAACCAAATTTTACAGTTTCTGATACGATTGGTTGTGAAAACTTTACGGTAGAGTTTCAAAACAGATCACTTTATGCTTCTTCTTTTCAATGGGACTTTGAAGGTAAAGGTAATTTTGTTTCCGGCCCTCCTATAACCTCCTATGTTTTTAAAAGCGGAAAATACAAGCCTTCTATTGTAGGAATAAATATAAACGGCTGCCGAGATACTTTCACTGCTCCTTTTACTTTACATATCCAACCCAAACCTAAAGCCAATTTCATACCCCTTTCCGATTCCATTTGTGTATTATCTGGAATACATTTTCAAAATACTTCTACCTCTTCAAATAAACTCACAAAATATGCTTGGGATTTTGGGAACCCTGATATAAGGACCGATACAAGTTCACAAAAAGACCCATTTTATACCTTTCAAAAAACTCTTCTAAATGATATCAGACTTATCGTTACGGATAGTAACAATTGTAAGGATACCATAAATAAATTCATTTACGTTCACGACACTATACCACCCACAAACAATGGATTGGATTTTATAACAATTCAAAACAATAAGGATATTTTTGCTTCTTGGTCAGAATCCAAACTTGGTAATTTTTCTAAATATGGATTTTATCTAGATGATGTTGGCTATTCTCTACTTCACCAAACAAACAACAGAAAGGATACAACTTTTAAAGTAAACACAGGTATAAATGTATCACAAAAAAGATATTGTTATACCTTACAAATAGTTGACTCTTGTAATATTGATAATTTAAGTAATAAATCGCACTGTAGCGTATACTTTTGGACAGAAAAAACAAACCCTGGAGACTTGTCTTTAAACTGGCTACACTATGTTGGTTGGGAAAATACAGACAGGGATGCTTACATAATCTATAGGTCTGAAGATAACAAGCCTTTTGTTGCTATAGATACAATCCCAGGAGAATTTAGTTCCTACACCGACACTCGATTGTGCGAAAAAAACTATTGCTACTATGTAGAAGCAGTTCATAAAAATAAAAAATGGAGATCTGCTAGTAACATATCTTGCGAAACTCCAAATTATGTATATCCAACAGAAATAGTAGAGCCTATTTTAACAACGGTTGCAGACAACAACTACATTGATATTTCCTGGAAACCGTACACCTCTATGAGGTATTTGAGTCATTATGAATTGAGCAGAATAGAACATTCGAAAAATAATTTATATATAGACCCATACGACACCACCCAGAAAGTAAGCTATACTGATAGAAAAGCAGATGTACAAAATTCAGCCTATACCTATTTTATAAGACCAGTAGACCACTGTGGTTACAAGGCACCAAAGTCAGAAATAACCAAGTCTATTTTATTACAAAATAATTTTAAAAACTACGAAGCAAACCTCACATGGAATAGGTACAAGCAATGGTCCGATGGCGTTTTAAAATATATTGTAGAATTTGAAAATGAGATGGGAGAATTTGAAACCAAATCAGAACTAAACTCAAACGACACTTTCTTTTTTTATAGAAATTTCAACTTATACAACAACAAACCTATTTGTTTTAGAGTAAAAGCAATCAGAACAAACGGACTTGACACTTCCACCTCCAATACCAATTGTATTCAACCTGAAAGCCAAGTTTTTACTCCAAATGCTTTCTCTCCCAACAATGATGGGATTAACGAGGAATTTAAGCCCTCCGCCATTTATATATTCAAGGAATCTAAAAATAGTTTATATAGTTACAGTATGGAGGTTTTTGACAGATGGGGTAGTAAAGTTTTTGACTCGAAAAATCTAGATAAAGGGTGGGATGGGAAAATTGAAGGTAAAGATTGCCCTCAAGGAATATACATGTACACCATTAAAGCCATAGGATTAGATGGGAAAATTTACCAATTCCAAGGCACATTGCATTTAATTCGTTAATTTCTTTTCTTTTTTGCTCCACGCTGTATTACTTTTGTAGCGTAATAAATTTATAACCCATGTTTGAAAATCTTAGTCTTCGTATAGAAAAAGCGTTTAAGACCCTAAAAGGGCAAGGTAAAATTTCTGAAATCAACGTTGCAGAAACACTGAAGGAAATAAGAAGAGCTCTTGTAGATGCAGACGTAAACTATAAAATAGCAAAGGAATTTATAGACACTGTAAAAGAAAAAGCTTTAGGAGCAAATGTTCTTACATCTGTTTCTCCAGGTCAATTAATGACTAAAATTGTCTTTGATGAACTTAAAGAACTACTTGGAGGAGAAAAAGAAGATATCAGTTTTAGTGGAAATCCATCTGTAATTTTAATTGCCGGTTTGCAAGGTTCTGGAAAAACTACATTTACAGGCAAACTTGCAAAACACCTTAAATCAAAAGGGAAAAAAGTGATGCTTGTAGCTGGAGACGTTTACAGGCCTGCTGCTATAAATCAATTAAAAGTACTTGCTGAACAAGTTGGTGTAGATATTTATGCGGATACGGAAAATAAAAATCCTGTTTCCTTAGCAGCTAAAGGTGTTATTGAAGCTAGATCTATTGGCGCTAACGTTCTAATTATAGATACCGCAGGTCGACTTAGTATTGACGAAGACATGATGAATGAAATTGCAGCTGTAAAATCTGAAGTTAAGCCTGCAGAAATTTTATTTGTTGTAGATGCTATGACAGGGCAAGATGCGGTAAATACTGCGAAAGCCTTCAATGATAGATTAAATTTCGATGGAGTTGTTCTTACCAAAATGGATGGCGATACACGTGGAGGGGCGGCACTTTCTATCAAGACCATTGTAAATAAACCTATAAAATTTGTTTCAAATGGCGAAAAAATGGAAGCACTCGATATTTTTTACCCAGAAAGAATGGCAAACAGAATCCTTGGAATGGGGGATGTTGTTTCTCTGGTAGAAAGAGCGCAAGCTGTATTTGATGAAGAAGAAGCAGCCCGAATCAATAAAAAATTCCAAAAAAATAATTTTGATTTAGACGATTTCTTGAAGCAAATCCAACAAATTAAAAAAATGGGTAATATGAAAGACTTAATGGGTATGATACCAGGTGTAGGAAATAAAATTAAAGATTTGGATATTGACGATAATGCTTTTAAAGGTGTAGAATCTCTTATTCAATCGATGACACCCTTTGAACGTCAAAACCCTGAAAAATTAAATAACTCAAGAAAACAAAGAATTTGCAAAGGAAGCGGAAGAAATGTTCAAGAATTAAATAAACTACTGAGCCAATTTGACATGATGAAAAAAATGATGAAAAAAGTAGGTAGTATGGGTCCAAAAGGCCTAAAAGGTCTCCCTGGATTTTAATTTTACATTAAACTGACTCATTCTATAGTACTTTTCAAAACCTAAACTATGGAAATTGTTACCTTCGCATCATGAATAAAAATACGGTATTTTTCTTATTTGCTCTCGGATTAATTTCTTTTGGCTTTATTAGAATTAATTATACTTTCCACCATACTCCTCCTTTAGCCAAAAGTAAAAATACTAGCGATACCTTACTGTTTGCCAATGAAAAACATTTTAAAAACATAAAACAGCTTACCTTCGGTGGGGATAATGCTGAAGCATATTGGAGTTTTGACAACCAACAACTTATCTTTCAAAAATCAAATCCAGCAGAAGGTATTCTATGTGACCAAATTTTTATTGGCAATGTAAATGGAAACTTTGACCCAAAATTAGTGAGTACTGGAAGCGGCAGAACTACATGCGCCTACTTTCTTAAAGGAGATTCTCTGGTTTTGTATGCCTCTACACACCACAAAAACTTAAACTGCCCTATAGAACCACCAAAATCAGAAGGCTATGTTTGGCCTATATACCCTGAATTTGATATTTTTATTGCAAAACCAAATGGGGAAATAGTAAAACAGCTTACAAATGACAGTTTTTACAATGCAGAGGCAACGGTTTCGCCTAAAGGCAATAAGATTGTATACACATCCAACAAAAGCGGAGATTTGGAACTCTATGTTTTAGATCTTAATTCTGGAAAAGAAATACAAATTACAAACGAATTGGGTTATGACGGTGGCGCATTTTTTTCTCCAGATGGCACAAAATTAGTTTGGCGCTCCTCAAGACCTAAAACAACAGAAGAAATTTCTAAATACAAGACCCTACTTTCCAGAAATCTTGTAGCTCCTTCCGAAATGGAAATATATATTGGCAATATTGACGGTACAGAAATCAAACAAGTTACAAATTTAGGAGGTGCAAATTGGGCTCCTTTTTTTCACCCTTCTGGCAACAAAATCCTTTTTTCTTCTAACCACCAAAACAAACGCTTCCCTTTCAATATCTTTATGATAAATATAGATGGATCAGGATTAGAACAAATCACTTATGACCCCGTTTTCGCCTCTTTTCCTATGTTTTCTCCAGATGGTAAAAAAATCTCCTTTTCAAGCAATAGAAATAATGGCGGCACAAGAGAGACAAATTTATTTGTAGCAGATTGGGTGGAGTAAGCTTCTTGTTTTTACCAAAATCTATCCTATATTTGAACTAAATATAGGCACATGAAAAAAAACTTTACCATTTTATTTATACTCTTAGGATTTTTAACCCATAGAAGTATAGCACAAATCACTATTACTAGTGCTCAAATGCCTTCTGTGAACGACACGATTAGATATTCTGTTTCAAATTCTTTAACAGGATTTAAACCAAATGAAACAGGGGTAAATTACAATTGGGATTTTACAGCCCTAGAGTCAAACTCACAAGCAATTTACGAGTATAAATCCTCAGCTACTACTCCTTACATATTCAATTTTGGTTTTTCCGCAATTGGTTTAAAAATTGCAGATTCGATTGGTAGTGGTCAGGCAAGTCTTAAAAATGTTTATTCTTTTTTCCAAAAACAAAACAACTCGTTTTCTGCAAGAGGTTTGGGTTTTCAACTTTCCGCAATCCCCTTTCCGCTCGCAGGTACTTATAGCTCCGAAGATGTAATTTATTACTTTCCACTTGACTACCTCGACAGTTTTTCTAAAAATTTTTCTCTTAGTATCCCACTAGGAACCCCTCCTCTTAGCTTAGGCAATTTTTACAGAACTGGAAAAAGAACAACCATAGTAGATGGCTGGGGAACTATCTCCACACCTTATAAAAATAATGTTCCTTGCTTAAGGGTAAAAAGCGAAATTCAATCTAGAGACTCTACGTATATTAATTCCTTAGGTAATGGATTTGCTTTTGACAACAACCAAGTTGAGTATAAATGGCTCAGTTTGGGTGAAAAGATACCAATATTAGAAATAATTGGGAACCAAATCGGAAACAATTTTATACCCACAAGTATTCGTTTCAGAGACAATCAAAAAATAAATAACAATACCAGTATACATTCTGGCGTCTCATCAAGTGATGTTCAAGTTTTTCCAAATCCAAGCAATGATTTCTTGCAAATAAATTGTACATGGTCTAATGCAGAAATCACACTATACAATGTAGAAGGGAAAAAACTTTTTTCTACAGTATTACACACTAAAAATGAAATAATTGATTTAACAAATTATCAATCAGGGTTATACTTCCTAAGAATAACGAATCCTTCTACCAATCAATCCCTAAATCATAGCATAATCAAAAAATAAAATGAGATATAAGTTTTTTATCCTTAAAAAAGTGGGCATCTTAGCACTTTTATGTTTTAGTTTAGCTAAAATCCAAGCTCAAACTATAAAAGATTACTCCGTGAGAGTAAGAGCCACAGTAAGCGAAATTCCTGCAAAAATAACTTTAGAATGGGAAACATCCTCCTTTGCAACAAATACAAGCATATACAAAAAACTTAAAACTCAACCCAACTTCCCTTCCAATGCAATAGCCACTATCCCAGCCCCTTCCAACACATACACTGACAATTCGGTTCAAGATGGGGTGGAATATGATTATTTATTGATACAAAATGCATCTTTTACGAACAATCCAAACTCTGCTTATGAACTAGCTTGGGGAGGAATAAGTGCTGGTATAAATGTAAATCTACCTGGCCACAAAGGAGCTTTACTTTTAATAGTAGATACTACTCTAAAAAATAGTTTAAATACAAAAGTTAATAGGTTTATTGATGATTTGACAGAAGATGGATGGGTTGTATCCGTTGCAGATAAAACTATCTCCGATAGTGTTTTATCTATAAAACAAAAAATAAATACTTGGTATAATTCCAATACTGAAGCCAAGTCTGTTGTATTGCTTGGCAATATTCCAGTACCATACTCTGGTAATTTTGGGATAGTAGGTACTCCGCCAGATGCACACGTGCCTGACCATAATGGAGCATGGGCCGCAGATGTATTCTATGCTATTCCAGATAACAGCCTATTTACAGATTTCGAGACCAACATAAACGGTATAACTAGAGAGGCAAATAAAAACAGACCTGGTGACGGCAAATACGATCAAAGCACAATTCCGGGAACTGTTGTGTTGCAAATAGGAAGAATAGATATGTCTAATCTAAGTTCTGTTTCTGGAAGTTACTTGGAAAAAACAGAAAGATACCTTGATAAGAATCACCTATATAGAAATGGTGAATTTAAAATTCCTTATCGATATGTCTTTACTGATAATCTTGGCTTATTAGGAGGAGAAGCTCCCGGAAGACTTCATTTTTTTCAATCAAATCTATTTGAAACCAATCAAATTAAACAAGTTACACCTCCAAGTTTTTTTGATTCAGTTAAAAACAATGCCTATCTTTTTTCTAGTGTAACGTCAAGTGCAGGATATACTCAAATAAATAACGTTGGGAATGTAACTAATTTTTCAGACACTGTACAATCGGTTTTTAACAATTACTTTGGTTCATACTTTGCCGATTGGGATATAAGCAACAACTTTTTAAGAGGTGCAATAGCTGGACCCGGCTATACTCTTACCTCTGTATGGAGCGGAAGACCCGTAGTTCATTTTCACCACATGGCACTTGGAAACAACATTGGATTTAGTCTCCTACACGCCCAAAATAATGGTTTTGCAACGGGCTCGCTTCCTTTTTATCCTGGAGCTTTTAGTAAAAGCATACACTTATCTATGCACGGAGACCCTACACTTAAAATGCACACCGTGCTGCCTATTACGAATATAGCCGGCAACAGTATAGAAAATAATAAAAAAGTTGAAATTACTTGGACCACTTCCTCTCAGTCAGGAATTGTTGGTTACAATATTTATCGCTCCAATTCTTTAACAGGAGAGACTTATTATTTATTAAACAATACCCCCATAAATACTACAACCTATATAGATGAAAATCCATGGAAAGGGAAAAATGTATATATGGTAAGAGCAGTTTACAAACAAGAAACTCCAAGTGGTACTTTTTATAATTTAAGTCAAGGTAGAAGAATTGAACTTGCAAATATCGACGGTAGTAACACTACTAAAATAGATTATTTAGATCTTTCTAATTCCTTAAGTTTGTATCCAAACCCCTCTACAGGGGAGTTAAACTTGTTTAGTTCTAACCTTAAAGAAACTAGTAAAATACAAATACTTACCCTACATGGGGCAACAATAAGACAATTTGAAAATGTAGAGCTATACAATGGTTTTACTGTAAACCTTTCGGAACTAGTTCCTGGGGCATATTTAATTAAAATTCAAACATTAAGTAAATCTACAACCTTAAAATGGGTGAAACAATAAAAATAAAAAAAGGGTGAATTAAATTCACCCTTTTTTTATGCTATCTGAATAGTAGTAAACAAAGAAACTGATTTATAATACCAATCAAGCCCTCATTATCCTATGTGTCGAATCCCTAAATTTAAGAAATCTGGGTAAGCACTATAAAATATTCTACTATTGGGTTAAACCCAAATTCAGCATTAGAANNACAAAATCTTTGATTTTCGTCAGCCTATGGGCAAAATACGCTAATGCGTATTTTGGGTTAAATCCAATTTACAAGAACAAAAAAGCCATTAAGAAAACTAGAATTAGTTGTAAAACAAATACAAGTCCTCCAAACATTACTGCTTTTCTACCAGAAGAGTACAAACTCTTGAAACCAACTTTAAGACCGATTGCGGTCATCGCTATTGTTAAAACTATTTTACCGACAAGCTCCATACTATCCGAAATAGTAGATGGTAAATTTATAAAAGAAACCAAAATAGAGATTAAAATAAATCCCCACAAATAATATGGTAGTTTTAAATGTTGGCGTAAAGTTAGATTATCCCCTCTTTTTAAGATAAAACTATATAAAATTACAGCCAATGGCAACATGGCTACTCTGGCCAACTTAATGGTAATTGCAGTTTTGCCAATTTCTTCACCCATACCATAACCTGCCCCTGCCACATTTCCTACAGAATGTAAACTTGCGCCTATAACTAAACCACTTTGGGTAGAAGAAAAATCAATGAAACTTAAAATTAAAGGGAGCGTCAACATGCCAATAGTACCCATAAGGTTTACTACTGCCAAAGAAATCCCAACATCTTCTTTGTTTTTAGAAACAGAAGGAGCGAGTGCTGCTATTGCGGAACTTCCACATATCGCAGTTCCAAAACCAACCAAATAGCCAGCAGTACCAGGACATTGAACCTTTTTGGATAAATACAATGTGATACCTAGAACAAAAACAACGACCAATAAAACAACAAAAAAACTAATCAAGCCGACCTCTTGAATATTGGCGATATTAATATCGAAAGCAAGAAAGAGAATAGAGAATTCAAGAAATTTAGAGCCAGTATATTTAATTCCAGAATCTAGTTGACTAGGTAATTTTGCCAAATTACCTATAACGATACCTCCCAACAAGCCCAATATAACAGCATTAAATAATGAAATAAAAGGGGCTAATACATAAAAAGAAATGCCAAGGATTAATGAAAAAATAATCCCTGGCAAATAAGATTTTTGAATAAGCGACATGATATTAATTTGTTTTCTAGTTTAAAGGTTACTTGGTAACAACCTCTCCACGCCAACCGCCTATACCCCCTATTAAATTAAACACAGAGGCAAAACCATTTTGAGACATAAAAGCGGAAGCCCTAGCGCTTCTTGCTCCGCTTTGACAATACACATAATATGTTTTTTTCTTATCTAATTGTTTAATTTTTGATTCAAAATCAGAAGAATTTAGGTCGATAAATAAATCCGCACCTTTTATATATCCTCTTTGTACTTCACCTGGGGTTCTTACATCTATTACCACTACATTTTTATCTTCTAACTTTTCAGAAAACTTGGTTCCATCTATATTGGTATACCCGGGATTATTCTGAGAAGTTAATGCAGGATAAGCGATAGCTAGAGAGCTAGCCGCAATAATTACAGCTAATATTAGATTTTTTGATTTCATTTGGTTATATTTTATTGTTGAGTCCATACCATCCACCGCCGTTATATACTTGTGTAAATCCTTTGGAAGTTAATATTCCTTTTGCAGAAGCACTTCTCATACCGCTTGCACAACAAGTAATTACAGGTTTGTTTTTATCTTTAATTTTATTCAAATTATTTGAAAGTGTATCCAACGGAATATTTATAGAGCCTTTAATATGTCCAGATGAATACTCAGATTTAGATCTCACATCAATGATTGTTGCTCCATCTTTTACAAGCTGTGCAAAATCAACAGAAGGTCCAAATCCCAAAAGTTTTTTTAGTATAGATAACATAAACCTCTTATTTTTGAACTAAAGATACTACGTAATTTACATCTAACCAAGAACCTACATTGTAGCAGTCTATACCTTGTGCGCCTAAAAAAGCAGTAGCTTGTCCACTTCTATTTCCGCTAGCACAACACAATAATACAGGGGTTTTCATTCCTTTAAATTCCTCCACTCTACTTGGAACCTCATTTAGTGGAATATTTACAGATCCAGCTACATGGCCACCCATAAATTCGGCAGGAGTTCTAACATCTACAATTGTTCCTTCTCCATTTCTGATTACTTCTTCTAATGTCATATTTTTAATAAATTTAATGCTGCAAAATTACTATACAATAAAAAAACACAAGGTGACATAAGTTACACTGAAAAGTAAAATTCACGAACAAATGTAAAAAAAAAGCGAGATACAATACTATATCTCGCTTTAATTGTTGGTGGCGTGGGGGAGACTCGAACTCCCGACCTCAGCATTATGAGTGCTGCGCTCTAGCCAGCTGAGCTACCACGCCCTTCTGTTCTAATTTTGAGGGTGCAAAAATAGCTTTTTTTTTAAATAATCAAATACCTAAAACTTTTTTTATTGAAGAAAAAACTTTTGATACCGGCAAATCGTGCATACATGTTTGACCAAGCTTACATTTGCCTGCATAAAAACAAACACATTCTTTTTCTGGCATTACTATTTCCCCTCTCCCAAACACGTCAAATTCATGTGGATTAAAAATATTATTCATCAATACAATCTTCTTTTTCAATCCTAGTGTAAGATGCATACCCATAGTGACTTGTGTAACAATCAAATCACATTGGTCTATTTGGTTGATAAACTGCTTTAAAGGAAAAAATCCTAAATACTTTGCCCCAGACTTAAAACTTATCTCAGAATTTCTTTCATGCTCTTGCTCCCCTCCTAACAGTATGACCTCATATCCATCGTCTAATAACATGGTTGCTAATTCAGAAAAATAATCTTCTGGCCACAATCGAGTGGTCCACCTACCGCCGCAGCCTGTGTTTAATCCAATTACCTTTTTACTTTTATCAATACCACTCCAATCATAACCTACAGATGCCTGATTATCCAGCAAGTACTCTTCGCCTTTGTAATCTAAACCACAAATTGCAAATATTTCTTCACAATAGGAGAGCGTATTAGACTTGCTAACCCCATCAAATATGCCGGTTAAATACTTGTGATTTGCTAACTGATTGAAAGGGCTTGCTTGATTTTTATCTAGAGTATAGCCATACTTTTCTGGTGCTACAATCTTTTTTGCCAATGCACATGCTTCTTTTTCTTTATCTAAATTAACTACTATATCAAATTCTGCTTCACTTAAATAAGTTATAGAATTAAGGTTAAAAGGTAGGATTTCATGAATCTCATCCGCTGGTAAAATATCAGTGTACAATGTTAGCCATGTAATCTTACAGTTTGGGTATAACTCTTTGTATCTACTAACCAGAGGAGTTGTTCTTATTACATCGCCCATAGCCCCTAATTTAATAATTAAAATACGCTTCGAAACAGGCATATAGCTCTGACAATCATTACACTCTACACCAAATTCTTTATTAGGCCTGCAAGGCAAATCTCCTTTAAATTGTATACAATCAGAAAAATACTTCATTCTATCAAAACTAAATTAAACCGCAAATATACTGTCATTGGTCAATTATATTAAATATATTTAATTCAATATTTTGACAATTAATTTAGTTTACCTAAATTGCGTGTGAATCTATAAATGAAAAAGACACTTTTATATTTAGCTTTTTTTCTAATGTTAATCCCTCAAACCGAGGCGACACATTTAGTTGGCGGCTATATGAGTTATGAGTATCTTGGAAGAGTAGGCACTACAAACCAATTTAGCTATAGAGTGTCTTTAACTATATACCGTGATTGTGCAAACGGCATGGCAGATTTTGACAATACAATTGATGTTTGTATATACAATAAATCTAACAACAGAGTTCACAGTGTATTGTCAATAGCCAAGGGACCTGTAAAAGATGTTGATCCTGTAGGGTTTACCAATTGTCCTCAAAACCAGAAAGTATGTTTGGAGGTGTGTGTTTATGAAAAAATTGTCAATTTACCCCAAAGTAATTTTGGATATATCCTACAATGGCAAAGGTGCTGCAGGAATACACAGGTAAATCTACCCAATCAAAATTTCAATGGTGTTTTTCAACCTAGCCAAGGCCAAACCTATCAAGCTGAAATACCCCCAACTTCCATTGTTAACAGCTCTCCTTATATTACAGATGTTCCTGTGCCTTTTATTTGCAGAAATGATTTAACCCAAATTAGAAACTCTGCAATAGATAGAGATGGGGATTCTCTGGCTTTTAAATTAGTAAGGCCATGGGTTGGAGGTTCTTTAGGAGATGCTATACCTAGTTGTAACACAATATTTACCCAATCGCCAGGCGTTACATACAATCCTGGTTTTAATGCTACTCAACCTTTTGGTGTAAATGGCGTAGCCGATGTGAATCCTTATTCGGGAGTTTTAACTGCCTTGGCAGTAGGCCAAACAGGGAATTATGCCATTGCTATAGATGTAGAAGAATGGCGAAATGGTGTACTATTAAGTACTGTAAGACTAGATTTACAACTATTAGTTATTGATTGTGCGCCTAACAAACCTCCCATTTTAACAAGTGCTTCTAGAGTTTTTACAAGAGAAGTAGTGGCAGGAGACGAGTTATGTTTTAATATCACAGCCACGGACGCAGACGACCATATAATGGAAATGCAAGGTTTAGGAGAAATGTTTACAGGCCAAGGTAGCTGGACAGGGCCGCTAGCGACTCTTGCAAAAGCAAGAGCAAGAGGCACAGTAACTTCTCAATTTTGCTGGAAGACCTCCTGCGAACAAGCAAGGCCAGCCGCCTATACTTTTGTATTGGAAGTTCTAGATGAGGGGTGCCCTCCTAAATACATTAACGAAACCTATAGGATCTTTGTTAGGCCTTTTGTAAGTAGCGCCTCTATCATAGGTCCAACAACTTTCTGTCGGAATGAAAGTACCCAAAGTTATTCCTTAATCAATACCCAAGTAGGTTCAACATTTTTATGGGAGGCACAAGGTGGCAATATAATCAGTGGCCAAGGAACTAGAAATATAACTGTTGAATGGAACAATGTAAGCACTGGAACTTTAACAATAAAAGAAACCTCTTTACATGGATGTGAAGGTTTACCTAGGTCTATAAATATCTCTATTTTAGATATTCCTCCTCCCCCCTCAATTGGAGGGCCAGACACCATATGTTCCGAGTTTTCCTTTACCTTATTTTCTTTACCCAATAACTCTTTGGATAAAAGGCGTTGGGGATTCCCAAATGGGAATGTGGATTCTAGCAATGTAAAATCGATTACTTTTTCACCTCCAGTTGTAGGCTCTTATACTTTTTGGAACACCTTAACAAATAATTTTGGGTGCCAAAGTGATACCACTTTCAAAACTGTTTTAGTTTTGGAAACTCTTAAAGATACTATAATTGGCCCAAAAACTATTTGTCCAAACAATTACGATATAGAGTTTTTCATAAAAAACCAAAAAACAACTTCAACTTATGAATGGTTTGTTGAGGGAGATGCACGAATTCAAAATACCCCCCCCATTAACGATACAGTTTTTATTGCATTTGGAGATACCGGGACCGTTATTGTTAAAGCTGTTGAGACCAATTTCTTTGGTTGTAAAGGTGACACTATGTATTTTAAGGTTTTAGTTACATACGACTTAATAATTGACAAACCAATTTTGCTTGATGACTTATGTGAACTTAGTAAGAATATAACCTATACCTCTTTCCCTAAGGTCAACCGAACCACTTATTTCTGGGATATTTCCGGGGGTAATATTACAGAAGGCCAAGACTCTTTTCAGGTAAAAGTAGATTGGGGAAATGCCGGACAGGCTTGGATAAGTGTTTATCAAGTAGCGTTTGACACCTTCAATAGCAAGCAATGTATCAGTAATACTGCTGTTTTAGATGTTACATTAAGGCCTCTTCCATCCGCAGACCAAATAGAGGGCGTTTTTGAAGTCTGCCAAGAAACCGGACCCATAGAATTTACTATTAAAGGATTTCCTAACTCTACATATTTATGGACAGTAAACAAATCCAATGCATTAACTGGTCAGGGAACTAATACTATAAAATTCCCTACCACAGCTTTTGGAACTTTTGAAATATCTGTCTTTGAAACTACGGAATACGGTTGTACAAATTTAATTGTAGATTCTGTATTTATCATTCACCCAAAACCACGAACCTCTCCAATTAGTGGTAATTTCATCCTTTGCCATCCTAATTTTCAGAACCAAAATTATACTGTAAGTGGTTTTAGTACTTCTCGTTATTATTGGTATGTTGATGGCGGAATTAGACAAGATAGCGATTTTGACCAGACAACTACCGTAGATTGGTTTGGGGACCAAATAAATTCTATTTCGGTGATTGAAGTATCCGATTTTGGTTGTAAAGGTGATTCGTTGTTTAACGAAGTGTTTATAGACAATCCTTCTTTAGACATGAAAGTTGTAACTGTAAACCCACCTCCAGGTTTTGATAATTCTATGATTATAAAATGGGAAATTATTAATGCACCTAGGTATGACAATAATTTTACCATTGAAAGAAAAAGACATGGCATAGACATTGAATATGAAAATGTAGGTTCTGTATCTGGTATTACTTTTGATTTTGTAGATGAAAACCTAAATACAGATATAAATCCTTTTGATTATAGAATAAAAGGTGTAGACTTATGCAAACAAGCTTTTTACAGCCCTGTGCATACCAATGTTTTGCTAACTGGGAATAAGATTTTTGAATATTCTATTTCTACGGATTTTTCTGATTATCTTGGCTGGGAATTTGGTGTCGAATCCTACAATATGCATAGGAAATTAGTTGATAAATCTCCATTTGAATCTTATGACATACATACTTCTCCCGTAAGAATTGATTATAACAACGGTCTTGACCACTATACTCAATGTTACAGAGTCCTTGCATCTGAGAATAGCGGAAGATTAGAACAAAGTTGGTCTAATGAAATATGTTTTAATTTCCCTCCGTTGTTGTTTATCCCCAATGCATTTTCGCCAAATGCTTCCCTACTGAATGATTATTTTGAAATCACTTCAGGGAATTTAAAGACTTTTACGATTACCATTTTTAATAGATGGGGTGAAAAGCTTTTCGAGTCCAATAATCCAAAAGTGTTCTGGGATGGTAAAGCAAATGGACAAGATTGCCAACAAGGAGTTTACGTTTATGTCATAGAATATACCGATTTTGCTGATTTAAACTATTTAACAAAGGGAACAATACATTTGTTACGATAAAGAAATCCTTTGTTCCTATTTATATTTTACAAATTCAATCTAATTGCCTTAAATTTGCACCCTTAAACAAAGAATTCTTATGGCAATAATTATAACCGATGAATGTATAAATTGTGGAGCATGCGAACCAGAATGTCCAAATAATGCAATCTATGAGTCTGGGGTAGAATGGTCTATTGCTGACGGCACCTCTGTAAAAGGAACGTTTATTTTAGAAGGCGGCAATACTGTAGATGTATCTCAAAAACACTCTCCTATTTCTGATGAAGTTTATTTCATTGTACCAGACAAATGTACAGAATGTGTTGGTTTTCATGAGGAGCCTCAGTGTGCTGCGGTATGCCCTGTAGATTGTTGTGTGCCAGATCCCGACAGAAAAGAATCAGAAGAAGAGCTACTTTCTAAAAAAGCCAAATTACATATTTAATACATTTGAAGAAAGGAATTTGTTTACTCCCCTGGATTCCAATTAGAAGTGCTCCAAATTCTGCATCTGAAATGGTATCTTCTTTAATTTTCGGGGAAACTTACGAAGTATTAGAAGAACAAGAAAATTGGTTGTCTATTTCAACCTCTTTCGACTCTTATGTTGGGTTTATAAGTAAAGACCAATTTAGCGAATTTATAGATTCAATTCATGCTTCATGGAATTTTATTCTCACTAAACCATTTCTCCAAATAGAGCAAAATGGATTCATTGCATTTATTCCTGGCGGAGCATTTCTCCCCAATTTAAGTTCTACAGACAACATTCGAAAGTTTTCTAAAATTGAAAACCCAGAGAGAGCAATTGAAGCATGTAGAATTGCGTGTTCTTATATTGGTACACCTTATTTGTGGGGCGGGCGATGTTATGCAGGTATAGACTGTTCGGGCTTAGTTCAAGTTACATATAAAATTCTTGGTATAACTTTGCCAAGAGACTCAGGTCAACAAGCTGTGTTTTGCGATCATATATCTCTTGAAGAAATAATTCCTGGTGATTTGATATTTCTAGGTAAAAACAAGGAGAAAATAACCCATGTAGCTCTATATTTAGGAGAAAATAAAGTAGTGCATGCTAGCGGAAGTGTGAAAATAAATGAATTTGATGGAACTTTTATCCTAAATGAAAACAAAAAGATTACCCACCAATTTATAAGTGCGGGCAGGGTTCCAAGCTAATTCTGATTCTTAAAAAAATCGGCAATACTTTTTGCTTGTTTTTGATTTACAACCTTTAGCAAGTCATTTATACTAGCATTTTTAATGTTTTTTACAGACTTGAAAACTTTTAGCAATTCCTGAGACGACTTTTCACCTACAAAAGGTATTTGGGTCAAAACACTTTGAAGACTACCCTTCTCTCTCCTATTTCTATGGTGAGTAATTCCAAATCGGTGAGCTTCATCTCTCATTTGTTGAATAATCTTTAATGTTTCCGATTTCTTATCAAGGTATAAGGGATATGGATCTTCGGGAAAATAGAGTTCTTCTAATCTTTTTGCAATACCTAATATCGCAATCTTCCCATACAAACCTATATCCTTTAAGGCTTTAACTCCACTAGAAAGCTGTCCTTTCCCTCCATCTACAATAATTAATTGAGGTAGGCTTTGGTTCTCTAAAATCAGTCTCTGATATCTTCTATTAATCACCTCTTCCATACTTGCAAAGTCATTGGGGCCCTCTACTGTTTTTATATTAAAATGTCTATACTCTTTTTTACTTGCTTTAGCATCTTTAAATACTACACATGCAGAAACAGGATAAAGCCCTTGGGTATTGCTATTGTCAAAACATTCTATATGAGCAGGCAAATCCTTTAATCTCAAATCTGTTTTCATTGTTTCTAATATTCTCTGAGTTTTGGCAATTGGATCTGTTTTATCCTCCATATCTGTTTTTTCTTTCTTAAAATAAAGGACATTTTTCATACTTAATTCTAAGAGTTTGCGCTTTTCTCCAAGTTGAGGTACCGTAATCCTAAATTGAGAAAGACCTTCCCAAGAGGGCATTTTAGACAATACTAATTCACTAGCAGAACTTACCCCTTTGTTCCTAATTTCGGCTATAACCTGAAGAAGAAGTTCATCGTCTGTTTCATCAAGTTTCTTTTTCACTTCAATATTTCTAGTTTGTATAATCATCCCTTCTGCTACTCTAAGATAATTCACATAACTTTTTCTAGTGTCAGAAACCATGGTTAGAACTTCCAAGTCGCCTAAATTAGGACTAACAACAGTGGATTTTGATTGGTATTTTTCTACTAAATCTAATTTATTTTTAAATGCCTGTGCGTCTTCAAATGCAAGTTTAGCAACAGACTCGGAAATTTGAAATTTAAGTTGTATTTTAAGTTCATTTAAATTCCCTTTAAGCAAAAATCGTATATGTTGGATTTGTTGGTTATACTCTTCTTCTTCTTGTAATCCAACACAAGGCCCTTTACAGTTTCCTATGTGATATTCTAAACATAGTCTAAATTTATTCTCCTTAATATTTCTCTGTGTTAAACTATATTTACAATTTCGGATGGGATACAGTTTCTTAATTAAATCCAAAACTACTTGCATCATTCTTACAGAAGAATAAGGTCCAAAATATTCAGAACCATCTTTTATTGGATTTCTCATCGCATAAACCCTTGGAAATCTTTCTTTTGTAATTTTAATATAAGGGTAACTTTTATCGTCTTTAAGATTTATGTTGTATCTAGGTTGAAACTCTTTTATTAATGAGTTTTCTAAGAGTAGTGCATCGTATTCTGATTCTACTACAGTAAATTCTACAGAATATATTTTACTTACAAGAACAGAGGTTTTCCTGTTTTCGTGTATGGTTTTTGTAAAATAACTACTTACTCTTTTTTTAAGATTTTTTGCTTTCCCTATGTAAAGTAGTGCTTCAAACTGGTCGTAGTATTTGTAAACTCCTGGGCTTTCGGGTAGATTTAGAATTTTATCACGCAAATGCTCAGGAGCCATGACAGTATTTTTAGTATTTCAATTTAACAGTAAATTAAATTACAGACCAAGAAGGCTTTCTGCAGGTGCTTTCCCGTCTAAGAGTTGTTCTGGATTTTCAAGTAAAGTTTTTACCATTACCAAAAAACCTACGGATTCTCTTCCGTCTATTATTCTATGGTCGTATGACAGTGCAACAAACATTACTGGTCTTATTTCAATTTTACCATTTTCCACCCAAGGTCTTTCTACAATATTGTGCATTCCTAAAATTGCAGATTGAGGGGGATTTATAATTGGGGTAGACATCATGGAACCAAAAACGCCTCCATTGGTTATTGTAAACGTCCCTCCTGTCATTTCGTCTATTCCTAATTTATTGTCTCTTGCTCTAAGAGCTAAACGCTTTACTTCTTTTTCCATGTCGGCCAAGCCCATCGTTTCTGCATTTCTAATTACAGGTACAACAAGTCCTCTTGGTCCTGAAACAGCAATAGAAATATCGGCATAATCATTAAAAACAATTTCTTCGCCATCTATAAATGCATTAACAGCTGGCCATTTTTTAAGTGCTAAAACACAAGCTCTAGTAAAGAAAGACATAAATCCTAAATTTATATCATGGGTTTCTTTAAATTTATCTTTGTATTTGTTTCTAAGGTCCATGATTGGCTTCATGTTTACTTCATTAAAAGTAGTAAGCATTGCCGTTTCATTTTTAGCCATAACCAATCTTTTTGCGATAGTCTTACGAAGATTGGTCATTTTTTCTCTTCTTTCTTCTCTTGATCCACTCCCTTTTACATAAGCGCTTCCACCAGAAGATTTTGTATTGCCATTTTGAACTAATGCTTGCAATACATCCATCTTTGTTATTCTGCCATTTAATCCAGAGCCACTAATGGAATTTGGATTTAACCCATATTCCACAACTAATTGTTTTGCCAAGGGGCTAATAGCTGTATCGGTTTCTAATGGCGTTTTGTCCGCCTTCAATTCTTTTACAACTTCTACTTTTTTAGATTCTACAATTTTATTTTCTACTTCTTTGCTTGCTGCAGGAGAAGGGCTTGATTCTTTGGGAGCTTCTGCAGTTTCATCTATTTGAGCCACTACTTGACCTACAGAAACGGTATCCCCTTCTGATGCTGTAAATTTAAGAAGTACACCTGCTTTTTCTGCATTTATTTCTAAAGTAGCTTTTTCAGATTCTACTTCTATAATTGGTTGGTCTAGCTTTACATAATCGCCTTCTTTTACAAGAAGTTGAGAAATCGTAACTTCACTAATGGATTCGCCTGGGGATGGGACTTTAATATCTATAGCCATTTTTCGCTTTTTAATATAAAATTATTGAGGGCTCAAAAATACATATATTTTGCAAAGAAACCACTTAAAACAGGTAAGAATTAAGTAGTATCTTGAAGATTTATTTTGTGTAGAAATTAACTACAAAAAAAGGCCGACATTATGCCGGCCTTCTGTTTAAATATTAAAGAATTATTTTTTATCTTCGGTGCTTGCAGTTGAAGTTTTACAACAAGCTTTTTTCTCGGAACCTTCGGCCGTTGTGCAAGCTTTTTTCTCAGTTGCATTGGCACTTGCTTTTGTTGACTTATCGCTGCAGCAAGCTTTCTTTTCTGAATCGGCAGATGCGGTTGCAGATTTAGACTTGCAACATTCTTTTTTAGAATCGCAGGATTTTTTATCTTTTTTGGGTTCAGACTTTACTTCTACATTAGCATCGGGAGCCTCAAGCGTAACTACTGGAGCTTCTGCTTTAGAAGCGGTGGCTGTAGCTTGAGCGTTGGAAACTGCTGCAAAAACAAGAACTAAGGAAAAGGTTAAGATTAATTTTTTCATACGTTTATTTTTAAGTTGTTATTACAAATATAGTAACAAAAAGCATACCAATCAAATAAATTCAGCAATTACTGATTCACCACCAGTAACTTTTTGACCAATAGATACTTTTATCGGAGTATTTAATGGCAAATACAAATCTATTCTAGAACCAAATTTAATAAAGCCCATTTCCGCACCTTGTTTCGCTGTTTGACCTTCTTTTACATAGTAGCATATTCTTTTTGCCAATGCACCTGCTATTTGCCTAAACAAAACTTCTTGTCCATTTTTGGCTTGGATTACTATACTTGTCCGTTCATTCTCTGTAGAAGACTTAGGGTGCCATGCTACCAAATATTTGCCTTTGTGATATTTCGCATATTTTACTATACCCGATACAGGATTTCGGTTTACATGCACATTAATTGGAGACATAAAAATACTCACTTGTAACCTTTTTCCTTTAAAGTATTCTGGCTCTTCAACTTCCTCTATAACAACTACTTTCCCATCAGCAGGAGCAATAATATGCTTATCATTTAAAACTGTATTTCTTTTAGGATCTCGAAAAAATTGTAAAACAATTACAAAGAAAAGAATAGAGAGTATTAAGACAGAATTGACAAGCCATTCAGGGGCTTGAAAAATACTTAGGGGAGCATTTATAGCTGCCAACAATATAGTTGTAATCAATAATATCTTAAAACCTTCTCTGTGGATTTTCATACTTAATATCCTCCTCTTAACTTGGTTGTATTCCCTACTTTTTCCATAGCTACTATGTAAGCAGCTATACGCATGCTAACATTGTATTTTTGAGAATAGTTATATACTGTATCAAAAGCTTGTTTCATCACTCTATCTGCTCTTCTATTCACTCTTTCTTCTGTCCAGGAATATCCCATTTTGTTTTGTACCCACTCAAAGTAAGAAACGGTAACTCCGCCAGCATTGGCTAAAATATCTGGAACTACAAGAATGTTGTTGTCGTTCAAAATTTTATCTGCGCCTGCAGAGGTTGGTCCGTTTGCACCCTCTACTATCAGTTTTGCTTTGATTTTGTGTGCGTTTTCGTGGGTTATTTGATCTTCTAAGGCAGCAGGGACCAAAATATCTGTTTGTAATTCTAGAAGTTCTTGGTTAGAAACCTTTGAGCCAAAATCAGACCCTTCTAAACTTCTATTTTTTGCAACATATTCAATCGCATCTTCAATATTTATTCCCTCTGGATTGTAGTATCCACCACTTATGTCGCTAATAGCAATAATTTTAACGCCTAATTGGTTTATAAGTTTGGCAGAAATAGAGCCAACATTACCAAAACCCTGAACTACACAAGTACAATCGTTTGGTTGAAGCCCTAATTTGGCTAAAGCAGAACGCGTACTTACCATAACGCCTCTACCCGTAGCCTCTACTCTTCCTAAGCTCCCACCCATAGACAATGGTTTACCGGTGATAACAGCAGGACTCCACTCCCCTTTTATTTTAGAGAATTCATCTACTATCCAAGCCATTTCTTGGCCGCTTGTTCCCATGTCTGGTGCAGGAATATCTCTATCTGGTCCAAAAACATCCTGCATTGCAGCAGTGTATGCTCTTGTTAATCTTTCTAGTTCTCCTTTGGACATTTTTCGTGGATCGCACTTAATTCCACCTTTCCCTCCACCGTAAGGCACTCCTACTACTGCACATTTCCATGTCATCCAAGCAGCTAGTGCTTTTACTTCATCTATATGTACATCCATAGAATAACGTATACCTCCTTTGCTTGGGCCTAGGGTTTGTGAATGCACCACCCTGTGACCTTCAAAAACCTGAATGGTGCCGTCGTCCATTGTAATGGGAAGGTGCACCGTTACTACCTTCGAAGGGTATTTAAGGGTGTTGTAAAGGTTTGATTCTAAACCTAGAATTTTCGCAGCTTCGTCAAATCTTGACATCATTGAATCCAACGGATTCAATTTAGAATGTGAGTGCTCTGTGGCCATAACAGTTCTTTTAAAGTACTTTATTAATAAATTGTGCGGCAATTATACTCTTTTTATTCTTTACTTTAAATTAACATGTGAACACTTTTTCCCAAACTCGTCTATTTTCATACAAATTCCCTCTAATTCCCATCCTAATTGAATAGATTTCCATCCTTTTCATTTTCAATATCTTTATTTAAAAGCTATTAGATTTCTTAAAACCAAGAAGTAAATGACATGTATGCTAAAGAATTATTTCCTATATTTGCGAAAAGAAAAAACAATATGAAAAAATTATTATTTGCATTTGCGATTATTACTCTAGCTTTTAGTTCTTGTAAAAAAGAGGACAAAGTAGAGCCTTTAAAGCCACTTTCTGAAGCAATTTTAGGCACCTGGAATGTTCCAAGCAGAGTTACTGATGGAACAGGAAAATTCATGGGGCTAGATATAGCAATAAAAGAAGAGGTTCTAAATTCAAAAATTAAAGCAACTTTTAAAACAGACGGTACTTTCACAATGGCTGGAGAATACCAAAGCAAAACAACAATTACAGCATTTGGTTCTTCAGAGACAGAAACCACAGACGAGGTTGAAGATACTAATGGTAATTTTAAAGTTATTTCCGACACTCAAATTGAAATAGGAGAGCCAGGAGATGAGTTCGTGTATACTGTTACTGAAAGAACTAACAATAAAATTGTTTTAAGCGCTGAAGGGGAAGAAGAAGTAGATGGCGAAACAATAAAGTTTAAAATAAACATGACATTGACTAAGTAATCTAATACTTAGTTTTGATAGGCACTATAATTAATTTTATAGTGCCTTTTTTGTTTAAAATGATTTGATTTGCAGAATATATTTTAAAAAATGAAAGAAGAATTAGCCCTTAAACTAAGCTTAAACTATCCAGAATTTGAAGAAGCACTTGTAAATGAAATAATTGAAAATGCTTCTTACAAGGTTTTTGAAGCTGAAGAAATCCTTCTTAAATCAGGTGAACAAATTAAGAATACCATGCTAATCCTAAATGGAAGGGTAAAAATATACAGGGAAGACGATGAAGGCAAAGAATATTTTATCTATTTTTTAGAACCCGGGAGCGCATGTGCGCTGTCCATTATGTGTGGTTTTAGAAATGAGAAAAGCCAGATTATGGCAAAAACAGAGGTACAGACAGAAGCCATTCTTTTGCCTTTTTTTCTAATTGAAAATTTAATGCGAAAATTTAACTCATGGAATAGATTTGTTGTGGAAACTTATAGAAACAGATTTGAAGAACTCCTTCAAACTGTGGATCAAATAGCATTTAAAAGTTTGGACCAAAGGCTTATGGATTACTTAACAAAACAAACAGAAGTACATAACTCATATTTTTTACCGATTACCCATAGTCAAATAGCAGAAGATTTGAACAGTTCAAGAGAAGTAATTAGCAGATTGCTAAAAAAATTAGAAAATAAGAATATAGTTCGATTGTCAAGAAATCAAATAGAAGTAATAAAAAAATAATTTCTTTTTTACATACTTTTGCAGATATGATTCAACGCAAACAGAGCCTTTATTTATTGATTGGAATACTATCTTGTATTGGTTTTTTGGTGGGCAACCCAAAGTACGCAACCTTGTCTGGAAACTTAAAAGAAGACAACTCCTTTGCATTGGCTAATGCAGAACTTAAATATACCTTCACCGAAGTTTACGACACCTCTTCGAACAATAAAGAATCAAAAGTAAAGGTAAACAATCAATACATCCATTTAACGCTATGGGCTTTAGTAGTTCTTAGTGTGATGGGTATCTTCTTGTTTAAAAACAGAGCATTGCAACTCCGATTAAGTTCCTATTTACTAATCTTTGACCTCTTGCTATTTTTTCTATTGTATTACCAAACCAATTATATAGGTTCTTTATTCTCAAATTTTGAGACACAATGGAATTACAATGCTTTTTTGGGAATACTATTACCCATTGTTCATATTTTGGCTATACGAGGAATAGTGCATGATATTAAGCTTTTAAAAGCAGTCGATAGATTGCGATAGATTAACTTAGTTTCCAAAAATATTTGCTTCTGTATCCGAATCAGAATCCAAAAAAGGATTAACGATATCGCTTGTTGTAGTGTTACCAAAAATAGAGCTATCTGGCAAATTATTTTTCCAATCTTCGGGTTCATTCATTTTAGAACTCATGGAAATAACAGATGAAATTTGAGATTCTGAAAAATCGACAAAACGTTGAATGGAATTTTTGAAGAACAAATCTGCATCACCAGGGGAACCATTTCTATGTTTTCTAATAATTAACTTTGCCATGCCCCCATTACTTGGGCCACTATCTTCTTTGCCTGTATTATAGTAATCTTCTCTGTAAATAAAAGCTACCATGTCTGCATCCTGCTCTATAGAACCCGACTCCCTAAGGTCTGAAAGTTGAGGCATTTTATCTGCTCTTTTTTCAGTTTCACGACTTAACTGGGCAAGTGCAATAACAGGAACATTCAGCTCTTTTGCCAAAGTTTTTAAAGACCTAGAAATATAGCTAATCTCTTGTTCCCTATTCATTTTAGACTCTTTTACATCGTCTCCTTTCATGAGCTGCAAATAATCCACCATTATAAGGCCTATTTGATTTTGAGAATGTAGTCTTCTCGCTTTTGCTTTTAATTCAAAAACCGACAAACTTGGGGTGTCGTCTATATAAATAGGTGCCTTGGAAAGGGACTGTGTTTTGGTAATAAGTTGCTGCCATTGGTGCTCTTGTAGGTTTCCTTTCCTAAGGTCTTCCGAGGAAATTTCGGCCTCAGCAGAAATCAACCTTGTAACCAATTGAACTGCAGACATTTCTAGAGAAAAGAAAGCAACAGGAACATTGGCATATAGAGCGGCATTCCTTAGCATGGTTAATGCAAAAGCGGTTTTACCCATACCCGGCCTACCCGCCAATATAATTAAATCAGAATTTTGCCAACCGCTAGTAATTCTATCTATACTTGCTATACCACTTGGCACTCCAGTTACATCACTATTGGTTTTGGTATTTGCTTCTATCTGTTTCAAAGCCTTGGTTACAAGCGTATCTATACCTACATAATTCCGCTTCATCCCTTGGTTCTTTATTTCGTATATTCTTTTTTCGGTGTCATCCAAAAGAGCAAAGGCATCTGCATTAAATTCATAAGCATCTCTAATCGTCTCGCCTGCAATTTTTATCAATTCTCTTTGAACAAACTTTTCTAGAATAATATGGGCATGGTATTCAATATTTGCAGAAGAAGTTACCTTTAGGGTTAACTCAGAAACATAAAATTCACCTCCAACAATTTCTAATTTTTCCATTGCCCTTAGCTTTTCAATTACCATGAGCACATCTATGGGTTCATTTCTATCAAAAAGCTGCTGAATAGCTTTAAATATAAATTGGTTTTTCTCCGAATAAAAATAATCTACTTTAAGCACATCTTGCACTCTAATTAAAGCATCTTTATCAAGCATTAATGCACCTAAGACTGCTTCCTCTAAATCTGGAACTGAAGGTGGTTTTCTGCCCATTGTATCGATAGCTGTTACCAAACTCTCTTTCACTTTTGATTGCCTAAAATTGCTCTTGTTTTTATTTCCATCCATACTTCCTGCAAATTTATTCCAAAATTATGTAAACATAACAGGAAAGAAGGGAATATATCTTTATCCACAAATGGATTAGAAAACTTGATAACTTGTGTATATTGTCAGGTTTATCCACATTTCGTATGGCAGCAAACAATAAAAAAGGAAAAATAGAGACAAAAAGTCACTCGAGGATGCAAGAACAATCTTGGCACAATTGTGTTAAAATGGTAATGTAAATTAATTTTCCACTTTAAATGTTTGTAACAATTGAGACGCTGTACAACAGATTCGACAAAACAAAACGATAATGTAAGAAAAATTAAACGACACTAGCAAAAATAATCAATATATTTGAACTTTAAACCCATTCACAAAACATGGAAGCCAAATTTTCACCACGAGTAAAAGAAGTAATACAGTTTAGTAGAGAAGAAGCTATTAGGCTAGGCCACGACTATATAGGCCCTGAACACTTGCTACTAGGTATTGTTAGAGAAGGAGAAGGAAAAGCACTACAAACTTTGAAATCCCTTGATATTGAAATACTAAGAATAAAAAAATCTTTGGAAGATACCATCAAAAATACCGCTGGTAAAAACCTAAACCTTGGAAACCTTCCGCTAACTAGACAAGCTGAAAAAGCCTTAAAAATAACTTATTTAGAGGCTAAAATGTTCAAAACAGATATTATTGGAACAGAGCATTTGTTGCTCTCTATACTTAGAGACGAAGACAATATTGCAACAGAAATTCTTATGCAATTTGGAATAACCTACGAGGTTTTTAAAAATGCCCTTGAAGATGGTATACCCGGATTTAATCAAAACCCTACCGCAGAAAAGTCAGAAGACCATGGGGATATGGAAGAAAATCAGTTCAATGAAGATAAAAAGATTGAAGATTTAAAAAAGAAGAATACCAAATCTAAAACCCCAGTTCTGGATAACTTTGGTAGAGACTTAACTACAGATGCAACAGAAGGGAAACTAGACCCCGTAATAGGAAGAGAAAAAGAAATTGAAAGAGTTTCTCAAATCCTATCCAGAAGAAAGAAAAACAATCCCGTTCTAATCGGGGAACCAGGGGTGGGAAAAACTGCAATTGCAGAAGGACTTGCGCTAAGAATAGTGCAAAGAAAAGTTTCAAGGGTATTGTACAACAAAAGAGTGGTAACCCTAGATCTTGCTTCCTTGGTTGCAGGAACCAAATACAGGGGCCAATTTGAAGAAAGAATTAAAGCGATAATGACAGAACTTGAAAAAAGTGATGATGTTATCCTTTTTATAGATGAAATTCATACACTTGTGGGAGCAGGAGGGGCAAGCGGTTCTCTAGATGCATCCAATATGTTTAAACCAGCTTTGGCCAGAGGCGATATCCAATGTATTGGTGCTACAACCTTAGACGAGTACCGTCAATATATAGAAAAAGACGGAGCGCTTGAAAGGAGGTTTCAGATGGTGATGGTAGAACCAGCAAGCCCAGAGGAAAGCTTAGAAATTCTTAAAAACATAAGGAACAAATACGAAGACCACCACTCAGTTTCCTATACTGATGCCGCCCTAGAAGCTTGTGTAAACCTTTCTGTTAGATATATTACAGACAGATTTTTGCCAGATAAAGCAATAGACGTTCTAGACGAAGCCGGAGCGAGGGTTCATATTTCCAACATACATGTACCTACAGAAATTCTAGAACTCGAAAACCAAATTGAAGAGGTAAAATTAGAGAAAATCAGAGTTGTAAAAACCCAAAATTACGAGGAAGCTGCAAAACTTAGGGACACTGAAAAGAACTTACTAAAGCAATTGGATTTAGCTAAAACTAAATGGGATGAAGAAAGTAAAAACAACAAATATCTTGTAAGTGAAGACGATGTTGCCGAAGTTATAGCCATGATGACAGGTATTCCTGTTAAAAGAATTGCACAAGGTGAAGGAGCAAAACTCTTAAACATGGAAAACGAGCTAAAGGCCAAAGTTATAGGACAAGAAAAAGCAATAGTAAAACTTGCTAAAGCTATTCAAAGAACTAGGGCTGGCCTTAAAGACCCAAACAAACCAATTGGTTCTTTTATTTTCTTAGGCCCAACAGGTGTTGGGAAAACAGAATTAGCTAAAGCAATGAGCGAGTATATGTTTGATAGTAGAGACTCCTTAATTAGAATAGACATGAGTGAATATATGGAAAAATTCGCTGTATCTAGGCTTGTAGGAGCGCCTCCGGGATATGTTGGCTACGAAGAAGGAGGAATTCTTACCGAAAAAGTAAGACGTAAACCTTATGCAGTTATTCTGTTTGATGAAATCGAAAAAGCACATCAAGATGTTTTTAATCTGTTACTACAAGTTTTAGATGAAGGCTTCCTGACCGACAGTTTAGGCCGTAAAATAGATTTTAGAAATACCGTTATTATCATGACCTCAAATATTGGATCTAGGCATCTAAAAGACTTCGGAACTGGTGTTGGATTTTCTACGGGTAACAAAGTAGCAAATACAGAAAAAGATAGCAAGCATATTATTGAATCAGCACTTAAAAAATTCTTTAGCCCTGAATTTCTAAATAGAGTAGACGATATTATCGTTTTCAAAAGCCTTGAAAAAGAGGATATTATTAAGATTTTAGATGTGAACATGATAAAAATGCTCAGAAGAATTAATAACCTTGGGATTGAAATAGATATAAATACAGAAGCAAAAGAATTTCTAGCTGAAAAAGGATTTGATCCAGAATTTGGTGCAAGACCTTTGCAAAGAGCACTACAAAAATATGTAGAAGACCCACTGGCAGAAGAAATACTTAAGGGAGAAGCAGTAGATGGTACCAAAATTAAAGTTGGAATGAATAAAGATAAGACGGAACTTAAATTCACTTTAGACAACAAAAAAGCTAAAAATAATTCTTGAAAATAAAGGGGCCTAAGCCCCTTTATTTATTTAAGAAAATAATTTCTCTTGTCGGAGTCATTTATTATCATACTTTTGTTCTATAAAAAAGTGTCGTATGAATAGACGTCAATTTTTAAACATACAAACCCAAGACAAGAAAAAGGAAAAGATTGTAGAAATCGAACCTGATTTAACTCAATCCATCAATCCTTATTCTAATAAAAAACTACCTGATGGTTTAGAAATTTTATCTTATAGTATTCTCCCATATAATGGCAATTGGGACACAAAACATGTTGCTCATTTATTAAGAAGAACTACTTTTGGGTTTAGACCCTCTGATCTTAGGAACTTTAAGAATAAGTCTTTAAATGATGCAGTTTCTGCGATAATTGATTTTGTAGACTATACTCCTGCCCCGCCATTAAATAACTACAGTTCCCCTTCGGTTATAGACCCCAATATTCCTTTAGGACAAACATGGGTAAACGACAGTTTTACTCCGCCAAACCTTACTGCTCCTAGATTTTTATCTTTCAAATCTTGGGCTACGGGGCAACTGATAAACCAAGAATGCAATATCAGAGAAAAAATGACTCAGTTTTGGCACAATCACTTTGCTGTAGAAGCAGAAGTAGTTCAAGATGGTCGTTTTTTATACAAGTATAACCAATTTTTAAGAGGTCAATGTTTAGGTAATTTTAAGAACATGGTTAAAACCATAAGTAAAGACCCTTCCATGTTGTATTACTTAAATGGCTATAAAAACACAAAAAATGCACCTGATGAAAACTATGCAAGAGAACTAATGGAACTATTTACATTAGGCAAGGGTGCAGACTCAAACTATACTGAAGATGATGTAAAACAAGCCGCTAGAGTTCTTACTGGATGGAGAATTAATATAAGCACTGTGGAATCTAATTTCCAACCAACACTTCACGACACACAAAATAAAACCTTCTCTGGTTTTTTTAACAACCAAACCATAGTAGGGCGAATAGGGGCAGATGGAGCACTTGAAAAAGATGAGTTAATAGACATGATTTTCATGCATGCAGATGTGATTTCAAAACACTTATGTCGTAAATTGTACCGTTATTTTTGTTATTACAATATAACTGAACAAACTGAAACAAATGTAATAGAACCTCTTGCTCAATTTTTGGTACAATCCAATTGGGAAATCAAACCAGTAATTCAAAAACTGCTTCTCAGTGAACATTTTTATGATATCAATAGCAAAGGATGTTACATCAAAAATCCATTTGACTTTGTTGTTGGATTTACAAAAGCTTTCCAAACAAAATTTACAACTGATTTAGCAAAAAACTATTCAAGTTTGTTGTTGGTGAATTCTTTTACCACTAGCCAAGGGCTAAATTATTTCGACCCCCCAAGCGTTGCTGGCTGGCCAGCATACCATCAGTCGCCCCAGTACCATCAAATTTGGATAAATTCAGACACCCTTACCAAAAGAAAACAACTCATTGAAATTTTACTAAGTAGCAACGGCATTGCAACACCTACCATAGACATAAAAACCGACATTGTGGAATTTGTTTCTATATTAGAAAACCCCTCAAATCCAGTTGAATTAATCAATGAAAGTTTAGAAATATTGTATGCTATCGACATCTCCTCCACAAAAAAAACAGAATTAAAGAGCATATTACTTAGCGGGCAAAGCCAAGATTTTTATTGGACAGATTTATGGCAAACATACCAACAAAATAAAACCACAGAGAACAAACAGATGGTATATATACGTTTGTATTCTTTGTTTCAGCATCTTTTAAGTTTACCCGAATACCAACTAGCCTAAATACAAAATGAAAAGAAGAGATTTTTTAAAGGCAACTAGTGCTACTCTATTACCAATAGCCCTAAATGGCTTACCTATTAACACGTTTGCAGGTACTCCCCTTTTAAAAGCTATAGCTAAATCATCCTCCAAAAACGGTAGAGTACTGGTATTAATTCAGTTAAACGGTGGCAATGATGGTTTAAATACACTTATTCCAATAGACCAATATTCAAAACTAAATACGGCTAGGAGTAATGTGCTTATAAAAGAGAATAGAATTCTACCTCTAGAAGGTACAGACAAAACAGGGTTTCACCCTTCCATGCTTCAAATGAAAAACATGTTTGACCATGGTTTTATGTCGGTAATACAAGACGTAGGATACCCAAATCCTGACTTTTCACATTTTAGGAGTACAGATATTTGGATGAGTGGTTCAAGTTCGGATGAGTATTTAAAGAGTGGTTGGCTTGGTAGAATGCTAGAAAATGAATACCCCGAGTACCCAGATGAATATCCCAATGCTGAAATGCCAGATCCTTTAGCCCTTCAAATTGGCTATGGTCTCTCTCTGACTTTGGTTGGGGAACACCACTCCATGGGACTGGCTGTTTCGGACACCAACTATATATACCAAATGGTAAACGGCACCGTGGACCCTGCTCCACCTACCCCCGCAGGACACGAACTTACCTATATAAGACTTGTAGCACAGCAAACAGAAGCATACTCAGTAGCTATTAAAAATGCAGCAGAGAAAGGCAATAACCTAGGTACAAAATATCCCAATAGAAATAGTCTTGCAGACCAATTAAAAATTGTTGCAAAACTAATCTCAGGGGGGTTAAAAACCCCAGTGTATATGGTATCTATAGGAGGTTTCGACACCCATGCAAACCAAGTAGACGCCTCCGATACTGCTATAGGTGCGCATGCTAATTTATTAACACAGGTCTCTGAAGCCATATCTGCCTTCCAAGACGACTGTTCAAGGCTAGGAATAGCAGACAAGGTATGCGGCATGACTTTTTCAGAATTTGGTAGAAGAATTAAATCCAATGGCAGCATCGGAACAGACCATGGCACAGCTGCGCCTATGTTTGTTTTTGGTTCCAAAGTAAACCCCGGCATTATAGGTCAAAACCCAAACATACCCTCTAATGCAACGGTAAACGACAACCTGCCAATGCAATACGACTACAGACAGGTGTATTGGACCATTATAAAAGATTGGTTTCAAATAGCAGACACTGAGATTCAAAACAATATTTTGTTTAATTCCTTTACCCCTCTGCCTATATTTAGTCAAACCTTAGGGTTAAATAAAACAGAGGAGAACAAAGAAGGTCTAGTTCATATACAATGCTACCCAAATCCTTTTACAAGCTACACAATGGTAGAGTTTTATAGCTTTGGGGGATACTGCGAAATAAAACTTTTCGACAACCAAGGCAAACAAATAAGCACCCTAAGTGCCCAAGTATATCCTAAAGGAAAACAGAATTTGAAATTAGATAGCTATGCATATAAGCCAGGCAACTACTACTTACAAATAATCACAGCACTTGGTCGAAAAACAATTCCTATAATCAAGGTTTAGATATAACAGATTTAAGGCCTCCTATTGCTCATACCCTATCAACCTTATATACCTTACTTTTATAAGTGATATTAATATTAATCTCGACACATCAACATCATAATTGAGACTAAACTACAATGGCATTAAATTTTCAGATTAGAAAAAATCTAAAACTGATTTCAAACTATACTAGACAGACACATTTGGACTTTTTAATGATAAACCATGAAAACTGAAAAAGACGACTTTATAACAAAAAAACTTGGATTTGAGGCAATGTTATATTGCCTTAAAGCATATTGGGAGAATAGCGGTTCTAAAGATTTGACAGATGTTTTAAGTGGTGGTGAATACAGGAACGGTACAGACGAGCCAGCAGATACTGCATTTTGGGAATATTGGACAGAAGCCATTGAGAGAGTAAAAACGGAAGGCCCAATGTATAAGCAACTAAAATAAAAACTTCATTTAAAATTCGCAACTATTTCTCTTGAGGCTAACAAAGTGCACATCACATATAAAACTTACAAACTTTAACTTTAACTTTTCTAATCAAAAAACCACTTTTTTAGAAGCACTTTTAACTTGTTAAATTTATAAAAATTCTCAGGTTAACATTCTCATAGTTAAAATATATTCGCTAAAATAGCTTTTAATGTAGCAGTTTTTATTATTTTTGAAAACAGAATGTGTTTTATACACTAACTGAGGTTGGTGACGAAATAACAACACCTTTTAAAAATACAACTATGGAAATATTAGAAAACTTAGACGCATTACTTAAGACTTTTTGGTTTGTAGCAATTCCTACAAGTTTGATTTTTATCATTCAGACCATTATGACCTTTGTCGGTGTAGACTCAACAGACGGAATAGAAGCCGACTTTGATGGAGATTTAAGTGATGTAGATGCACCTTTTCAACTTTTCTCGCTCAGAAACTTGATTAATTTTTTATTAGGATTTAGTTGGACAGGTATCTCATTTTATACGACGATTTCAAACAAGCCTGCACTTATCATTTTGTCGTTGGTAATTGGAATTTTATTTGTTTATTTATTTTTTGTTATAATTAGACAGGTGCAAAAATTAGCAGAGGACAATTCTTTTAAAATTGCAAATACATTAGACAAAACAGCAGAAGTTTATTTGACAATTCCTGAAAACAAAAAAGGGAAAGGGAAAATTATGATAAGTGTAAACGGCGCATTTCACGAGTTGGAAGCTATGACTGAAAATGACAAAATCCAATCAGGTTCAGTAGTAAAAATAGTAAAAATAGAGAACAATAATTTACTTATAGTAGAAAAAATATAATCAAATCAATATGACACCAATCATTATCATTGTAGTTGCGGCAGTAGTTCTATTCGCAACAATTTCAGCATTAATTTCAAGGTATAAACGCTGCCCATCAGATAAAATTCTAGTTATTTACGGACGAACAGGTGGCACATCGGCTAAATGTGTTCACGGGGGGGGCGCATTCATTTGGCCTGTTATTCAAGACTTTGCTTTTTTAGATTTAAAGCCATTATCTATTGAGGCTAACTTAACAAACGCACTAAGCCGACAAAACATCAGAGTGGACGTCCCCTGCCGTTTTACAATTGCAATTTCTACAGAATCCGATAGTATGAATACCGCAGCAGAAAGATTGTTAGGCTTATCATCCGAACAAATTCAAGAGTTAGCAAAAGATATTTTATTCGGACAATTGCGGTTGGTAATTGCAACAATGACAATTGAGGAAATAAACTCTGACCGAGATAAATTCCTTGACAACATTTCAAAAAACGTTGACAGCGAGTTAAAAAAAATTGGTTTAAAATTAATCAATGTTAACGTAACAGACATCAAAGATGAATCAGGATATATTGAAGCATTAGGAAAAGAAGCCGCAGCAAAAGCAATTAATGAAGCTAAAATCAGTGTTGCTGAACAAGAAAAAATTGGAGAAACAGGAAAGGCATTAGCGGATAGAGAAAAAGACACGCAAATTGCTGAAACCCACAGAGACAGGGATGTGAAAATTGCGATTACCCAAAAGGACAAAGAAATAAGCATCGCAACCGCTGTTAAAGATGAAACAATAGGTAAAGCAGAAGCAGAAAGAGATACGAGGGTTAAGACTTCTGAAGCAAATGCCATTGCCATTCAAGGTGAAAATGAAGCAAAAATCGCAATTGCGAATTCTGAAGCACTTCGTAGGGAGAAAGAAGCAGAATCGTTGCGTATTGCAATAACTGCTGAAAAAGTTCAACAAGCAAAAGCCTTAGAAGAATCGTACGTTGCCGAACAGAAAGCTGAATTAGCACGTTCGGAAAGAGAACGCTCAACACAAATAGCAAATATTGTAATCCCTGCTGAAATAGCAAAACAAAGAGCCATCATTGAAGCACAGGCTGCGGCAGAGACAATAAGAGAAAATGCAAAAGGCGAAGCAGATGCAATTTTTGCAAAAATGGAAGCAGAAGCTAAAGGTCTATTTGAAATACTCACTAAACAAGCAGAAGGTTATAAAGAAGTTGTAGCAGCTGCCGGTGGAGACCCAAGCAAAGCTTTCCAGCTTCTTTTAATTGAAAAACTACCTGAACTTGTTAGAACACAAGTTGAAGCAGTGAAAAATATTAAGATTGACAAAATTACTGTTTGGGACTCTGGCAACGGACAGGGTGAAAACGGAAATTCCTCTACTGCAAACTTTGTTTCAGGAATGATGAAAACAGTTCCACCACTAAACGACTTATTTAATATGGCTGGACTAAATCTGCCAACATATTTAAAAGGTGCAGACGAAAATACAAAAACTAACATAGAAGAGAATATAAAGGAATAAGCAAAACTAGCATATAAAGGTTGAAAGCATTGATTTAAAAAAAAGATCAAAACCATCCAAACAAATCTTAAAAAGACATGATGAGCTTCTTGATTCGAAGAAATTAATGATTCTATTTCTCTTTATTAAATTTATTCGCTCAAATGCCCCCCCTTGAAGATGTTATTTCTATATTTAAAAATATGAGTATGGTTTTTTAAACATACAGAAAGTGGCTTTCGATAACTTATTCAGCATTTAAATATGAATAAAAGAAGGAATTATTCAAACAATACCTTTTTTATTTTTATGATCAGAATATTTTTTATGTGGGGGCTTTTTCATATTGGAGTATTTAGCAGATACCAATACCTTACTATGATAAAAGCTACAACTGGAACAATTTTTCGGATTGTTTTAGGCAACTTAAAATTGAAATTTCAAATGCTAGATACTTTAGCTAATCAAGATTGTGGAGGTATTATGTTAAATAAAAACAATCTCAAAGAAATCTATAGATCTTATAATGAAGATTATACTTCATCAGAATTGGACTATTATTATGTTTTAACAGGAAAAGCAGTTAGAATAGAAAAGAGTGATAAGGATTCGTTTCATCCATTAATTGAAGTAACTTTGTCGTACAAGATTAGTAAAATACTTTTTGGGATTTTAACTATTGTGAAATTAACAGTTCTCATTTTCTTTGTATTATATTATACTGGAACAAGTTAAAAAACATCAGAAATAACATCTATCCATCTCGTTCGCCGCAAAAGCACCAAAACTTAAGAGAGTATTTTACTAAACCATTAAATAAAAAACAACTTAGCCACCCTTATATCATGTGATTTAAAATAAGCCTTCCTATTAAAAAATAGAAACCTAGGCCTACTACATCATTTGTAGTAGTTATAAATGGCCCAGTAGCTAGAGCCGGATCAATTTTGAATTTCTCTAATAAAAGTGGAGTTAGTGTGCCTAGAATAGATGCAAAAATAATCACAGTAATTAATGCTACACTTACCGTAAGAGACAACTCCATGGTATGGCCTATAAATAAATTCCATGCAAACATGATAATAGAACAAACCGCACCATTTAATAAGGATACGAAAAACTCTTTTACTAACTTCGGGGAAATATTTTTTGATTTGAGAGTGTTGTTTGCAAGACCTTGCACAATTATAGCAGAAGATTGTACTCCTGCATTGCCACCCATTGCAGCTACTACAGGCATAAAAAATGCCAATTGAGGAAAAATCTGCAAATCCCCTTCAAACCTTTGTACCAAAGAAGAACTAGCCAAACCTCCCGTTAACCCTATTAACAGCCATGGCAAACGAGCCCTACTTAGTATCCAAATCCTATCGGATGATTCTACATTTTCTGTCAAACCAGCTTGCAATTGGAAATCCCTATCTGCTTCCTCTTTTATAAAATCTACTACGTCGTCAATGGTAATACGCCCCATAAGCCGCCCCAAGGAATCTACAACCGGAACAGCCACTAAATCATACTTATTCATTACACTTGCCACCTCTTCCCCACTACTGTATGCACTTACGTATATAAAATCTTCATTTAAAATGTCTTCTACTTTTACCCCTTCTTTCTGCAATACCAATTGCTTTAGAGAAACTATCCCTTTAAGCCTATCTCTATCGTCTACCGCGTATATAGTGTATACATGTTCTACAATTTCTGCTTGTTTTCTAATTTCTTCTACACATCTGCTCATAGTCCAGTCCAAACGCACCTTTATCAACTCTTTCTCCATTAAACCACCCGCCACATTTTCGTCGTAATGCAAAAGAGACATAAGGTTGCGAGCAAATTCCTGGTCTTGAAGATAATTGATAATTTCTTCTGCTTTTTTGCTACTAAAATGGTTGAGTATATCTACAGCGTCATCGGTATTCAGATACTCTAGTATTTCGGTTGCAATAGCTTCGGTGTCGTAGGTTCTTAGAAATTTTTCTTGTAGTTCGTAATCCAAGGAAACAATAACATTTACAGCCTTTTCTTTTTCTAAAATGGCTATAATCTCCTTTTGATCTTCTTCCTCCAAATCCCAAAATGTTTCGGCAATATCTTCAGGCCTGAAATCATCTAAATAAGCAAAAAGTGAGTCCTTTTGACCCGATAAGATCAATTCTTTTAATTTACCTAACTCTATTTGGCTTATTTCCTGAAGGCTCATTTTGATTCATTTTCAATTAATTGAGTCAATTCCACAAAATCTTCTACATTTAGATTTTCAGGACGCAAGTTAGCAAATCTTGTTTTAACAAACTCTTCTTTGTTTAGATTAAATTTACGTAAACTATTACTCAGCGTTTTTCTTCGTTGGTTAAATGCTGTTTTTACCACATCTAAAAAGATTCTATCCGAACAACTATTTAAGGTATCTCTGTACTTCACCCCTTTCATGACTCCTGTTTTTACCTTAGGTGGTGGGTCAAATACACCCTCCGAAACAGTAAAACAATATTCTAATTTGTAATAAGCTTGAAGCAAAACAGACAAAATTCCGTATTCTTTAGAATTAGGTGCGGAACAAATTCTCCTGGCTACTTCGCGCTGAAACATACCTCCAAATCCTTCTACTCTTCCTCTATTTTCTAAAATCTTAAACAGTATTTGAGAACTAATATTATATGGAAAGTTACCTACTACAAACCAAGGCCCTTGCTTGGAATCGAAAATATTTTTTGCTTCTTTTAAAAAATCGGTATCCCACAACTCTTCCCCAAATCCATGCTTTTGTCTTAAATATTCCACAGATTCTGTATCAATATCTACCATCACAAGCTTTTCTTTTGCCTTGTTCATCAAAAATTCAGTAAGCACACCAGTACCGGGACCTATCTCCAATATATTACAATCAATATGATTATCAACAAGATCTGCTACTTTTAAGGCAATGTTTTTGTCTCTAAGAAAATGTTGTCCTAATTTTTTTTTGGGTTTTACAGAAATCATGAGTAATTTTGGAATGGAATTTGAAGCAAAGAACGACAAATTACCTTAGAATTATGAAAAAAATATTTACCACCGCACTTGCAATTGTTGCACTAAGCTTGCAAATACAAGCTCAGCAGTCGCCAACAAGCAAAAAAGCAAGCTCAACTGCTAAAACACAAACCAACAAAAATACTACCAAAGAATCTACAACTGCTCCTGGAGCCAAGGTAGCAAGCGACGACAACAAATCCAATGTAGGTGCTGCAATACAATTTACTCAAACCAGACACAATTTTGGAACTATAAAACAAAATGTCCCGGTAATCACTAAGTTTGTTTTTGAGAATACAGGTACTCAAAATCTAATCATTAAAAAAGCTACTGCTGGATGCGGCTGTACCACTCCAAAATGGCCTGTAGAACCTATTGCACCTGGTCAAAAAGCAGAAATTGAAGTTGGATACGATGCAAAATCAGAAGGCAACTTCATTAAAATAATCACTGTAGAAACTAATGCAGGCGACCATAAGCTAACCATAAGCGGAGTAGTTGAAGTTCCTGCTTCAGACAATTCTGGTTCTGAAATCAAATTACCAATTAAAAAATAAACTTATATAAAATGAAAAATCTATTTTTAACACTTACTTTACTTTTAGGTGTGGCTTACACCAACTACGCACAAACTCCTGCTGCTACTGAAAACAAAACCAATTCTGAACTCATAAAATGGGAAACCATTGTTCATGATTTTGGCAACGTACCTGCTGGGTCTAGTGCAAAATATGAATTTCTTTTTACAAATCTTACTAAAGAAGTAGTAGAAATCCGCAATGTTAGAGCAAGCTGCGGCTGTACTGCGCCTTCATATACTAAAGAGCCAATCAAAAACAAAGCTAAAGGATCTGTGGTAGCGGTATATACTGCGCCTACAACCCCTCAGTCTTTTCACAAAACACTTACTGTAGAAACCTCTCATGGCACTTTCCAACTTACCATAAAAGGTATGGTAGTAGAGGCAAACAAAACTCCAGAATCACCCTTAAGAGTTAATCCTTAATCTAAATGCTTCATTTATATTCAAAAGCCATTATAAGAAATATTCTTGTAATGGCTTTCTTTTTTGTTTACTTTGCGAATACTACATTTGCAAGTGACACCCTAAGGCTAGCATATCCCAAGGACACAATTGATTTAGGCACTATGAAACAAGGGACCATCAAAGAATATGGATTTACTCTTGCTAACCATTACCAAGAAAAAATAAAATTGTTTCAAATATATCCTTCCTGTGGCTGTACCATTACCCAAGCATATCCGGATTCTATAGATGCAAATTCTAGCATATATGTTTCTTTTACTTTCAAAAGCGAGGGATTTGAGGGCCTAGTGATAAAAAACCTAACTATTCTTACAGACAAGGGAGCTGCTTTGGTATACTACAAAGCAAATGTTAAGACACGAAAAAAGAGAAAAAGAAATCAATCCAATAAAATCCGATAAATAGATTGGTCAACTTTTAATAAGTATAATCCTTTTGCCAACCCCATAACATTTAAGGATTGTTTGTGAGAAGGCTTTGTATCAAACCTTCTTATTTCTCTACCTTGTATGTCTAACAATTCAATCTGCATTATCTCTCTTTCAGACTCAATATTTATCCAAGTTTGAGCAGGATTTGGATAAACCAAAACCTCATGTTTTACTTGTAAGCCTCTTGACGACACTACTCTCAATGCTTCTTTTACTGCTTCATAAGCATTAATCTTACCATTCCCTGCATTGGTATTTGGCACATTACCGGTCGCAGCATCTATTATTGCGGTTTGCTTTAAAATATGAATTATTTGAGCAGGAGTAAGTGCGGGATTTGCTTGTAACATAAGAGCTACAACTCCAGCAACTTGAGGGCTTGCCATAGAGGTGCCAGAAAATACGCCATAAGCAAAAGAATCATTCTTAAAAGGTTCGAAAGAAACCAATCTATTCCATGCCCAGCCTGGATATTGTTGTAAATAAATTGCCGCAGCTACATCCATACCTGGAGCCAAAATATCGGGTTTAATTCTGCCATCTGCGGTTGGTCCCCTACTACTAAAAGGAGTAATTTGCCCTATAGAGGAATAATTTCTATCGTTAAACGTATCTCCAAAAATTCCTACATAAAAGTTTTTGGCAGTATAAGAACCCACGGTAATTACACTTTTGGATGTACCTCCATTTTCACCTACAGTGTATCTCGAATTTCCCGACTTAAGCGTATTACTTAAATCTAAATTTCCAATTTTATTTCTAAAACTTCCTGAAGTATACCTATAAATCCCCCCCGAATTCCAAGCATGAATTTGGGAGAAACTAGAAGTCAAGTTTAATTGAATTGCATACAATTTAGGATTAGGATTTTGAACCCACAACAATACATTGGGTTTGTTATTTGGCAAATAAAGGGGTGTTAAATGTTTATTTATTTTCACCTCTCCTCCTTGAACAGAAAATATAAACTCTTTGTTATCAGCTATTCTTGAAGAAGTGTAGGGGCTTTGGTATATTATATTGCCAAATGTATCTACAATTGACACAGACAAAGAAAATTCAGAATTGCCACTTCCCCAAATGTCTACATATACCTCTTCACTGGGGTAATTGTTTCTTTGGTTTTCTATACATAAAGTGGAAACCGTATCGTTTTGTATCAAAGACTCAAAATGCATGTTATTTGTACCTTCGTTACCTGCGGCACCCACTAATATATTCCCTTCTTTTACAAGAGCATTTGTAGCTAAATCAAAAAGAGAGGTGCCATCGTGGGGGCCAGTATGCATTCCCCAGCTAAGATTGATTACCGCAGGCTTCCCTACAGACTTTGCGTAATTAAAAATATAAGCATAGGCATCTATAATCGCTGCATTTGCAATCAAATAGTCACTAAGAGCACTACCAGGCAATGTACTGTCGTAATATTTAATACTTACAAACACTAGTTCTGCATCTGACGCAACCCCTTTATACTTCAAATCAGGCGATCCAATACCGCTACCTGCAGCTATAGAAGCCACATGGGTTCCATGTGATCCATGCAAATCCAAATCTTTAAACACTTCCTCTCCTTTTCTCTCTGTACCATAATTATAGCCTTCGGGTGCTGGTCCATCATTAAAATTTTGTTGCCATATACGAGAAATCCTTGTATTGGAGCTATCTTTAGCATAAAAAGCAGGATGTCTTGTATCAAAACCTATATCAACAATTCCTATTACAACCCCTTTCCCACTGTATGCTAATGGCAGGTTTTGAGCTTGTTCAATTTTATTTGTTTGCATAGAAATCCTTGCGGAATCCATTTTCATTCGCGTAGAATGAAACTTACTCGGACTCTCCACCATCAAAACACCTTTCACTTTTAATAATTCTTCCATTTTATTAACAGGTACAAGGGCTGTCCACACTTTGCCTGCTTTTGTTTGAACCTTTATTCCCATGCCTTGTAAGGCACTGCTATTTATCTCATTATCTACTAAAATAAGTACTTCTGTTATCCCATTTTCGGAGATAATATTCTTTAGAACTACTTCTACCGCATTGCTGCTTTGATTGGAGGATAAATATTGTGCACTTGCCGGTACCGCATATACAAACAGTGCGATAAAAATTAACAGTAGCCTTTTTTTCATATAGCACAAAGCTATTGTTTTTTGAAATGAAAAAAACACCTAATTTTTACTAAACGATAAAAATAGCATTTTGCCCAATTTAAATAACCAAGAGAAGCATAAAAATAAGTAATATTGTAGAATAATTCTAAATAAGACAAAAATGAACCAAAGTGAATTCATAACTATTTACGCAGAGGCGACCCCAAACCCTGATTCAATGAAGTTTGTAGTGAACAAAATGATACTTCCCAACGACAGTGTAGACTATAGAAATGTAGAAGTTGCTTCCAACTCTCCTCTTGCATTAGAGCTTTTCAAGAATCCAATTGTAAAAGGTATTTTTATTATGAACAACTTCATTACATTAACCAAATCGTCTGAAGCAGTTTGGCCAGAAGAAATACCAGCAATTAAGGATTTTATCAAAAACTGGATAGAATCTGGCAAAGAAGTAGTGAATAAAAACGCTACATTGAGTGAAGAAGAGGAAACAGAAATAGAGAAAAAAATAAAAAAACTTCTGGACGACCACGTAAAACCAGCTGTAGAAATGGATGGTGGTGCTATATCCTTCAAATCATTTAAAGATGGTGTAGTAACAGTAGTAATGAAAGGCTCTTGTAGTGGCTGCCCTAGCAGTACCTTTACGCTTAAAGCTGGCATAGAAAACCTACTAAAGAGAATGGTTCCTGAGGTAGAGGCGGTAGAAGCAGAAGCTGGAATTTAATACCCTTGTTAAAAGATATTTAAAAAATACCAAGTTATTTTTTGGCTATTCCTGTTTTATATTAACTTTATGAGTATGCCTCGTTTCTCCATTTTATTGCTCCTTTTTTTGTTGTTGCTAGGCAATGTAAATGCCCAAGCCCAAAACAATGTTCCAATAGTTGATAAAGACAAACTTGCGCTTAGCTATTTTAGTAGTGGCGAATATGCAAAAGCTAAGGAGATTTATGAAGAACTATTAAAGAAAAATAGATTTTCTGCTATCTACTACGAAAACTATTTGATGTGCCTGGTGAATTTAGAGGAATACAAAGAGGCTTTAAAATTCACACAGAAGACCTCCTCGATGTTTCCAGACAATTCCAATATAAGAATAGATTACATTTGGATATTAGAAAAAAGTGGTGACAAAAAGAAAGTAATCAAGGAGATTCAAAGTGTACTAGAAAACCAATCACTCTCTAACTCTTACAAAGCTCTGCAAGTTTCCTCCGCTTTTAAAAAACGAGGATTCAAAGGCGAGGCAATTCAGGTTTTGCTTAATTCCAGACAACTTAATACCGACAAAATGGTTCACAGTATGGAATTAGCCGATTTATATGCAGAAGCAGAAAACTACAGTGCTATGTTTGGTGAATTTCTTCAATACTTAGAGGTTAATGAAGGATATATAGACCAAATACAAAATAGGTTACAACAACTTTTGACCGAAAAAGTACATTACGAATCTCTCAAAAAGGAACTTGTATCTCGTATACAAAAAAGGCCTAATATTTACTCATACCAAAATCTTTTGTTTTGGGTTTTTGTGCAACAAAAAGACTGGGATGGTGCATTTATTCAAATCAGGGCTATAGATTTAAAAACAGATAAATCAGGCTACAGATTGCTAGAACTAGCGGATGTATGTATAGAAAACAATGCCTTCGAAACTGCCATCAAGTGTTATCAAAATTTGCTTCTAAGAGGAGAAGAGCACCCTTTGTATGCTAGTGCAGAAATTGGATTGCTAAAAACCAAACTCACAAAACTAGAAAACGAACCAATTAAAAACCAAGAAGCTCTGTTGGTACTAGCAGAAGAATACAAAAGATTCTTAGAAAACAAGGGCTATTTGCCTGGTTCAGAATTTGCAAGATTTGACTTAGCATACCTATATATAAACCTACTGCACAAACCCAAACAAGGAATACTTCATTTAGAGGACCTTATAAAAAAAAATGTGTTGGATAAAACCGAAATTGCCAAAGCTAAACTAATGCTTGCAGATGCTTACCTAATGCAAGGGGAAGATTGGGAATCTCACTTATTATACAAACAAGTAGAAAAGGACTTTAAAGATGAAGCAATAGGACAAGAAGCAAAATTCAAATTTGCCAAACTAAGTTATTTTAGAGGAGAATTTGATTGGGCCTTAACCCAACTGGAAGTACTTAAAGGTGCAACCACTCAGTTGATTTCGAATAATGCAATAGAATTAGCACTGCATATAATAGAAAGTTCGGGGTTGGACAGTACAGAAGAACACTTAAATGATTTTGCACAAGCTGAATTGGCTTTTTTCAGAAACGATACATCGGATGCGTTGAATAGACTGAATAAATTAAGTGAGAAAATAAATTACCATGAATTAAGCGACAATATTCTGTTCCTAAAATCTCAAATATTATTGAAACAAAATAAATCGAGAGAAGCGGTTACATGCCTCTTAGAAATTACTGAAAAGTATGCTTTTGGTTTATTGGCCGACGATGCTTTGTGGAACTTGGGTTTGCTTTACGAAACCCATTTTAAAGAACCTAATAAGGCAATGGAATGTTATGAAAAAATCCTATCCAACTATCCTGACTCTTACTATGTTTTTCAGTCTAGGATAAGATATAGAAATCTAAAATCTAGCTTATCGCTTTAGAAAATTACTCAAAACTAAATTCCATTTGGATTTTTGGCGAATTGGATATATTTTAAACTCTTTGAAGTTTTGTGAGACAATTTCTTTGTATTCAAAAGAGTTTATCTCTACGAAAGGATAATCCCCCCTGCATTTTTTTAGAAACAACTCTATAGAAGACGTTTTTCCCTCTGCGATTATCATCAAACCTTCCGTTTGAACTCCACCTTCGAGATATTTTACCATACCCATTATTTTCAGCTCCTTGGCTTGCTTGTATACAAATCTTCGGTATCCAAGTTGTTTAATTTTACCATGTACAATAATTTCTATTGCAACATTATTTGTTGGTTTTGTTTTCATAAGGTATTCGCTTAGGTTGTTGTGTCTTTCTGTTAAGTGTGCGTCTTAACAAGTTCAAACATAAAATAAATCTTTGTTTTTTCCTTTTTTATAAAAGCGTAAATAGGGTGTAACTCCTATCGTATTGATTATCTTATTTAAAAAAATAACTAAAAAATTAATTAGACAGACTCATTGGCAGAAGAATCAAAAAATTAAATACAAAATACTACCTTTGTGTATAATTCAAGAGATCAATGAAAATACAAATCAAGCCAAACTATATACTTCTCTTCTTTGCAACTGTAATTATACTGCCTTTTTATTCCTGTGCTCAAAACCCGCCAAGCAAGTTTCCGGAGATAGAAAAGCTACTTTCTAATAAAGAATATCTAAGTGCATTTGAAAAACTAGAAAAGGATTTCCCTAAATATTCAGACCCTGATGCCGACTTACTCAAGGTAGATATTGCTGTAAATTATCACATAAATACGGTATCTCATCAATATTTTGCATTCAAAAATATTAAACCAAAAGAAGACATTTTAGACCATAGAAAAACCGAAGGTCGCTTTGAGATGAAATACTTACCTATACACGATATATTAGATACTTTATTGATACTTTTCCCCAACAGGCACGACCTGCACAATAGAATTGTAGAACACTACTATTTGATTTTAACTAATTATCCAGGTGGTTGGATTAAGAAAAACAATGATATTCTAGGAAAAATAGAATTTCATTCACAAAAAGCAATAGACTACAAGATGGCAAGCGGCAAAACATACTTTGCAGCAGGTTTTTTACAACTTCAGAAACAGCAAAATAAGCAAGCGATAGAATTGATAGAAAAAGCCATTGCACTGGAACCAGACAATGGTTTTTATTACTACAACTTGTGCTTCCCGTATCTTTACCAAAACCAACACATCAAAGCTTTGGAAATAAGCCAAAAAGCCTACGATTACAGCTCTGAAAGCGACTTTATTCAAAAAGCAAAAGCAAAGTACCTAACCGGTTTAATTTACGAGGAACTTTCGGAAGACCAAACTGCATACGAGAATTTTTTAGAGGCTAGAAAATTAGATATGGAAAATTTACAAGTACTATATTCCATTATTGAATCTTGTTTAAAATTAAAGAAACCACAGTGGATAGATTACACCAAACAATTTTTTGACATTGCCCCAGACAACTCTGAAACCTATGGAGATTTAACCCAAGTTTTTTCTCAATACCAAAGAATTGATGATTTAATTAATTTCTTTGGTTCTCAAATGATTGTTTTCAAAGATTCTCCAAGGGTTTTAGCAAATTTACACTTTTTTATAGCTGGAAATATTTATACTAAAGACAAAGAAAAAGCAATCGAACACCTTGAAATCTCAAAAACCTATTTTATAAAATATCTTCCAGAGAACAACGCTATTTTCAGAACAATAGATCAACAAATAGACGAGTTTAAAGCCAAATAACATATTCCTATTACCCTATGCAAAAACTAAACTTACAAGAACAATTTCTAATACTTGCACTTTTACCTCAAAAAAACAATTTCACATTAAACAAATTACTTATAAACTATACTCTTAGCTATATTGCTTGCCAACAACTTATTTCTTCCCAAATAATCAAGGTTGAAAAAAACAAAGTAAGCCTCTTTAATAATATAGAGTCACAAAAACTAGGGCAAATTAATTTGTTAACCAAAGAAACAAGAAAAAAACTTTTTAAGGGGAAACAGATAAAGCTAGACCTTCTAATTGAAGACATCTTTTCAAATATTGGGAAATATAAAAGAAGTGCTATTTACCAGCTAAGAGATTTGGGATTAATAGAAGCAAAAGCTTTTAAATTCTTCAAAATATTTAAAGTAAGAAAAGCAATTCTCACAAATAGTGGAAATGAATATAGAACAGATTTAATACAAACATTAAGCAGCAATTTAAATTCTTTGGAAATAGATATTCAATCTTCGGAAAAATATTTATGGCAATTTGTGATTGGAAGTTCTTTATACAAATTTATTCCGGAGTTAAACAAGTACCAAAATGAAATCCATAGCTATGTAAACAGAATTTTATTCAAAGATAGCTCTACAATTGCTCCTGTTATAAATATGGCCGAAATAAAAATATTGCTTTGCACAACTGTAAAATCTGATTTATGAAGAAAATAGATACAGAATATACATTCCTGGTATTATTTGACAGCGAATGCATGTTTTGTAATTATTGGGTTTTAAAGTCTCTACAATTCAACAAAAAAGGTAATCTAATTTATGCTAGCTTAGACAACAAAATGTTTGAAGCATACAAAGACGAATTTATACAATTAAATTCTGTAATTTTTATCAAGAACAAACAATACTTCACCTATTCCGATGCTGTAATAGAAATTATGAAAGAGTTAGAAATTCCTAGAATTCTAACTTATTCACTAAAATTAATCCCCAAAATAATCAGAGATAAAGCATATACCATTCTTGCGAAAAACAGAAATAAATTATCCAAAAATACGGCTTGTCCTATTATCCCTTTAGAATACAAAAAACGTTTTATCGTATAAACAAAAATCGACATTTGGGTTTCTGAAATAATTTAAAAGAATACATTTTTTTGAAATATAAGGAGTTTCGGAAATGCAATTCAAATAAAAGCCCTTGTTTTAATCTATTTTTGGAGAGTTTTTATCTTCTCTTTTCAAACATGCTGTTTTCATTGTCTAAATTCGCCCTCTTATGTGGTTAAAATTGATAAAAAACAAACTTCTCTATACTTTGGCTCTTCCTCTATGTTTACTTAGTTTTAAAAACCAAGCCCAAAACATTGAAATCAAAGGGAAAGTAATTGACAATTTAACCAAGGAACCACTTCCTTTTGTTGGAGTTACAATAAATGACAAAAACGGAAAATTCCTAATTGGAAAAAATACAGATTTAGAAGGTCAATTCCTCTTGTCGGTAGAATTAAAAGAAACCTTTATAATCAATTATAGATTTGTAGGATACACTACGAAAACAGACACGGTTTATCTTGTAAAAAACAAAAAAGAAATAAACCTTGGCGAAATATTATTAAGTACCGCATCAAATTTATTGGATGGAGCTAAAGTACAAGGAGAAAAGGCCGACATGATAATGGAAGCGGATCGCAAAGTTTTCAATGTAGAAAATACTACTCTAGCACAGGGAGGCACAACCTTGGATATACTTAGACAAATACCCACAGTAGATATAGATGTAGATGGAAATGTTGTACTTAGAGGTTCCTCCGATGTTCAAATATATATTAACGGCAGGCAAAGTGGAATGTCTGGAAGCAACAAACAAGCAATTTTTGAACAAATACCTGCCTCGAATGTAGAGCGTATAGAAATTATCACAAACCCATCTTCAAAATTTGATTCTGAAGGAACTGCGGGAATCATCAATATTATTCTAAAATCTAACAAGAAAAAAGGATGGAATAGTACTATGGTAGCGGGAGTTGGAACAAACAACAAGTACAATGGATCGGCAAGTTATTCTTACGTAAAAAATAAATTTGCTTTTAGTTCTACTTATGGCTACCGATACAATCAAAACTGGAGGTCTGTTCAATCCGAAAGAAAAAACTTTTTTGTAGACACATCTTTCTATGTAAACCAAATAGGAAGAGGCATAAATTACTCGAACAACCATACTTGGAATGGAAATATTGATTATGAATTGAACAAAAAAAACACCTTGAGTTTAAATTGGATTGCGGGAATGGAAAATAGAAGTGCCCCTGAAAATGTGAATTATGAATTCCTAGACCAAGCTAGCAGTTTGAGCAGTGCTTATTATAGAAACAGAAGGGAATATAGAGACGCTAAAAATGGAGATATTGGATTTAATTGGATTTCAAAATTTGACACTAAAGGGCATCAACTTTCTTTTCTTGGATACTATTCATATTCCGATAAAAAAGACTTGGCAAATTTCATACAAGATTTAGAAGGCAGTTTTAGACAAAATCAAAATACCAATATATACAGCATAAACAAGCTACCTATTCTACAATTAGACTATACTAAACCTTTAAAAAATGAAAGCAAATTCGAAAGCGGTACTAAATTCACGCTTAGAGATATAGACAATAACTTTTTAGTGGATACTCTTGATTTTTCAAACGCCATTATAATTCCAAATTTAAACCTATCGAATAGAATGCTTTACAAGGAATACGTTAGTGCTGTATATGCTAATTTTAATACAAAATATAAAAACACAAAAATACAAGGGGGATTAAGAGTTGAAAATACAAATATAGATGGCCTTCAGGTTGTAAACAATGTAAACCTAGACAACTCCTACACCAACTTATTCCCTTCTGTATATTTGACCCAAGAGATTAAAAAAGGACATGAAATACAGACTAGTTATAGTAGAAGAATAAACAGACCTAGTCTGGAAATGCTAAATCCTTTTGCAGAGCAAACCGACCCATTTAATCTACGAACAGGAAATCCAAAACTTAATCCAGAATTAATAGATGCAGTAGAAGCCTCCTATTTTGCAAATAAAAATGGAGATTTTCTAAGTGGCACCGTATATTACAGACAAGTAAACGGTTCTTTTCAGAGAATTAGAAGTGTAGATAATGAAGGGGTTGCAACAATGACTTTTATAAATTTGGATGTTTCTAGAAATGTTGGTTTAGAAGGAGTAATTAGAAAAAAGATTAAAAATGTAAATACTACTTTAAATTTAAACCTATTTAGAAACCAAGCTACTGGTAGTTTTCAAAACAATACTGTACAAGCAGTTAACTATTCTTGGTTTGGTAAGTTATTAGTAAGCTATAAACTACTTCAAACTATTGATATTCAGGCATCATACAACTATAGAGGAAAGATAACCTATGTACAGGGAACGATAGAACCCATGCATAATTTAGATATTGGGATAAAAAAGGACTTTTGGAACAAAAAAGGGAATTTAGCCTTAAGTGTAACAGATGTATTTAACACCCGTCAATTTGTAATAGAAAATGGTGGAGAGAACTTTGCCGGCAATGCTGTAAGAAGATGGGAGACCCGAATTGCAACATTGAATTTTACTTACAAAATAGGAAATTCTACCCCAGAAATGAATAAAAAACCAAACAAACCAATACGAGGGGAAGGCGGAGGAGATATGGAGTTTTAACCCAAAACTCTACTTAAAAAAAACCTTCCCAAACATATACAACCCAAATGCGATAAAAATAGTTCCAGCTATTTGGTTTACTCTTTTTAGATTTTGTGTTGAAATATATTTTTTGATTCGAAAAGCAAATACAGCAATCAAGGATTCTGTAGTAAAAATAGCAGCAATTGCGCCAGCAAAAAATACAACTTTATGAGTCATTGAATATCCGAATGTTAAAGACAATGAGGTTGAAATTCCAAGCCAAATGAAAAAATTAACCGGATTTATAACGTTTAACAGTATACCGTTACCCATAAAAAACAAAACTTTGGAAGATGAAAATGTTTTTTGTGAATTTAACTGCAAAGATAATTGTGGTGTTTTTTTAAAAACTTGAAATAAACCAAAACCCAACAAAAGGAATGCTCCCAATAAACTTATGTAAGTACTTTCAGATTCCATAATTTTAGCAAAGCTTGAACTACCTAAAGCCAAGGCAATAAAGAAAATATCGCTAATTACAACTCCAAGAGATATTAAAATTCCAGCTTTATAATTATAGGAAAGTGAATTTTGAACTATAGAGAAGAAAACCGTACCCAGCATTAAGCTCAGGGTTATTCCTGATAAAAAACCTTCTAAGAAGATGAAAACTTCTTGCATAAAAAGAGTAAATCAATCTAAAGAAAGAGTATATGGCAAACTTGCTTTTACGCCTGCTTGTTTATGTAAATCACTAATGGCTTTGTAATACGAATAGAACATACCCATTTCATTCTTCAAGAATTGTTCTTTTAATAGAGCTTTTATCTGGAACAAAGAGTTTATGGAATTATCCTTTTCAGGTAAATATTTTATTCTGAAATCATTCTTTTTAAGACCCGCTTTGTACGATGCAATATGCACACACTCTCTTATGCTCGCATAACCATCAATTAAATTAACTTTCTGTGCATCTGGACCAATCCAAACCTTACCTTGAGCTATAGACTCTACATGTGAGCTATCTAATCCCCTTCCATTCTCTACTACTTGCGTAAAATTATGGTAAACCCTGTCTACTCCTTTCTGAATTATTTGTTTTTGGTTAAATGTTAGTTCTTTATCTAATGTACCGAAATCTGCATACTCTCCAGTTTTCAGTGTTTCAAACTTCAATCCTAGGTGCTCGTTAAACAGCTCTTTCATATTTGGATAAAGAGCAAATACACCTATAGAACCAGTTAAGGTATATTTGGATGCAAAAATGGAATCTGCTGGTGCTGCAATATAATATCCTCCACTAGCTGCCACATCTCCCATGCTTACAATTACAGGCTTAGATTGCTTAATTAGCATAATTTCTCTCCATATTTGATCAGAACCATAAGCACTTCCTCCCGGGGAGTTTATCCTTACAACTAAAGCTTTTACTTCTTTATTAAACCTTGCTTTTCTAAGAGATTTAAGTAAAGATTTACATCCAGCTTCATTGTCATTGTTACTTACATTTGTTATTTCGCCTGCTATGTATACAAAAGCGATTACATTATCAGAAGAAAAATTACCGATATCTTTCGAATTCATTCCGTAGTAGTCACTAAAGCTAGTAAAGCACATTTTATCTTCTGGTTTTTTGCCAACTTTTCTTTTAATTATTGTAGCTACTTCATCTTCATATGCTAATCTATCAATCAATTTTTTCTTAACTGCGGAAACTGGGTTTTGAACCAAAAACGCCTGTATATCTGACCTCAAACTATCTTTATGTATTGCTCTATTTTTGGCTATATCTTCACAAAATTGATTGAAACTTACATCAAGATATCTCTGTATTTGTGATTTATTTTCTTCGCTCAGTTGATCTTGTGTATATACTTCTGCTGCACCTTTGTGGGTACCTACTTTGAAAAGTTCCATTTTAACCCCCACTTTATCTAACAATCCCTTGTACAACAAAATATTGGAACTTAGTCCATCCAAAACTATTTCTCCAGATGGATTAAGAAAAATACTATCACATACACTGGCGAGGTAATAATTTTTCTCTGTAAGTATTTCTCCATAGGCATACACAAATTTGCCTTGTTTTTTGAAAAAAGACAGGGCTTCGCGAATTTCTTCAATTGTTGCAAAACCCGCATCAAACAATCCTGGTTTCACAAGTATTCCTTTTACGTTTGCATCGGTAGAGGCGTTGTATATTACATTTAAAATCTTATCTAAACCTATATTTGTGTTAGAGTTCTTGTTTATCCATTCTTCCAAAGGATTTTCATCTGCCTTTTCCACTATAGTATAGTTTAAGTTTAATTCTAAAACCATGTTTTTAGAAGGTGTTTTCTTTTTGTCAACTACCGAAGACAATACTACACTTACAATGCCAATGCCAACTACCAAAAGAAGGAAAGCGGATACAAGAACCCCAACGATTGTAGCCAGCACATTTTTTAAAAACTGCAACATTTAATTAATTAACTTTAACTTTCAAATATAAGTCAAGCTAGTTTAAAAAAAATAAGTTTCGATTAAACCCCCATTTGAGTCGGGTATAAGTTTAGCTTAAATACCTAATCCAGGGAAAATATCGGGAGAATCAGAAAAACCGGCGCATTCCCACATTGGTCTAGAAGAGTCGGGTGGTTCCAAAGGATTTAACTGAAATTCTAGTTCATTGTCTTTTAATACCTGTTGTATAAACAACGCGTATATGGGAAGAGCGGTATTGGCACCTTGCCCTAAATTTGTACTTCTAAATCTAACGGCTCTGCTATCGCAGCCTACCCAAGTAGCTGTTACCAAATCTTTTGCCACAGACATGAACCATCCATCAGAATTGCTTTGAGTAGTTCCGGTTTTACCTCCCACGGTACCCGCTACTTTGTATCTGTTTCTAAGCCTAGAACCGGTACCTCCATTAACACCACCTTCTAGCATTCTAAACATAGTGTAAGCTTGTTCCTCCGTTAAAACCTGATTGATTTTCTGAGGAGAGAACTCTGCCAAAATATTTCCATTTTTATCTTCAATTCTAGTTAAATAAGTGGGCTCTATCCAATTGCCTTTATTTGAAAAAACACTAAAAGCACTAGCCATTTCTAAAACAGAAATATCGCAAACCCCCAAGCTAATAGAAGGAACAGCCTGAAGTTTGGAAGCATCTATGCCCATTCTTTTCACAAAATCCACTACATTTTGAGGACCAGCTTCACCTAAGGATTTTAGTAACTGGGCGGTATATAAGTTGTCGGAGTTTTTTAATCCTTCAAACATGTTCATAAAGCCTCCAGAACTTCCATCTGAATTCCTTGGTGTCCAATCTTTTGACCCATCAATATAGAAAGTAGTATATTCTCTAGGTAATTTCTCACAAGGGTTCTTACCTAAGTACAAAGCTGTGGAGTAAAAAAGAGGCTTAAAAGTAGAACCTACTTGTCTTGTAGAGCTTTTATTTACGTGATCATACTGAAAAAACTTGTGTTCTATGCCCCCTACCCACATTTTTACTTGACCGGTTTGGGGATGCACCCCAACAAATCCGGTTTGTAAAAACTGGGAATAATGCTTTACTGAATCCAAAGGAGACAATGTTGTATCGCGTTCCCCTTTCCATGTAAATATTGTCATCTTTACTGGAGTGGTCATTTCCTTCCAAATTTTTGCACTGTCGCCATTAAATTCTTTTTTTAGCAGTCTGTATCTTTCTGTTTTTTTAGCTTCTGTTATCGGGAAAGATACTATTTCTTTGTAATCTTGGCTCCTCCATGGATTTTTACCGGCCCAGCTTTTATAAAATTCTTCTTGAAGATTGGAAATATGCTGGGTAACAGCTAGCTCTGCATACTTTTGCATTTTAGAATTTATAGTAGTATAAATTTTAAGGCCATCTTTATACAAATTGTATCCCTTTTCTTTAGCCCATACGGTTAACTCTTTTTTCAAATATTCTCTAAAATAAGGAGCCAATCCTTCGTTATGGGTATCTGCAACATAGTCTAAAACTATGTCTAATTGTTTTAAACTATCAAATTCTTGAGTGCTAATATACTTGTATTTTTTCATCTGACCCAAAACAATATTTCTCCTGTTTTTAGAGTTTTCGGGATTTAGTTTAGGATTAAATCTAGAGATGGCTTGTAATAATCCAACCAAAACAGCAGACTCTTCTCTTTTTAGTTCTAGAGGAGGTTTGTTAAAAAACTCATAGGATGCAGATTTAATACCAAAAGAGTGCCCAGAGAACTGAACGGTATTTAGATACATCGTAATTATTTCGTCTTTGGTGTATGCTTTTTCTAGTTGAACAGCTATAACCCATTCTTTAAGTTTTTGAAAAATCCTAGTTATTTTACTGCTATAGTCTGCTTCATGAAAAAGGTTTTTTGCCAATTGTTGTGTAATAGTACTTGCACCGCCAGAAGAACCAGCTCCCATAACAGCGCGTGCCAAACTTCTAAAATCTATGCCCGCATGTTCTTTAAATCTTACATCCTCTGTAGCTATAAGCGCTTCAAAAACATGGGGGCTTATTTGTGCATGAGCAATATTAGATCTGTTTTTTAAGTAATACTTTCCAAGTAATACTCCATCTTCAGAATAAATTTCAGACGCTACTTCGCTTTTAGGATTTTCTAATTCTGCGATATCTGGCATATAACCAAGCATTCCCAAGCTAACTCCCCACATAAAAAAAATGGTTAATACTATACCTGAGAAAAAAGAAATCCATATTATTTTAATCGCTTTCTTTTGCATCATAATTAGTTAAATTTGGTTTCAAAGGTAATTCTTTAAGTAAAACCTCAAGTAGTCTTCCCATTTTTTTTCTTTCATTAAGATGGTAAAGTTAGATTTTGATATACAAATAAATTTATTTTTGTCTGCTTCAAGTTTAATCGCAGAAAGCAACTGTTGGTTTAACTGTGCTTCTTTAAGGTATTCTGTAGCTTCTTTTGCATTTTGAAAACCCGATACCATTACAATTCGCTGTCCAGATTGTAAAAATGACCCGGTTACTTGAAGTCCCATATCGGGCCTGTATACTCTATTAAAATCAGAAAAAGCAATTTTTACCAAGTTAAAATCCATTTGTTTTTCTATTTGTAGTATAAAATGATGGATTTCTTTTTCGTCTTTTGCGATGTACAAGCTTTTGTTTCCAGAGGTAAGAGATTCTTGTGCCTCTTTATCAGGATTTATAAAACGCTGGTAAGCATTCACTCTTTCTTGCGCAAGATTGCCTAAATCTGTACCTTCATAGTTTGCGGCTAACTTTTGCATCATTGCATTGTAGATTTCTAGTTTTCCAGAGTCGGCCAATACCAGCGCATAGAGAAAATCGAATTGCCCATCTAGTTCATTGCCGGGGTAATCACTTTTTGATTGTCTTACCAATGCCACTACTTCATTTGGATTCTTATTTTTGTATGCGTTGTATGTCTTTTCGTACAATAAATTAATAGCCAAATCCAAACTTTTAAGTCCTCCATCTTCTGCAAGTTTAACATTACCCTCTAAAATCGGGATGAATTTACTTTCGGGGTAAGTTAATTTTAGTTTGGTTAGATATTCTTCTGCTTGGATATTTTGACCTAAATCTCTGTAAATTTTCACTAGTAAATAAAAAGCATTTTCTCTATACCCATTGCCATTATTTCTTCTTATAAATTCTAGAAGTAATTCCAGACTTTTTTGGGTTTCGCTTAATTTATCTCTATACAAAAGAGAAGCATTAAAATAGCTCTCAGATAAAGAATTCTGAGCGTCCTGTTTCGCTAATTTAGAAAATGGTACATTGGCAAAATACTTTGCATCTTGTTCTAGAATATCTTTGGGTAGTTCATTTACTAAAGTAGGTTCCTCACTTTCAGAATCCTCTTCCTCGATTTTCTTTTGTTGATCTTGTTTTTCTTCTGTCTGAGCAATAGCTGCTATTCTCCAAAAATCTCCATTTTCTCTTTTCCCCCAATTCCTTTCAAAATCTCCTTGCCCTTTGGTTTTATTCATAGAATTGTAAAATGGAAATCTAGAATCTGCCGTATTGGGCATTGTATTTTGTGTAAAATCTTGGAATGCAGGTGGAGTAGAAAACGGATCATTCTTCCGACTATCCTCTTCTTCTTTTTTCCTTAATTCTTCTGCTTTTATATTGTCCAAAACCTTCTTTCTAAAGTCTACATTTTCAGCAAGTTTCAACATACTGTCCTGGTAATGAATATTTACCAAATCTTTTATTAAGGAAGTTAGTACTTGATGTCGTTGGCTAATATTTTCGTATTGAGGATGTGAAGAACTTAGCGATTGAACTGCGGAATCGTAATATAACTGAGAGCTTCTATAATTATTTTGTTCAAAAAGTAGTTCTGCATATGTTAAGTAAATCTTTGATTTTAGATCTTTTGTTTTTCCTGGAGTTTTTAGAGCATTACCAAAATTATTGCTTGCCGCTAGCTTATCTCCTTCCTTTAGATTTATCATTGCCAATTCAAAATATATTTGGTCTTTAAGATCCAAATTCTTATCATCTTTCAGCATTTTCTGTAAAACTGATTTGGCCTTTTTGTAATTTTTAATTTCTGGAGCCGACAAAACCCTTACTTTGTTTATTCTTGCAAAAAAATCAAAATCATAGGTAGGATTCGATTTGGAAACTTTATCAAAATGCACCACTGCTTCTGCAAGCCTATTGGTAAGCAAGCACAACTGACCTGCTACAAAATAAACTCTATACTTATAGTCTAATTTATTTAGATTGGGTAATGCCTTTTTTAAGCTAATATAAGCCAACTCATATTTTTGCTGAAATATTAAGCCTTCTGCTTGAAGTAAATACAAATCTTTTTGGAATTTCTCAGGCAAAGAGGGGTCATTTAAAATAATTGAAGACAAAGCTACAGACTCATCATATTTCCCTAGCATTTGAAGTGCTTTAATATTCCATATTTCTGCTTCAAACCGAATAGGTTTGTTTTTGAATGTTGCTGTAACGTAATCAAAAGCATCTTGCGCAGAATAAAAATCGCCTTTAAAGAAATTTGCTCTTCCTAACAACAGATAACTATCGTCTATCCACTTACTCGTTTGTCGTCTTGTAAGAATATGTGTGCATTTTTTTATTGCCTCATCCATCACTGGAACATTGGCTTTTAACTCATCTTGTGTAGAGAAGGGAAACAAGTGTATGATTTCATCAAAATTATTTTTATGGGCCAGAGCTGTATTTTTCTGAGCTGTATTTACCCTTAGTTGTGCATTATAAAAATAATTGTAACGAGCCACGGTATTTATGTATGCTCTTTTAATAAAACCCTTCTTACTTTGGGCATTTGCAGTTTGCAATACCAAGAAAAAAATAGTGGTTAAAAGAGCGATTTTAAAAAATCTCATTTAGTTTATGTTAGGTTTCGGTTTTTTAATAACTTTGAAAAGGCAAAAATATTTTACTTTGACGACATTTTAAGTATGGAGAGAAAGAAAAAACATCCCAGTTGGATAAAAAAGTTGAAAAGCCGCTACAGGCTTATGATTATTAACGATACAAATTTTCAAGAGAAAGCAACCATTAAGCTTACTCCTCTGAATTTAATCATGTTATTTAGTGTTGGCTTAATTGTATTTTTTATTTTTAGTTATTTATTAATTTACGCGGTACCCGGTTTAAGAAGCTATATGCCAGGGCACGAACCCAATAGCGAAAGAAAATTCAAAAATGAAATTGTCAAGAAAATCAACAACTATGAGAAAAAAATACAAGCTCTTCAAAACAAAGAAACAATTTTAGGAATGCTACTAAAAGGGGAAGAAATGAGCAAAGATGAAATTGCTTTTCTACAAGAGAAAATTGATTTAAGTAAAGAGAAAAGCCAAACCCAGCCAACAACAGAACAAACAGTAGCCCAAGTAGAAAACAATGAAACAAATTATAGTTTTGCCTTAGGCGCAGGAGAATTCACTAGTTTTCATGGCTTATTTTATTGCCCTTTGAAAGGTCAAACTTCTGCCATAGAAATAGGAAGTAGTTATAAAGCGATTAAAATAAACCCTAGTAAAGACGAAACTGTGAGTGCAATGTACGAAGGTAGAATTCTCTTTGCTGGTTGGACACCTCAGTATTCCAATGTAATCATTATACAACATCCAAACAATTGGGTTAGTGTTTATAAAAACTGCTCTTTTGTATACATTAAATCTGGAAGTAGGGTAAAAGCTGGGGAGACTATTGCTGCTTTAGCAAAAACAAATACCAACCAAGAAAATAGTTTAACTTTTGAACTTTGGCACAATGAAACAATGCTAGACCCCTCGCTTTTTATTCACTTTAATTAAAAACATCTTTTAAAATTATTTTATTAGATTCTAATTTGGCATCTTTGCATTTTAAAACTAAAAAAATGAGTATTATCCAACCCAATAAAAAAAACGATAGTATTGGAAACATTAATTTCATAGGCCAAGGAGCAACTTTTACAGGCGATTTTACTTGCGACAAAGACTTAAGACTCGATGGCATTATAGAAGGTAATTTAACCGTAAATGCCAAATTGGTAATAGGAACAAATGGCAGAGTTAAAGGAACTATTTTTGCATTACAAGCTGATATTTCAGGCTCTGTTACTGGGAACATAGAAATAAAAGACTCTCTAACACTAAGAAGTAGTGCAGCAGTTCAAGGCGATATAAGCACTCAAAAAATTATTATAGAAAGTGGATCTACTTTTAATGGCAAATGCCAAATGGGTGGTCTGAAATCAGACAGCATTAAATCAAGTAGCGAAGCTATATCAGTTTCACAAAACAAATAAAATTGAAAAAAGGATTTAACAATTATGCCAAGTATTCTGGGATTGCAATACAAATGATAGCAACAATTCTTTTGTTTACCTGGCTTGGCAAATGGTTAGATACCTTTCTTACAATAAAATTCCCCTTATTTCTACTGCTTGGAATTCTGCTTGGAATCGCATTAAGTTTATATCTCGTTTTTAAAAAAATCTAAACATGAACATACTAAGAAAATTTGAAATAAAACTCTTGTTACTTTTATTTCTACTTATAACCGTAAGTTTTGGTGTTACTAATTATACTCAAAAAATAAGTTTTAACTCCTTGTTATTCGCCAATTTATTCCTAGCTGCACTTACATTTATTTTATTTAAATTAGGTAAATTAGGTATTCAAGCCAAACAACATGGCACATTTATAAAGGTTGTTATGGGCAGCACTTTTATTCGTTTGTTATTTTCTGGAGGATATCTTTTTATATATTTATTAGTCAATAACATAGACGTTAAATACTTCGTTATTTCATATATTCTTCTTTATTTTCTTTACATGTCTTTTGAAATTATACATTTACTTAGTAATTTGCGCCCCGATTCAGAACAAACCAAAAATGTCTAAAATGCCCATAAATAAAGGACTTATGAATTTACAAGTGATAAAAAATTACCTAGTGTTGGTTGTTTTTGCTCTTTTTTCTTCTCTTCAAATGCCAATTTTCGCATCCAATCATGCCGAAAACAACGCAAATCATGAAGCTGAACATGAAACTAAAGAAAAATTCAAGCCAGGTAAAATGATTATGGAGCATATCAAAAATAGTTATGATTGGCACATCATGGACATTAACCATCATCCTATTTCTATACCGCTTCCAATAATTACTTACCATTCACAGGATGGAATGGTAGCCTTTCTTAGTTCAAAACTTGAACACGGGCATGCTGACTATAAAGGATATAAGCTAGTATATAACGACAGTGAATCAAGATACAGGCTAGTTCGTGTAGATGGAACTACATTTACAGACCTTTCCATGACTAAAAATGCATTTGCATTAATATTTGCTTCCATACTGCTTCTTGTAATTATGCTTTCTGTTGCTAAAGGGTATACCAAAAGAAAAGGCAAAGCTCCAAAAGGGATTCAGTCTTTTATGGAACCTTTAATCTTATTTATAAGAGATGAAGTAGCAAAACCATCTATTGGAAAAAGCTATGAAAAATTCTTGCCCTTTTTACTTACTATTTTCTTTTTTATATTTATCAATAACTTACTTGGCTTAGTTCCTTTGTTTCCAGGAGGTGCAAACGTTACAGGAAACATAGCAGTAACTTTAGTGCTTGCAGTATTTACATTTTTGATTACTACATTCTCAGGTAAAAAAGATTATTGGAAGCACATTTTCTTGCCCGATGTTCCGGTATGGATGTATATACTTATGATTCCAATAGAAATTTTAGGTATGATACTAAAACCATTTGTACTTATGCTGCGTTTGTTTGCGAATATCACAGCAGGCCACATCATTATATTAGGATTCTTTAGCTTAATTTTCATATTTGGAGAGATGAGCCAAGGAGTAGGTATGGGAGTAGGAGTATTTTCCGTAGTATTTACAGTATTTATGAGTGTACTTGAACTTCTTGTTGCATTTTTACAAGCCTATGTTTTTACACTACTATCAGCCTTATACTTTGGGATGGCAGTAGAAGAGCACCACCATGCAGAAGAACATCATTAAACAATAAACCAATTTTAAAACCAAATAAATATAAACAACATGTCAATTTTAGAAATTATCTTACAAGCTGCCGCTGACAGCGGTCTTTCTAAGTTTGGTGCCGCATTAGGTGCCGGTTTAGCTGCTATCGGTGCCGGATTCGGTATTGGTAACATTGGTAAAGGTGCATTAGAGTCTATTGCACGTCAGCCAGAAGCTGCAGGAGACATTAGAGCAAACATGATTGTGGCTGCCGCTCTTATCGAGGGTGCGGTATTCTTCGCTATCGTAGTTTGTTTGTTGATCCTTTTCTTCTAAGAAAAAACGGCTTGCCGGTCGCCTTTAAGACCGGCATTTTTTTAAAATTAAACAACATTAAACAAGAAATATTATGGATTTGGTAACCCCGGAATTCAGTTTGGTAATATGGATGCTAATATCCTTTAGCATATTAGTTTTTATTCTAGGTAAATTTGCTTGGAAACCAATACTAAACGCTCTTAAAGAAAGAGAAAACTCTATTGAATCCGCTTTACAAAGCGCAGAAGAAGCAAAAGCAGAAATGTCAAAATTAAAATCGGACAATGAATCTTTGATTCAAGAGGCTAGATTAGAAAGAGACAACATGCTAAAAGAAGCTAGAGCAATGAAAGACAACATTATTGCAGAAGCTAAAAAAGCTGCGGAAGAAGAAAGTGCAAAAATGATTCAAAGAGCAAATGAAGAAATAAATAAAAGTAAAATGGCTGCTATTGGTGAACTTAAAAGTCAGGTAGCAGGTATAGCAATAGATATTTCTGAAAAACTATTAAATAAAGAACTTAAAAGTTCTGAAGAACAAGAAAGACTTATTCAACAACACATTCAAGATTTTGAATCCAAGCAGTCTGCTAGTCTAAATTAAATAGTCATGTCTAATATTAAAATAGCAAAAAGATACGCTCAAGCTTTGTTTGAAAATGCCCTTTCTAACAAACAAGTGGAAGAGGTGAAATCTGCTTTAGAATCTATTAAGCAAACTATCATCGAGAATCCAGAATTGAGCCTACTACTAAAAAACCAAGTAGTAGATTCGGAATCAAAAGCAAAAGCCTTCCTTCAAATTTTTAAAGGTTCACATTCTAGTGTAGAATCCTTGATACAAATACTATGCAACAAAAGGAGAGAATATTGTTTAGAAGAAGTAATTAGTAGTTTTGTAACTCTTTACAACCAACATCATTCAAAAATATTTGTTGAAGTAAAAAGCGCAATGCCTTTAAATGAGAATAGTATTGCTGCTATTAAAAATATAGTTACAGAAAAAACAGGTGCAAAAATCATAGAAATTTCTAACCCAATAGTTAAAGACTTGATGGGAGGAATGGTAGTAAGATTTGGCGACAACTTGATTGACACAAGTATAAAAAGTAAAATTAACAACATTAAAAAAGAATTTAAAATAGCATAAGTTATGACAACAGCGATAAGACCCGATGAAGTTTCTAGCATTTTGAAAGAACAAATTGCGAACTTTCGTTCAGAAGCTGAACTACAAGAAGTAGGTACTGTTCTTCAAGTTGGGGACGGTATAGCAAGAATTCACGGACTTTCTCAGGTTCAGTCCGGAGAAATTATTGAATTTGAAACTGGTGTAAAAGCCATCGTATTAAACCTTGAAGAAGACAACGTAGGTGCCGTTTTGTTAGGTAGCTCTACTGAAGTAAAAGAAGGTAATACAGTAAAAAGAACAGGTAAAATTGCATCCATCAATGTTTCTGAAAAAATGTTGGGACGTGTAGTGAATACTCTTGGTGAACCAATTGACGGTAAGGGTCCTATTGAAGGTCCTTTCTTTGAAATGCCAATAGAAAGAAAAGCGCCAGGTGTATTGTATAGAGAACCTGTAAAAGAGCCTTTACAAACAGGTATCAAAGCTATTGATGCTATGATTCCTGTAGGAAGAGGACAAAGAGAGTTAATTATTGGTGACCGTCAAACTGGAAAAACAGCAGTTGCGATTGATACTATCATCAATCAAAAGGAGTTTTACGAAAAAGGACAACCTGTATACTGTGTGTACGTAGCTTGTGGTCAAAAAGAATCTACAGTAAAGCAAATCGTTAAAACATTGGAAGAAAAAGGCGCGATGCCTTACACAGTAGTAGTTTCTGCTTCTGCTTCCTCTCCTACTCCATTGCAATTCTTTGCGCCTATGGCAGGTTGTGCAATTGCAGAAATGTTCAGAGATACCGGCCGTCCTGCACTTATAGTGTACGATGACTTGTCTAAACAAGCAGTAGCATACAGAGAAGTATCTCTACTTTTGAAAAGACCTCCTGGCCGTGAGGCATACCCTGGAGACGTATTCTACCTTCACTCAAGATTATTAGAAAGAGCTTGTAAATTGAATGCTTCTGACGCAATCACATCAAAAATGAATGACTTACCTCCTTCACTTAATGGTTTGGTTAAAGGCGGTGGTTCTATTACAGCACTTCCAATTATTGAAACCCAAGCAGGTGACGTTTCTGCTTATATTCCTACTAACGTAATTTCTATTACAGATGGTCAAATATTCCTGGAATCTAACTTGTTTAACTCTGGTGTAAGACCAGCTATTAACGTGGGTATCTCTGTATCTCGTGTGGGTGGTAATGCACAAATTAAATCCATGAAAAAAGTTGCAGGTACTCTTAAGCTAGACCAAGCTCAGTACAGAGAATTAGAAGCTTTCGCAAAATTTGGTTCTGACTTAGATGCTGCTACAAAATCTGTATTAGAAAAAGGTGCTAGAAACGTAGAGATTCTAAAACAAGGACAATATTCACCTCTAAGAGTAGAACAACAAATTGCTATGATTTACTTAGGTACAAATGGTTTACTAAATAAAGTACCAGTAAATAAAATACGTGAATTTGAAGCTACTTACTTAGAAATATTAGAGAATAAACACAAAGAAATTTTGAACCAATTGGGTGCTGGCAAATACGACGAGAATATAACTAGCGTTCTGACCCAAGTGGCAGCTGAAGTTTCTAAATCTTACTAATTTTAATACATCACTATGGGAAGTTTAAAAGAAGTTAGAAGCAGAATATCGAGTACCATTTCTACGCAGCAAATTACAAAAGCGATGAAATTGGTATCCGCTACTAAACTGCGTAAAGCACAAACAGGTATTATGCAAATGAGACCTTACGAAAACGCTCTAAGTGGTATTCTAACTAATTTGGCAGATTCTGTAGAGAATGAAAGACTCAGCAAGTTTTTTATTCCTAAAGATAAAGGTAAAAAACTACTTGTAGTTGTTACCTCCGACAGAGGACTTTGTGGCGCATTCAACGCAAACGTAACCAAAAAAGTTAGAAGTTTACTTGCCAATGAATATAAAGAAGATGTAGAAAAAGAGAATATTGAACTTCTTTTTATTGGTAAAAAAGGATATGATTTCTTTAAAAAGAATCCGCAATTAATTTGCAATACACAATATATTAGTCTATTCCAGAATCTTAATTCCAATAACGTATTTGAAATGGCAAATGAGTTTTTAAATGACTTTTTAAGTTCTAAATATTCTACGGTAGAAGTAGTTTATAATCAATTTAAAAATGCAGCTACTCAAATCTTATCGCACGAAACCTACTTGCCTGTAAAATTGTATGTAAAAGAAAACAGTAACCTTAAGAGTGACTATATCTTTGAACCAGGAAAGGTAGAGATTCTAGAAGAACTTATCCCTAGAAGTTTAAAGACTAAAATGTTTCGTTTGCTAATGGATTCTTTTGCTTCTGAGCATGGTGCTAGAATGGTGGCAATGGACAAAGCAACTGACAATGCAGGAGATTTATTAAAAAGTCTGAAACTACAGTACAACCAAGCGCGCCAAGCAGCTATTACCCGCGAAATCTCTGAGATTGTGGGCGGTGCCGCAGCTTTGGGAGGATAATTATTCTATTCCCTTTAAAACAAGGTTTTATACATAATAAATTATACAAGAAAGGCTTCCATTTGGAAGCCTTTCTTGTATAATCCTCTTTTTTAGGATACTAAAGATATTTCAATTCCTTAATTTTCATTAAATGATAGAAAAATCTCCTCTAGTATAGCTTTAGAAATTGGCTTTACATAATACTTATATACTATTGGATATTTTTTACTTTTTTCAATATCGTCGCTGTGATTAGACGAGGAAAGCATGCATAATTTACAATTCGAGGGTAGATTGGTTGGATATTTTTCTGTAAGTCTATCCAACAGTTCCCATCCATTTAATATAGGCATGTTTATATCTAGCAATATGGATGTGTTTTCAAACTTGAGTGATTCTAGATTTAATAAGTACTGACAGGCTTCTAATGGGTTTGTGAAAGATACGATGTTTGTTTTTGGATTTATTTGATGTAACTGTTTTTCAACCAAAAAATTATTTATTCGGTCATCATCAATCAAAACAAAGTTTAATAAATTCATGTGTTTAAGGTGTTTGTAGTTAATATGTGTGTGTGTGTTGCAAAGTTAAGAGGTTCTTTTCATATTCATACAATTCTTTACTAAAAATTAATTCGACCGTTGTGCCTTCATTCAATTTGGAACTTATTTCGAAAGTACCATCGTGAGACTCCATTATTGAAGATACGATTTTTAAAGACAAGCCCTTTTTCCCCTTCTGAGTATTCATTTTATTATACAAACCTGAGCTTCTTGTAGAATAATATTCCTTATCAAAGCCCTCCCCATTGTCTTCTATTCTTAGCTTTATAATTTGGTCGTTCTCTTCCAGGGAGAATTTAATAACAGGGGCTACTCTACTCTTTGGTACAATATGTTCTATTGAATTCTTTAATATTTCCCTAATAATGAATTTGATACTAACATCGGGGAAATAAATTGTCGAGTTGGTATCAAAAGAAAACTCGATAATTTGTTTTAAATCATCAGAAAGATCCATTTCAGAAACAACTTGCTCGCAAATTTCCATTAAATTGTTCCATTGAGAAGTATGGATATAAAAATCCTCTTTCGCTTGTAGTAAAGTAGCAAGGTCGTCCAAAGCATGTATAAGATTGGAACTCGTTTCTTCAAGCATCACAAAAAGCTCTTTAGAGGTCTTGTCTTCCAGCAAATTTTTAGAAAAAAGACTGAGTAACTGCATACAATTTAAAACTGGATTTCTCAAATCGTGTGAGAACATATAGTTAAAATTTCTAAGGCTTGTTAGTTGTTTGTACAAAAGGGCATTTTTCTTATCTACAGAATCGTAAGCATGTTGTAGTTCGGTTATATTGTTAAGGTAAATGTTGTAGTATTTATTCTCAAAATTTGCTAAAACAAATACACGAAAATACATATCTTGATGTCTCCAATAAAAGGTCTTTTTGTTCTTTTTTAAGTTTATTTCGTTTAATTCTTTCTTCCATTGAAAAGGAAACAAGATATTTTTAAAAATACTTGCAGCATCATTGTTTTTGTAGATTATATTTAGGTTAAAATCCACCCTAAGTATAGGACTTGGAAATTCCTGTGTTAATTCTATGATTGTATCTAATTTGCTTTTTTTCTGCTGAATTTTATTTACTTGGATTTCTAAAGCTTCAAATAACTCCTCTGATTTGAATGGTTTAATCAAAAAATCTTCCGCTCCACTGTTCATGGAGAGTCTGAAAACCTGTTCTGGATTTTGAGCTGTCATCATTACAAAATGGACATCCGCATGTTTTTTGTCCGATTTTATAACATTCATTAAATCAATCCCATTATAATCTGGCAGTTTAATATCAGAAAGTATAATGTCTGGATCAAATGTTTTTAAAACCTCTAAGGCAATTTTCCCAGTCAAAGCACCTTGAACATAATACCCTTTTAGATTCAACATTTCAAGAATGGAATCTAAAAGTGTAAACTGGTCTTCGATTACGAGAATTTTACTCATGTTATGCAAACTCTGATTTAATTTTCAATGCAAATTTCAAAAGTGAGTTAGTTCCCTCTAAATGTAATTTTTGCATTATGTTGTAGCGATGGTTTTCAACAGTTTTGGGACTAATATAAAATTCTTCAGCAATTTGAGCTGTTGTTTTTCCTTTTGCTATATTTTCAAAAACCATTTTTTCGGTTTTAGTAAGCGATATTAGTTTAGAAAACGAACCTCTTTCATCGGGCGTTAGTTTAGTAATTATGGCTTTGCTGTGCTTAGAAGGCAAGGTCGCTAAAATTTGATTCTTCCGATCTAATCTAGATTGAATAGACCTTTCCAATTCCTCGAAAGTAAAGGGCTTGGTTATGAAATCATCTGCTCCGAGTTCCATGCCCCATCGAAAATCATGCTTTTCAACTTTGGCGGTTAGAAATATAAAAGGCATATCATTAAATTTGGGATTTGCCCTCACTTGTTTCAATAACTGGAATCCATCCATTACAGGCATGGCTATATCGCAAAGTACAATATGTGGTTCAAAGTTTTTAATTTTGACTAAAGCATCCAAGCCATTTGGCATGTGCATCACATCATAATTCTTCATGGTGAGAAATTCGACTATACTTTCAGCTAGCATAATCTCATCTTCTACCAAAAGTATTTTTAAACCCTTGCCTATATCCTTCTTTTTAGAGTTCATTTGAATGTTTGTTGTATATATTAAGCATCAAAATTAATACTAAAATGATATATTAAAAAAATTATTGTTTTATCATTTTGAGAAGCACCCATATTTAAAAACTTCTATTTATCTCACTTAACAATAAACCAAATAAAAAGTTTTGAAATTTTACTGTTGTAAAAAATGAGGGTATTACCTAAAAAAAAAGCATTAAAATTGCAGTTCAATTCATCCACACATGCAAGCTACGAATCTCCTTAAACTATTTCCAAAAATAAGCGAAACACTATTAAAAAACAAGAATAAACAAGAGGCTTTAGATATTGTACTAAAAATGTTGGGAGAAGCCACATTTACAGATAGGGTTTATTATTTTAAATGCCACGAAGTAAATAATGAAACATGTATAAGTTATACCGCAGAATGGTGCAAAGAGGGTATCAGTCCTCAGGTAGATTCCCCTGACTTAAATAATATCCCCTGGACAGTTTTCCCAGATGTTTTTGAACTTCTATTGAATAACAATACCCTTTACGGACATATAAACGAGTGGCCTGAATCTAATTTTAAAGAAGCTATGTCGGCTCAAGATATTCAATCATTTTTATTTGCAAAAATCCATCTAAACGACAAATTCATGGGGTTTGTGGGGTTTGATAGTTGTATAACAAAACGAGACTGGACAGAAGAAGAAGCCACCATACTTAGTTATTTATCTGATATAATTGCGAATAGATTTCTTTCTGATGAAGCTTCAGAAAAAGCAGATTTCTTACTTACAAAACTTGAGAAGACAAATGTATTGTTGAATAAGATAAGAAACATTCAATCTAAGTTCATGGAAAACACGAAAGATTATAATGAACTTTTTAATATCATGCTCGATGCTATACTAGACTATTCTGGGGCAAGTATAGGTTTTGTAGGAGAAGTACTTCACGATGAAAAAGGAGACCCTTATTTAAAATCACATGCAGTTACCAATATTGCTTGGAATAAGGAAATGAAAGACTTTTATGAAGCAAATAAGGCAAATGGTTTAGAATTTAGAAACTTAAAGACTTTATTTGGGAGAACTTTAGAATTTGATGAAATCGTAATAAGCAATAGTCCAATTTCCGACACCCGCAGAGGTGGCTTGCCGGGTGGACACCCTCCTCTAAAAAACTTTTTGGGTTGCCCTGTAAAATACGCTGATAAAACTATTGGTATGATAGGTCTTGCAAACTACAAAGAAGACATTACTCAAGAAAATTTAAAAGACCTTGATTTAGTTTTAGATACATATGGCAGTTTGATACATATTCTGAGACTAGAAAAAGAAAAACAAGCAAGTCTAGAACTTATTGAAAAACAAAGGAAAGCATTTGAAGAATTGTTTGAAACCACTCTTGCAGGATATTGGGATTGGAACCCAATAGAAAATACTGAATATTTAAGCCCACAATTCAAAAAAACATTTGGATATGAGGAAGAAGAACTAGAAAACAAACCCGAAAGTTGGATGGCTTTAGCAGACCCTGATGATTTAAACAAAATGTTTGCCGAATACACCAAACATGAAAATTCCGGAGGTGCTGTTCCTTTTAAAATAGAGTTAAAGTTCACCCACAAGGATGGATCAATCAAAAATATATTGTGTGGGGGTAAAATATTTGAATGGGATGTAAATGGAAAGCCTAAAAGGGTTGTTGGTTGCCATATAGACCTCACGGCTCTAAGAAAAGCAGAAGCATCACTTATAGAAAGAGAAGAGTTTCTAAGGCAAATTGCAGAGAATGTAAATTTGGTATTTTTCGTACTTTCTGCGGACAGAAAAAAACTTTTGTTTGTTAACAATAAGCTAGAACAATTGTATGGCATAAATGCAGAATTGGTTTCTCAAGACCCTTCACTTTTTCTTAATTATATACCTGCAGAAGATGTAATAACAATGATAGAGGATGGGGGTAAATACGATATTGATAAGTCAGGTCATTTCGTTTCTGAACACAGGTTACAAAACCCTTTGAATCATAAAATAAAACATGTAAGAACCCAATTACTGCCTGTAATATACAATGGAGAAATTCAAAGACTAGTGGGTTTTATTGAAGATATTACAAATGTAGTGCTATCTGAAAAAAAATTAAAAGAGAACCTTTCTAAAGAAAAAGAACTGAATAAATTAAAATCATATTTTATATCGATGGTTTCTCATCAATTCCGCACCCCTATGGCGATTATCCAATCCAACATAGAACTAATTGAACTTAAGGCGAAAAAACATCCTGAATTTCAGTCTTCTGTAATGAAACACACGGAAAAGGTGGAAACAGAAATAAAATGGTTAACTGAACTTCTTTCTGATATCTTACTTTTAGAGAAATCAAAAAGTCAAAAATCTCAGATGGTTAAAAAGGCATTAGATATTAAAGTATTTTTACTCTCTATAATCGCAGATTTTGATTTAACAAACAGTGACTTACAAATTGTTTCAAAAATAGAGGACAACATTGAATTCATATCTTTTGTAAATGAATCGAAATTAAGACATGCTATAATAAATATCTTATCCAACGCATATAAATATGGCGGTTTAAAGAAAGGACCAGAATTAATACTATCTAAACTTGACAATAAAATTGTTATCAGAATAAAAGATAGCGGTATAGGGATTCCTGATTCAGAAATAAAAAACTTATTTACCCCTTTTAGCAGAGCATCTAATGTTGGAGAAATACCAGGAACGGGTTTAGGCTTGTGTATAGCTAAAGAATTTATAGAACAAAACAATGGAACTATAAAAGTAACTTCTGAAGAAAATAAAGGTACAGAGATTTATATTGAATTACCAGATATGAATTCTTAGATAATTTAAAGGGCCTTTAAAAGCATTTTAAACCTCTTTATATACTTAATTACCAACTACACTTAATGTGAATTTTTTAGAATAAACTTCTCCGGATTCATGTATAGCTTCTAAAAATAAAATATAATTCCCTACCATTAGCTTGCTGTTCATGCTTTGGTTAATTGCATCCCAAAATATCTCTCCTTCCTGCTCCAAAGTTGTTGCTTTGAGTGCAGTACCTAAAGGCTCCCCATGTATAGAATAAAGTTTAATTTCCATTTTGAAATTTGGCTTTGGCAAGGAATAACCAATAATTAATAAATCATTGTATCCGTCTCCATTTGGGCTAATTACCACTCCATTTTTAAAATAAAAATGTTCTTTTGTTACAACTATGTTGGAAAAAATTTGCGAATTTGCATAGCCAGGGGTTCCAAAACCAGCGCTACTTGCTGCCGACTGCCAATTACCTTTGTCTTTATGGGAAGTAGAAACACGCTCAAGGCTTACCCCTTTATAAGTTTTTAACATCGTATAATGCTGTTTCTCGTTATATTGTATGCTATCTAAAAAAATCCCGCTTTCATTTAATATAACAACACCACCACTTCTCTGTGGGTAAGAAGGCATTTTATTAATCTGCAATATATTTTCAGGATATTTACAATTATAGGTTGTACAAACTTCTTTGGGCAATGCTGTTAAACATAAAATCTGAAATGGTTCTAATAATTTACCTGAAGTACTTATAGGGAAAAATTCTCTTAAGGAACCATCTTCAAATAAATTCCCTAAAAATAATTCGCTCAAATCCAAATAATTGGAACCAGTATTTATTATTTCTACATATTCCGCTCCAGCAATTTCTGGATTAAATAGTATTTCATTTATTAAAATATCACCCTGTTTTATTTGTTCTGGCAGCGCAAACTTTGTTTCTATATTTCGAACTTTATTTCCCGCACAATCCATAATCTCGCCAATTTGCAAAGTGTACTCCACCCCTTCTTCTAATGCTTTAGATATCTTTAAAAGTATGTTCTTGGGTGATAATACTGTATACTGTTCTGGATAAACAACACCTATATTACTCTCTTTTATTCTAAAATTTAAAAAATTTGTATTTGCTTCTATTTCTAGTTTTTCCGTAAAAATTATTTCAAGTGTGTACTTATCTATAGGGAAAACAGAAAAGATCCGAGGGTTTTCAATGTCTGGATTTTCTTGAAAAATACTATTCCTCTTACATGGAGTACCTCCAATTAGTGAATTAGATACACCCCAATTCTCTACCCCCCCACAAGGATTAAAAGGGTCTTTTATTTCTAAACTATATCCACCTTGCTTTTTAAAATTATCATTAATCCAATTTTCAGAATAAGCAATACTATGGATTTCAAAACCCTCCGGATTCAAAAGAGAAAGTAGTTCTCCTGTCTTATTAGGTTCTGGGAAACTCGACAACCCAATGCTTTCTCCAATATCTTGAAATAGTGCATGATTGTTTTTTGAGCAAAGAATTACATAAGATTTAGGATACAATAAATAACGAGGAATAGAGGCTTCTGTGTTATTATCCTTGTATTTACATCCTTCTAAATTCAAAATCGTATCCGTTCTGTTAAACAATTCAAGGTATTTAGCATTGGGCAAGCCAATCTGAGAAGAAGGATTACTCATTATTTCTGTAATCAAAACTTCATTTTGATTTGGATTTCTTGTAATAGGCATGGCTAAAATAGTATATTCCAATTCCTTGTTTTTGCAATCTCTCATTCCTTTAACCTCTAAATCCAATACCATAGATGCAGGCCAAAAACTATCAATTTTTAATTCAATTGAATTCTCTCCAATGTATGATAGACTGTTAATTTGGTAATTAGCTCCCAATACACTAAACATTGCATTGTTTAATTTAAAATTAGAATCTATGGCGGTACTAAACTCTACAATTATATAATTAGGGAACTTTCCAATAGCAGTTTTTGCTTCTAAATTTATGGAATCTTTCCAGAAATTTCTCGCAGAATTGTCTTTGCCGGGCGTACCTCCTTGCTCATCAATCGATGCCCTCCAATTTATTTCCTGCTTACAAGTTGTTTTATCAGAAATTGACTCCAAGGCGACCCCTCCTTGTTTTGCCAATTCGTTTCCATACCATTTATCAGTATAGCTCACACTATGTATTAGATTATTCATAGAATCACGTATAGAAACAGTTTCCTCTGTTTTATTTAATATAGGGAAAGAGGACAAACCTATACTTTTACCAAAAACATTAAAGAAATTCAATGCAGCAAGCGGACATAAAATAACAAAACTATCTGGTTCTAAATAAAAATCTGGAATAACCACATTGCTTACTTTATCTGAAAAAATAAATTTAGAGGCATAAATTGTTTTAGTAGACGTGTTTTTCAATTCCACATACTGAAAAGGAGGCAAGCCTTTGCTCGGAGAAGAAATAATCATTATTTCATTAATTTTCAACTCGCCAAAATCTGCTTTTTCAAATACTAAATATCTAAATGTAAAACTTGTATCTAGAATAGCATTGCCATTCAAATCCTTAATATTTTGCACGGTAAAGACGTAGTTTTGCCTGGATTTAAAACTATAAGGGAAACAAACCTTAAGCTTGGTAGTGAAAAATTCTACGAGCATAGGATTTAATTTTTGATATTTTTCATCGACTAAACTAAAGTTTGAAAGAAGACTTGCAGAAACGGAATCAATTGCCTCAGAAAAATTAATTTCTATACAAGAATCACTACTTAGGGAAAAAGACAAAACCGCTGGCGGAATTGTATCTTTTAGAACAGGACCTGCATATATTTCATAAAAAAAATGTTTCTTAAAAAAACTACTCGTAGATTGTCGTACAGTAAAACCGCAATTTCTAAAATCGTGTTTAGAAAAAGTATCTTTTTGACTTTGAAAAAGACTTAAGGTATCGGAATTATTCCAAGTTTTATAGGCTAAATTCCAAATATAGTTGCTATCTAAAGTAACTCGGACTTCTATTTGATTTAAAGATTTATTTAGAAAATTATCCTCTCCATCTACAATCATCTGTGCCGGAGAATTGCCTAATTTTCGATACAAGCAAATCTCGTCTTTGGTATTGCCTATACGCACATAATAAAGAGAATCCGCACTTAGCAAGTTTGGCTTATTTGCCATTAAAACATAATCGACATAATTTGCAGAGGATGGGTTAAATTGCAGTTCCAACTTTAAGTACCACTCTTTGGGTTGAAAGCTACCTAGGTTTGAACTCAAATAAAAAGAGCTGTTCGCCACTTCATTTTGGGACTGTATACCCGGGTTTAATAGCAAAAAAGCGGAGCTGTCGCCATGCCAAATAATAGAATTAGAAATGCTATTTCCGGAAAAATTGTCCCAAATAATTTGACCAAAGGTTATAGATGGGATAAAAATAAAAAAATAAAAAAGCAGTTTTTGGAATTTCATTATGCTTGTACTATTGAAGCAAACCTACAAGTTTATTGTAGTAAAAAAAATAGTACAAGTTCTAATTTTACGAAAGTAAATTGCTTTTGATTGCTTCTGATTTTAGCAGGTTACAAATCTTATATCTTTCGTCAGTTGTGTCATTTTTTACAGCTAAAAGTAAAGAATAAACATCCCAAAGTCCAATTTTATGGGCCCATTCAAAAGGTCCGAAAGGATAAGCTGTACCTAGTTTCATGCCTATATCTATGTCTTCTTTATTTGCAGTACCTTCTTGCAAAGTAAAATATGCCTCATTGATTATCATACAAACTACTCTGGGACTTACCATCCCTACCCTATTGGATATTTTTAAAAAGTCAGTATAAGATAAAACTGTTTTCAACTCCGAAGCTATTTCTAAACCAACAGGGGAATTATATTCCAACACGTTTCTTTCCATAAAGGTACACATATTGTTAAATCCAAAAACATTATGTTGCATTCCAGTTAGGTTCAAAAGATCAAGTTGAGTATGTAAAGCACCCAAGAGAAAATATGCATTTGAATTTTTCGAGAGAATCTCCCATCTATTTATTGGGTCTTTATCAAAGTCAATGTCAATAATTAGTTGTTGATTGGCAATAAAATCTAGTGACAAATTGTCAAATTCTTTTATAATATTGCCTTGTGAAATTTTACTTAGCATTTCTGCTCTTTTTTTGGCGTTACCTATCAGTGCTATGTTCATTTATAGAATTGGATTGAGTGGCAAAAATACGAGTAAACAAGGGATAAAAACAATAAAAAAACATGACACATAAAACTATTCAAACAGACCTATCTCCTGCACCTATTGGCCCATATAGCCAAGCAAGAAAATTCAATGGCTTTGTATTTGTTTCTGGGCAAATTGCACTTCACCCCAAAACAGGAGCAATGGTGCAGGATAATGTAGCAACGGAAACCAAGCAAGTGATGGAAAATCTTCTGAATGTTCTTAAAGCTGAAAATTTAAGTTCAGAACATATACTTAAAACAACTATATTCCTAACCAATATGGAAGACTTTATGGTGGTTAATGAGGTATACGCTAAATATTTCGAGGAAAAATTCCCTGCTCGTGAAACGGTACAAGTTAGTGCTTTACCTAAAAATGCCAGGGTTGAAATCAGCTGTATTGCTGCAAATTAAACCTTTTTAGTTTTTGAGCCATGGTAGGCACATGTCAAATTCAGGTATTTCTACTTCAAAGTGAGAATACTTGGTAAATTCATAAAAGGTGTAATAGCCTTTCATATTCCCTATGCCGTTTTTAAAAACACAATATGAAACATAAGAATGAGAATCGCCTATTTCCAAAACGGGTTGCTGCCCTATCACACCATTCCCTTCTACAATCTTACGAATAGCAGGATAATCTGTTATATACCACTTTCTTTTAATAAGCTGCACCCTTCTGTCTGAGTGGTTGGTAATAGTTACCTTATAAGAGAACAAATACTCATTTGAAGCAGGACTACTTTGTGCATGCTCATATTTGCAGTCTACTTGAACTTTAATCCTATTGGTGGTTTTTACATTCATTCTTTGGGCTAAATTAATAGTTAATTCAAAACTACAAAAACTATTAACCAAAAAAAAATGAAATTGTTTTAATTTAGAAATTTACCAAGAAATGATTTGTAGAATTACTCTCTATTACTCGCTTTAAATAGAATTTCTTTTTCTGATTTTGACAAACTTTCATACCCTGATTTTGAGATTTTATCCAGTATTTGATCCACCAACTCTTGACTTGGAACTTCCTTATTGACCCTTTGTTTCGGCTTCTCAGGATTTACATAAACCTTGTATTTTCTCCCAGGTTTGGTTGTATTTTTAAAAAGTTTAAACTCAGGAAGCCTAATATCGGAACGTAACCACTTAATGTATAAATAACCTAGTGCGGCCCCTCCAAGGTGGGCTAACTTGCCTCCGTCGTTTTGTCCATTTCCTAAAGCAATTAAATCAAATAGAACTTTGGCCAATGCTATCCACTTGAGTTGTATGGAAAACAACCCAAAAGGTCTAAGTTCGTGGTTTGGCATAAACACCGCCGTTGCTATAATCACAGCTGTAACCCCTCCAGAAGCTCCCACCATTGGCCTAGGCAATTGATTCACAAAACCAGGAACGGTATTAAACACTATCAAAAATAATAAACCTCCTATAGCCCCTCCCAAAATAAACACCCTGAATACGTGTTTATTTCCTAATAAATCTTCAAAAAGTCTACCTATAAAAAAGAGCCATAGCATATTGGAAAGTATATGAAAAAAACCACTATGAATAAAAATATGGCTAAGCAAAGACCAAGGTTGAATCCAAAATTTAGATATTAAGGAAGGTAGATAGAATTGTTCTAAGAAAGATTGTACTTGAGGAAGCGGTAATTTGCTCAATATAGAAAACACCACAAAAACTGCAATATTTATTATCACTAGTTTCCTAATTGCGCTGTTTCCTTTTGCATAAGCAAACTGTATATCATTCCAAATAGACTTCATATGTAGAAGGCAAATTTAATCAAAAGCATGAAACGATTATTGAAAATTCTAGATATGTAGGTTTGTTTGGGTTGAAGCAAGTATAAATATCCATATAAGCTATCATTTGGGGAAAATAACTTAAAGTGCCTTTGCATCTTCAATACTTTCAATAAGCAAACGCTAATAAGTAAAGTTTTAACCCAAACACACCATTGCATATTTTAACCTTTGGGAGACAACTATAAAGGATTACACTTACAGAAGCGAGCGTTCCACCCATCGAGTCAAGCTTATCTAAGTCATTACAACGTTCGGCGCAGATTCATGGCCATACTCTGAGAGTTTATAACCAAAAACTTGTAAACATATCATAATCATTTTTATAAAACCTATCTTTCAATTAATGTTTTTGTTTTCATTGTAAACCCCAAGTTAATACCTTGGGCTATAAATATTATTCTAAGGCGAAATGGAAACTTACTATTTTGTTGGCCACAAAAACTCCAATAACTAGAGGGCGTAATTTGCCAACGCCGAAAATGAAGAGCTAAAAATGAATGATATGAAATTTGGGATCAAGTAAAAATGTGGACATGAACTTAAAAGAGGTATATCCAATATTTCACACTAGGAATAAATAAGAACGACAAGTAGTTATTAAAAAAGAACTTAGAAAATGAAATTTTAATAAGAAGACAATATGTAAAAACAGATACTATCGCTAAATTTGCACCGCAAGTAAATCCAAATGCAAAAGTTGCAAAACCATACAAAAACTGAAGACGAGGTATTAACAGAAACAATTAATGCTAGCGGATACGCAATACTTTTGTATAACGACGATGTAAATACATTTGACTGGGTAATATATTGTTTAACAAAATATTGCGACCATAGTATAGAACAAGCAGAACAGTGTGCATGGCTTGTGCACACAAAAGGCAAGTGTATTGTTAAAAAGGGTATGAAGGAAGAATTAGAACCTATTTGTAATGCACTTTGCGAATCTGGACTCAGTGCTGTTCTTACCCAAAGTTCATAAAAAAAGCCGCATTTAGCGGCTTTTCAAAAATCATATTACTTATCAATCGTTATATTCTATCTGCCCTTGGTGAGTAGAATAGTTTAGTTTCAAAGCGTTTGCAGATCTTAACTCTTGTTTTACATCGGTTATTATACCCATTTTCACTTCTTTATCTGCTTTTAGAGAGATAATCATTTTAGCTTTATTCTCCTCTGTAAGTTTTGCTCTTTCTGCTTCAATAAACAAGATTACTTCTTCAATAGATTTGCTAATTGCATCGTTTAACTGAATTCTAGGGGAAGTACCATAAACTTCTTGTAATTTTTCTGTAGGGACCCCTACAAAAACAAAACTTACAAGTGATTTATCTTCTAATTTCACTACCTCTGTAGCTTTGGGAACGCTTACTTTTACTTTAAGTTCTGCATCTTTTATACGTGTTACCACCATAAAGAAAAACAGAAGCATAAATACGATATCTGGTAAAGAAGCGGTATTGATTGCAGGCAATCCTTTAGTGCTATTTTTCTTAAATTTAGACATACTCTTAATAATTATTATTTGTCACCCATTACGTTTTCAGGTTCTGCCTCCGAAATTTTCTGAGGATAAATCTCTTTTACTTTCTTTTGGGCATTTTCTCCTAAATTTTCAAAATTCACACCGTATAGTTCCTGAGACTTTTCGTCTCTTAGTTCATTGTATGCTCTAAGTAGCTCATTTTGAACTTTGATATACATTTCATAGGAAGTTCCACGGTCATTTTTGATGGAAACAATAGCCAATCTTGGGCTTTCGCTGTAATCAGGACTAAAGCCATTGTTACTCACATGTTTTTTAACCTCCTCCGTTAGTTCCTCTAGTTTTGCAACTTGGCCTCTAACTAATAGTTGGTTGTTTCCATTCACAAGCACATTCAAAACATTTCTTTTCTTTGGTTTAATCGTAACCTCTGTTTTTTCTTGTTTTTGTGGCAATAGGATTTGAAGACCCTTGTCTGAATCAATAGTAGTAGTTACCAAAAAGAATATGAGCAAAAGGAATGCTATATCTGCCATAGAACCGGCATTAATTTCTGGGATACTTCTTTTAGCCATTGATTTTATTAATTAGAGATTTTAAAGAAGAGAAAATTGAAAATCCAACTGCAAAAAGCAACATATAAATTGTAGCAGTCAAAACACCTCCTACCATTTTAGAGTCACCTTCTGTAGTAATGATGCCACCTTTAGAATAAACCTCCGTTACTTCACCTTGGTCCATTGCATAGCCAAAGAAGTAAAGCAATACAATTACTCCCAATCCAATTAAGAGTGTTATAGAGGATTTGGGTTTATTTACAAGTGCTGTAATTGTCATACCTATGATTGCAAGAATAGCAATGGCAAACAAAGTATAAGTTATAGCAAATCCCATGGATACTGCAGCCGATTCTTTGGTTGCTTGAATCTGGTCTGGATCCTCGTTAAATAACCATACGATGTATATTCCTGTGAGAAGGAATACCAATCCATAGGCTATTGGTGTTATAATTTTAGATAGATTCATTTTTTATTATTTTACAATTTTATTCTTGATAAGCATATCTACCAAAGAGATAGACGCATCTTCCATTTCGTTGCTTATAGAATCAATTTTAGACAAAATCAAGTTATAAAAAATCTGAAGGATTATCGCAACAACAAGACCACCTACCGTAGTGATAAGAGCTAATTTAATACCTCTAGCTACCAATGCAGGGGAAATATCTCCTTCTCTTTCTATATCATCAAATGCTTGAATCATACCTATTACCGTACCCATGAAACCCAACATAGGAGCAAGAGCGATAAACAAAGAAACCCAAACCAATCCTTTCTCTAATTCTCCAACTTTCACTGAACCGTAGGATACTACAGATTTTTCAACATTCTCAATGCCTTCATCAACTCTATCTAATCCTTGATAGAAGATACTTGCGATTGGGCCTTTGGTATTTCTGCATTTAGTTTTAGCAGCTTCCACTCCTTGGCTAACCAATATAGATTCCACTTCATTTACAAACTTCTTTGTATTAATAGTAGACAAGAACAAAGTTATGATTCTTTCAATTGCAATAGCCAATCCCAAAATAAGGGTTAATAGAACTAAAGCCATGAATCTTGGGTCACCTTCAATAAATTTTTCTTTCAAAAACTGAGAACCTTCTTCTTTTACAGGCTCGGTTTCCGCTTCAATAGTAGTTTCAGGAGCTGCTTCTTCTGCTGCTTCTGAAGCATTCTCTGTGCTTTCCCCTACTTGCTCTGTTGCAGGAGTCTCGTTTTGAGCGGATGTGTGGATTGGTTGTGCAATTAAAAATGCTCCAACCATAAGTGACAAAATTACTTTTTTCATTTTTTAGTTATTTAAAAATCTGTTTTCTTGTTAGTAAGTCTGCAAAAATAGAAAAAATAGTCATATACAAAATTAAGTTCTTGTTAAGTCTCCTTTTTTAATCTACTCATTATCAGACACCGCAAATAAAACACTTTAAAATTGGGGAAAAAAATTACTTTTTAGAAACTTTAAATTCGGCTTTACTATGTTACATTTGACCACATAAACGGAATATTTCCTATTAAAATGAATGTGTCTAAAAACAAAACCGGTTTTTTTTGCTCCAACTGTGGTACTCAAAGTGCTAAGTGGGTTGGCAAATGTGTAGCATGTGGCGAATGGAATACTTTGACAGAAGAGCCCATATTGAAGAAAAAAAGTACTTTGGTTGTCTCTAACAAAGAACCAAAAAACCAACCCGAAATATTGGATGCAAATGCCCAAATCCAATCCGAGGAAAGACTTTTTATGCCCGACAGCGAACTAAATAGAACACTTGGCGGGGGATTGGTTCTTGGCTCTGTAGTACTTATGGGTGGCGAGCCAGGTATAGGAAAATCTACCTTACTCTTGCAAAATATCTTGCAAAGCTCTTACAAAACCTTGTATGTGAGCGGAGAAGAAAGCAAGAACCAAGTAGCAATGAGGGCAAAAAGGATAGGTATTAGAAATAAAGAATGCTACATTCTTCCAGAAACTAAAATAGAACTTATCCTAAAATATGCAGTAGATATAAACCCCGAAATTATTGTTATAGACTCTATCCAAACCTTAGAAACCGATATTTTAGATTCCGCCCCTGGGAGTGTCTCTCAAGTTAAAGAATGTACTGCATTATTGATTCGTTTTGCAAAGCAAAACAATATTCCAATTTGGATAGTGGGCCATATAACAAAAGATGGAAACATTGCAGGACCCAAGGTTTTGGAGCACATGGTAGATACTGTATTGCTCTTTGAAGGAGAAAGAAATTTCCATTTTCGAATTCTAAGGGCACAAAAAAACAGGTTTGGTTCTACCAATGAAATAGGGCTTTATGAAATGACCAATAATGGTTTGGAAACAGTAACCAACCCATCTGATATACTTCTTAGTGAAACTACAAACAACCTAAGTGGAGTGGCGATTTCTGCTTCTTTGGAGGGCAATAGGCCTATGCTTTTAGAAGTACAGGCACTAGTAAGCCCAAGTGTATACAGTAGCCCACAGCGAAACAGTACAGGCTTTGACCTTAGAAGGCTTGGAATGCTTTTGGCCGTATTGGAAAAACGAGGGGGGTATAGATTCGGAGACAAAGATGTTTTTGTAAATATTGCAGGGGGACTAAAACCGGAAGACCCCGGTATGGACTTAGCGGTTGTGGCTGCAATACTCTCTTCGTTAGAAGATTTACCCATTAGCAAAACCATTGCTTTCGCTGGAGAAATTGGACTAAGTGGGGAAATTAGACCCGCCTTTAGAACCGAAAACAGGATTACAGAAGCCGCTAAAATGGGACTTAGCGCTCTGGTAATGTCAGATTTTTCAAAAACTTTAGACCATGCCGAAACTATATCTACCATAAAAATAAAAAAAATAGACGACTTAGTTTTACAAAAAATATTTAATTTCGACCTATGAATGAAGAGATTGTAAATTTAAACGAACTACAGTTTATGGTCGACAAGTGGATTAAGGAAATAGGAAAAGGCTACTTTAGTGAACTAACCAACACGGCTATACTCATGGAAGAGGTTGGAGAACTAGCTAGAATTATGGCAAGAAAATACGGAGACCAGATTTCCAAAAAAAATGAAACGCAAGAAAACCTTGCCGACGAACTTGCAGACGTTCTGTGGATTGTAACTTGTTTGGCAAATCAAACAGGGGTAAACTTAAATCAAGCCATTCTTCAGAATTTTGAGAAAAAAACAAAACGAGACAAAAATCGATTTGGGTAAACATTTACATGTAAACTATGCCAAATAAATACTCCGATTCAATTAAAGAACTATACCTGCTTTTCGAAGAATATTCAAATACGGAAAATGCAGTGGGAATGGAAAATTACATGAAAAACAATTTTAAATTCCTAGGTATAAAAAAGCCATTGAGGGAGGAGTTAAGTAAACCGTGGATTAAAAAAATTATTCTTACACAATTTGAAGAAATACCCCTTATCTGCAAACAACTTTGGGAAATGTATGAGAGAGAATTCCAATATGTAGCATTAGAATTGCTAAAGAAATATATAAGTAATGCTAAAATAGAATGTATAAAAGAAATAGAGTTCTTAATATGCAACAAATCCTGGTGGGACACAGTAGACCTTTTAGCTACCAATATTAGTGCAGAATATTTTCGCCTTTATCCTGAAAAAAAATTGGAATATATTGACAAATGGAACTCTTCTAACAATATTTGGTTAAACCGAAGCGCCATCTTGTTTCAGTTAAAGTACAAAAAAAGAACCGACTTCGAACTACTCAAAGCTATTATTTCTACCCATAAAACATCCAAAGAATTTTTTATCCAAAAGGCAATTGGGTGGTCGTTGAGAGAATATGCAAAAACAAATAAAGAAGCTGTTTTAGAATTTATAGAAACTTATCCAATAATGCCACTTAGCAAAAGAGAAGCACTTAAGCACATAAATTACTAAGCAAAAGTATCTTCGTTGTAAAAAATACTTAAATAGTTGTAGTAACGAGACTCATGTATTTCCCCTTTTTCTAACGCATCTAAAACCGCACACTTTGGTTCATTTATATGGGTACAATTGTGAAACTTACATTTACTCATCCTTTCTTTTATCTCTGGGAAATAATGGCCTAGTTCTTTTTTATCTATATCGATTACCCCAAAATCTCTTATTCCAGGAGTATCAATTATTTTCGTATATTCATCTATATCAAACATTTCCGCAAAGGTAGTAGTATGTTTACCCTTTTGGTGTTGGTCTGAGATTATTCCTGTTTTAAGTTTTAATTCTGGATTTAAAGCATTTATGATAGAGGACTTTCCTGCACCAGAATGCCCACAAATGAGGGTGGTCTTATGGAACAAAAATGGTCTTAAATCTTCTATATCCTTCGCATCAAAAGAGCTCATGCAAAATGTTTGTATCCCTATCGCGTGGTAAATACTTAGCCACTCTTGCAACACTTCTTTGGCAATAGAATCATATAGGTCTACTTTATTAAATACAAGCAAAACTGGAATTTTGTATGCCTCTGCGGTCAACAAAATCCTATCTATAAACCCCATTGAAGTAGGTGGAGAAACCAAGGTAACTACAGGCATTACAAGGTCTATATTAGATGCAATTATTTGGCTTTGAGAAGACAATTTGTTAGACTTTCGGATAATATAATTACGCCTGTGACTAAGGGTGTGAATTACCCCTATTTCCTCTTCGTTGCTTTTTTCTATATCAAACTCTACAATATCTCCAACAGCCAAGGGATTGGTAGTTTTATAACCTTCGAGTCTAAATTTCCCTCTAATTCTGCAAGCATAAGTATTTCCGTTCAAGGTTTTAACTTGAAACCAACTCCCAGTAGATTTGATAACGACTCCTTGCATACAAAAAAAAAGGTCGGAATAAACCGACCTTACAAATATAATAAATTGAAGTATTAACCTCTTCTTTCTTTAATTCTAGCTTTTTTACCAGTAAGTGCTCTTAAGTAATAGATTCTTGCTCTTCTTACTTTTCCGCTTCTTACCAATTCTACTTTAGATACTTTTGGGCTATTGGTAGGGAAAATTCTTTCTACTCCTACTCCGTTAGAAATTTTCCTAACTGTAAAAGTCTCCGTAGCACCTTGTCCTCTACGTTGAATTACATCGCCTTGGAATATCTGGGGTCTTTCTTTGTTACCCTCTTTGATTATATAGTGAACAGCAACTCTGTCTCCTGCTTTGAAGCTTGGTAAGTCTGTTCTTAAGGTATGAATGCCTAAATCATTAATGCGGTTGCTCATCTTTGTAAATTTTAAGGACGGCAAAGGTATCATTTTTATTTTAACTCACAAATAGTTTTTAGGTTTTTTTTGAAAATATTTAGTTTTGTTTATCTCCTTTCCCTAATCGCTGATATACAGGAACTTAAAGCCCTAGCAAAACAGATATTTTTTTAGCCACATCCGTATTGCTCATAAATCCGCTAAAATAATAAGCTCCAGGACCCCACGCTAAAATTGGTACCATTATGGCACTGTGATCTTGAGACGAAAAAGTTGCTTTATATTTTTGTTTATCTGTTGGATCGTGGTTTAATATAGAGACAGCACCTGTCTCGTGATCTGCTGTAACCAATACCAAAGTATTGCCATCTTTTGCTGCAAAGTCAAGAACTTTTTTGAGGGTTTTGTCAAAGTCTATAGTTTCTGTAAGCATATACTCTGTATTGTTATCATGCCCTCCCCAGTCTATTTGCGAACCTTCTATCATTAGAAAGAATCCATTGCTATCGGTTGACAAAAGGTTTAAAGCATATTCTGTAGCATTTGGCAGCCAGTCTCCCCTTCCGTTTAATACACTTGGAGGGTGCTTTTCGTTACTGTAAAAAGCTACTACCTTTTCTGAACTGGATACGGTCTTTAAGTCTTTAAAAGAAGGTATCACAGTATATCCATCTTTTTGAAGTTTCTCTATTTCAAAAAAAGGCATTCCGCCACCCATGGCTACTTTAATATTTTTCCCGTAAAAATCATTGGCAATCTCTTTGTCCATCTCTCTGCTTGCTTGGTGAGCATAAAAAGAAGCTGGGGTTGCATGGGTAAGTGCACAGCTAACCACAATACCAGTTGCTAGATCTTTACGAATAGCTTTTTCTAAAATAGATTCAACCTTTTGTGTATCTGAATCTACTCCTATGGCTGCATTAAAAGTTTTAACGCCACAAGCCAGCGCTGTTCCTCCTGCACCACTATCTGTGATTAAGTTGTCCGAAGAGCTAGTTTCTATAAAACCTACCTGCTGAGCAGTTTGCATGTGGAGTTTATTTTGGGAGGCAATTCTTGCCAAATCTATTTGCGCAAGTCCCATTCCATCGCCAATTAGTAGTACAACATTTTTTGGTCTTTGTGTAATATTTTGTGGTAACTCTTTGTATTCTACTTTAACGATTTTCTTTGGTGTACAAGCACTAGCAAAGAAAAATAGAGAGGCAAATACAACTACAAATGATTTATGCATTATTTAATTTTTGTTTTTACAATTATGGCGGAGGTAAATGTTCCTCTAACTTTATAGAGTAAACTTACTGCTTCTGCTCTAGAATAAAAATTTCCGGCGTAAACTTTAAACTTAGGCTCATCCCATTCTACTTCGCAAGGTATTTCGTTAGAAATTTGGCTTACAAATTTAGACTTAATTCCGTCGGCCTTTGCTTTATCATCTGTAAATAAAAGCAATACCCTGAAACCATCCTTGGTTTTTGTTTCTAATTTTACTCTTTCTGCCTTTTTTTGGTCTTGAAGCTTTTGGATTTCTTCACTTTTTCTTAAGGTTAAACCTCCATCTTTTATCAGAAAAGCGGATACAGAAAAAAAGGCAATGCCTAACAAAGCGATCCAAATATGTTTATTTACCATGACATTGTTTGTATTTTTTGCCACTACCACAAGGGCAAGGGTCATTTCTTCCAACTAATTTCTCGGTTTTTATGGGGGCTTGAGTAGCTTTTGGGGCATCTGAAGCAGAGGCGTTTTCTGCAACTTCTGTTCTAGAGGTTTGCAAAGGAGCTTGTTTTTTAACCACTGGTTTAGACTCTTTTACTTCTTGCTCATCTGTTTCTATTCTAGCTTTAAACAAAAAGGATAACACATTGTGGTTCATTCTAGAAACAAAGGATTGGAAAAGATTAAATGCTTCTAGTTTATAAATTAAGAGAGGGTCTTTTTGCTCAAAGACTGCGTTGTTAGCAGATTGTTTCAGATCATCCAACTCTCTTAAATGCTCTTTCCATTCATCGTCTATAGAGGTAAGGGTTACATTTTTCTCAAAAGAATTTACAATTGCTCTTCCTTCTGACTGCAAAGCTTCTTGTAAGCTACACACCACACCCATGCCTTTTAGTCCATCGCCAAAAGGAACTACCACATTTTCTATAGTGCTTCCTTCTTTGCTTGCTATTTGCTGCAATACAGGTAGGGCTTGTAAAATAATTTTGTCGTTTTTGGTTTTGTATTGCAATTGGAAATCCAAAAACAATTCCTCAGCTATCTCAGAAATATTTCCTTTTTTAAATTGGGTTTCTTCTATTGCTACATCTACAGAAAGTGTTTTGTAGCACTCCATTTTAAACCCTTCAAAATCTTCGGCATCTCTATAATTTCCTAATTGCTCTTCTATCCAATCATAAAGCATGTTTTGAATATCTAAGCCTAGTTTTTCACCAAACAAAGCATTTTTTCTGCGGCTATATACCACATTCCTTTGTTTGTTCATTACGTCGTCATACTCTAGGAGCCTTTTTCTTGTTCCGAAGTTATTTTGTTCTACTTTGCGCTGAGCTCTTTCTATATTTTTACTCAAAAGTGAATGTTGCAATACCTCGCCTTCTTTGTAGCCTAATCTATCCATTACTCTGGAAGCCCTATCAGAGCCAAACAAACGCATAAGATTGTCTTCTAAGGAAACAAAAAACTGAGAAGAACCTGGATCTCCCTGCCTTCCTGCTCTACCTCTCAACTGCCTGTCTACCCTTCTGGACTCGTGTCTTTCTGTACCCAAAATTGCCAAACCTCCTGCTTGTTTTACTTGCTCAGAAATTTTAATGTCGGTACCTCTACCAGCCATGTTGGTAGCAATAGTTACAGCGCCTGGCAAACCTGCTTCGGCTACTATTTCTGCTTCCCTTTGGTGTTGTTTTGCATTTAATACATTGTGTTTTATTTTACGAAGTTGCAACATTCTGCTTAGCAACTCTGATACCTCCACAGAGGTGGTACCCACAAGTACTGGCCTGCCTAGGGTAGTAAGTTCTACAATATGGTCTATTACTGCATTGTATTTTTCTCTTGTTGTTTTGTACAACAAGTCTTCCAAGTCGTTTCTAACTATAGGTCTATTGGTAGGAATTACTACCACATCCAGTTTATAAATTTCCCAAAACTCTCCTGCTTCTGTTTCTGCAGTACCTGTCATACCTGCAAGTTTATGGTACATTCTAAAGAAGTTTTGTAAGGTAATTGTGGCATAGGTTTGGGTAGCTGCTTCAATTTTTACATTTTCTTTTGCTTCTATGGCTTGGTGAAGTCCATCGGAATATCTTCTACCATCCAGAACCCTACCTGTTTGTTCATCTACAATTTTTACTTTGCCATCTTGTACAATATATTCTACATCTTTTTCAAACAAGGTGTATGCTTTTAAGAGCTGGTTTACAGCATGCAATCTTTCTGATTTCACGGAAAAATTTCGCATTACCACATCTTTTCTTTCTCGTTTTTCCTCTTCTGTAAGTGTGCTTTTTTCTATATCTGCCATTTCCGAACCCACATCTGGCATCACAAAAAAGTGAGGATCTTCTCCTCCAACAGTAATGGTTTCAATGCCTTTGTCGGTAAGTTCTATGCTGTTGGTTTTTTCGTCAATTACAAAAAACAGCTCTTCGTCTACTTTATGCATTTCTTTTTGACGGTCTTGCAAGTAGTAGTTTTCGGTTTTTGTAAGTAAGGTTTTCATCCCTGGCTCACTCAGAAATTTTATAAACGCTTTGTTTTTAGGCAACCCTCTGTAGCAACGCATCAATGCAAGACCACCATCTTTTTCTCCGGTTTTGCCTTCTCCTATCAAGCGTCTGGCATCTGCCAAACAAGTGTTCATATATTTTCTTTGTAGTTCGTATAGGGAAGCTATCCTAGGCTTTAGTCCTTCAAATTCTTGTTGGTTGCCTCTGGGAACTGGACCCGAAATTATAAGCGGGGTACGTGCATCATCTATCAATACAGAATCCACCTCATCGACCATTGCGTAATGTAGTTTTCTTTGAACTAGTTCTCCTGGGGTATGCGCCATATTGTCGCGCAAGTAATCAAAACCAAACTCATTGTTTGTTCCGTATACTATATCGGCCTTGTAAGCTTCTTGTCTTTCTGCAGAGTTTGGTCTATGAAAATCTATACAATCCACGCTTAGACCATGAAACTGAAATACAGGAGCATTCCACTCACAGTCCCTTTTAGCCAAATAATCGTTTACTGTGATTACGTGAACCCCTTTTCCACCTAATGCGTTAAGGAATGCAGGGAGTGTAGACACAAGGGTTTTACCTTCCCCTGTAGCCATTTCTGAAATTTTGCCTTGGTGAAGTACGATACCACCAATAAGCTGTACATCATAGTGCACCATGTTCCACTTAATGGTTGCCCCAGCAGCGGTCCACTCGTTTTTAAAATAAGCTTTGCTGCCCTCTATTCTTACATATTCTTTTTTTACAGCAAGGTCCTTATCAAATTCGTTTGCCGTAACTTCAATTTCTTCTTGGGTAGAGAATCTCCTTGCTGTTTCTTTCATTACCGCAAAAGCCATGGGAAGAACTTGCATCAAGACCTCTTCTAGTTTTACATCTCTTTCTTTTTCCAAAGACTCTACCTCGCCAAAGAGCGTATCTCTTTCTTCTAGTTCATCAAAAGGCAGGTTTTTTATCCTTTCTTTCGTATCTTTTATTTGACTATCTATATCTAGAAGATAGGCTGCTATTTGCTCTCTAATTTTTGTTGTTTCGTTTCTTAGTTCATCGTTGCTTAGAGTGCTAAGTGTTGCAAACAATTGATTTATTTCCTCTACATAAGGCGCTATAGCCTTAATATCTTTATCTGATTTGCTTCCAAACATTTTGGTTAAGCTTGATAGTATTCCGCCGAACATTCTATAGTTAAATTTGAGTTAGTATGAAAATGAATTTTTTAATAATGCGCAAAGTTACAAGTTTCTTGCCAACTTTATACTCAAAAAATGAGAGATGAAAATATGACAAAAGTTCTGAATAATGGAATTATTTATCCCTAAGAAATAAAAACTGTGTTTAAATGGCACATTCTATCTAGTTAAAATACATTCTTTCAATATTTAGATTTAAATTAAACCGAAATTCAGCAAAAGAAAATCATAATGTATAATTTGGGATGCCCCTTATAAGTTCGAATAGTAAATCAAAGGTGTAATAGCATGATTTTCTACGACAAAAAAGTTGGCCCTGCTTTGTTAAAGTTTACGAAATTTCTTGAAATTTGGGTTAAGCCCTACGCTAACACAAAACCATTTAACCCAAAATACGCATTAGCGTATTTTGCCCTTTGGGCTGACGAAAATCAAAGATTTTGTTAGGTCTTACGACTCCGATAGTCGT
>DIUJ01000014.1:0-5625 GCA_002422315.1 Bacteroidetes bacterium UBA6161
GCTCAGACACCGGACGCTACTCTACCGTAATAGTTCCGAAAGGCACTTGGTTTCATAATAAAAACTAATCCTTAATACGGGTCTTCGGCTTCGCTCAGACACCGGACGCTACTCTACTATTATAGTTCTGAAAGGCACTTGGTTTCAAAATAAAAATAATCCCTAACTCGGGTCTTCGGCTTCGCTCAGACTTTAATAAAATTAACATTAAAAATTCTCGACTAAATTCGTTACTATATTTATAGTTTACAACTCTAAGGATACGATTTATCCAAAATTCATAAAATTAGCTTTTATTTGCATACCCATATGAACCTTTTAGCAGATACTAGCCCAGTTTTAATTTTGGCACCCCATACGGATGATGGTGAGTTTGGTTGTGGCGGAACCATTCACAAACTATGTGAACAAGGGCGAGAAGTGTATTATGCCGCTTTTTCTGCTTGTAAACAATCTGTTCAGCCTCAGTTTGCACCCGATGTGCTAATTACGGAAGTGAAAGAAGCTACCAGTATTTTAGGTATTAAACCACAAAATCTTATCCTTTTTGATTACGACGTGCGAACCTTTAGCTTTCATAGACAAGAAATCTTAGAAAAACTAATAGAATTGCGGGAACAAATAAAGCCAGGCTTGGTTTTTATGCCTTCCCTCAACGACATTCACCAAGACCATAAAACCATAGCAGAGGAAGGACTAAGAGCCTTTAAATTCTCCAGTATACTTTGCTACGAAATGCCTTGGAACAATTTACAATTCAATACCTCCGGATTTGTAAAACTAAGTGAAACCAATCTGCAAAAGAAAGTAGATGCTCTAAAAGCCTATAAATCACAAGCACACAGAAGCTATGCTACGGAAGAGTTTGTGCGCTCTTTGGCATTAACTAGAGGAGTTCAAATACAATCGGGTTTTGCAGAAACTTTTGAAGTGCTTCGCTTTGTAGGCTAATGGGAAAATTAAAATCTTTATTACACTCTCCTATCGTTGTTTCTTTACTAAGCTATCTCTTTGTGTTTTCCTTGTTTTACTCCCCAAGTAAACAAAATTTTTTGTCTTGGTTTGATTTGTATTGGTACTACCCATTATATGCCCTTCTTATTCTATTTGGATTGCTACTTCATGGAAAAAAGCAATTTGCCAAAATCAAAAACTTTACGTTTTCTGCTTTTCTTCACAATATTAAATATCAAATCCTAAGCGGCCATATCAATGGTTTACTTTGGTTTTTCTCCTTTTTAATTCTTTCTTTGTTTTCTATGTTTCTATGGCCTTATCCATTTACAGCATTTGCAAAACAAGTGATGGGCTTTATCTTCTTTGGTTTAGCGTGGACATCTTTTTTCCGTTTTGTAAGTTTCCAAAAAGCCATCCAAACTTATCTCGTAGTAGCTTTTATTGCGGCACTATTTACAATTCCAGAACAAATATTGCATCTAAATGGTATCCATATTACACCCAAAAAAGGTGCATGGCTTGGCCTATACCGCTGTTTTAGTTTTACAGACGAACCTTTTTCATTGGCATTACTTCTTTTGCCTGCTATTTTTTGGAAAATCCAAACTTGGCAGAATTTTTCTTTGAAGAAAATTTTTACTGTTGTTGTACTTCTTGTGGGCTTATTGTTTACCTTTAGTGGTGCAGGTTGGCTAGCTTTCGGATTTGCTTTGTTTGCAATTGCTTTGTATTCATCCAAAGCCTTAGTTAAATGGGCATTGGTATCGGGTATAGTTTTGTTATTTGTAGGTTTCTTTTCATACCATGGCACCCGACTTAGGATTACAGAGACTGTTTCTTTGTTTCGCCATTTCCCAGATCTGCCAGAAGAAACAGTTCTAAATGCCACAAATTCATCCTCCAGAGCAATATACCTAAATGCAATAGTAGCTGCCAAACAATTACAAAAAAACCCCTTGAGTGGAGGCGGATTAGGTAGCCATAAAAATGCGTATAAAGAATTTATTGAAACCCCCTTAAAAAGAAGAAAGGAGGCTACTGTTCATTACAACCAAGCCGATGCAGCGAGTGGCATATTGCGGGCACTATCTGAAATGGGATTGTTTGGTTTGGCTTTTTTTGTCTTCCTTTTTTGGAGCCTAAGAAAGCACCTTCTCTACCAAAGAGCGGGGATGGGTGCTTATTGGCTCGCATTCTTGTTACACGGTGGAAATTATTTTTTACATGGCCCTTTTTTCTGGTATTTTGTTTCCAACAAAAAAGCAGAGGACTTATCTTAACCCACATTGCAGCTACGCATCGTCCATTTAGCATAAACCAAGGAATTTATAATTTTTGAGTTTCCCCTCATGTTGGTGTTTGCCACCAAGCTGCCGACTGATATAAATCTCCTTAGAGAAACGTCCATTTTACTACTTTTTCCCTTCAGATTTTTCCTCATGTTGGTGTTTGCCACCAACCTGCCGATAAATATAAATTCCATAGAGACACATCCATTTTTACTGCTTTTTTTCCTCAGATTTTTCCTCAGGTTGGTGTTTGTCACCAACCTGCCGATAAATATAAATTCCATAGAGACACATCCATTTTACTGCTTTTTCCCATCAGATTTTCCCTCAGGTTGGTGTTTGCCACCAACCTGCCGATAAATATAAATTCCATAGAGACACATCCATTTTTACTACTTTTGCGCAGCTAAGCCTTTATTATACTTAACCATGAACCAAGAACAATTTATTGCTCAATTTGTGCAAGCATTGCCAAAACAAATTTCCAACACCATTGAACTACTTCAAGACAGCTGCACTGTGCCTTTTATAGCCCGCTATAGAAAAGAAAAAACCGGGAACTTAGACGAGGTAGCCATAGAAAACATAGCAAAATACAGCAATGTGTTTGCTGATTTGATAAAACGTAAAGAAAGTGTACTACAAAGCATAGAAGAGCAAAATATGCTTACCCCCGAACTAAAAAGTAAAATAGAAAAATGTTTTGACCCCACCGAACTAGAGGATTTGTACCTGCCATACAAAAAGAAAAAAACCACCAAGGGAATGATAGCCAAACAAAAGGGTCTAGAACCTTTGGCTAAAATATTGCTTGAACAAAACACAAGGAATATAGAAGAAGTAGCAAGCAAATACCTAAACGAAGCTGTAGAAAATGAAGAGGAGGCCCTAAAAGGCGCATGCGATATAGTGGCAGAGTGGATAAATGAAGATGCCGAATTACGCCAAAACCTTAGGAAGAAATATACCAAAACTGCTCTTGTCCAAAGCAAAAAAAATAAAAAATGCAGTGAGGAAGAAAAAATTAAAAAATTTGGCGCCTACATAGACAAATCCGAACCCCTACATAAGTGCCCATCCCATAGATTATTGGCAATGCTAAGGGGCGAAACCGAAGGCGTATTAAGTATTAATGTAGACATGGAACAAGAGCCCATACTTTGGGAGATTGAAAAAAAATACATACGATCAAAAAATAGCTGTACTCCTTATATACAATCTAGCATTAAAGACTCCTTTGCAAGACTTTTAAACCCTGCACTTTCCAATGAAACTTTGCAACATTTCAAAAGCCTAGCAGACAATGATGCCATTTTGGTTTTCGGCGACAATCTTACTCAATTGCTGTTATCTCCCCCACTTGGTCAAAAGAACATATTGGCTCTAGACCCAGGATTTAGAACAGGTTGCAAATTGGTATGCTTAAACGCCCAAGGAGACTTGTTATACCACAATACTATCTATCCACACGAGCCACAAAACCAAAAGCAAGAAGCAAGTGTACAAATAAAGACTCTTTGCGAAAAGTACAAGATAGAAGCTATTGCCATAGGCAATGGAACCGCTTCCAGAGAAACCGAAGCATTTGTAAAAGGCATAACATTTACTACCCCTCCCCAAGTATATGTGGTCAATGAGAGCGGTGCTTCTATTTACTCGGCATCTAAAACAGGCAGAGAAGAGTTCCCAGACCATGATGTAACAGTACGCGGCGCAATAAGTATAGGAAGAAGACTCTCCGACCCTCTGGCAGAGTTGGTAAAGATAGAACCCAAAAGCATCGGTGTAGGCCAATACCAACACGATGTAAACGAAACAAAACTCAAGGAAGAATTAGACAATGTGGTGGTTCGTTGTGTAAACAAAGTAGGGGTAAATTTGAATACGGCGAGTAAACATCTTCTTGCTTATATAAGCGGGATAGGGCCTAAACTAGCAGAAAATATTGTGCAACATAGAAGTGAAAATGGACCTTTTAAAAGCAGAATCGACCTTAAAAAAGTTGCCAGATTAGGACCCAAAGCCTACGAACAAGCCATCGCTTTCCTTAAAGTTCCAGAGTCAAAAAATCCATTAGACAATTCCTTTGTACACCCCGAATCCTACGAAATTGTGAACAAAATGGCACAATCCATGGGTTGTAAAGTCACAGACTTAATTGCTAACAAGGACCTCTTGAATCAAATTAATCCCCAGATTTTTGTAGACGAAAAAATAGGATTGCCTACCTTGCAAGATATACTAAAAGAACTAGAAAAGCCAGGCTTAGACCCCAGAAAACAAACCCAAATTTTCTCCTTTGATCCAAACCTAAAAACCATAAACGACCTAAGAGAAGGAATGGTGGTGCCAGGTATTGTAAACAATATTACCAACTTTGGCTGTTTTGTAGACATAGGAATAAAAGAAAGTGGACTAGTACATATCTCCAATTTATCTAAAAACTTTGTTTCCAAGGTTTCTGATGTAGTAAAAATCCAACAACAGGTTCAAGTAAAAGTACTGTCTATAGATATGCAATCTAAAAGAATACAGCTTAGTATGTTGGTATAGAAAAAGACTCTTCCATACCTTCTACGGAACCAATGTCACACAACAAGGCTTTATAAAGTGGTATTTTTGCAGCCATGAATAAAAACTTTTGGGATGAAAAATTTGGAACTAAAGAATTCATTTATGGTACAGAACCAAATGAATATTTAAAAGAAGAATTGGTACACCTGCAAAAAGGCAAAGCTTTGTTTGTGTGCGAAGGAGAAGGCCGCAATGCAGTTTATGCAGCAACTAAAGGTTGGGAGGTGCTTGCTTTTGACCAAAGTGAAGAAGGTAAAAGGAAAAGCAACTTATTGGCTCAACAAAAAAACACTAAAATAGAATTTCTTATAGCCGATGCCGCAGAATTTACTTATGGAGAAGAACTATATGACCTTGTAGTTTTGATTTATGCTCATTTCCCACCATATCTTCGCAACCATGTTCACAAACAGTGCTTACAAAGTTTAAAACCCGGAGGCATATTGCTATTGGAGGCTTTTAACCCAAAACAAATATCGAACAATAGCGGAGGACCTAAAGACCCCACCATGCTTTACAGTAAAGAAATGATGGAAGAAGATTTTGAAGGATATAATTGCCATATAGAAGTCCTTCAAACAGAATTACATGAAGGAAAGTACCACGAAGGCATAGCAGAAATTATAAGAGTAAAAGTTGAGAAAATATAATTCAACCTACATAATGTTTCGAAAATCATAGGATATCTATTTATTTTAGAAGTTCTAGTTTATAAACCATTGTATGCCTTACTAAAAAATAAACTTTAAAAATCATGCATCTACCACTTCCTAAATCAGACAATTAAACCCAAAATACGCATTAG
>DIUJ01000014.1:5644-18703 GCA_002422315.1 Bacteroidetes bacterium UBA6161
CATTAGAATTTTCTAATGCTGAATTAGGGTTAAACCCAAAATTACCATTTTCGATACTAAACCCAAAAAAAATGCCTTTCCCAATGTATTAGGAAAGGCATTTAAATTTTGGATGAATTACTTGATTAATTTACAATTAATATTGGATCTGGATAGTTGTCTCTATCATTTTTTACAGTTCCATCAGTGGCGGTTGGAAACAATAAAGCGCCTGCTACATGAGGAGCAGCCATAGAAGTACCGCTAATGGTATTATATGATTTACCTATCCAAGTAGAATAAACGCTTACCCCTGGTGCACAGTAGTCTATTGGCGGGTTTCCAAAATTAGAAAAAGAGGCAAAAACATCTAAATTATTCATTGCAGAAATCGTATATACATTGGCGTGGTTTACTCTAGCAGGAGAAGAAAAATTAGCATCTGCAGAACTATTTCCTGCTGCAATAGCAACTTTAATCCCTTTGTTAGCCAAATTCATAACTGCATTATCTAAAGCCGTAGAAACTCCTCCGCCCAAACTCATATTTGCAATGTCTCCTGCCTTTGCCACTCGTGCCACATGATCCACTCCAGCAATTACACCTGAGTTTGAACCGGAGCCTCTACTGTCTAGTACTTTTACAGGGATAACAGTTACTCCTGCTGCCACTCCCACAACTCCAATTGAATTGTTTTTAGCACCTACAGTTCCAGCTACATGTGTTCCATGGCCATTGTAGTCCGTTGGACTACCTCCGTCTTTACTTTTGGAACCTGCAAAAGCATTGAAGCTATTTACAGTACTAACATTCAGATCTGGATGATCTAATTCTACTCCTGTATCTATAATATAAACTACATTTTCGCCTTTGTATTCTTTATTCTCCGCTTTCAATCTTCTAATACCATAAGGTATAGTTTGCGCAGGGGCAGGAGCAGGTTCTGTGGTTCCTCCACCTGGTTTTTTAGAATTCATAATTCCTAAATTAATTTCTTGGTCTTGTTCTATAAGTGAAATCCGCTTGTCTTTTTGCATTTTTTCTACTTGGCTTGCACTTAGATTTGCAGCAAATCCATTCACCGTATTGCTATAAACATACATAATAGAAGCCTCCGGAGCGTATTCTTTGATCAGTTCGTTACAAATAGTAGAAACTACTTCTTTGTATGTTTCAGGGTTTGCATTCCTTCTAGAAATACCCAGCCCATTTGTTTGTTCTTCTAAAACTATAATATACTGTCCTTCGATGGGTTTGGAACCCATTTTAACAATATTCATTTCAGAATTTAATTGGTCAGAACCAGACTCCTTGTTGCAAGAACCCAGAGTAAAAGCTAGTAAGCTTAAAGCCATAAGCTTAGAAGCAATTTTAAATTGATTTTTCATGTTTGTGTTGTTTATTCTTTGTACAAAAATAAGAAGTATTTATATACATACAGTATTCATCTTTTCAAAAAAGATACTGTACAAAGCTCCAAAAATCGATTAAATCAAATCCAATTTAAAAAATAAAATTAAAAATAAAAGTATAATATACTAATATATAGCAACTTGCCGTTTTAAATCCCAACAAATTGCTTTGTTTTTAGATTCTCTATAAAAAACACCCAGAATCTGATAAATAAGAGCCTATACCTATTTTTTCTCCGATTATTAAACCTACCTTTGCAAGGTTGATTTTCTAATATTATTTTAGTTGAATGTTAAAGGGGTGGCGTATATGAAAATTAGCTAAGTGTTTGTGTTTGTGTTTAGTTATCTACATCCTACGACCACCCTTTAACTTTTATTATCTATAAACTATTTAACCTTATTATTTATACCATTTCAGGTTAAAATCACTACACATTTATTCCACAAGCAATAATTTTGTAAAATCCCAAAATATTAACCCAAAAAAAGACCCACAAACAAGTTTGTAGGTCTTTCAATCAATATATTAAAAAAATTACTTTTTGGTATCTGCATAATCAAAAACCCTCTTAAGCAAATCTGTTGTTCTAGCTGTAGGATTATTGCGAATATCATTTTCTTGTTTTTCCACTTCTGAGAAAAGAGCAGTGAGCGCTTTTTGGGTAACATAAGCATTCAAGTCGGGGTTTATTTTGGTTTTAGAAACTAAATTATAACCATTCATTACATCTGCCCAATGCTTGGTGGCCCCTACCGATTGTAGGTTTTTCTCTATAATAGGTCTGAATTTTTCTGTTAGAGTCTGGGTAGTAGTATTTCGCAAATAATTGGTAGCCGAACCGTTTCCTCCTGTAAGTATACCCATTGCATCCTGAAAAGACATTTCCCTAACTGCACCAACAAATACCTGCAAAGCTTCTTTACTTGCTTGTTCTGCTCCAGTATTTATGGCTTTAATGGCATTGTCTACTGTTCCTCCAAGACCTATGTTTCTCATGGCAGATTCAACTTTTTTAACTTCTTCAGGCAAAGGAATTTTTACCAAAGGGTTATTTAGAAATCCACCAGTAGTAGAAAGTGTTCCAACTCCTTTTTGAACACCCATTGTCAAAGCCTCTTTTAAACCAGAAGCTACTTCGCTATTGCTTGGTATTAAGAGACTATTGGCTGTTTGTACAGCTTGTGTAAGCGACACTGTATCGCAAGAAATTAGGGCGGTACATAAGATACCTACTGTCAATAATTTTTTCATTTGTTAATTTTTAAAATTCCGAATGCAAATATGAGACCAATTACTTATATTTTTAAAAAAAAATAACCGGAATTTCTGGGTGATTTTTCTTGTTATTGTATCTTTATGAGCAAATTGATTACCTTTGCAAGCACAAACATATGCAAAAATCTGCTACACATACAGACTGTGAAACATGCGCCGCTCGATTCCATTCGGTTTTTCATGGATTGGAAGGCGAAAACTTGCAAGAAGTGAATTACGGCAAAGCCTGTTCTGTTTTTAAAAAATCTAGCTATATTTTTAATGAAGGACAATACCCTCAAGGGGTATATTGTGTAAACAAAGGCAAAGTAAAAGTAATGCAAACAGGGGATGAAGGCAAAGAACAAATTGTAAGGCTTGCCAAGGCAGGAGATATATTGGGCTACAGGGCTTTGCTAAGTGGAGAAAAATACTCTAGTTCTGCGGTTGCTATAGACGATTCTTCCGTTTGTTTTATACCTAAAGCAATTTTTTTCAAACTATTAGAAAAAGACGCTCCTCTCTCTATGGAGATTATGAAACTCCTTTCTAGTGACCTTAAAAAAGCAGAAAATAAGATAACAGATTTAGCGCAAAAACCAGTTAGAGAAAGAATGGCAGAAGCTTTGCTTTTTCTAAAGGAAACCTATGGTTACGAGCCAGATACTACTATCATTAATGTGGTTTTGAGCAGAGAAGATATTGCAAATATTGTAGGTACCGCCACAGAAACAGCTATACGTCTAATCTCTGAATTCAAACAATCTAAAATCATAGAAAGTGTTGGCAAAAAAATTCAGATTATAGACCTGCCTAAACTCATTAAAACAGCTAACGTAAGCGATTAGTTTTCGCTAAGACTTCGCCCCAAAACATGATATTTGTCAGATACTTCAATGAGTAAACTCATTTTTTAGTACTTTTCTATTGTAGACATTTGCAATCTACCAATAGAATCCTCTCATGTCTACATACCATCTAATAAATTACAACTCCATGCAAGCCCCAGAGCTTTGTAATTTTTTGGGAGAAACTTTTCATGCCAAAATAAGAGCCTCTCTAAATATCCTTCAACAAAATATCGAAGAATGGCTTTTAGAGTTTACCAATGGCCAAATGATAAACCGAGAGGACTTAGAGCGCAAATGCTCTTCCCTGATTCAAGAACTCGAAAAGCATTTAAGAAAAAAAGAAACTATTTTTTACCCCTATGTGCTTCTCTATGAAGACTGGAAACTAAACACCGAACAAAAACCAAACCTAGCAAAAGGCTCTATTGACATGATGGTAAAAGAGCAAAATAAAATACTAGACCTTTTGAATCAGATTATGCAAATAACCCGTATGGTAAACTTAAACGAATGCAAAAATAAAGTTTGTCTGCTTTGTGTAACAGAGATTTTAGATCTTAATAAAATGCTTAACAAACTCTTTACGATAGAACAAAGTATTTTGTTCCCAAAACTTTTTGCTGCATAAACCATTATAATGCTAGAAACCAAAGCACAGAATCAAAAAACCCAAAGCAAAGCTTTACCTCAATGTTTTCATTGCTCTGAGGACTGCAAGGACGAACACATCTTATTTGATGAAAAAGATTTTTGCTGTGAAGGTTGTAAAATGGTGTATGGCTTGCTCAACGACAAAGGTCTTTGTGACTATTATGACCTGAACAGAGAACCTTTAGGCTCCAAAATAAAGATTGGCAATAAAAATAAGTTTGCTGTGCTAGACGATGCCGATGTAGTGCATAAGCTTGTATTATTCAAACACAACACTTCTTACCATGTAAAGTTCTATACACCACAAATGCATTGTAGTTCCTGCATTTGGCTATTGGAAAACCTTCACAAATTAATGGAGGGAATAATTGAAACAAGGGTAGATTTTGCCCGTAAAGAAGTAAATGTAGTTTTCGATAAGGAGACCACAACGCTTAGAAAAGTAGCAGAAATGCTAACGAATATAGGCTACGAACCTCTTCTAAACCTATCCGACATGGATAGCACTGCCCCTAAAGATAGGTACAACAAAAAAATGGTCCTAAGATTAGGTGTTTCTGGTTTTGCATTTGGCAACATTATGCTAATGTCTTTCCCTGAGTATTTTTCTCTTAACCCTCAAGAAAACCCGAAACTTAGCCTTATTTTCTCTGGCATAAATCTCCTGCTTGGCTCGGTTGTTTTTTTCTATGCCGCTTTTCCTTTTTTTGAGTCTGCTTACAAAGGAATTAGGAAAAAATTCTTAAACATAGATGCACCTGTTAGTTTGGCAATTCTTATCACCTATTTGCGCAGCGTATTTGATATTCTCTTACAAACAGGCCCAGGGTTTATGGATAGTATGGCAGGCATCGTTTTTTTTATGCTTAGTGCCCGATTTTACCAGGATTTTTCTCAGCGAAAACTAAGTTTTGACAGGGATTTCAAGTCCTTTTTCCCTATGTCGGTAACAAAAATAAGCAAAGACAAAGAAGAACCTACTCTACTACACAAGCTTCAAGAGGGCGATATAATAGAAGTTAGAAACCTAGAACTTATTCCGGCAGACGGAATATTAGTACATGGAAATGCCTCTATTGACTATAGTTTTGTAACTGGCGAATCTGCTGTACAAAAGCATTTTATGGGCGAGTTGCTATACGCAGGTGGAAGGCAAGTAGGCAACACCATTCGCCTGAAATTGAGCAAAAAAGTTTCACAGAGCTACCTTACTTCACTTTGGGAACAAAACAAAGTAGATTTTGAAGCAAAGAAAGTAAGCTTTGTACATGCACTTGCCAAACATTTTACTTTGATTTTACTGGTTTTGGTACTTACAACAGCAATATATTGGGCTTTTGTAGACCCCTCTAAAATCCTAAATACTACCACGGCAATGCTTATTATTGCTTGCCCATGTTCATTGCTCTTGGCTGTAGCTTTTACCAATGGTGCGGTTTTGAATATTTTGGCTAAAAATGGTTTTTTTCTGCGAAACCCCGTAGTGCTGGAAAGTATAGCCGATACCAATCAAATCGTATTTGACAAAACAGGAACCCTTACCCATGCCGGAAACTCCGATGCTACTTTTTACAACAAAGGCTTACACCCATTGGATGCACAAGTTTTTTGGAATATGGCTTTGCAATCAGTACACCCTATTAGCAGAGGAATAGAAGCCTTTTTACGTAAAGAATTTGAATTTACAGGCAAAACCCAGTTTGGGTTGGTGTTGGAAAGTTTTGAAGAAATACCAGGCCAGGGTCTTATTGCATCCTATCAAAATCAAGAATTTACTATAGGTTCCGATACTTTTTTAGAGCTAAATCAAAGCAATAAAATCTCTAAGGCCAATGTTTATTTGGCAGTAAATAAACAGCTTGTTGGAGCATTTAGTTTCAAAAACTCCTACAGAAACGGCATTGACAAGGTTCTTCAAAAACTTAAAAAATACAAGCTTTCCTTATTGTCAGGCGACAATGACAATGAAAGAGAAAGTTTAGAACTAATCTTTCCCAAGGGCTCGCTACTTCATTTCAAGCAGTTGCCACACATGAAAAAAGAATTTATATCCCAACAACAAAGCCAAGGCAATACCGTAATGATGGTGGGAGACGGGCTAAACGATGCAATAGCAATGGCCCAAAGCAATGTAGGGATAGCAGTCACAGAAGACTCTAATATGTTTTCGCCCGCTTGTGATGGGATTCTAAATGGTAAAGAAATAAACAAACTCCCGGCTTTACTAGAATTTGCAGCCGACAACCATAGGATAATTCTACTTAGTTTTTCATTTTCTTTGGTGTACAATACCATTGGATTATTTTATGCGGTACAAGGGCTTTTGTCACCACTTATTGCAGCTATACTTATGCCCTCTATGACCATTACAATAATCTTATTTTCTACCCTTAGCGCGAGAATAGCTGCCAAATGGCGAGGATTATAAAAATTACACTTTATTTAAAAGTATAGACATTCGAATTGGGGGATTGCGGGGATAATCAATAGCCCAAAAAAGACTCAATTCCACTGATTAGACAATGGATTACTTTAATATGTATTTCTTGAGCCCTATCTGCATATTCTGAAAAAGGTGCTCGGATTTCTATGTCGCAATACTCCGCCATTTTACCGCCATTCTTACCCGTAAGGCCTACTACAAACATGCCTTTGCTTTTGGCTTCTTGAATAGCAAGAAGCACATTTTCGGAGTTTCCACTTGTGCTAATTGCCAACAAAACATCTCCAGATTTGCCTATTGCTTCTATATATCTACTAAACACCTGAGCGTAACCGTAGTCGTTGCCCACACAACTTATATGGGTGGGGTCACTTATGCTAACAGCAGCTAGCGCTGGCCTGTTGTTGCGATACCTCCCACTTAGTTCCTCTGCAAAATGCATGGCATCGGCCATACTGCCTCCATTTCCACAGGATATAATCTTGCATCCATTCAGTAATGCTTTTCCCATTTGAACTATGGCAAGATCTATTTTTTCGAAATTATGACCATTGTTAACAAACTCCGACAGTACCTTTTGTGCTTCTTCAAAGTGGGCTATTGGTTTCATATTGCCTCCTTTGTTTGGGTTTGTTTTTGCTCTTTGTAATTTTTCACACCCGTTTTCAAGAAATTAATAAATGTATTTACATTCAAGTCATACTGGGCAGGATAGTTTAGAAGTTGTTCGTTATTGTCTAGCAAAATATAGTTAGGTTGCGAATTGGTACCAAACATACAAATTTGAATGTCTGCATTTTTCTTGTCTAAACTTGTTACTTTTCTACCTGTAACTTTCGAAAAATAATGCTCCTCTTCAGGCAGCATAATAGTTTTTTCATCTACATACAATGCTATAATTACATATTCCTTTGCCAAAATATCCAACACCCTTTGGTCGCTCCATACTCTTGCTTCCATTTCCCTACAATTTACACATCCATGACCAGTAAAATCTATAAAAACCGGTTTATTTAATCGTTTTGCGCATGCCATTCCTTGTTCATAGTCAAAGTAGCCATGCAAGTTGTGAGGCAAGTGTAACTTATCGGAGTATTTGGGTTCTTCACAAATATTACCCACCTTGCCTTTAAGGCTCTTTACTTCATGTAACAGAGCAAAATCGTGGCTTTGCATTGGTGGCAAATAGCCTGCAAGTGCTTTTAAAGGAGCGCCCCACAAGCCTGGGATTAGATATGCTACAAAGGAAAAAACTCCGATTGACAAAAAGAGTCTTGGTACTTTTAAGTAAGGCATATCGCTATCATGCGAAAACTTAATTTTACCCATCAAATAAATACCAAGAAGAGAGAAAATAACTATCCAAAGTGCAATATAAATATCTCTATCCAAGAGCCCCCAGTGATAGGTTTGGTCGGCAATAGATAAAAACTTTAAACCCAGAGCCAGTTCTAAAAAACCCAAACTTACTTTTACAGAGTTTAGCCATCCTCCAGATTTCGGCAAACTATTAAGCCACTTTGGAAACATTGCAAAAAGCCCAAAAGGAATAGCAAATGCCAAAGAAAAACCAAACATTCCTATAATCGGTTTTATAAACTCCCCTGTAATACTTTCTACCAAAACGGTTCCGACTATTGGCCCTGTACAACTAAAAGAAACCAAAGCTATGGTTAGTGCCATAAAGAAAATGCCAATTAAGCCTCCTTTGTCTGCTTGTTTGTCTACTTTATTTACAATAGAGGCAGGCAAAACCAGTTCAAAAGCACCAAAAAAAGCCGCAGCAAAAACTATAAAAATGATAAAAAACAATACATTTGGAAGCCAATGAGTAGAGATAAAATTTGCTGCATCTGCTCCAAAAGTTACCGCTACCAAGGTTCCTAAAATGGTGTAAATACCGATAAGAGAACCGCCAAAAAGCAAACCATTTAAAACTGGCTTTTTATTGTTTCCTTTCATAAAAAAAGACACGGTCATAGGGATCATAGGAAACACGCAAGGTGTAATAAGGGCCCCTAACCCAGATAAAAAAGCCAAAAGAAAAAAACCGAAATAACTGTTTTTCTTTACTCCTCCTATATCTCCAGAATATTTTTTGGTTCTACACTGTCCTACTTGCTCGGAGCTTTCTGCTTTGTAAGTGTTTTGTGGCACAAATGGTTCTTCGTTTATCTCTGTTTGCTCTTTAGGCTGCCCAAAGTGCTCATCAAATCTTCGGATTAACTCTTCGTAACTTGCTTTCGATTTAGATTCTATCGAGCTTGCTTCTACTATTGTTTCTGTGGGCTTTATTTCAGAAATTTTAACTTCTTCAATTGCCTTGGGAGCAATAGTTTCGCCTACCACATTTATTCCTTTAAAGGTAAAATCCGGAACTTCCAACTGTACACACATACCAGAGGCATTGTTGCACATTTGCCCTTCTAAATATCCTTTTATAACGGGGTTAGGCGACAAGATTTTAATTTTTTGTCGCAGCTCGGCTTTTTTAGTAAACTTTCCTACTTGGCATTCAAACACATCGTCTGTTTCTAGTTTATCCCCTACAGAATAAAGGCCCCCTACTTTTTCATAAGACACATGAGGCTCTAAAACCAAATCTGCTTTCACAGGCCCTACATCGCATTTTACATTGGTAGAGTATATATACCAATTGCTTGGAGCTTGGGTTGTCAATATTATTTCAACAACTTCTCCTGTCTTTATCTCTTTCTTGTTAAAAGTATAGCTCCATTTAGGTTGCTCAACCATTTGCTGAGCAGAAGCAAATTTTACTGTTCCTAAAACAACAAACAATAAGAAAAACGCGTTTTTAAGTTTGGCTAACATCATTGAAAAATTAAGGTTACGAATTTGCGAAAAATTACTTTGTTAACAAAAATTAGATTTTAATTCTTATCTTTTAATTTATTTCGTTGAATATGGGTAAAACATCTGTTATAAAGTCTTTTTGGATAATGCTGCTTTGGATTATAGGATTTGGGGCTAATGCCCAAAGAATGAGCAATCAAGAGTACATTGAGCTATACAAAGATATAGCCATGCAAGAAATGCGAGCTTATAAAATACCTGCAAGCATAACCTTGGCTCAAGGAATTTTAGAATCTGGTTCTGGCAATAGCCGATTGTCAAAAGAGGGTAATAACCACTTTGGAATAAAATGTAAAAAAAATTGGACAGGACAAACGATTATTGAAGACGACGATGAAAAAAACGAATGCTTTAGGGCTTACAGTTATGCCCATGAGTCTTACAAAGACCACTCTCTATTTCTTGTAGAAAATACCCGATATGCATTTCTTTTCGATTATTCTATACTAGACTACAAAAGCTGGGCGGAAGGGCTAAGAAAAGCAGGCTATGCTACAAACCAGCGCTACCCAGAACTACTTATTGGAATCATAGAAAGAAACAACCTGGCAAGGTTCGATAGTATGGTTTTTTATGGCGTAGAAGGCAACAATCCTGAGCTAATAAACCAAAGTAATTACAAAGCCAACATACAAATTGTAGACAATGGGATCCCACTTACAGTAAGCAAACCAGGGCAAACTGCTCAAAATGTGGCAGAGGAAAACAACATGAGAGCCTGGCAAATATATAAATACAACGACTTGCCTAAAGGAACTAAAATTGAAGCAGGCACTGTACTGTACCTTAAACCCAAAAGAAACAAAGCAGCCGTTGCAGAACACCAAGTGCAGGAAGGTGAAAGCATGTGGGAGATTTCACAGAAATATGGTATAAAATTGAAAAAACTATATTCAAAAAATAAAATGCAAGCAGGAACAGAAATTCTGCCAGGACAAACAGTGCAAATGAGGAAAAAGAGAAGGGAAATGCCAGATACAGGACACTATATAATCCCAGCACCAAGAAAAGCAGAGGAAAAAAACAACTCTTCTAAGTCTTCCCCCAACCTTAATCCTACAGCACATTCAAACAAAAACCAAACAAACAATACTTCTATTCCAAGCAATAAAGCGCCAGAACACTATCCAAGCAAAACTCTTGAATCCAATACGGATCCTCTGGTATTCAATAAAAGTAAAAATCTAGAATATAAAGTAGAACAAGGCGAAACCCTTTTTGCCATTAGCAAAAAACTAGATATTCCTATAGACAGTATAATTGTATGGAATGATTTACCAAACCACACCATAAACAGTGGTTTAGTTTTATACTACTACCAAAGAGCTAATGTAAAAATAAATGAATCCCAAACTAACATACAAAACAAAGTAGAAAATAAAAAGACTTTCTCGGAACATGTGGTTAAATCTGGAGAAACCTTGTATAGTATAAGTAGAATGTATGGTGTGAGTGTAGAAGAGATAAAAGATGCAAATCTTATGCAAAGCAATGAATTGCGCCTTGGTCAAAATTTAAAAATACCTGTTAAATAAGTTTTATTTCTGCATTTCCTTTTACTTTATAGAGTTTGCCGGTGGCTAATTCTTTGCATAAATACCAAGTTCTAAGCTGCTTATCCTTGCTCATTATCTGACCATTTTTCAACATAAAAGTGGTACCAATTGGAACCTCTGTTAAGTGCAATAAACCTTCCTCTTGTTTGGATTCTTTATCGTATTTGCGTAGTATTTTACACAGGTTGGCATCCGCCATAAAAGTAGCCGGGGTCTTAACAAAAAAAATGCGTAACGCTTTTTTTAAATCTTCTGGTAGAAAAGCACTGTTAACAACAGGTTCTGCCATGTCTCTAAAATTATCTCGCCATTCTTCACCATGAGGCAAGGCTTTGCGTTTATGTTTTTCCCAGGTTCTTACGTGGGCCATTTCATGTATATAAACCAATAAAAAATAGTATGGATTTAAATCTTTATTTACCGTAACCCTGTGGTTTTTGTTGTTCCCATGAGGGGGTCTATAGTCTCCACTTTTGGTATTACGCGGATTTTTCACATTCAATTGTACCTTATATTGAATCAAAAGAAAAGCACAATACCTGGAAAACTCAGCAGGTACATATTCTTTAAATTTCTCCTCAATCTGTTCTAAGGTCATTTTTTTAGCGCTTCTCTGCTTTTATAAATTTCTTCTAATTGGCTATAAAATTCTGTTCCGAAGGCTCTTTCCAGTGGATTTTTTAAAAATCTAAATACCGGAACTTGCAACTCCATTCCTAAACTACATGCAGGACTGCATATTTCCCATTTGTGATAATTTAAAACTGTATACTCTCCTATGGTACTTACCCTAATAGGATACAAATGACAAGAAATGGGTTTTTGAAAACCAAAATCGTGCTCTTTATTGGCAACTTCTATCATACAAGATAAATTTCCTAGTGCATCTCTTTTAGAGAAAACACACTCTCCAGTGGGTTTGCAAGTGGTTACCAAGTCCCCATCTTGATCGGTTTCGAAAAAATTCCTCTCCTTTATTATTTCTTGTTGACTTTCTGGAAGGTAGGGCAAAATAGTTTGTATATTTTTTGCTAATATCTGGGTTTCTTCAAACTCTAGCGGAGCCCCATTGTCTCCCTCTATACAACATGCACCTTTACATTTTTCTAAGTTACATACAAAATATGCATCAAAGAGGTCTTCTGAAAGTAATTTATCGTCCACAATTAACATATTAAACGGATTTTAACCCATTGATTTTAAATAGGAAGAAAAACCTTCGTTTTCCAATTTTTCAGCTTTTTGCAATACCGACTTTTCTAAATTTGTTTTGTATTCTGTAACTTTTTGCAATACTTCTGGGTTTGAAGCGCCAATAATTTGAGCTGCGAATATCCCTGCATTCAATGCTCCATTTATAGCCATTGAGGCCACAGGAACGCCGGGAGGCATTTGTACAATACTATACAAACTATCCACCCCACTTAGGTTAGAAGATTTTATGGGAACACCAATTACGGGGAGTGAAGTAAAAGAAGCAATCATACCGGGCAAATGCGCAGCGCCACCTGCTCCAGCAATTACTACTTTGTAACCATCTTTTACTGCATTGGTACTCCATTCGGCAAGTCTAGCAGGTGTTCTATGTGCAGATACAATGCTTAAATGAAAAGAAATGCCAATGGATTCTAAAAATACTGCGGCTTCTTTCATAACTGGTAAATCACTGTCTGAGCCCATTACAATAAGTACATCTGCCATAATTTTAAAATTTCAGCAAATATAATTATAAAGTTCATGCAAAGACACTCTTTTAATGGCTCGATATTACAATATAGACTGTATTTAAAAATCAAAAAAGTGAATACTGTCTTTTTCTACTATAGATTTACACTTTAGCTAGTTATATTAAGCTGCCTTTTCAGGGCGTTGATTGTCGTTGCTTTGTAGCCCAAGGCCTTGCCTTGAGCGGATATAAGTTGCCCTTTCAGGGCGAGCTAGCGGATGATTGATTGGACTTCCTCAGGCTGAAAGCCTAGTTTAGCCTAACTTAAGGCAAGGCCTTAGGTTATTTAACCCCATTTCAGCATTAGAA
>DIUJ01000014.1:18768-19000 GCA_002422315.1 Bacteroidetes bacterium UBA6161
CGCTAATGCGTATTTTGGGTTTAACAAAGTACAAGTACCACTATTGCGCACCTTTGGCGCTTGTAGTGTGGTGGATTAATTTTTTCATAGCCCTTGCAGGCTATGCTAAGGATTGCGCACCTTTGGCGCTTCATTGCACAAATGCAGAAATCGGGAGTAAATACCCAAATAGTCGTGTAAGCACCAAAGGTGCGTAATCCTTAGCCAAGGGTGTAGCCCACGGAAAGGAAGT
>DIUJ01000014.1:19100-46418 GCA_002422315.1 Bacteroidetes bacterium UBA6161
TTTGGAAGTTTTAGAAAAATCTCTACCCATAGCACAACAAAATCTTCAATCTGAAATCTAAAATTCCCAATCGACAATGCCAAAAAGTAAAAGACAAATAAACCCTTCGGTGTCTGAGCGAAGCCGAAGACCGAGGGTATGCTAAGCCGAACACCCAAATTGGATTACTTTTTTATTGTGATAAGGCCTTATTGTCATGGTGAGGTTCTCGAACCATGAAAGAGTGGAAATGTCGTGGTTCGAGAACCTCACCATGACATTTCCTTCGAGAACCTAAAGATTGGTTGGTGGCAAACACCAACCAAGGAGAAAAAGTTCATGCAACATGGATTTTTTAGCAATAAGGGCATTTTTCACCTTGTGTATATTGAATAAAAAAAGGGATAATTTCTTACCCCTTTTTTTATAGTTAGCATCTTACAGTGGAATATTTCCGTGTTTTTTCTTTGGAAGGTTTACCACCTTGTTTTCTAGCATTTTATATGCTCGAATAAGTCTTCCTCTGGTCTCTTCAGGGAAAATCACCTCATCTATAAAACCTCTTTCGGCAGCCCTATATGGATTTGCAAAAATCTGGGCATACTCTGCTTCTTTGTTTTTAAGGGCTTGTTCTTTGTCGTTTGACTCCATAATATCCTTGCGGAAAATAATCTCTGCTGCGCCTTTTGCTCCCATTACTGCTATTTCTGCTCCTGGCCATGCAAAATTCATATCGGCACCAATATGCTTAGAGTTCATCACATCATAAGCGCCTCCATAAGCTTTTCTAGTAATTACCGTAATTCTTGGAACTGTAGCTTCACTAAAAGCGTATAGTAATTTTGCTCCATTTGTTATAATTGCATTCCATTCTTGGTCGGTGCCAGGCAGGAATCCGGGAACATCTTCAAACACCAACAAAGGAATATTAAACGCATCGCAAAAGCGTACAAATCTAGCTCCTTTTTGAGAGCTATGCACATCTAAACAACCCGCTAAAAAGGCTGGTTGATTAGCTACTACTCCGATACTTTTACCTGCTAACCTTGCAAAACCTACGAGTATATTTTCTGCAAAATTTTTATGTACTTCAAAAAAAGAATTCTCATCTACCACCCCTTCTATAACTTCGCGCATGTCGTATGGTTGATTGGGATTGTCTGGAACTATGTTTTTAAGTTGCTCTCTGCTCTCTGTTCCGCCCATCTCATAAGGCATATCAGGGGTTTTTTCTTCACAATTTTGTGGTACATAGGACATTAGTAACTTAAGGTTTTGGATACATTCTACTTCATTTGCAAAAGCAAAATGCGATACCCCAGATTTAGAAGAATGAACAGAAGCTCCTCCTAATTCTTCACTACTTACCTCTTCATTGGTTACTGTTTTAACAACATTAGGACCTGTAACAAACATATAGCTTGTGTTTTCTACCATGGCTATAAAATCTGTAATTGCGGGAGAATAGACTGCGCCGCCAGCGCATGGGCCCATAATGGCAGATATCTGAGGGATAACACCAGATGCCATAGTATTTCTATAAAAAATATCGGCGTATCCGCCCAAACTAACAACCCCTTCTTGAATTCTTGCTCCACCAGAATCATTTAAGCCTATAACTGGGGCACCATTTTTCATGGCCAAATCCATTATTTTGCAAATTTTTTCCGCATGGGTTTCTGACAAAGAGCCTCCAAAAACCGTAAAATCTTGCGAAAAAACATACACCAGCCTTCCGTGTATTGTTCCATACCCTGTTACAACACCGTCCCCAAGAATTTTCATTTTCTCCATCCCAAAATCGCTACTCCTATGGGTTACAAAAGCGCCTACTTCTTGAAAAGAACCTTCGTCTAACAACAAGTTCAAACGCTCTCTTGCGCTTAGTTTCCCTTTTTTATGCTGTGCATCTATTCTATCCTGACCGCCCCCAACTAGGGCTTGTTGTCTCTTCTGTTCTAATAATTCTCTTTTATTTGTCATGCTATTTATTTTTCTAGTTCAATTTGTAATTCATCTGTCCATTCCAAATTATGGTAAACTGCACTTACATCCTCGTCTTCTTCTATTTTTTCTATCAATTTCAATACTTTAATTGCAGATTCTAAAGGTACACTAGCATAGGTTTTAGGTCTTTTTTCTACTTGCGACAAACTAGGCGTAAGTTGCAAATCCTCTAAACCTTTCTGAATAGATCCAAAATCTTCAAATGCTGCAATAATTTGCAAATTGTCTTCCTCCCATTCAAATTCTTCTGCTCCGTATTCAATTAGTTCAAGTTTACAATTCTCTTTGTCTATAGCTTGTAGTTCTGAAATTGGTATTTGGAAAACACTTTTGGTATCCAATACAAAATTAAGTGAACCATTTGTACCTAAGCTTCCATTAAATTTATTTAACGCTGCCCTTAGGTTTGCTACAGTTCTATTTAGATTGTCGGTAGTAGCCTCTACAAATAAAGCAACACCCCCAGGGCCATAGGCTTCATAAGTTACTGCTATTAGGTTTGCACTATCGGCACCACTACCCTTTTTTATTGCCTTTTCAATTGTGTCTTTTGGGATATTGGCCCCTTTTGCATTTTGTACTGCAAGCCTAAGCGCAGTGTTGTATGCAATATCTGGCCCTCCATCCCTTGCAGCTATGGTTATGTCTTTTACAATTCTCGTAAAAATCTTAGATCTTTTCTTGTCTTGTGCTGCTTTTCTGTGCTTTATGTTTGCCCACTTACTATGTCCTGCCATATTTTTACTTATAAAATTGCAACCCCAAATGGTGCTGCAAATTAATACAATTAGTTTTAATTTAAACCTAATTTGCCTAACAGATTGGAATTAAAATTTTTTACGTGTAAACAAAAAAAGGAATGCTTTCGCATTCCTTTTTTTAATCTCTTTATATTGAAAATTAGTCTACCATAAAGCGAATGCTCTCGGTTAAATTATCTGTTTGTACTTTAAAGAAATACATTCCAGAATTTAATCCTTCAATGTTTACTTTTTGAGTATATTCTCCATTGTATTGTTTTTCTTTCAATACAGATTTAACCAAGCGACCTTGAACATCATAGATTTCGATATTTACATCTGCTTCCATGTTTAAAGTATAGTTTAAGTTCACTACATTCTTAGCAGGGTTTGGGTAAGTTTCCATTCCGCCTGTTAATAAGCTAACAGCTCCAGTACTTGCAGCATAATCTATAAACAATACATCATCCAATGCAAGTAAAGAAGCAGGCGCTGCACCCGCTACAAAAGTAATAAACGCACTATCAGGTGTACCTTTGTACAAAGTATCAGGAATAGAAAGTGTAAATGTTTGCCATGGGAATCTAGATCCAGTTAATCTAGCTCCTACATTCAACATAGTATCAATAACTACCATCATGTTAGTATCCACATTAGCTTTGGTCATAGTAATACCTACTGTAAAACCGTCTGCACCATTAGGGAAATACATGCATTGCATACGAACACCTTTTGCTTGTGTGCTCATAGGGAATTTTTTTGTACGGATTACACCTGCAGCTGCTCCATTGTTAGTTACAGTCACAAAATTTTGTCCGCCGTTTGATTTAATGTGTTTTTGTTCACCAGAAATAGTAATACCTAGTTCTGTTCTTTGGACTATAGAACCACTTAAAGCATCCCATCCTGGTAGTACACCACCAGAAAGAGGTTGTTCAAAGTCTCCATTGGGAACCATTTGAGCATTTGCAGTACCTAGCATAAAGATAAAACCTAGGGCTGCTGTAATTTGTAATAATTTAATTTTCATAAGATTGTAATTAATAATTTTGAGGTCTCAAAAGTATTTAAAAAATAGTAAATAGCAAAGCATTTTCTTAGTTTAGCATTTCCTCTATATCCGATTGGTCGATACTTGCAAGCCAAGCGTTATCGTCAGAGATAATATTTCCAGCCAATACCTTCTTCTTTTCCTGCAATTTAGCAATTTTCTCTTCTACAGAATTCACGGTAATAAACTTATATACAAAAACTGTTTTCTCTCTTCCTATTCTATGGGCTCTGTCCATTGCCTGCCTTTCTACCGCAGGATTCCACCAAGGATCTGCCAGAAACACATAGTCTGCCTTGGTTAGGTTTAGTCCCACTCCTCCCGCTTTCAAAGAAATTAAAAACACAGGGTAATCTTCGGTTTCTTGAAAAAGTTTAACCTGATGTTCTCTTTCTTCGCCTGTTACAGAACCATCCAAGTAAGCATAAGGAATTTGCAATTTATTAAGTTCTTCTCTAAACAATTTTAGATGGCTTACAAACTGAGAAAACACCAATACTTTGTTCCCTGCTTCCAATACCGAAAGTAGATTTTCTTTTATTTGAATAAACTTTGCAGACTCTACCTTAGAACTATCCTCTAAAAGCCTAGGATGGTTGGACAATTGCCTTAATTTTAGCAAGCCTTTTAGCACGTGCAATCTGCTTTTATTCAGGCCCTTATCCTGTATAGTCTTAAATATTTCGTTTCTGTAATGTGATTTGGTTTTTTCATACAATGAAGATTGCTCTGACTCCATTTCACAATATATGGTTTGTTCTATTCTCGGTGGCAACTCCTTCGCCACTTGTTCTTTTGTTCTACGCAGAATAAAGGGTTGAGAAATGCTTTGTAAATGTTTAATTTTACCTTCATCCCCTTCTTTTTCTATCTTAGAACCATAGTTTTTGGAAAATTTAGAAAAACTACCCAACATTCCTGGGTTTGCAACATTCATTAGAGACCATAAGTCAATAGTTGAATTTTCTATAGGTGTGCCTGTAAGTAAAATTTTCTGCTTGGCATTTAAATCAAAGCAAGCTTTCGCTGTGGCGCTAGCTGGATTTTTAAGGTTTTGCGCTTCGTCAAATACAGCTACTCCAAATTTCATTCTGTTAAGTACATCCATATCGTTGCGAATGGTGCCGTATGTAGTTATAATTACATCAAAATCATTAAAATACTCCCAAACATATCGGTTTCTTTGGTTTCCTGCATATACAAAAGAACTTAGTCCTGTAAATTTATTGATTTCGTTAATCCAATTAAAAACCAAAGAGGTAGGAGCTACTACAATAAAAGGAACGGTTTTAATCGTTTTTTTAATGTTTTCCAAACCACCGTTGGCATTTATCTCTGCAAGTCTTTGTTCTGGTGTAAGCTCTACTTTAGATTTATTTTTTTGGTGGTGAAGGGCTTCAAAAAAAGCAAGTGTTTGAATGGTTTTACCCAAGCCCATATCATCTGCCAACAATCCTCCAAATTTGTTTTCATGCAAACTCCAAAGCCACCTAAGGCCTTCTAATTGATATTTACGCAATGTAGCTTGTAGTGCTTTGGGTTGTTCAATCTGATAGTTTTTTTTATACGAACTAATCAGGCTTTTAAGCTTTGCACCAGATCTATTTATACTTATTTGATCAAATTCCTCCAAGAGAGGATAATGGAATTTGCCTAGTTTTAAGCTGTCTTTAGATTCTTCGCCGTATTCTAACAGAACAGGAAGCCTTTCTAGCCACTCCTGGGGCAATATGGCTACTGTACCATCTGGTAAGTCATAAAATCTATTGCCTTCTTGAATATGCTTTATAAGCTTTTTAAAAGGTACTTCATAAGTTCCAAATCTTACTTTTATATTTAAATCGAACCAATCATTGCTTTCAGAAACGCTATAGGTTAAAATAGGTTCTGTCAAATTAAATGGTTTCTTTAAATTGTCTTGGTCTACTTCAAAACCAAGCTCAATTAATTCCAAGACATTCACCCTTAAAAAATCAGCAATATTAACTTTTGGAGGCAGAGACCAAATAGAACCTTGTTTTTCTATTAATCCAAAGTTACTTAGCTTAGATTTAATCTTGTTTTCTTTTTCTGCATCTCTTTTAATAATGGTAATTTCCCAATCTTTTTTACCTTTCCCAAGACCTGCGCTAGATTTTTTGCTATGGTGAGAATAAAATTCTTTGTCGTCGTATCTAAACTTAAGCCCTATATTCAGTTCACTTTCAAAAGGGAATAAGGAAATAACAGGTTGAATGTCTGCTTTTTTCTCTATTAATTCTATCCCTGTTGTTTTAAGAGAGTGTTCTTCCGAAATAGGCAAAATAAATTTATTCAAATAGGTTTCTTCTGTAGTATTTGGAACTACAATATTTTTTTTGCTAAAAAACGGCTGGAATTTTTTTCCTTCTATCTCTCCATCAAAGAAAAGCAACTTGCCACTAGTTATAAACCATGCGGGGGAATTTATAAGTATAGCACTGTCTTCATGCTGTAATTTAACCACTTTATCGTCGTGTTTTACTTCCAAGCTATAATGCATTGCACCTTCTATTCTATCCACCATAAAAGTAATTTGTGCCGGATTTTCGGGAATATACAATGGCAGCCAAAGATTTACGTTTCCTTTACCCCAATAATAAACAGTATGGCCTTTAAGCTTATGCATTGCCTTAGACATATATTTTTCAATAAAAGGTCTTACTTCATTGTCTTTAAGTTCGGCAGTAAGATATTTACTAAAAAATTCTGATGTTTTAACTTTAGCTCTTCCTTTGTAAAATTTTTCTAAGAGTTTGTCGCCTTCATAAAACTCAGTAAGTTCTAAAACTTCTTTTTCAAGGTCATTTAAGCCATAAAAATCTGCATTTTGCGAACGGATTTTTTGGTAGTTCATAGAAAATTGGCCACTACCCAGTTTTTCTACAGACTGCATCTGTAAAATAAGTCCTAAATCAGGGTGTTTTTCTATGCAGAAAATATTTTCTCTTTGCGCTTGTTGTAACCTATTCAATGGTGTAAATTTTTAAGAAGTAAGAACCTGCAAAATTAATCAATTATTAATAATTCCCTAATTTAAAAAGAGGAGTACCTATAATAACAGTAGAGTTTCGGACAAAAAAAAGGTTGACAATTTTCATGTCAACCTTTTATAACCTAAAACTTAATTATGAAAAACAATTATTTTTTATCTGCAGCAGCAGCAGCTATAGCAGCTCTGGTCATTTTGCAGGTAGCAATCGCATTGTCTGCGTTGTCTAATATTTCAAAGTTTACAACTTGTATGTCTTTTACTTTTACTGATTGTCCTAACTCCAAGGAAGAAATACTTACTTCTACTGATTCTGGTAAATTTTCCAAGGTACCTTTAACGGTCATTTTGTTGATTTTCTGCAACAATTTACCACCGGCTCTAACACCAGGAGCATTACCTGTAAGGGTAACAGGAACTTTTACCGTTACAGCTTTATTAGGTTCTACTTTAAAGAAATCCGCATGCAAGATTATATCGGAAACTGGGTGGAACTGAACTTCTTGTAAGATAGATTCAAAAATTTCACCATCAATATCCAAGCGAACTTTATATGTATTTGGAGTGTATACCAAATTTTTAAAATCTGCTGTATAGATGTAAAAATGTTCTAAAGTATTTGCACCATACAAAACACAAGGAACTTTACCTTCGTTTCTAAGTGCTTTGGAATTCTTTGTACCGCTTTCAGTTCTTTTTGAACCTTTTAAAAGTATAGTTTTCATTGACCGATTATTTGATTATATAAGATTTTTTTGAATAACTTTATCTAACTTGAACAAGGTACTGATAGAACCATGTTCGTGAATTTGTCTAATTGCTTTGGAGAATAAAGGTGCAGCTGACAATACTTTAATTTTGCTACTTCCTTTAGTGTTTACGGGGATAGTGTCACAAACTACAAGTTCTGTAAGCACAGAGTTCTCAATATTCTCATACGCTTTGCCAGATAAAACAGGGTGGGTACAAACTGCTCTAACACTTTTCGCTCCTTTTTCCATTAGCAGAGCTGCTGCTTTACACAATGTGCCTGCCGTATCTACTAAATCATCCACAAGTACCACATCCATTCCTTCTACATCCCCTATTACTTGCATTGCTGCAATTTCGTTTGCTCTTTTTCTTTGTTTGTCACAAATTATCATTGGGCAATCCAGGGTTCTTGCATATTCTCTATTCCTTGCAGTGGCCCCTACATCTGGAGAACCAATTGCTAGATTTTCTAGTCCTAAAGAAGCGATATATGGTATAAAAATCACAGAGGCATCCAAGTGGTCCACAGGAATATTGAAAAATCCTTGGATTTGAGGTGCGTGAAGATCCATAGTTATTACTCTATTCGCTCCACTTGCGCTCAATATATCCGCAATCATTTTAGAACCTATAGAAACACGTGGTTTATCTTTTCTGTCTTGACGAGCATACCCAAAATAAGGAATTACAGCAGTAATGTAATTTGCACTAGCTCTTCTTGCAGCATCAATCATAAGTAAAAGTTCCATAAGATTGTCTGAAGGGGCATAAGTAGATTGAATTACAAACACATCGCTTCCTCTAACAGATTCATTGAAACTTGGTTGGATTTCCCCGTCGCTAAACTTAGATATAGTAACATCACCAAGAGGCTTGCCGTAGTAATCAGCAATCTTTTCAGACAAAGTCAAAGAGCCTGTGCCTGAGAATAATTTTACTTGGTTGATAATTGATGTCACTTCTTTTAATGCTAAGTTGTTGGGTCATTTTTGCTAAAGTTGCCCGAGCTGGATTCGAACCAACACAAACTGGACCAAAACCAGTTGTCCTGCCATTAGACGATCGGGCAAAAATGGGCTGCAAAAATAAACATTGTTTTTATGTTTGCAAACCTTTTTTTATTTTTTTTTAAATCAAATTGTTTTGATCTCTTTTTCTTTTTCTACTAACAATGTATCTATTCTGGTGATGTAGCTGTCTATAAGCTTTTGAACCTGAGTTTCAGCATCTTTTACCAAATCTTCTGCCACTCCATCCTTTTGTGCTTTCTTAAGTTGCTCCATTGCGTCTTTTCTCAAACTTCTAATACCTACCTTAGAGTTTTCACTCTCCAATTTGGAAGCTTTAACCAAATCCAACCTACGCTGCTCGGTTAATGGTGGAATATTGATTCGTATACTTTGTCCATCGTTTTGAGGTGCAAAACCCAAATTACTATTGATAATTGCTCTCTCTATATCGTTGATTATATGTCTTTCCCAAGGCTGTATGCTAAGCGTCCTAGCTTCAGGAGCAGACACATTGGCTACTTGGCTTAGAGGGGTCATGGCACCGTAGTATTCCACCAACACGCCTTCTAGCATTTCAGGGCTAGCTTTTCCTGCTCTTATTCTACTAAACTCTACTTGGGTATGTTTAATATTTTTCTCCAAGTTTGCTTTTAGCTGCTCTACGATAGACTTTATTTGTTCCATACCTAAATTTTAAGGACTGCAAAGAAAATATTTTTTTGTGTAACTCCCAAAATATTAGTTCAAAATCAGAATTCTAGATTGATTAGAAAAATTATTGCCCGCTATTATTATACAAATACCCTAATAAAATCAGTATAGACCAAACAATCAATACTGACACTAAAATTTCATTAAGATCACTTTGCTCTGGCTTCTCTTTAAGTAAGTATAAAGTACCAAAAATAACCCCTGGAAGATACAACATCATGTATAGTGCAAAAGAAATAGCAATCAGTAAATTTGTCTCTGACCCGGGACCATGAATAACATAAATGGCCACCGCTGCTCCAAGTGGAAGAATTGCAATTAAAATAATTGAAAGATTATACCACCAAGATTTCTTTTCTTGTTTTGTTGATTTGTGAGACCTTTTGGTGATTTTTTTCTCAGAAATTTCTTTTTGGTTATATTTTGTTTGTATTTGACCATCAGATTTAGTTTTTAAAACCCTCGTAAAAGTATTTGTAGGTAACGATTCTTGTGTTTGTGAATCATTTACATTTTCAGCTAATTTACTGTTTAATTCTGTGATTGTTTGTTGGCCTTGTACAACAATTTCAGAGTCTTTATCTTTTAAAATGAATTTGCTTTTATCTGTTGTTTTTCGATTAGTCACTAAAGGATTGTATTTATTTGTAGAGAAATCTATATGAAATCCATTAGAATATCTTCTTTTAGTAATATTTATACTGGTACATGAATTAAATAAAAGCATAAATACCAAGCCGATAAAACTAATTTTCTTAATGCATAAAGTCATTTTCATAAATTTATTATAAACAAACTTAATGTTATAAATTTAAACAAGAAAGAAAGAAATCCAGATAAAGTTACAATCCTATGAATTTGAGCCCAAAAAAAAAGTGGATCCTTTCGAATCCACAATTTTTCAATCAAATATAATTATGAAAATTACTTTGCCATTTTAATTGCAAGGTCTGCAATTCTATTGGAATACCCTGCTTCATTGTCGTACCATCCAACCACTTTTACGGTATTTCCAATTACCATAGTTAAGTCGCTGTCGAAAATACAAGAGTGAGGATTTCCAACTATATCAATAGAAACAATAGGATCTGTGGTATATTCCAAAATCCCTTTCATGCTTCCGTCAGCTGCATTTTTAAATGCTGCATTAATTTCTTCGATTGATTTAGGGTTTCTAACTACACAAGTAAAATCTGTAACCGAACCGTCAGGAATAGGAACCCTCATTGCGTTACCGTTTAATTTTCCTTTCATGTGAGGCAACACCTCTCCTACTGCTTTGGCTGCGCCAGTGCTTGTGGGTACTATAGAGTATGCAGCGGCTCTAGCTCTTCTAAGATCTGAGTGGGGCGCATCGTGCAATCTTTGGTCAGAAGTATAGGCATGTATAGTGGTCATAAAACCATTTTCAATTCCGCACAGGTCATCAAGAACTTTAACCATAGGGGCAAGACAATTGGTAGTACAAGAAGCGTTAGAAACTACTGTTTCTTCGCCTGTTAATATTTCGTCGTTTACACCTAATACAATAGTTTTAAGTCCTGCACCTTTACCCGGAGCGCTAATAATTACTTTTCTTGCTCCAGCGGTTACGTGTTTTCCGGCGGTTTCTGTATCGGTAAATCTACCTGTAGACTCTATTACTACATCTACACCAAGTTCTTTCCAAGGCAAATTTTCTGGTTTTGCTTCTGCATATACTGCAATTCTTTTTCCGTTCACAGTAATAGATTGGTCGTCATAAGAAACTGTACCTGGGTATCTTCCGTGTACAGAGTCGTATTTTAATAAATGAGCCAAAGTTTTGTTGTCTGTTAAGTCATTAATAGCCACAACTTCAGCCTCTGGGTTTTGCATCAATACTTTAAATGCAAGACGTCCAATGCGTCCAAATCCGTTGATTGCGATTTTTGCCATGATTGTTTTATTTGTTTTTGGGGTTTTAAAGTGCTGCAAAAGTATGCAAAAAAAATTTTTAAAAAAACATTTGCATAATCAAATATTAATATTACCTTTGCACCGCAATTGAAACAATGGCCCGTTCGTCTATCGGTTAGGACAAGCGGTTTTCATCCGCTAAAGAGGGGTTCGACTCCCCTACGGGCTACAAAAAAGCTTCACTTGGTGAAGCTTTTTCAGTTTAATACTCTGTATTAAAACTAGTTCTGTAAATTTGTAGGAATATATTTATTTCCTTATATTTGCAACTCTTTAAATGGTGATTGTAGCTCAGTTGGTTAGAGCGCCGGTTTGTGGTACCGGAGGTCGCGGGTTCGAGCCCCGTCCTTCACCCCATTAAAACCCGATGTTTCGATAAACATCGGGTTTTTTTATGCGTAAAATTATTTATTTAAGAAACGTTCCAAAAGTTTACAACTTTGGGTAAATCACATATCTCTAACAAACAAAAAACCCGATGCATTTACACATCGGGTTTTTTACTATTCGTTTATTGCTATGCTCTTAGCACCTTTCCATACAAGCTCTGTACAATTTCCATTGGCGCTCGTTTAGAACTCTTTGAACTCTTGCTAAGTATTCTCTATGGCATTTTGCAATTTCTTTACACAATTGCTCTCTGCCATCGGCATTTCTTATCAATTCTCTAAACTTCGTATTAATCCTTTCAATTCTTTGTTTCAGTTGTGCCCTGTCTATGTCTCCTTTTCTAAATGCCATGTGCGCATTTTTCACAGCGGTTCTATACTCTTCCATTACCCTTTGGTGGGCAGCAGCCAATCTTCTTTTAGCAGTAGAAGAGCATTTTTGAAACTCAGCCCAAGAACGGCGCAAGTGTTGCACTTGTTCATCGCTTAAATTCATTTCCCTAAGAACATGGTTGCAGTTGCATGGCACACATGCAGTTCTGTCCATAGCTCCCATTGTTTCATTTTTAAGTTCCATTGGATCAGAATTAAACTTGCAGCTAATCCCATCGTTTTTCAACTCTGGCATTTCTGTTTCGTTGGCTTCTGCAAGTTGTACTTCTATCAAATCCTGCATGGCATTTTCTTCCATTTGGTCCAATTCAGCCTGCATGCTAAGTTCATTCCCTGCAGAATTATTCGTTTGTTGCTCTTTATTACAAGCTACAGCTAGCAATGATACAAGAGCCACAACCCAAAAACTAGTAGTTATTTTTTTCATTTGTTGCATTTTTAGTTTAACAAATATAGAAAAATCCAATAGAACAGCTGTGCTTTTCATCTAAAAAAATGTATTCCGATGCCATCTGTATGTAATACAATGGTTTATATTATGTCTTATTACACCTATTTTGTAGTAATGGCAAATTCAAGCATGGTGTACAATATTGCTTTGTTTTTATTTTCTCTACTCTATTTCTGTTACAAACTCTATATCCACATCTGTAGCCCCTAAATCACAGTTTCCATTTTTTATTCCGGGTTGATGTTTTAATACAAACTTTACTTTCCCCTGAGCCGTTACTCCTGTTTGCCAAGTGCTTTGCAACCCAATTGGCAACTTGCCATCAGAATCGGTAATATAAATCTTTAAATCACTTTCTAATGCCTCACTAGGATAAAAACACATTAAATGGTTTGCTGCATCTTTTAGAAAATCAGCAGTAAGGTCTTCTGGCTTATCGGGATTACTTCTGTCTAAGAGCCTAATTTGTAAAGTGTAAGAAGTATTGTTTTGCAAGCGAATAGTATCCCTAATCTGAGGAGGCAAACCCCCGGGACCATCGGTATCGCTAAAGGTAAAAACAAGAGAGTCATTGTCATTTCCTGCTTCCTTAAAAATGGTTTGCACGGTGGTAATAAAACCATGTTCATCTGTGTCGCTTGGTGGGGTATTGGGTTTGTCCCTGTCTTTTTTGCAACCTGCAACTACAAAGCTTAAAAATACTAGGGTGTAAATTATTTTTTTCATCTTTTAAAATTTTAATGGCTATGTTTTATTCCAAAGTCAAAGTGAATATTCAATCCAAACCTTACATTCACTCCTGGTCTGTGTGAAAAATACCTAAACCTATCCAAGTAATCCTTATACTCTTGGTTTAGTGCATTGTCTACCGACACAAAATACTTAAACTTATGGGTTTTGTAATCTGTAAAGCTTTGCAAATCTGCTCCAAAAAGAAGATAAGCATTAGGGGGAGGAGCAAAATCCGAATTGGGTTCGTACCTAAACTGCCTAAGTACATGGAGCATTCTTAACTTGAATTCGATTTTTTTATATGTATAGCTTGGATTTATCGCAAATCGAAAAGGGGGCATTTGTTGCAAAAATGTCTTGGTTTTCTGGTCAAAGCCCAAAAGCATATTCCCTGTAAAGTCTACTTTAAAGTTTCTACGAGAATACATTGCATGGAAAGAATATCCTTGCAAAACGGCCTCTGCAGATGTATAATAAAAATAAGGAAAGGCACCACGAATGGTTTGTTTTGCCTCGGCTGCAGGTACCAAAGAAATAAAATCTTGTATATGCTGTATAAAAACAGTGCTCTGTATTTCCAGGTTTTTATGTGGTTTCACAAACCATTCTAATTCTGCTTTATGCGAAATTTCAGTTTTCAAGTCTGCACGGCCCTCTTCGTAACTAGCTGCACCGTGGTGAATTCCTCTACTATACAACTCATTTGGCATGGGGGGTCTCCAAGTTCTTAGTATTCTTACAGAAAGCTTGTTGCTTGGGTTGTGTGCATAGTCTACATTCGCTAGGGCTGCTATATTCATAAAATCCCTTGTAGGATTCTGTAACGAATCGTTTTGATTATAAAAAGCGCTCAAGCCCCTATAGTCGCTTCTTAGCGAGCCTGAAAAATTCCATTTACCCACTTCTTTTTGCATGCCTGCAAAAGCACCAGCACCCATCAAACTATAATTTGGCAAAAAATACCTTCCCCTATAGGTATTGGCCTGTTGCATCGCTTGTAGTCCTAGTTGCATATCAAATCCAGGTTTTATTTGCTTGTCAAATACCAAATCGGCAGTATGGGTGGTGATAATATAGTCTAGCTGTGGCCCTGTATTGCTAACCAAAAAGTAGTCATACTCTTGCCTTTGGTTAAACTGCCTTGCGAGAATCAACTTCAAATACTGGTGTTCTTTGATTTTATAATGGGTTTTAAGGCGAAAAGTCTCATGCAGCATACTTTGATTGGGACGATTTATGGCATAAGAAAAACCCATATCTTGTGGGGGCACTAGCCCATTTATTGCGTTGTTTAAATCTGTAAGATTCCCAATATGCGCCCCACTATAAATCCCAAAAGTAGATTGGAACATTGCGTATGAAAAATCAAATGTCCATTTCTTATACATAGTTCCTAATCCCATGCTCCAATTTCTTTCATTTAAACCGGTATTGTTCAAATAATAATTGGGTGTTTTAAGGTTTCCTTGTTCTTTCCAGCTGCCTTGCACGCGCCAAAAAAGAGGTAATTTCTCTCCAAATTTACCCCCCAAGTTTGCAGCGTAAGTATGTCCCAAGCCATTGCTTGCAAAAGAACTATGAACAGAACCTGTAAGATGCTTTGCCCTATAATTAAAAATAGAAGGTCCATTGATTAATAATACCCCTCCTATATTTTCTGGTCCATATCTCAAAGATTGGTATCCCTTTAGCAGGATTATTTCTTTGGCGTTCATGGGGTCTATCTCTGGGGCATGTTCTTGCCCCCAATTTTGGCCTTCCTGCCTAATTTCATTGTGTACCAACAAGACCCTAAAACCAAACAACCCATTTACTACTGGTTTAAAAACCGTATTCCCTGTTGTAAGACTTGAAACACCGGGAAGATTTTCCGTAAGTTGGGCAAGGGTTTTGCCTGTCTGTTTTTCTAATTCCGCACTATTTATTTTGGTGTTATGCTGCACGGTTGTAGTGTTTTCGGCATGAATATGTGCATCTTTTAATACATTGGAAGAGTGTGGCAAATAAATTGTCAGAAACGTGTCTTTTGAAAGCCAAATACTCACATCCAAGTGCTCGCAAACCAGGTGTTCTAAATGGATAAAATAATTCCCAGAGGTATCCAATACGAACTCAAAGGAACCATTGTGATTGGAGTAAGTTTGAATTTTAGCTTGGGGAATAGAGATATAAGTAGAAGGAAGAGGACTTTTATTCGACTTGTCCAAAACCACGCCTTTTACTACAAAAGACTGAGCAAAAGAATGCGTGTAAGCGAATACTATAAATAAAACAAAGCTTAAAGCCAGTATTCTTTTTGTAACATTGTTGCGTTTGGACATATATTCAAAAAAATAGACCACCTTCGCTTGACACATTTATAATCCATCAAGCAAAGGCAGGTCTTAAAAAAATTATGCTTCTTGAAGGTCGTTGGTTATTGTTCTAATTTCGTCGCGGTTGTACTTGTTTTCAGAATTCAACCACATAGAAAGCAAATAGGACAAATGCTCTTCTGGAGTGTATGTTTCGTCGCTAATTACTTCTCCTGTTTCCTCATCCTCCTCAGGTTTAATCACTTCAAAGCTCCATTCCCCATTGTTTTCTAGGTGTTCATAGGCCATGCGGATAGAACGAATTACAAGAGGATCTGTTTCTTGTTTTGCTAATTCTCTAAGTTCTTGAAGTTTAGGAACTAAAACATCTGAAACTATGCCATTTTTCTTTACTTCAGCCACCAACTCTTCTATTAACTTATTTGCTTTTGCGTTTTTCATAATTATAAAATCGAATGCAAAATTACGATATATTTTTCTTTTACTTACAACTTTCTAAAAGAATTACGATTCCAAGGGAAACACGCAAAACTTTCTTCGTCAAATTGACCCAAGGCGATGCCTTGTGCTAGGTTAAGCTAGGCTTTCAGCCTGTATGGCTTATCTATGTACCGCCCATCCGCTGGAGGCGGACAATTTACATCCGTACAAGGCATCGCCTAGTGCAATAAACATCAACGATAATCCACGCCATGAAAGGGCAGGCTAGATGTATTAAATAAGGGAGTTTGGTTTTGTATGTTCGGGGTTATTTCCTCTGTCGATGTTGTATCTTCCTTGTCCCACAAATTATTGGTTTCTCTCAAACAACGGACAAACAAGCCTTGGCTATTGTAATACGGTTGGCTTTAAAAACAAAAAAGCCACAAATTTCTTTGCGGCTTTCTGTTTTTGTGGGAGTTACTGGATTCGAACCAGTGACCCTCTGCTTGTAAGGCAGATGCTCTGAACCAACTGAGCTAAACTCCCTCTCTTTGAACTTTCCCTCTACTTCCGTTTTGGGACTGCAAATATACACCTGTTTTTTATTTTCCAAAATATTTTTTTAAAAAAATTTGGGACACTTTGTGCATTTCTATTTTTGACATTTACCTTCTCTAAGCTTTCCTTTGCATATTACATAATTGTAGCTACTTTGAAAATAAAAAAGATACTTAAAATATTCTTCATAAGCATCCTAAGCATAGCCCTTGCACTTAGCCTGGTAATTTACTTTATCTCCGATAAGCTAGAAGCGGTGGTTCTTAAAGAAATAAACGATCAATTAGCAGTAGAAGGCAGTTTTAAAGATTTTGAAATTACCTTTTGGGAAACCTTCCCAAGGGTTAGCTTAAAAATTAACAATCTTAAATTAAACGAGTCTAAAAGCGTTTTTAACAAGCCTTTTTTAGAAGCAGACAAATTTTACCTGCAACTGAATTTGTGGAAAGCCATAAGAGGGAAGTATGAATTAGAAAAGATAAAATCGAAAAATGTAGTGGTCAGAATGGGCTATAGCAAAGGGGTTTCAAACTTTGACCTTTTCAAGGAAAACAAGGACAGCAGTAGCTCTGGATTAAATTTAGACCTACAATCTATTGAGTTTATAAATGCGAGTTATGAGTTTTTGGATGCAGAAGAGAAGTCCTATATTTTTTATTCTTTCGATCTTTTCCAAAGCAAGGGCGAAATTAATCCAGATTATATTGCATTCAAAGTTTTAGCAAATGGCACATGTAACTCATTTTTACTGCAAGGAGATACAATAAATATAGACAAACGTACAGATTTGCAAACAGAACTTAAATATAGTTTTGAGGATGAAAAATTAGAGTTTTTGGGAGGTAATTTGGCTATAGATGCTTCTGATTTTGAAATAAACGGAAGCATACAGTTTTCGGATAAAAATGAAATAGACTTGCATTTAAAAAGCGAAGGCAACAGTATAAAGCAGGTTATTGGTTTATTGCCACGCGAAGTCACAGCCAATGCAAAGGATTGGGAGTCGGAGGGGAAATTTGGAGTAGAAGCCAGCATTAAAGGAGGATTTGAAGGGAAAAACACTCCAGAAATAGACGCCAAACTCTTTGTTTCTGAAGCCAGTATTCAAAGTAATCTAAATGGGGTTGGCTTGGAAAATCTAAATATTGAAGCCAGCCTTTTCTTGGGACAAAAACAACAATCCCTTCAATTAACAAAACTTAGTTTTGATTTCGATAAACAAAACTTTAAGGCAGCCTTGGATATACAAGATTTCGAGAAACCAAAAGTCGTAGGATGGGCCAGTGGTGTATTAGACCTTGGGTCCCTTGTGGCATTTTTAGGAGATAGCGCAATGCCAATGTCAGGAATTTTAGATTGCGCTATTGATATCAATTCCAGTTTTTCGCAATGGGGAGATGCAGGAGTGCTGCTCAGGGAAGGTGGCATACAAGGCCAGATAACATGTACCAATGTTTCCTTGGCATCAGATCAATATACTTTAGAGAAAGTAAATGGAACATTGATTTTTGACAAAAACAACCTTAAAAGTTCTTCCTTGGAAGGATTGCTAAACAAATACAATGGAAAAGCATCTTTCAATTTGCAAAATTACCTTAGCTTGTTAAGCTCAAGCCCTAGTGTGTTTGGAAACTTAACCATACAGCTGGAAACCATAAATCTTGACGAAATAATTACCAATGAAGCAATAACAGAAACTTCTGAAAACAACGACCCCGAAAATGACATTTTTGAAAGTCTAAAAGGCATGAATTTGGAGTTGAAACTAAGCTTAAAATCTCTTATTTACAACAAAGAGAAAATTGAAAATATACGAAGCAAACTAAGCATAGAAAACCAAAATATACTTATAAACCAATTATTTGCCAACCTGAATGAAGGAACTTTAAATGTAAATGGTGCAATCAAAAAAAGAGAAGACCAAATGTATTTGGGCAGGTTTGAATTAGAAGGCAGCAAATTAAATATCCAAAAACTATTTGCTTTGTTCGGAAATTTTGGACAAGAAGAAATTACAGAAAAAAATATTGAAGGCAAAATTACTTTCCTTAGTCAAATAGCATTGATTTTTGATAAAGCAGGAAATATTCAAAAGGAAAATATTTATGCTTTTACAGACCTAAGTATAGAAAACGGGGTACTAAAGAAAGTAGAAGCCATGAAATCCCTTTCTAAGTTTGCCGAAATTTCAGAATTGGAAAATATTCGATTCCAAACTCTGCACAATACCTTTGAAATAAGCGATGGAGTACTCAATTTTCCATACATGGATATGGGAAACAGTGTATTAAACTTAAAAATTAAGGGAAACCACAGTTTCGACAACTATATGGATTATACCTTTAGGGTGCGGTTATCTGAAGCACTTGCTAGTAAATATAAGTGGAGAAGCAGAAAAAATAAAGAAGAGTTTGAAGATTTTGGAGACAAAGGCGTAGCTCTTTTTATAAACATGAAAGGTTATCCAGATGACCTGAAATTTAGTGTAGAAAAAATCGGCACAACGATTCCCAAAGTAAGTGGCAACACAATAGTGGAAACCTTAGGCACAGAAAAAAATGAACTAAAGGATATTATAAGAACTGAGTTTAGCAAAGAAAAAAGAGAAGAGAGAGACAAAGAAAAAGCAGAAAAAGAAAGCGTAGATTGGGATGAGTTTTAAAACAAGTGCTTTTATTGAAAAAGCATAATTCGTTCCTCAATTTTTAATATTTTACAATCCCATTTTCACAAAAGTGCTTGCCTGCTGCTTTCTTTTTATTCATTAATTCTACATTGATATTTACTTCGGAACTGCCGTAGTGCACGGTATGGTGCAGGTGAAAAACTATAGCCTCGTAACGCACGGAAACAAAAGCTATGCCTTGGGCTTTTAGTCTCCATTCTATGTCGGTATCCTCTCCTATTCCCGGTAAAATATAGTCCTCGTCAAATCCATTTAAATTAACTAAAATACTTTTGGCCACGCCCCAATTGCAACCCCAAATACCAGTTTTGCTTGCATTGCCAACAAAAGGTAGTTTGAATAAATACTTGGTATGGGTAGAGTCTGAAAACAATAATCGGAATTTAGAAAGCAAAGAGATATTCAAATTGGAATACAATTTTTTAGTAAGCTTCTCTCCTAGCATTACCCTTCTTCCAAAAAACACTCTTTCCTTGTCTGCCTTGTTATAATATGTTCTTATAAAATGTTTGTGAGGAATACAATCCCCGTCTATAAAAACCAAAAACTCTCCACTAGCAAGAATTATAGCTTGGTTTAGTATTTGACATTTTCTAAAACCATCGTCAGCCTTTTGCTTTACATGGGTTATGGAAAAACTATACTTCTCTTTTGCATTGTCTACACAGGTTTTCATTTCGGGGTCACAGTCGTCTTCTGCTACTATACATTCAAAATTTTTATTGGATTGCGACTCCAAAGCTTCAAATATCAAATTCAAAGCCTTCGTATTTTTGTAGACAGCTACCACTAGCGAAATTTTCATAGCTGCAAAGAAATAAAAAACGGATAACTTATACTTGGTTTTGGGCTAACAAAGAATAAATAATACCTTTGAAGCATGTCTGATAAAAAATTGTTTTTACTAGATGGTATGGCTTTAATCTACCGCTCGTATTTTGCATTTAGCCAAAACCATCGCTATAACTCCAAAGGCTTGAACACTTCTACCATGTTTGGCTTCACCCTTACGCTTTTAGATCTTTTACAAAAAGAAAAGCCTAGCCATATTGCAGTGGTATTCGACACCTCCGAGCCAACAGAAAGACACGTAATTTTCCCGGAATACAAAGCACATAGAGAGGCTATGCCGGAGGATCTTTCCAAAAGCATTCCCTATATTTTCAAAATTATTGAAGCGTTTAATATTCCTGTAATTACCAAACCCGGCTTTGAAGCAGACGACATTATTGGTACACTTGCTCATAAAGGTATTGACGCTGGATATACAACCTATATGATGACCCCCGACAAAGATTTTGCACAACTGGTAACACCCTCTGTTCTAATATACAAACCTGCAAAAAATGGAAATGCACCTGAAATAATGGATGTGGAAGCAGTAAAACAGAAATGGGAAATTGAACACCCCATGCAAGTAATTGATATACTAGCCTTGTGGGGAGATGCCGTAGACAATATTCCTGGAATACCTGGCTTTGGAGAAAAAACTGCGAAAAAACTAATCGCTCAATTTGGTTCTGTGGAGAATATGATAGCGAATGTGCATCAATTGAAGGGTAGCCAAAAAGAAAAAGTAGAAACCTTTGCAGAACAAGCGCTACTCTCCAAAAAACTTGCAACCATTTTGCTAGATGTACCAATTGAATTTGATGAAAAATCCCTTACCGTAGACCCGCCAAATCTAAAAGAAATAGCAGAAATTTTTGCTGAATTAGAATTCAAAACCTTAATGGGCAAGATTAATCAAATATATGGTCAAAGCGTAGTTAAGGCTCCTGTAGCTAGTCAGCAACATGACTTATTTAGCCAAAATTTCCAATCCCAAACACAGCATGCAAACAATGAAGAAATAGTAAGTTCGCAAGAGGAAATAGTCTATAAAACAATAGAAAATAGTAACGCTGCTTACACTCTGATTCATAATTTAGAAGAGCTATCCAAACTTGTAGAAGAAATAAACAATACAGACTCTTTTTGCTTTGATACGGAAACCGATGGTTTAGACACCCTAATGTGTAATATTCTAGGAATCTCTATAAGTACAAAAGCAAAACAGGGAGCATATATCCCTTTAAACCACGAAAGCAAAAAAGAGTATCTAGCACTACTAAAGCCCGTTTTTGAAAGCAATAAATTAAAAATCGCCCAAAACCTTAAGTTTGATTTTGCAGTATTAAGAAAAGAAGGAATTATAATTCAAACTCCTTTTTTTGATACCATGCTTGCGCATTATTTAATAGAACCCGATAGAAGACATAAAATGGATGATTTGGCACGCCAATATCTTCAATATAGCCCTGTTTCTATTGAGGAACTAATTGGAAAAAAAGGTAAAAACCAAGGCAATATGAACGATGTGCCTTTAGATATACTTGCCAAATATGCAGCGGAAGATGCCGACATTACATTGCAATTAAAAAACGCCTTTGCTCCTAAATTAAAGGAACTAGAGCTAGAAACTCTTTTTAATGAAATAGAAATGCCCTTAATCCCTGTGCTAGATAGCATGGAATCCGAAGGCGTGAGAATAGATACGGAATTCTTAAGTGACTACTCCAAGGAACTAGAAACAGATATCCGCCTTTTAGAAAAAGAAATATACGAAATAGCAGGTGTTCAGTTTAATATAGCATCACCAAAGCAATTGGGAGAAATATTGTTTGATAAACTAAAACTCGACGACAAAGCTAAAAAAACTAAAACAGGCCAATACCAAACAAACGAAGAAGTTCTTCAAAAGCTAGAAAGCAAACATGATATCATTAAAAACATATTGGATTTTAGAGAATTACAAAAACTAAAATCCACTTATGTAGATGCTCTTCCTTTGCTAATTAATGAAAATAGCAAAAAAATCCACACTTCATACAATCAAGCAGTAGCAGCTACGGGCCGCTTAAGTTCAAACAATCCTAACCTTCAAAATATTCCCATAAGAACAGAAAAAGGCAGGAGAATACGAAAAGCTTTTGTACCCTCCGATTCTGAACATAGCCTACTATCTATTGACTACTCCCAAATAGAACTAAGGGTTATCGCTTCTATGAGTAAAGATGAAAATATGATTTCTGCATTTAATCAAAACCTTGATATACACACAGCCACTGCTGCCAAAGTTTTTGGAGTAGCTTACGAAGAGGTAGACAAAGAAATGCGTAGAAGGGCTAAAACAGTAAATTTTGGAATTATCTATGGAATCTCTGCTTTTGGTTTAAGCGAACGAATTGGCATATCTAGAACCGAAGCAAAAGCCATAATCGACAATTACTTTTTGCAATTCCCTGCGATTAAAAGATATATGGACGATACAATTGCCTTTGCCAAAGAACATGGCTATGTAAAAACCCTTCTTGGAAGAAGAAGGTATGTGCCCGATATACATTCAAACAATGCTACAGTAAGGGGGTTTGCAGAGCGAAATGCAATAAATGCTCCTATACAAGGAACAGCAGCAGATATGATTAAAATTGCTATGATTGAAATACATTCTGCGTTAAAAGAAGCCAATCTAAAAAGCAAAATGATACTTCAGGTGCATGACGAGTTGGTGTTTGATGTTTTGCATAGCGAAATGGATAAAGTAAAATCAATTGCCTTAGAAAAAATGCAAAAAGCCATGAAATTAGAAGTTCCTTTAGTTGCAGAATATGGTGTGGGAGAAAACTGGCTGGAAGCACATTAAATACTATCTTCTGTAAAACAGAAACTTAGTATATAAATTTGTATTTGTCAGAGTACTTTTTCATTTTTTATAGTTTCTTTGCCTAAAAGAAATAAACAATGAAAAAATATTTACTCTTTATAGCTTGCCTTTTAATACTGCAATCAAAAGCGCAAGTTCCAAATAATGTACCTACAAATGGGCTTTTACTATGGCTAGGTTTTAGCGGCAATACAATAGATTCGAGTGGAAATGGAAACCACGCTACAAACTATGGGGCAAGTTTAACAACGGATAGAAACAATAAATCCAATAGCGCATATTCCTTCAATGGAACCAATCAATATTTACAGGTTGCTGCCCCAAGTTTTTCCTTTGCCGATACCTCCAAATTCACTTTTTCAATTTGGTTGTATAAAAAAGCAAGTACTGGCGTAGCAATGATACATGCTACTACAGCTGCCAATAACTTTATCTATATGATAGGTGGCGCTTCAAACACTTCTTACGGTACAAACAAGCAACAATCTGCATGGATTTGGGCAACTTGCGCTCATACATTAAATCAATGGGTAAACTATACTTGTGTTTACAATTCAGGATCTATGAGTCTATACAAAAATGGAGTACTTGAATCTACCGCATCTTACAACCACACAGGAGCCACAAGGGCTACATTACCCCTTTTTATAGGAAGTGGAATAAATGCAAACTATTTTGAAGGAGACGTGGACGATATTGGAATATGGAACAGAGCACTGAGCGCTTCTGAAATAGCTGTATTGTATCAAGATTGCGACAATCTGATAACACAACAACCATTGTCACAAACTAGAACAGTAGGCTCCAATGCCCAATTCTATGCCTCGGCCGGAAACAATGCCACATACCAATGGCAAGTGAACAACGGAAATGGATTTGTAAATGTGGTAAACAATACCCAGTATAGCGGTGCTACTAACCAAGGACTTTTAGTAAGAAGGGTAACTTTTGCAAATGACAGTACAAAATTTCGTTGCATAGTAAACCTAGCAAGTTGTACAGACACCACAGAAGAAGTAGACCTTTATGTAATTTGTGGCAAACTATTTTCAGATCAGCCTAAAAATGCTACGGCCTCTCAAGGTGCTAGCGCTAGTTTTAGCGTATCTACAAATATCAACACACTATCTCAATTCCAATGGCAAGTAAACTTAGGAAATGGCTACCAAAACCTCTCAAACCAACCCAATGTTATGGGTGTAGATTCTACAGTACTAAGCTTAAGCGACCTTTCTAGCACTTGGAATAGTGCAAAAATAAGATGTATTGTAAACTATGCATCGTGTACAGATACTTCCACTGAGGCAGAACTAACTGTTTTAAACTGTCCCGTATTAATCCCTACCCAACCTCAAAGCCTGAGTATTTATGTTACCCAAAATGCAAGTTTTTATTCCCCAATTGCCGACACTGCAACCAAGCTACAATGGCAGATAAACCAAGGTTCGGGATTCACTAATCTACTTGACAATATTACTTTTAATGGAAGTATAACAGATTCTTTACAAATAATTCAAGCATCTAAATCACTCCACCTTTCAGAATTTAGGCTTATTGCACGAAAACAAACTTGCGCAGATACATCACAAATAGCTACTTTAAGTGTGATAAGCTGCCCCTCACTTATAGACTCTATATCGGGTAAAACACAAAAATATGTGGCAGATAACACAACTTTGCATACGCATAGCAACGATCAGAACCTTACTTACCAGTGGCAAGTTAAGCAAATGAACACCTTTTCTAATATTTCCAATAGCGGCAAATATTCTGGTACAAATACTGCTTCCCTCACAATCAATAATTTGACCCTGGCCGAAAACAACAGAGAATTTAGGTGTATAGTTTCTAAAACAGGTACGCCTTGTGTAGATACAAGTAACTCATTGATTTTAAAGGTGAATTCTTGCCCTAATTTAATAAGCAATTCGCTTTCAAATTTTAGCGGATTTATAAATGATACGTTAAACTTAGAATGTATTGTAAGTATTCCCAACACAGAAGTACAATGGCAATCCAATGAAGGTGGTGTTTTTACAAACCTTAGTGACCAAAACCAAATTTCAGGCTCAAATTCAAGTAAACTAGAAATAAACGGATTAAGCATTGCATTTAACAATATCCAAATGAGGGCAATAGCAGGCTATGAAAGCTGTTTAGACACATCCAATACTGCTATAATATGGGTGAGAGAATGTTCTCCTTGGATAAGCAAGCAGCCAATCGACACAGATGCTTTGTTAACAGAAAACGCCTTCTTTGAAATTGAAGATACAGAATCCGGATTAGATTACGTTTGGCAATTAAAAATTGGTAGTGTATTCGAAAACCTAGAAGACAATTCAAAATACAATGGTACAAATACTACAAAACTATCAATCCTGAATATAACCGAAACAGATTTTGGCAATGAATATCGTTGTATAGTAAGCAAAGGCTCTTGTGTAGATACATCTAGCTCCGCCAAACTCTCTAAAAAAGAAACTATTAACATTAAAAAAATCCAACTTTCTGAACATTATAGAATTTTCCCTAATCCAGCGAATATCTCTTTACAAGTTGTTATGTTATCTAACAATTCCAAAGCTGTTGAATATAGCATAGTAGACCAAATAGGGAGAAAAATGATACAAGGCAAGCAACCTTTTAATTCGGACAATTTTACCATAGATATTAAAGATTTAAATTCAGGTATTTATTACCTTGAAATAGATAACCAAACCTTAATTTTTATTAAGGAATAAACCACAACCACAAAAAAGGGGCTTGAAAATTTCAAGCCCCTTTTTTGTGTTACAACATTCAGTACCAAAAAGCAAATTTAGCTTGCTAATTAGTTCTCTAATAGTTTAAAAAACTGATCTAATTGAGGAAGTATAACAATTCTAGTTCTCCTATTTAAGGCTCTTCCTTGGTCTGTGGTATTAGAGGATACAGGAACGTATTCCGAACGGCCTGCTGCTATTATTCTATTTGGGCTGATTTTGTAATCTATTTGCAAAATTCTACTTACAGAAGTAGCTCTAAGTACACTTAAATCCCAGTTATCTTTCACAAAACCTCCTTTAATTGGTTTGTTGTCTGTATGTCCTTCTACCATAAACTGCAAACCTGAGTGCATGTTTAAGACCCTAGCTACTTTGCCTAAAACATCTTTAGCATTTGCAGAAACCTCATAACTACCACTCTTAAACAACAACTTGTCTGAAATAGAAACAAATACGGCACTACCTTCTACACTTACTTGTATGTCTTCGTCATTTACATCAATTAAAGCTTTCTTAATGTTCATCACCAAAGCCATATTCAAGGAGTCTTTTCTTGCCATTTCTGTTTGAAGATTTTTAATATAGGCATCCTTAGAATTAAGATTTTCTATTGACTTTTTTATGCTTTCCGCCTGTTCTTTGCTTATCACAGAAAGATTGGACATTTGATTGATTAAAGCATTTGAATTGGCTTTTAATGAAACAATTTCCTCTTCTAGTGCTTGTATGTTTTTTTGCTTTCCTTCATTTTCTAGCTTACATCTATCCAACTCCATTTGAGTGAAAGAATGTGCCTTTGTTTCCGCATCCAAAAGCTTTACCTGTTCATTAAATTTCTTTTTACTTACACAACCTTGTAAAAACATCACAAGAATTGAAGCTAGTACTACGTTTTTTTTCATATTGTATATGTTTACAAATCTCATGCAAATAAATCATGTTTTCTTATATCATTTGGCTCCCCAAAAAAAAAATCCTGAAATACAATGCTTTATTTTTTATTAAATACATTATCCTGTTTTATAACGTAAAAACCTAACAAGAAGGGTCTTTCCATTTTCCCAAGAGAGTTAAGAAAGACTAAATACCATTTTACTCTTGTTACTTAGTTTACAAAACAATATACAAACCTGACCTAAGTATGCAAACTTGCATCAAAAAAAAGGGAGAAACTTGCGTTTCTCCCTTTTAAAATTAGAATTTATGTTTTAGAGTTTTGAACTCTTATTTAGAAATCTGTATTTTTTGAATTCCTACTGCATTACTAGAAGTTAGTTTTACAAAGTACATGCCATTTGCCATGCCACTTAGGTTTACTTTTCCTCCGTTTGCTTGTAGGTCTTTTACTGTTGTAGTTAAGATGACACTTCCTACTGCATCCATTACTTGTACTGTTGCAGTTGGCTCAGATACTTTTACCATTTCCACATAGAATAAGCCAGTGCTTGGGTTTGGATATACCACAAAACCACTCTCTTTTTCTACTCCTCCTACGCTTACTAGGTCTACAGATACTGTTTTCTCTGCTCTACATTCGCAGCCATCGTTGGATTTTGCAACCATCGTTACTGTAAATACCCCATCTCTATTGTAATTACGTTCACTCACAGCACTAGTGCTGCTTGAACCGTCGCCAAAGAACCAGCTATAGTTTAGGTTTGCATCTGCTCCTGGAGTACTTCCGTTACTTGGGGTAAA
>DIUJ01000005.1:0-2213 GCA_002422315.1 Bacteroidetes bacterium UBA6161
CCTTCTTTTAGATCGTCGGAGATATACATTTGCTCTCCCCATCTATTGTATATTCTTATGTTAAAGGATATTATTCCGTCTGCTACTACATAAAATCTATTGTTTAGTCCTGGCCCACTTTGGTTTGGTGTAAAGGCGTTAGGGATAAACACTGTAACGTCTGGCCCTATCTTTACTCGCTTAAAGGCAGAGTCTTGGCAGTCTTTGTCTGATGTTACAACTAATTTTATAATGTATTCTGCAGTATCCTGTGAATAGAAGAATATTGGGTCTTTTTGCTGACTCGTATCCTCTGGATTGCCTGTACCCCAATCCCATGCGTAACTCATTTCTCCAAACTGTATTCTACTTAGATTTTGTGTTCTAAATCTAGTTTGGGCTATGGTTGTAAAATAGCCTGGATCAGTCTCAAATGCAGCTACTGGTACTGGATGTACATTCACATAGTTTTCTTTTTCTATTTCTGTTACACAGCCGCCTTTGTTGTTGGTTACTTTTAACTTAATCGTGTAATCGCCTGCCTTGGGATAGTTTATACCGGTTGGATTGGCATCTTGTGCCGTGCGTATATCTACCGTGTCTAGTACCCAGTCGTAGCTTACATCCCCATCCGTTGGTTTAAATACTTGCGATTGGAAATCTACTACCAATGGTTGGCAGCCTTGCAATGGCCCTCCTACAAAGTCTATTTGTGGGTAAGGACGGATTAACAATAAGCCACTATCGCTTGCCACTGGGCATACGCCTAGTGGGTCGGTGCTTATTTTTACCCATACCTGTCCTACTGTTGTATCGTTGGTTCCATGGGTATATACTGGACTCAGTATTTTTGCATCGCTTAGCGTTCCATCCCCATCCGTTTGCCATGTAGTGCTGTTTGCAAATCGCTGGGTAGCTTGTAAGTCAAAAGGGATAAATTCACATTGCTCGTATGGCTTGTTGTGTGTTATCGATACCTCGGGCTGTGACTGTATCGTTACCCTAAAGGTATCGGAGTTGATACACTTCGTTAACGGGTTTTGGAAACTGAACTTGTACGTATATGGTCCCTCGTATTGGTTGTTCTTAGGCGATTTGGAGGGGTCTAAGAATGTATTGTTAAAGCTGCCTGTCAATCCAAATCCTTCCCAGGTACCATTTACTCCCGGATTTGCAGGAATAATGCTACGCATAAGCCTTGGGTCTGCACTGCTACATATTCTGCTAAAGGTGTCTAGTCTTATTTGCGGAAGTGAACTTACATTCAGTTCGGTTGTATCTTCTACAGGGCAGCCACTTGCAGTATGTAAGTATCTTAACCTAAACAAGCCTGGACCCCTGAATGGCATAAAGCTTACAGAGTCTGCCGCTAGCCAATTTCGCATACTTGGGTCTGTGCTTCCGTCTTTCTCTATAATCATCCATTTGCCTTTGCTTAGGTTTACGTAGTCATCAAGGCGCAGGGTGTCGTAGTTTACGCACTGGTTAGGTATCGCCTCAAATTCTATTACTGGCAACTCTACTACTTCTATAATCGAGGTGTCGCAGCCACTACAGCCTGTTAGTATGTTTGTAGCACATAGGCTTACTGTATATATTCCTGTACGGTTGGCTTTATTCAAGCCCATATCAAATACGTACTCAGGGTTTATCTGCGATCCTTTGTTGCTAATTAATACATTTGGGTCTGGCAATCCTGCTCCAGATGGTGCAGAGAGTACTTTCCATTGTATGTCTGCTCCTAAGGTTACTCGTTTTACCATAAACCTTAGTGGTAGTTCTCCATTTAGGTAGTTCTGGCAGTAGTAGCCTGTATCCAATTCCACTACCGGATTGGGGTGTATGGTTTGGTATATGGAGTCTTGGTTGTAGCATCCATTACTGTCGGTAAAGTCTGCATAGATTTTGTAGTTGGAAACCCCTGCTGGGAAACTATCGGTTTGGAAGAAATATGCTGCCGGGTGACGACCGCCTGTGATTATTCTCTCTTTGTTGCTATAAAAATGCATCTGTGCGGGTATAGCTTTGGGTCCATCCCCACTATTCAAGTTTATCGCTCCATAGTCCGAACATTTTGGGCTCATTGGCGTAAACTGTAATACCGGCAAGGGCCATACCGTGAGCCTAAAGGTGTCTGCATCTACACAGGTTACCCCTTCTTCTGTTACGGTTACATACAACTCGTATCTTCTGCTTTGGGTGTCGTTCCAGTTTTGTAATATACTACTGTCGTT
>DIUJ01000005.1:2233-35444 GCA_002422315.1 Bacteroidetes bacterium UBA6161
TTCTCGTTTACAAACAGTTCCATAGAATCGGTGCCTGTGCAACCCAAAGTGTCGGTTACTGTATGGTATATCATCCCAGGCTGGTTCCACCATATACTGTGGGAAGTATCTCTGTTCAGTGGCGATGGAAGCCATTTGAAACTCCATATAGAGTCCCTTGGGTAGTTGGATTCTAAAAACAAGGTATCGTAACTACAAATCCGAACATCTGGTCCTATATACGGCACAGGGTTGTATATAAAGTTCACTATCGTGGAGTCTTGGGCTTCGCAGCCTTCGGTGTCAAATACCTTTATTTCTACTATCTGGGTCTCTTGCGGTTTCCACCTATACGTAAGCAAGGTGTCTTTGGGGTTGTGGTTGCCTAGTGGCCTAAACCATTTGTAATTAAATGCCGGAGTACCATTCGTCACTCGCCCTTCTAGTACCATAGAGTCGCCCTGGCATACAAAGGTATCGCTTGGCAAGAATACTTGCAACTGTGGTGGCATGATTATCGTATCAAAGTATTCTGTCGGGCAATTTAACGGGGGATTATTTATGGTATAGGTAATAATGTATTTACCTCCTGCCGCAAATCTAAAACTGTCTTTCTTATTGAAGGAGCGGTAAAGGGGATTCCCTGCGTTGGTAGAGTCTCTTATGGCCCAGTCGTGCTGGTAGGTGCCTTTGTAGAAAAAGGTATCTTCTGGTACACTCTCAAAGACCAGCAATCCACATTTTTTCTTGGTGTATTCTCTATCTGCAAAAGCTTTACGTTTTACTCTTATAGCATATCCTCTAGAGGATATCGCATTTTTAGGACAGGCCCTGTCTCTTGCCGTTACTACGAAGGGGTAGGGTGCTTCTCTTCCATCTCCTATTCGGGTTTGCCAACAAAGTTTGGCAACTCGTCTTGCAAAAATAACTCCGTTGTCGTTTATCAATTGTGGATTTCCAACCTCAAAGGTGGCTCCGGGCAATGTTTTAGTCCAGTCTAGGTCTATCGTATCCACCCAAGGCTGTCTACCTCCCGATCCATTAAATTCTTCGTCGAGGGCCTCTATGTCTACACATATTTTCTCTCCTTCGCATATCGCATCTAACTGTAAGGCATTTAATTGTGGGGAGTTGTTGTTCCCGCAAACTATCACACGCACTTGTATCTCTCGTCGGGAGTAACTTAGCCGAACCCAAGTCCTTCCCGTACTGTCTAATCGCCATTGGTCTATTTGGATTACCAAAACCCCTGTTTCGTCGCAATCGGTTGGCATCCAAATCAAATCACCTGTTTCGGTATCGTAATAAAATCCTTCGGGTGGATTTCTATTTGGTCTTGGAACACATCTGCCATTGGCATCTGGTCTTCTGCAATAGGATGTCATAGGCCAAGTTGGAGAAAGTCCTTTTAAGTAGTTTGCATTTAGGCCATTACCTCTTTGCACTGTTCCCATAGAAAATACTAAAGAATCCCCATCTTCTACATCCGATGCTCCATTGTTAAAATAAAAAGGCTGGTTGCAGCAAATATAGGCCACAGGAGGGTTGGACATTATAGGGCCATTGTCACACTTGGTTTTAGTCTTTGCGATATTGCAAATGTTTATCATGGAGCTGGTATAAAACACACCACCATTAACCGTATTGATAGCACCATTTACACAGCACTCCTGAGCTATGATTTCAAATTCGCAGCAGCCATCGTCTACCATGTCTTTTAACCAACCTGTTGTAAAATCCATGTCAAACTCCCAAGTATGTTCCTCCACACCATCGCCTGTAGAACTTGTATTTGAAGGAGAACATGCACCAGGCGCCGCAGTACACGTAGGGGTAATGTCCCTTATACTTGTACGGGTAGTGGTGAAAGTTCTTGATTGACTGTTTTTCACACAGCGAATAGAAGGAATATTTATTTGGCCCAAAAATGGAGCACCTCTACAGTCGCGGTAGCCTTTATATACCACCTTGTACTTCCCTGGAGAAATACACTCCCAAGCAATATCCGCTCCCATTACGTGGGATGCATTAGCTTGCCTTGGTAGTAAGAGAAATAAGCAAAAAATAAAAGCAAAAAGTTTGCCGTACCAATTTAGTAGTTTTTTATTCATTTGAAATGTTGTCTTAATTATTAAACACCGTTCTTCTTTAAAAAGTTGCCCCAAATATATACAAAATAAAAAAAATGCAATAATTTATTTTTATACCGTTAATTATCAGCTAAATAAAAATGGCTATCTGTTTTCAGATAGCCATTAAAAAACAAATTACTTGGTGGATAATTTATTCTGCTGATAAAATTTCGATCTCAAAAATAAGTGTTGCATTGGGAGGAATAACTCCTGGATAGCCTCTTTCTCCATAACCCAAATTGCCTGGTACCAATAAGGTAGTTTGAGTTCCGGGGTTAAATAACTGCATGCCAAGGTCCCAACCTTGAATTACCTGACCTTGACCAACGACAAAACTAAAAGGTTGGTTTCTATCTCTTGATGAATCTATTTTATTTCCATTAGCTAACTTAAGAACATAATGGCAGGTAACTTTTTGTCCTGCTTTAATGTTAGGTCCAGAACCTTTTTGGGTAGTGATATAAGCTAGTCCATTTGCTTCTTTTGTAGCCTTATCATAATATTGTTTAAGTGCTTCTTGTTCTTTTTTCATAGCTTCTTGTTCTAATTTTTTCTTATTTTCTATTAAAGTTTGTTGTCCGTCTTTAAAAACCTTTGGGGCATCAAAAGAAAGAGCTTCTTTCCCAATTCTAACAATAGAAACACTTTCCATTATATCGTCTTGCTTAATAGAGTTTACTACATCCATACCATCAACCACAGAGCCAAAGACCGTATGTTTCCCATCAAGCCAGTCTGTTTTAACATGGGTGATAAAAAACTGACTACCATTTGTTCCAGGCCCCGCATTTGCCATAGACAAGATACCAGGTCCTGAGTGTTTTAAATCTGGCACAATTTCATCTTCGAAATTATAACCAGGTCCACCTGCGCCAGTTCCTTGAGGATCTCCACCTTGAATCATAAAATTATCAATCACTCTATGAAATTTAAGTCCGTCATAATAAGCATGTCCTAAAGGAAAGGATGCATTTTCCATTTTACCTTCTGCCAATGCTACGAAATTCGCAACAGTAATAGGAGTTTTAGCGTGTTCTAATTTTACAACAATATCACCTTTGTTGGTTTTAAATTTGGCATAAATGCCATCGGTTAAATTCAATTCTTTATTGTTTGACATAATATATGATAATCCTTTTTTGACAGTTACTTTTGTTGTTACAGGGGGCTTTATAGAGTTGTTTGAGGTTTCATTTGCAACATCAGTGGAGGCATCCTGTTTATTTGCTGCACTACAGCTAGCCACACCTATGGCAATCGCTATTAAAGCTGTTAAAGGGTAATTTTTCATTGTATATTGTTGTTAAAATTAATTATTTCTTCTCTTTCAAAATATTCTATAATATGTTGTTTCATAAAAAGTTCTTGTTCAAACATGTCAAACCTTGGCAAAGGCTTTAGAAGTTTCCATTGAGGCCAGCCAAATTCATCAAATCCGTCTAGAACATAATGCCCTGAATAACTTAGGATTTTGCAAACTGCGATGTGCATTAACAAAACCTTTTCATCTTTTGCAAATTTCCCTTCATTTATCGAGCCAAGTTCTCTTATCCCTATCAAATACAACATTGCATTTAAATCAGGTTTTTTCTCGAAATTTTCTGAAACAAAATCTACAATCATCTTCCACTTTTCCACTAATTCATTCGTCATATTTTAATTTTGTTTAATATTGCGCAAATTCCATAGATATCAATACAATGTAACTATCGAATAAAACGCTACAAAGAAATGAAAATCATTGGCCAAATAATCCACAAAGGTAGAAAAATTTCTACATCTCTTTTATTAAATCAAGCTAAAGCTAGTAAAACACAGCTTAGAACCCTCAGAAAATTAATTAAAAAAGCCGAAAATACCGCATTTGGCTCGCATTATAATTTCGACCAAATACTTGATTCAAAAGAAATATACACTACTTTTTGTAGCAATGTTCCAATTTCAGACTACTCAAAAATGTATCCTTGGTGGCAGCGGTCATATATTGGAGAAGAAAATGTAACTTGGCCAGGGAAAGTAGATTATTTTGCTCTGAGCAGTGGCACATCCGAAGGATCAAGCAAATATATTCCGGTTACTCCAGATATGCTTAAGGCTATTAGAAAAGCAAGTTTAAGACAAATACTAAGTATCGCAAAATCTGATTTCCCAAAGGACTTTTTTGCCAAAGATTATGTAATGATTGGAGGAAGTACAGATTTGAACTTTGACGGAAAAGTATATTCTGGAGATTTGAGTGGTATTACGACCCAAAACTTGCCATATTGGTTTGAAAAATTTTCTAGACCAAGCTTGGAAATTAGAAGTACTAAAAATTGGAATGAAAAAATAGATAAAATAACTCAGGACGCTAAAAACTGGGATGTAGTAATGATAGCAGGAGTTCCAGCATGGATTCAACTTTTATTTGAAAATATTATAAAAGTGTACAATCTCAAGACCATCCACGACATTTGGCCCAATCTTAGTATCTATATTCATGGAGGGGTGGCGATTGACCCATACAAAAAAGCCATAAATTCTCTTTGTTCAAAACCAATCATGTATTTTGAAACATACCTGGCATCCGAAGGTTTTATAGCTTATCAGAGTCATGAAAAAGCAACGGGGATGAGACTACTATTCAAAAACGACATGTATTACGAGTTTGTTCCCTTTAATAAAGATAATTTTAATGAAAATGGGGAGATAAAAACTGGAGCAGAAGCTCTTAATATTAGCCAAGTGGTCGAAAACAAAGAATATGCGATACTACTCTCTACATGTGCAGGTGCTTGGCGATACTTGATCGGAGATGTTATAAAATTTACAGACGTTGAAAACTGTGAAATAAAAATCACTGGCCGTACTAAACACTATTTAAGTCTATGTGGAGAACACCTATCCGTGGACAATATGAACAAAGCCCTAGAAAAACTTTCAGAAGAATTCAATCAAAACTTTGTTGAATTTACAGTAAAAGGTATACCATTTGAGAATTTATTTGCTCATGAATGGTATATAGGGACGGAAAGGATAGAATCTTTGAACAGCCTAGAAGTTGCAAACAAATTAGATGAAATATTAAAAGAACTAAACGACGACTATGCTACAGAGAGACTTCATGCTTTAAAAAAAATAAACGTAAATCTAGTGCCGAATGAATTGTTTGTTAAATGGCTAGAAACTAGGGGGAAACTTGGTTCACAAAACAAGTTTCCAAGAGTGCTTACCGATGATTTATTTTCCAATTGGAAAGATTTCGTAGAAAGTCAAGATCCAATCAACAGAGTATCTTAAAATTTATGACAACTTCTTTTAACATGATATTACAAAAGATATACATTTGCATTTTACCATTTAATACAATAAAATGTCGATCCTTTCCGATAGAATTAAGCAACTAGGAGAATCTGAAACTTTAGCCATGGCAAAACGAGCCAGGGCACTGCAAGCAGAAGGCCACAATGTGATCAGCCTAAGTACTGGGGAACCAGACTTTTTTACACCCGACCATATTAAAGAAGCTGCTAAAAATGCCATACAAAATAATAAAAGCTACTATACACCAGTAGCTGGGATACCTGAATTGAGGCAAGCGATAAGTTATAAACTAAAAAGGGACAATAACTTAAATTATTCACCCGAACAAATAGTTGTAAGTACTGGTGCAAAACACACTATCATGAACCTTATTCTCTCCGTTATAAATCCAGGGGACGAAGTAATTATTCCTACACCTTATTGGGTAAGTTATGCAGAGATGGTAAGATTTGCGGGAGGAATTCCTAAATTTGTAAAAGGTAAGTTCGAAAATGAATATAAAATTACAGCTGAAGAACTAGAATCAAACATAAGTGCTCATACAAAATTGTTGTTATTTTCTAGTCCTTGTAACCCTACTGGGGCAATTTACTCAAAAGAAGAGCTTTTAGAACTTTCTAAAATACTGCAAAAGCACCCTAAAATATTGATTTGTTCTGACGAAATATACGAACATATAAATTTTGTCGGGAATCATTTTAGTATAGCACAGATAGAATCAATGTACGAAAGAACTATTGTTGTAAACGGTGTAAGTAAAGGTTTTGCTATGACAGGATGGAGGATTGGTTATCTTGCGGGTCCAAAAGAAATTGCATTAGCTTGTGAAAAATTACAAGGTCAATTTACTTCAGGTGCTAACTCTATTGCTCAGTATGCTTCTGTTGCAGCTATGGGCGATAATTTAGAACCAACTTATGCAATGAGAAATAAGTTTAAAGAACGTAGAGATCTTGTAATTGAATTGTCTAAAGACATAATTGGTTTTAAAACATTTATTCCAAAGGGTGCATTCTATTTATATCCAGATATAAGTTATTATTTTGGGAAAGCAAATGGCGAAACTACTATCCATGATGCTTTTGACTTATCTATGTATTTACTAAACGATGCGCATGTTGCTACTGTAAGTGGTTCTGCTTTTGGTTCAGAAGAATGCATCAGATTATCCTTTGCCACATCTTCCGAATTATTAATAGAGGCTTTTAGAAGAATGAAAATAAGCCTTGACAAACTTAATTAATATGTATTCATTAAAAGAAAAATTCAAAGGCAAGAATGTAGTCATTATAGGAGATATAATGTTAGACTCATATATAATGGGTGGAGTTGAAAGAATATCGCCAGAGGCTCCAGTACCGGTAGTGAATATAAAGCAAAGAGAAGATAGGCTTGGTGGGGCTGCTAATGTTGCCCTAAATATTAAAGCACTTGGAGCAAACCCTATACTTTGTTCAATAGTTGGAAATGACAATGAAGGCAGAATATTGTTAGAATTAATGAAAGAATCTGGTATTTCTACGGAGTTTATATATACCTCTACTTTCAGAAACACTACTGCAAAAACAAGGATTATGGCTCAAAAACACCAACTACTTAGACTTGACAACGAAAATACTTTTGACCTAAGCCAAGAAGAAAATACAATTTTCCAAAACCTAGCAGAAAATGCTATTCCTAAAAGTGATGTGGTTATTTTTGAGGACTACAATAAAGGGCTATTAACCCATTTTAATATCCCATACTTTATTAAACTTTGTAATGAAAAAGAAATACCTACTGCTGTAGACCCGAAAAAGAAAAATTTTTGGGAATATGAAAATGTTACAGTTTTCAAACCTAATTTAAAAGAACTAAAAGAGGCTTTAAATTGGTCCGAGGACATAAATCCTGTAACAGAATCTTTAGATATAGCAGTAGAGCAAATGGAAGCGAAACTTAAAAATAAAATCAGTTTTATTACTTTGTCAGAAAATGGGGTATTCATAAAAGACAAAAAAGAAAGCCATAGAGTTCCTGCTCATATCAGGAATATTTCTGATGTTTCAGGGGCAGGAGACACCGTAATTAGCGTAGCAGCCTTGTGCCTAGCAAATAATTTCCCTATATACCATATTGCCCAAATAGCCAATTTGGCGGGAGGTTTAGTATGTGAAGAACCAGGTGTTGTTCCAATAAACTTAGAAAAACTAGAGACCGAGCTAGTAAAAAACATAGTACCCAATGTTGGCAAATAAATCAAAAATCGCAATATGGATATTTGACAATAAAGAAAGATTGTTAAAATCCAATCGGATTCTAATAAATTTAGTTTCTATTGCGGTCTTTGGGTTCATGGTTTTTAGATATGGATTTAAAACAGAAGGTGCTTTGGAATCTGTTTGGATTTATGCTATTCGTTCATTTTATTTATTTTTTGCATTAAATTTTATATTTCGATTTAGCCTAAACAAAGAAAAACTAACCTTTGTAAAAGACAATTGGGTAGAAGCTGTCCTTATGGGATTAGTTTTTATAAATACAATTAGTTATATCTTTTTCCCTAAAAGTCAACTCCAAAAATCAACTCTATATAATGGCGGAGGAGAATCTATGTATGAGTTTTCTCTACTCTTTATGCTTTTAATTTTTGCTTTCATTGAATTAATTAAATCTATTAACTTTATAGCTTCTACTAAAATAAAGCCTACTGTTTTATTTGTATTGTCATACATCCTTCTTATTTTAATTGGTACGGGATTGCTAATGCTTCCGGGATTCAACACAAAATATGTATTTTTAAACTTTTTTGATGCCTTATTTAATGCTACAAGCGCAGCATGTATTACCGGTCTGTCTACGTTAAATATTGGAGAATTTTTTAATTTTAAAGGACAAGTACTTATTTTAATTTTGATTCAAATAGGAGGGATAGGCATCATTTCATTTGCTGCTTTTTTTGCTACATTCATTAAAAAAGGATTAGGGATTAAACATCAAATTATAGTAAATGAACTATTTAACAACGAATCTCTTTCAGGGAGTTTTAACCTTTTGAAAAGAGTTTTGGGATTAATGTTTGGGATAGAAATAATTGGAAGTGTGGTTCTATATTTTTTATGGGAATCATATCCTTTTGAATCTACAAGCCAAAGAATATATTATTCAATATTCCATACAATATCTGCTTTTTGTAATGCTGGATTTTCATTATTCCCCAGTGGGTTTGAAACCAAAGGCATTTCTAATTTATATCTTGTACATTGGTTTTTATCAGGTTTAATATTCTTGGGAAGTTTAGGATTTCCTGCTATTAGAGATATATTTTCACCTACAAAACTAAGAGAAAGACTGAACATGCCATGGCAGGATTGGAAAACCAGCACCAAAATAGCAGTTTATACAAGTGGTATACTTAGCTTAATTGGTTTTGTAGCATACTATTATCTTAGTGTATCAAAACATTCCGAAATTGACAAAGGGATTGGTCATATAAGTGTATCAATATTCCAATCTATGAACTTGAGAAGTTGTGGTATGAGCTCCATTGATATTGGACAGATTCCTGTTCCACTTATTATGATAAGTATGTTTCTTATGTTTATTGGGGGTTCGTCTTCTTCCACCGCGGGCGGGATTAAAACAAGTACATTCATAGTAGCATTTACAGCTATCTTAGGTACCATTAGAGGAAAAAAAGAAGTGGTTTTGGGAAAGAGGACAATATCCACGGAAATAATTTATAGAGCATTTGCTGTAATTTTATTTTCTGGAAACTTCATTTTGCTTTTTGCGACTATTCTTACTTTTACAGAAAAAGACTTGCCTTTTATCAAGTTACTATTTGAAACTGTTTCTGCCTTTACAAATGTAGGATTAAGTATGGGAATTACTTCTGAACTAAGTGATATAGGTAAGATTATACTTAGTATTTCAATGTTAGCTGGAAGAGTTGGATTATTAACATTTGCATTTTCATTAAGTTCAAAAGTAAAATCAGACACGATTAAATATCCTAAGACTCACATAACAATTGGATGATGAATAAACACACTATTTTTTTGATCCTTGCTATTGCTACTTTAATTCTTATAAATATCCTTGTAGCATTTATAGTATTTAGGGCATAAAAAAAGCCCGGTAAACCGGGCTTTTCAATAAAATAATTATCAATTACTCTTCTGATTTTGTTTCTTCAGTAGATTCTGAAGTAGGTTCTACTGACTCTACTTTAGTTGTAGCCTTTGTTTTACCTCTTCGAGTAGTCTTTTTAGCAGGTTTAGCAGGTTTAGCTAGTATGAATTCATTGAAGTCAACTAACTCAATCATCGCCATATCTGCGTTGTCACCCATTCTATTTCCTAATTTTAGGATTCTAGTATAACCACCTGGTCTATCTGCAATTTTTTGAGCAACAACACCAAACAATTCTATTATTGCATCCTTATCTCTTAAATAAGAGAAAACTGTTCTTCTGTTGTGAACTGTGTCAGATTTAGATTTAGTTAAAAGTGGTTCAACATAAACTCTTAAAGCTTTAGCTTTAGCAACAGTTGTTGTTATTCTTTTGTGCTTAATCAAAGAAGAAGCCATATTGGACATAAGTGCTTTTCTGTGAGAAGCAGTTCTTCCTAAGTGATTTAATTTTACTCCGTGTCTCATCGTCTATTTTAAATTATTATTCTTCCACTAAATTATATTTAGAAATATCCATACCAAAATGAAGACCTTTTTCTTTTACGAATTCTTCTAATTCAGATAGTGATTTTTTTCCAAAATTTCTAAACTTAAGTAAGTCATCAATTTCATAACTTACAAGTTCACCCAAAGTTCTAATTTCTGCTGCTTTTAAGCAATTATATGCTCTTACAGAAAGGTCTAAGTCTGCCAAAGACGTTTTCAGAATTTTTCTCATTTGAAGAACGTTCTCATCTACTTCTTGAACAGGTTTTTTAACTTGAGTTTCTAACAACATATTGTCATCAGAGAAAAGAATAAAATGCTGTATCAAAATTTTTGCAGCTTCTTTAAGTGCATCTTCAGGGTGAATTGAACCGTCTGTTGAAACTTCTAAAATTAATTTTTCAAAGTCTGTACGTTGTTCTACCCTAAAATCTTCTACTGTAAACTTTACATTGATTATAGGAGTAAAAATTGCATCAATTGGAATTACTCCAATTACAGATTCTTTGGGTTTATTTTCTTCTGCAGGAACGTAACCTCTACCTTTCTCAATGGTCAATTCAATTTCCAAATGAACAAAAGGTTCCATTGAGCAAATTACATGTTCTGGATTTAACACTTCAAAGTTTGAAGTATATCTAGAAATATCGCCAGCTTGAAACTCTTCTTTACCTTTTATAGAAATAAACACTTTCTCAGAATCATCTGCAGAAGGTGAGGTTTTTTTGAAACGAACTTGTTTTAGGTTTAAAATTATATCCGTTACATCTTCAATTACACCTTTAATAGTAGAAAATTCATGATCAACACCTTGAATTTTAATAGATGTAATGGCGTAGCCTTGTAGAGATGAAAGCAATACTCTTCTAAGAGAATTACCAATAGTTATACCATAACCTTTTTCAAGTGGGTTAAATTCAAACAGACCATAAAAGTCTGTATCTTTTTGCATTATAACCTTTTCTGGTTTTTGAAAATCTAAGATTGCCATTTTAAATTAAATTATTATTTAGAATATAACTCTACAATTAGTTGTTCTTTGATATTTTCAGGAATTTCAGATCTTTCAGGATACTGAATGAAACTACCTTGGAAATCTGAACTATTCCAATTTATCCATGAAAATCTTTTAGCAGGAGTAGCTAAAGAATTAGATATAACTTCCAATGATTGAGATTTTTCTCTAACAGAAATTACATCCCCTGGTTTAAGGGAATAGGAAGGAATGTTAACTAATTCACCGTTTACTAAAATATGTCTATGCGAAACCAATTGTCTAGCAGCGCTTCTAGAAGGAGCGATACCCATTCTATAAACAGTATTATCTAATCTAGCTTCTAGGAATTTCAAAAGATTTTCACCGGTGATACCTTTTTTAGCAGCAGCTTTTTTAAACAAATTAGAAAACTGTTTTTCTAAAAGGCCGTAGGTATATTTTGCTTTTTGTTTTTCCATTAACTGAATAGCATACTCAGATTGTTTGCCTTTCTTTCTAGAATTACCATGCATTCCTGGTGGGTATTTCTTTTTTTCGAAGGACTTATCTGGGCCAAAGATTGGCTCTCTAAATTTTCTAGCTATTTTGGTTTTTGGACCTGTATATCTTGCCATTTTCTTTTCTTTTAAATACTAATAAATTATACTCTTCTCTTTTTAGGAGGTCTACATCCGTTGTGAGGTAACGGTGTAACATCTTTGATGGATACTACTTCTAAACCAGCTGCAGCTAAGTTTCTTATTGCAGAATCTCTACCTGAACCTGGTCCTTTAACAAACACATCAACTTTTCTTAGACCAAGGTCAAATGCTACTTTGGCACAATCTAAGGATGCAGTTTGTGCTGCATAAGGTGTATTCTTTTTTGAACCTCTAAAACCCATTTTACCAGCAGATGACCAAGAGATAACTTGACCAGTATTGTTAGTAATGGAAACTATTAGGTTGTTGAAAGATGCTTTTATGTGTACTTGACCTTGTGCATCAATTTTTACCTTTCTTTTGGTTACTTTCTTTTGAGAACTCATTCTAATTCTAATTTAATTATTTAGTAGCTTTTTTCTTACCTGCAACTGTTTTACGCTTACCTTTTCTGGTTCTAGCATTATTTTTGGTAGATTGACCACGAACAGGAAGACCTTTTCTGTGACGTAATCCTCTGTAACAACCTATATCCATTAATCTCTTAATGTTTAACTGTGTTTCAGATCTTAATTCACCTTCAGTCTTGAAGTTTGTAGAAATAATATTTCTGATTTGTGTGATTTCTTCATCGTTCCACTCAGAAACTTTTTTGTCTTCACTGATTCCAGCTTCGCTTAAAATTTTTGAAGCTAAGCTTCTGCCTATACCATAAATGTAGGTAAGGCCAATTACTCCTCTTTTGTTACGAGGAAGGTCTATGCCGCCAACTCTTGCCATGATTATCCTTGTCTTTGTTTAAATTTTGGGTTTTTCTTATTAATAACGTAAACCTTGCCATTGCGTTTTACTATAATGCAATCGGCACTTCTTTTCTTTACTGAAGTTTTAACTTTCATCGTTTTGTAGTTTAAATATTTTATTTATATCTATAGCTAATCCTTCCCCTTGTCAAATCGTATGGTGACATTTCAACCTGAACCTTATCGCCTGGTAGAATACGAATGTAATGCATTCTCATCTTTCCACTTATAGTTGCGATAATTTCGTGACCATTTTCAAGTTTAACTCTAAACATTGCATTGGATAATGCTTCTGAAATAGTGCCATCTTGTTTTAGTGAAGGTTGTTTTGCCATTTAAATTTATTTAGGGGGTGCAAAATTAACATTTTTTTTTATAATTTCAAGTTTATATTGAAGAACTTGTCATACCTGTACCCATTCTGCCTTTTATTCTTCCTGTTTTCATTAAGCCATCGTAATGTCTCATTAATAAATAGCTTTCTACTTGTTGTAAGGTATCCAATACCACACCTACCATAATTAGTAATGAAGTACCACCGTAAAATGTAGCGAAAGAAGGACTTACCTTAAAAAATACAGCTATTGCAGGGAGTATAGAAACCAAAGCTAAGAATAATGAACCTGGAAAAGTGATTCTAGACATTACATTATCTATATATTCTGCAGTTTTCCTACCGGGTTTAACACCTGGTATAAAACCACCATTCTTTTTCATTTCTTCTGCCATTTGTTTAGGATTTACCATAATTGCCGTGTAAAAATATGTAAACAGAATAATTAAAGTTCCGAATACAATGTTGTATGGCAAAGAGGTAAAGTCACCCATTTTATTTAAAAAACCAGAAGTTGAATTTGGGAAAAATGTTGCTAAAGATGGAGGTATAAACATAAGAGCTTGAGCAAATATAATTGGCATAACTCCAGAAGCATTTACTTTTAGTGGTAAATATTGACGTGAACCTCCATACTGTCTATTACCTTGTATTCTTTTGGCATAATTAACTGGAATTTTCCTAGTACCTTGAACCAATAAAATACATGCTATGATTACGAATAGCCAAAAAGCCATTTGTAACAAGAACATTGGCAGACCTCCAGATTCTAATTTTGACAAAAATTCAAAGCCAATAGCACCAGGTAGACTGTCTATAATACCGATCATAATGATTAAAGAAATACCATTCCCTAGACCTTTATCCGTAATTTTTTCACCTAACCACATTACAAAAATAGTTCCCGCCGTAAGTAACAATACGTTAACAAACATGAACATAAAGGGAGACATTAAATCTGGATTAGATACGAATAACAAAGCATCTCCATTGCCAGGGGTTTCCTTAATATTGTAAAGGTATCCTATAGATTGAACTATTGTTATAGCTATAGTAAGAAAGCGGGTTATTTGATTCAATTTTCTTCTTCCATCCTCCCCTTCTTTTTGCATTCTTTGGAATGCAGGAACAGCAATACCCATAAGTTGAACAACAATAGAAGCAGAGATGTAAGGCATAATACCAAGGGCAAAAATAGCACCTCTTGCAAACGCACCTCCTGCAAAAATGTTTATTAAACTTAACAAACTTCCGTCTGTTTGACCTTGAAGTCCAGCTAATTTAGGGGAATCTATACCTGGAAGGATAATGAAGGTTCCGATTCTATAGACTAAAAGAAACAAAAGAGTATTGAGGATCTTAGTTCTAAGTTCCTCAATACTCCAAATTTCTTTAAACTTTCGTAATATGTTAGAAATTTTTTTCATTCAATTATTAAATTACTTCACAAGTACCACCTGCTGCTTCGATAGCTGTTTTAGCTGAAGAAGAAAAACCATTAGCTTTCACTGTAAGTTTAGCGCTAAGTGTACCTCTGCCTAAAATTTTAAATAATTCAGTTTTAGAAATCAGGTTATTTTTAATTAGTGTTTCTTTATCGATAGAAGATATACCTTTCGTATCAAACAAAGTTTGTAATATATCCAAGTTGATACTGGTGTATTCTACTCTATTAATATTTTTGAAACCACCTTTAGGAATTCTTCTTTGCAAAGGCATTTGACCTCCTTCAAAACCTCTTTTTCTAGAGTATCCAGAGCGTGATTGGGCACCTTTATGACCACGAGTAGAAGTACCACCTCTACCAGAGCCCTGACCACGACCTATGCGTTTACCTTTTTTTACTGACCCTTCTGCGGGTTTTAAGTTACTTAAATCCATTTTAAATATTTTCGATTTTAACCAAGTGACTAACTTTTCTAACCATTCCAAGAATTTGAGGAGTAGCTTCTACTTCTTTCGTTCTATTAATTTTGTTTAAACCTAGAGCGACAAGAGTTCTTTTTTGTCTTTCAGGTCTATCAATTGCGCTTCTAACTTGCGTGATTTTAATTTTTGCCATAACTATCTATATTATCCGTTAAAAACATTCTCCATTTTAAGTCCTCTGTGCTGTGCAACAGTGTAAGGATCTCTTAATTTAATCAGAGCATCAAAAGTAGCTTTAACCACATTGTGAGGATTTGAAGAACCTTTTGATTTTGCAAGTACGTCTATTACACCTGCACTCTCAAATACAGCTCTCATAGCACCACCGGCTATTACACCTGTACCGTGAGCGGCTGGTTTCATGAATACGTGTCCTCCACCATATTTTCCAATTTGTTGATGAGGTATAGTGCCATTATGTACCGGAATTTTGATAAGGTTTTTCTTAGCGTCTTCTATTCCTTTTTTGATAGCATCTTGAACTTCACCAGCTTTTCCTAGTCCATGACCAATAATGCCTTTTCCGTCCCCTACAACTACAATAGCTGAGAAGCTGAAAGTTCTACCACCTTTTGTAACTTTCGCTACACGGTTAATAGCTACCACTTTCTCTGTTAGCTCCAAGTCAGATTTGCTTATTCTTTTTATATTTTGGGTTGCCATAATTATTCTTATTAAAATTGTAAACCACCTTCACGAGCGGCTTCTGCTATACTTTTAACTTTACCATGATAAATATATCCGTTTCTATCAAAAACCACTGAAGATATACCTGCAGCGATTGCTTTTGCGGCAATTAGTTTACCAACTTCAGCAGCCATTTCCATTTTAGGTTTTCCGGCAGCTGCAAAATCTTTTTCTAGAGAAGAAGCGGCACACAAAGTTACTCTTTTGGTATCGTCAATAATTTGAGCATATATTTGTTTGTTGCTTTTAAAAACAACTAATCTAGGTCTTTCGGTAGTGCCTCTTAATTTACCGGCAATTCTACGTTTAACCCTTAATCTTTTTTCTATTTTCGTCTTGATACTCATGGTATTAATTATTTTTTAGATGCAGACTTACCTGCTTTTCTTCTTAAAACTTCGTTAGCAAATCTAATACCTTTTCCTTTGTATGGTTCAGGTTTTCTGAAGGATCTTATTTTAGCTGCAATATGTCCTAACAATTGTTTGTCGCATGACTCCATTATTATAAAAGGAGGAACTCCTTTTGGGGCATCTGCTGTAATTTTAATTTCCTTTGGGATTTGGAAAAGGATTTTGTGAGAATAACCTAAGGTTAAGTCCAACAATTGACCTTGAACAGAAGCTCTATAACCCACACCAACTAATTCTTGTTTGGTAGAGTGGCCTGTGTTTACTCCTACTACGTGATTTGCAATAAGAGAACGGTACAAACCGTGTAAAGCTCTGTGTTCTTTAGCATCGGATGGTCTAGTAATAGTTGCAATATTGCCTTCAATATTTAAACCAAAACCTTCTCCGATAGTTTCCTTCATCTCTCCTTTTGGGCCTTTAACCGTTACTACATTGTGAGCATCGATTGAAAGTGTAATACCCGCTGGAATCTCAATGATTTTTTTTCCTATTCTTGACATTTTTATAAATTTAAGATATGTAACAAAGAACTTCGCCTCCTACATTCAATTTTCTAGCTTCTTTATCGGTGATTACACCTTTAGAAGTTGTTAAAATTGCTATACCAAGACCATTAATAACTCTAGGCATTGTATCGGTTGAAGCATATTTTCTTAGACCTGGTTTACTCACTCTAACTAATTCTCTGATTGCAGGTTCTTTAGTTATTGGATGGTATTTAAGGGCTATTTTGATACTACCTTGACCAGCATTGGTTGTGTCATCAAACTTAAAGTTCAAGATGTATCCTTTTTCGAATAACACTTTAGTGATATTCTTTTTTATGTTTGAGGCTGGAATTTCAACAATTCTATGCTTTGCAGCTACAGCATTTCTCAAACGGGTTAAATAGTCTGCTATTGGATCAGTCATTTTATTATTCTATTAATTATTACCAACTTGCTTTTGTTACTCCTGGGATTTTACCTTCTGAAGCTAATTTACGGAATTGATTACGAGACAAACCAAAATGACGGATATAACCTTTAGGTCTGCCAGTCAATTGGCATCTGTTTTTCAATCTAACCGGGGATGAATTTCTTGGAAGTTTTTGTAATTCTTCCCAATTTCCTTCGGCTTTAAGTTGTTTTCTTTTTTCAGCAAACTTTGCTACCAACTTATTTCTTTTAACTTCTCTTGCTTTTATTGATTCTTTAGCCATAATAATATCAATCTTTAGTTTGGAAAGGCATTCCAAAAGCTTTTAACATTTCAAAACATTCTTCATCGGTTTTAGCATTAGTTACAAATGTGATATCCATACCTGTAATTTTATTCACTTTATCGATGTCTATTTCTGGGAAAATAATTTGTTCGGTTATACCCATATTGTAATTACCTCTTCCGTCAAAACCTTTAACTTTAAGGCCTTGAAAATCTCTAACACGAGGTAAAGAGATAGAAATAAACCTTTCTAAGAACTCATACATTTTATCTCCTCTAAGAGTTACTCTAGCGCCAATCGGCATTTTTTCTCTTAGTTTAAAGTTAGATATAGATTTTTTAGAAAAGGTAGGACAAGCTTTTTGACCTACAACTTTAGTGATCTCATCAACTGCTGCATCTACTAATTTTTTATCGGATACTGCAGCACCAACTCCTTGGTTAATACATATTTTTTGAAGTTTAGGTATTTCCATTACATTTTTGTAACCGAATTTATCTTTCAAAACTGGTACAACATCGCTGGTATATTTTTCTTTTAATCTTGGTGTGTAAGACATGTTCTTTACTTATTAGTCTATAATTTCTCCTGATTTTTTGGAATATCTTTTCAACTTCCCATTTTCATCTGATTTTCTTCCTAGTCTAGAAGGAGTTCCAGAAACCACTACCATTAGGTTAGAAATATGAATTGGAGCTTCCATTTTTATAATTCCACCTTCTGGCCTAGTTTGGGTAGGTTTTTGATGTTTGGTTACCATATTAAGGCCTTCCACTATGGCTCTATATGATTTAGGTAATACACGTAGAACTTTACCTTGGCTACCTTTATCGTCGCCAGAAAGAACTTTAACTGTATCTCCTTTTTTGATATGAATTTTTACTTTATTTTCCATCACAATTTATTGATTATAATACTTCTGGAGCTAAAGAAACGATTTTCATAAACTGTTTATCTCTTAATTCTCTGGCTACAGGTCCAAAAATACGAGTCCCTCTAGGTTCATCGGAGTTGTTAAGAAGTACGCAAGAGTTTTCGTCAAATCTGATATAAGAACCATCTGGTCTTCTTACAGCTTTTTTAACTCTAACTACAACTGCTTTAGAAACAGCGCCTTTTTTCACACCGCCACCAGGAAGTGCTTGTTTTACAGAAACAACTATTTTATCTCCTACACTAGCATATCTTCTGCCAGTACCGCCTAATACTCTAATGCAAAGAACATCTTTTGCACCACTGTTATCAGCTACTTTTAATCTTGATTCTTGTTGTATCATTTTATTTAGCTTTTTCTATAACTTCTACTAAACGCCATCTTTTCAATTTGCTAAGAGGACGTGTTTCCATAATTTTAACTATATCATTCAGGCCACAAGTATTTGTTTCATCGTGAGCGTAGAACTTTTTAGTTTTCTTAAAATACTTACCGTATTTAGGGTGTTTAATTTTTCTTTCTACAGCAACAACAATAGATTTATCCATTTTTGCGCTGGTTACTTTTCCTATAAACTCCTTTCTTGAATTTCTTTGTAATTCCATTATTAGGCTTTATTTTTTAATGCGTTTAACTCATAATCCTTTCTTCTATTGTTAAGCACAGTTAATAATTGTGCTACCAATCTTCTGGATTGTTTAATTTTGTGAGGTTGGTCTAAGGGAGTAACCGCATGGTTAATTTTCAACTTTGCCAACGCCAATTTTTCTTCTCTGTATCTTTCCAACAATTCTTTAGTTGGAAGAGCATTTATATCTTCAAATTTCATATCAGTTTCCTGCGTAATCTGGTTTAACAACAAATTTTGTAGCCACTGGCAATTTTTGAGCTGCCAATCTCATGCCTTCTTGGGCAATTTCTAAAGGTACACCGGTAACTTCAAACATAATGGTACCTGGTTTCACAACAGCTACCCAATACTCTGGGGAACCTTTACCTTTACCCATCCTTACCTCATTAGGTTTTTTAGTAACTGGCTTGTCGGGGAATATACGAATCCAAACTTGACCTTCTCTTTTCATATAACGAGTAAGAGCGATCCTTGCTGCTTCTATTTGACGAGAGGTTATCCATTTTGGTTCTAATGATTTGATACCAAAGGATCCAAAATTTAATCTATGACCTCTGGTAGCCAATCCTTTTACTCTACCTTTCTGGGTTTTTCTATATCGGGTTCTTTTAGGACTTAACATGATTCTTAATTTTTAAAATTCTTTACTTACGAGGACCGTTATTCCTTCTTTTATTATTTCTTGGTTGATTTGGTCTGTCTTTGCGTTCTTTGTCCATGCCAGCATTCAAAGATAAATCTCTTTTACCATACACTTCGCCTCTGCAAATCCAAACTTTTATTCCAATTTTACCATACACTGTTAAAGCTTCAGACAAAGCGTAATCGATATCTGCTCTAAGTGTATGCAACGGTGTTCTACCTTCTTTGTAGTGTTCAGAACGGGCAATTTCTGCACCATTTAATCTACCAGAACAAGAAACTTTAATACCTTCAGCGCCCATTCTCATGGTGTTTTGAATAGCATTTCTTACTGCTCTTTTATAAGACATACGTCCTTCTATTTGTTGAGCAATATTTTCACCAACCAATTGAGCATCCAATTCTGGACGTTTTATTTCAAAGATGTTTATTTGAACATCTTTTTTGGTTAATTTTTTAATTTCTTCTTTTATTCTATCAACTTCAGAACCTTGTTTGCCGATAACAATACCTGGACGAGCTGTATGGATAGTGATAATTAATCTTTTAATTGTTCTTTCAATAACAATTTTAGATATACCGCCTCTAGGAATTCTAACTTGAATATATTTTCTGATTTTCTCGTCTTCGATAAGTTTTTCAGCAAAGTTTTTGCCACCATACCAGTTAGACTCCCAACCACGAACTATTCCTAATCTAAGGCTTATTGGATTTACTTTTTGTCCCATTTTAATTACTCTTAATTTGTTGTATCGTTTACTTCGGTTTCTACTAATGAATTATCAGGCAACATAGAATCAACAACCAAAGTTATATGGTTAAATCTTTTCTTTTGTCTGTAAGCTCTACCTTGAGGGGCAGTTCTTAACCTTTTAAGTGCATAAGAGGCGTCTACCATTACAGTTTTTACAAATAGTTCAGCATCTTCAGCTCTTTGACCTTCGTTTTTTTGTTCCCAATTTGAAATCGCACTTTTAAGTAGTTTCTCTACATAAATAGCATAATATCTTCTTTGACTGAATTGTAAAATATTCAGAGCTAAGTCAACTTTTTGACCTCTTATTTGATCTACCACAAGCCTCATTTTACGAGGAGGCATTGGGCAATTTTTTAATTTAGCAACAGCTTCCATTTCTATTTATATTATTTACGGTTACCACTATGTCCTTTAAAAGTTCTTGTAGGAGCAAATTCGCCTAATTTGTGACCTACCATATTTTCAGTTACAAAAACGGGGATGAATTTATTGCCATTATGAACAGCAAATGTATGACCTACAAAATCTGGACTTATCATACTTCTTCTTGACCAGGTTTTTAAAACAGTTTTCTTTTTGGTCTCATTTAGTTGAAGTACTTTCACCTCCAACTTATAATCTATAAAGGGACCTTTTTTTAATGATCTTGCCATTTCTTTACTTATTAATTAGTTCCTCTCTTGTTTTTGCGTTTTTCGATAATAAACTTAGAAGTTGATTTCTTAGGACTTCTAGTTTTTTGACCTTGTGAGTAAATTCCATTTCTAGACATTGGTTGTCCACCTTTAGAACGGCCTTCACCTCCACCTAGTGGGTGATCCACAGGGTTCATGGCTGCTGGTCTTGTTCTTGGTCTTCTACCTAACCATCTTTTACGACCTGCTTTACCTAAATTTTCGTTAAAGTGATCAGAATTAGAAACTTTACCTACTGTTGCAAGACAAGTAGAAAGAATCATTCTAGTTTCACCAGAGGGTAGTTTAATAACGCAGTAGTTTCCGTCTACGTTTTTAAGTTGAGCGTAAGAACCTGCACTTCTGCAAATCTTAGCACCCTGCCCTGGTTTTAATTCAATATTATGTATTTCTGTACCTTGAGGTATTTCAGAGATTGGCAATGTATTACCCAAATCTGGAGTTACACCAGAACCTGAATACAACAATTGACCAACTTTTACGCCTTCTGGTGCTACAATATATCTTTTTTCACCATCTTGATATTGAACTAAAGAAATAAAAGAAGTTCTGTTTGGATCATATTCTACAGTCAGAACTTCTGCTGCCATGTTAAACTTATCTCTTTTGAAGTCTATAATTCTATATCTTCTTTTGTGACCACCACCAATGTAGCGCATGGTCATTTTACCTTGATTGTTTCTTCCTCCGGATTTTTTTACCGGTACCAATAAAGATTTTTCTGGTTTGTCGGTTGTAATTTCCGAAAAATCATTGGCAATTCTAAAACGTTGTCCGGGTGTTACCGGTCTTAATCTCTTTAGTCCCATAATTATAAGCTCTCAAAAAAATCAATTTTATGGCCTTCTTTTAATTTAAAAATAGCCTTTTTATAAATATTTGTTCTACCAGTTACTTGTCCAGTTTTTCTATTTTTCTTAGATTTACTAGGCGTAACCATTGTATTAAGCCAATCTATTTCAACATTGTATAGTTTTTCAATAGCAGACTTAATTTCGTCTTTAGACGCTTTTCTGTCAACAATGAAACCATATTGTTCTCTACGCTCAGAAAGCATATTAAGTTTTTCGGTTATCAAAGGTTTTTTTAATATATTCATCTTTGCTATTAGTTATTCGTAAACGTATCGGTTAATAATTGAATAGAACTCTCTGTTAGAACTATATTCTTAGCTTTCATTATTTCGTATGTATTAGCGTTTGGAGCCAACATCAATTTATTATTTGGAATATTTCTACCAGAAAGAACAGCATTATTATTAGTAGAATCTAATAAAAACAAAGTTCTTGTTCCAGCTATATTCATGTTATTTAAAATTGAAACGAAACTTTTAGTATTAGGAGTTTCAAAAGCCAGAGACTCTATTACCATTATTTTGTTTTCTTGAGCTTTATAAGAAAGAGCAGAAAAACGGGCTAATCTTTTAAGTTTTTTGTTTAACTTAAAACCATAGTTTCTTGGGCGTGGGCCATGAATTCTTCCACCACCAACAAATACACCAGATTTTCTAGAACCAGCTCTAGCTGTACCGGTACCCTTTTGTCTTTTTAATTTTTTAGTGCTATAAGCTACTTCGCCTTTTTCTTTAGTTTTATGTGTACCTTGTCTTTGGTTTGCCAAAAACAATTTAACATCTAAATAAATAGCGTGATCATTTGGTTCTAAACCAAATAATTCTGAAGGTAAAGAGACTACTCTACCTGTATCTTGTCCTTTGCTGTCAAATACTTTTGCTTCCATTTTACTTCTCTAATATTACAGTTGAACCATTAAAACCAGGTACCGCACCTTTTATAAGTATAAGATTTTGCTCAGGGATAATTTTAATAATTTCTAAGCTAGAAATTTTATTAATTTTATTACCTGTTCTTCCAGCCATTCTAGTTCCTTTAAAAACTTTTGAAGGATAAGAAGACGCACCTATAGAACCAGGAGCTCTTTGTCTGTCGTGTTGACCGTGGGTAGATTCACCAACACCGGCAAAACCATGACGTTTTACAACGCCTTGAAAACCTTTACCTTTGCTTTTACCTACCACATCTACAAACTCACCTACAGAAAAGATATTCACGTCTAGAACATCTCCAACTTTTCTTTCGATTCTTGGGTTTCTTACTTCTACTAAAACACTTTTAGGAGTAGAGTTAGAAGCTTTAGCGTGGCCAACTTCTGCTTTTGTCCAATGTTTTTCTTTTTTATCGCCCCAAGAAATTTGGAAAGCATTATAGCCTTCTTTATCTTCTGTTTTTACTTGTGTAACTACACATGGGCCAGCCTCTATAACGGTAACAGGAGTATTGTTTCCGTTTTCGTCAAAAAGGCTTGTCATTCCTATTTTTTTTCCTATTAATCTTTGCATGACACTAACTATACTTTAATTTCAACATCTACACCACTTGGTAATTCTAATTTCATTAACGCTTCTACTGTTTTAGAAGAAGAAGTGTAAATGTCAATTAATCTTTTATAAGAGCATAATTGAAATTGCTCTCTTGCTTTTTTGTTAACGTGTGGGGATCTAAGAACGGTGAAAATTTTCTTCTGTGTAGGAAGAGGAATTGGACCATTCACGTGAGCTCCCGTCACTTTAACAGATTTTACAATCTTTTCAGCTGATTTATCTATCAGGTTGTGATCGTGTGAACGAAGCTTAATTCTTATTTTTTGGCTTACCATAACCTATATTTATGCGTTAGATGTTTTACCTTTTAAATTTTTCAAAATATTTTCTGCAATATTCTTTGGAACCTCATCATAATGAGAGAACTCCATGCTAGAACTTGCTCTACCAGAAGTGATAGTACGAAGAGTGGTCACATAGCCAAACATTTCACTTAAAGGAACTTTTGCTTTTATAACCTGAGCACCGGCTCTTTCGTCTATACCTTCAATCAAACCTCTTCTTCTGTTAAGGTCACCTTGAACATCTCCCATGTAATCAGCAGGAGTTAAAACCTCTAATTTCATGATTGGTTCAAGAAGAACCGCACCAGCGCTTCTTGCAGATTCTCTGAATCCACCTTTAGCAGCTAATTCAAAAGAAAGAGAATCCGAATCCACTGCGTGGAAAGATCCATCGAAAAGCCTTACTTTCATGGTATCAAGCGGGTATCCTGCTAACACACCAGATTTCATTGCTTCTGCGAATCCTTTTTGAACAGCAGGAATAAATTCTCTTGGAATAGATCCACCTACTATCTCGTTTACGAATTGAAGACCTTCTCCTACGAAATCAGAATCTTTTGGACCTATTTCAAAGAAAATATCTGCAAACTTTCCTCTACCACCAGTTTGTTTTTTGAAAACTTCTCTATGTGTGTAGTTTTTAGTAATTGCTTCTTTGTATGCTACTTGAGGAGCACCTTGATTCACTTCAACTTTAAACTCACGTTTCAATCTGTCTACTATAATTTCTAAGTGTAATTCACCCATTCCTGAAATTACAGTTTGTCCAGTTTCTTCGTCTGTTTTAACTCTGAATGTTGGATCTTCTTCAGCTAATTTAGACAAACCATTGCCAAGTTTATCGGCATCTGCTTGAGTTTTAGGCTCAATAGCAAGACCAATAACTGGTTCTGGGAATGTTATAGATTCTAAAATAATTGGAGCGTTTTCAGTACAAAGAGTATCCCCAGTTTTTATTTCTTTAAAACCAACTGCTGCTCCAATATCACCTGCATCGATTCTATCGATAGGATTCTGTTTGTTGGAGTGCATTTGGAAGATACGAGAAATTCTTTCTTTTTTACCTGTTCTGGTATTAAGAACATAAGAACCCGCATCCAAGAAACCTGAATAAACACGGAAGAATGCTAATCTACCAACATAAGGATCTGTTGCTATTTTGAAAGCCAACGCGGAGAAAGGTCCTTCAGTTGAAGGAAATCTTTCAACTTCTTGATCATTATCAGGGTTTATACCTTTTACAGCAGGTACATCGGAAGGGCTAGGAAGATATCTAATTACAGCATCCAACATGGTTTGAACACCTTTGTTTTTAAAGGCAGAACCACACATCATTGGAGTGATTTTAAGAGACAATGTAGCTGCTCTAACAGCTGCGTTTATCTCTTCTACTGTGATAGAATCTGGATCTTCGAAGAACTTCTCCATCAAAGAATCATCAAACTCAGCGATAGACTCGATTAATTTTTCTCTATATTCAGCCACCAAATCCACTAAATCTTCAGGGATTGGAATTTCTGTATAAGTTGCACCTTGAGTAGCTTCATCCCAAATAATTGCTTTGTTAAGGATAAGGTCAACTACTCCTTTGAAAGTTTCTTCTGCACCAATAGGTATTTGAAGAGGAACAGGATTACCGCTTAATCTTGATTTAACTTGAGAAACCACATTAAGAAAATCTGCACCCGCTCTGTCCATTTTATTTACGAATCCGATTCTAGGAACGCCATACTTATTCATTTGACGCCACACAGTTTCTGACTGAGGCTCAACACCACCTACTGCACAAAAAAGAGCAACAGCACCATCCAATACACGAAGAGATCTTTCTACTTCTACAGTAAAATCTACGTGACCGGGAGTATCAATAACGTTAATCTGATAAGTATTTGTTTTGTTGGTATGTTTGCCGTTGTCAGTTGGGAAATTCCAATAGGTTGTAGTAGCTGCAGAAGTAATAGTTATACCTCTCTCTTGCTCTTGTTCCATCCAGTCCATAGTTGCAGCACCATCGTGTACTTCACCTATTTTGTGGGTTTTACCTGTATAGAACAATATTCTTTCGGAAGTAGTTGTTTTACCCGCATCAATGTGGGCACTAATTCCAATATTTCTTACTAGTGAAAGATCTTTTGCCATGATTTAATTAAACTTTAAAGTGAGAAAATGCTTTGTTTGCTTCAGCCATTCTATGGGTATCGTCTTTCTTTTTAACGGCTGCACCCTCACCTTTTGCTGCTGCGATTATTTCACCTGCAAGCTTTTCGGCCATTGATTTTTCGTTTCTTTTTCTTGAGTAACCTATCAACCATTTCATTCCCATAGAGGTTCTTCTCTCAGGGTTGATTTCGGTTGGTATTTGGAAGGTAGCCCCTCCAACTCTTCTAGCTTTAACTTCTACCATAGGGGTAACATTGTTAAGAGCTTTTTTGAAAAGTTCTATTCCTGGTTCTTCAGTATTTTTCTTTTCTACTAATTCTATTGCATCGTAGAAAGCTTTAAAAGCTGTGCTTTTTTTGCCATCGTACATTAGATTGTTCACGAAGCGAGTTACCAAAGTATCGTTAAACCTTGGATCTGGCTGAATCATTCTTTTTTTAGCGCGTGTCTTTCTCATGATATATATTTATTTCTAAGACTTAAGACTTAGCCTTAGGCTTCTTAGTTCCGTATTTAGATCTTCTTTGATTTCTACCATTCACACCAGCAGTATCTAGTGCACCACGTACAATGTGGTACCTAACACCTGGAAGATCTTTTACTCTTCCACCTCTTACTAGTACTATGGAGTGTTCTTGTAGATTGTGTCCTTCGCCAGGGATGTATGCGTTAACTTCTTTTCCATTTGTTAAACGCACCCTTGCTACCTTTCTCATTGCTGAGTTTGGCTTCTTTGGTGTTGTTGTGTAAACTCTTGTGCAAACACCTCTTCTTTGTGGGCACGAGTCCAAAGCAGGAGCTTTGCTCTTACTGTCTAAGGTTTCTCGCCCCTTTCTAACCAGTTGTTGTATAGTTGGCATAATTAATAAATTCCTAAATTTTCCAAAAAGGACGGCAAAGGTAAGAATCTTATTCATACTTACAAACGATTCTTGCATTTTTTTTTATTTTTTTCTTTTATTGTGTTTTCATAGTCTATTTTTGCTCTTTATTCTCTCCATGAAAACATTTTTATATTTCTCTAAATTCATTCTTTCAAGTCTCGCTATATGCTTGCTATATCTTTTGTTATCAAGGGCTTTGTTCTTATTTTTTAACTTCAACTTTTTTGACTCTTTTTCATTTTCCGCTTTGATTTCTGTATTTTTTTATGGCTTAATTTTCGATCTTAACATCTTGTCTTTTGTCCTTTTTCCGTTCCTTATTTTCTATATTTTTCCACATAAATTTCGATTTTCTACAAAATGGAACGCATTTTTTCGGCATTACCTCATTTGGGGTGTTTTTATTTTGTTTCTTTTCAATTGGATTGACACCCTATATTATCCCTTTTCTAAAAAGAGAAGCGGTATCGATTTCTTCTCTCTTATAATAGATGATTCAAATCCTATTTTCTCTTATATTTTAGATTATTGGTGGTCTTTTGTTGTTTTCGGCTTATTGGTATTTTCATTATATAAAACAATGCCTCGTATTAGTGTGAGAATATTTAAGCCTAGGATTCAAGAATGGTTTCTATTAATTATATGGATTCCTACTCTTATACTGGGATTGAGAGGAGGAGTTGGTTTAAAACCTCTGAAAAGCGCAGATGCCTCGAAGTGGGTTTCTCCTGGCTTAGAGAGTACTACTTTAAATACCGTTTTCCAGATATTCAGTAGCCTAGAAAGTAGCAAGCCCGATTTTGACTTTTTAAATACTTTGACAGTCTCAGATACTTCCTTTATCTCATTTAACAAGCATTATAGTGTAGATTCTTTGGAGAAAAAGCCAAATATAGTTGTTATTATTTTAGAAAGTTTTGGTAGAGATTATATTGGTTTTTTGAATTCCAAAAGAAAAAAAAATTCTCCAACCCCTTTCCTAGATAGTTTAAGTAAGAATAGTTTAACCTTTGTAAATGCATACGCAAATGGGTCAAAATCTATTGATGCATTACCTTCTATTTATGCCTCGCTTCCTAATTTATTAGAAGAATCGTTTATTTATTCATGGTATCAGGCAAATAAAGTAAATGGGATACATTATTATTTATCACAACTAGGATATTCTAATTCATTTTATCATGGCGCAAAACATGGTACTATGGGTTTTGAGAGTTTTCTTAAAAAAACTGGCCCAATAGATTATTTTGGATTAGAAGACTATGTGAATAAAGAAAAGCACTTCGATGGCAGTTGGGGGATTTTTGACCACCACTATTTGCCTTATTTCGCAAGTGAATTTAGCAAAAAGCAAGAACCATTTTTTAGCAGTGTATTTACACTCTCTTCTCACCATCCTTATGCCATACCCAAAGATTTACAATACAAATTCAAGACACAAGATTCAGAATTATTAAACAGTATAGCATATACCGATTATTCTTTAGGTCTATTTTTTGAAACAGTATCGCGCAACCCATCTTTTAAAAATACAGTTTTTATAATGGTTGGAGACCACACCTCTCATTCTGATGAACATTATTTTTATACTGAAGAAGGGAGTTTGGAAATATTTTTAATGCTTTTTGACGCAAGAGGTAAAACCAGAAAAGGAGTAGAATACAAAACGGTAGACCAATTGGACATAATGCCTACTGTCTTATCAATAGCCGGTTACCATAAGCCTTATTTTTCATTAGGCGAAAGTTTATTCAATGCAAGGTCAAAGGGGAGCATTAGCTATAGAGATGGCATATACCAATTCATTCAAGACAGAAGTATTCTTAGGCTAAATAAACAAGGAAAAATGACCTATAAAATTTCCAAAAAAGAATTTATACCAGAGAATATACTTATTCCAAACAAAGAAGAAAATAAAGGAAGAATGGAAAATAAAATATATTGGCTCTTAAAGGAGTATGAAACTAGGATGAGTGAAAACAAATTTTATTGAGTGGGATATTATTAAAGCGGATAATACACCCTAATCAACTACAAACGATATTGTTTTTTCGAATCCAATGCATTAGAGTAACCAAAGACCAAAAGGTGTTCCAATTATATCTTTTATTGCCTTTACAGAATTCGCGGTATGCTTTGGCCCAAAAAGATTCATTAATTAATCCCAATGCTCCAGCAGATGTGATTGCGTTTTCTACTTTTTGTTTCAATTCGTTTTTCATCCATTTTTCCCATGGCAACACAAAACCCATTTTTTTTCGAAATACAATCTCATGTGGCAACAAATCTCCCATAGCATTTACAAGCAGTGACTTAGGAATATTGTGGTCTATTTTATATTCATTGGGTAGGGACAATACAAACTCAACCAATTCATGGTCTAGAAAAGGTGCCCTTATTTCTAAAGCATGCCTCATACTCATTTGGTCTGTATCTCTTAATAAAACGGGTTGTAAATAGCTGTAAAACTCTGCTTCTGAAATCTGTGAAATAGTATGCAAGTGAGGCAAAAACTCTTTGATTGTAGAATTGGAAGCACCCTCAATACACATTTTTTTAACTAAAGAACTGGGAGTAATTTTTCTAAATACTTGGTAAATTTGTTCATTTGAAATGGTCCTGTTATGAATTAAATCTGCCAACTTAATATATTTGTATTCTGGCACTTGCTGCAATACTTGTGCGAAAGCTTTGCGAAAAAGAAAAGGAATGTTTGTGAGCTTAGAGGAAAGGCCATGTAGTTTATTAAAAACTGGATATCCTGCAAAAATCTCATCACCACCTAACCCACTAAGGGCCATTGTTAGTCCAGCATTTTTTGTTGCTTCTGAAACAATATACGTATTCGCACCATCTGCACTTGGGTGATCGTAGGCATCTAATATTTCCTCTATTTTTTCTAAAAAAATAGTAGGGCTAAGTTCCACACAGGTATGTTTTGTTTGGTATTTCTTGGCTATTATTTCGGCATAACGAGCTTCGCTAAATTCCTTATCTGTAAAGGAAACATTAAAAGTATTCACTTTATTTCCCAGAACCAAACTCATAGCAGCAGTAACAGCGGAAGAATCTATTCCGCCAGACAAAAAGGCACCAAATGGCACATCTGCTTCCAGCCTTTTGTGCACAGATTTTAAAAACAACTCTTTGGTTTGCGAAATTGCTTCTGATTTAGAAATTTGATTTGAGGAGATAGAAACTATATTTTTGGAAAAAGACCAATAAGGAGAAGCAGGACTAATCTTTTTGTTTTTTACCCACATACTACAACCCGGGGCAAGCATTTGCACATCTTTTACCAATAGTTTATTGCCATGAAGGGTGCCGTAGGTAAAATACTCTGCCAACGCTGTTCTTTGTATCGTAGGATTTATGAGAGTTGAGGCAAACAATCCATTCAATTCAGAAGAGAAAATAAAATATTTATCGGTTTGGTAGTAATAGAATGGTTTTTTTCCAAATCTATCTCTTGCCATAAAACATGTATTTTGTTCTGAATCGTAAATACAGAAAGCAAACATCCCTTCTAGTTTATCCAGCATAGATTCCCCCCAAGTAATATATGCGGCTAACAATACTTCAGAATCTGTGAAGGTTTTGAAGGGATAATGGTTTAGTTTAGTTTTAAGAGATTTAAAGTTATAGATTTCACCATTAAAAACCAACTGATAGCGACCATTTGCATCTGCCATAGGTTGTTTCCCAGCACTACTAAGGTCTATGATAGATAGACGCACTTGTCCTAAAGCAATGTTATGGTCTACATAAGTTCCACTATCATCTGGTCCTCTATGGGCAATAGCTGAATTCATCGCTTGAATAATAGAGCTACTGTTATTTCTAGGTTCAAAACTTATTAATCCATTGATGCCGCACATTTTACTATTTACTTTTAAGTACAAAATTATTTAAGGTTTGAGCCCATTTTTCTGGACTAATGGTTTCGCTCAACAGGATGCTTTTCTGCCCCATTTCATTTATTTTCTCAGAATTTAATAAGGTCATTTTTTTCAAACCTTCTTGTATCGATTCTTTACTTAGAGGGTCAAAAATATAACCATTTTCATTAGGAATTAAGAAGGCTGAAGCTGCTCCAACATTCTTGCTTAACAACATTGGGTAGCCAGCAGCAGCATATTCATGAACTACTACCCCCCATGGTTCAAACAAGCTAGGCAATACAAATACGTTTGTTTTTTCAATTATCTCACCTATTTCATGGGGCTGTTTAAAGCCTACATGGTGAATGGCTGGATGTATTTTTCGAGTTTCGAAATCTTGACCTGCACCCACACAATATAGTTCCCATTCTTTTAATTCCCCTTTGTCTTTCAATTCGGCAAATGCATTCCACAAATTCTCTAAGCCTTTGGCGGGTATATATCGTGCAACTACTAAAAAATTCGAGTTTAAAGTTTGGGTTTGTTTTAGTTTGTGATAATACTTGGAATACAAGGTGGTATCGGCGCAATAAAAACCTATTTGAATTTTTTTTTCTTTAAATCCAAGTTTAAGGGCATATTCTTTTTGTGGTAAGCCAGGAACCCAAACTTCAGTAAACATACGATGTAAAGTAAATCGAGAAAAGATTCTTAAAATCCACTGTTTCCAATTGCCACTCCAATGATTATCTAATATTAAAATACAGGGTACAGTATTGTGAAAATACCTGCATATTTTCAAATAAGATTTATCTACCCAACCAGAACACAGAACTATATCGGGCTGAAGTGATTTTGCAAAATCTATAAGCTCCATGGAAGTAAATTCATCTCTCTGATATAAGAATAAGTTGTGGGTTTGGTCAAACACAAACGGGGCTTCCTTATTTACAGGAAATCTTACAATATGGACTTCTGCTTCTGGATTTTTTTGTAAAAAATACTTTACGGAAGAAGTAAGGTATGCAGCTATTTCAGTATATAAAAATAAGATTTTCAAAAAATGTATTGCAAATAAATAGATTGCAAATATCTTAAAAAAGTACACACGAAAAGAAAAAAGAAAGCATCCACTATCCATACTTTTGGTGAATTGTGAAAAATGTATTTTATTTGAAAATCAACTAATGAATATTTCTTATAAAACTATCGCGAAAAACATCTTTTACCCAACGGTATATTTTGCATGTCTCTTTTTTCTAGCGGCTTGCAATAAAGATAAAAAACCTTCCCAAAACATTGATTTAGACACAGAATACGAAATAATTAGCTACCAAGATTCTATCATACAAAACATAGAGTTGTATTTTCCTAACCAAAACAAGGGGGATATTGCCGAATTTTTACATGAGGTTTCTGGAATAGCAGTAAGCAGAACAAATCCAAATATATTGTGGGCGCAAGAGGACCATGGAAATTTAAATAAAATGCATCTAATAGGAGAAAATGCTTTATATCTAGGGTATTATTGGATTTGGGGGGTAAGCAATAGGGACTGGGAAGACATGTGCATAGGCCCAGGTCCAGAAGAGAATAAAAGCTATATATATTTGGGAGATATTGGAGACAACGATGCAAAATACAACGAGATATTTATCCATAGATTTAAGGAGCCAAACCTAAAAGATAGCAGTAAAATGAATGGTGAAATACAAAAAACAGATATCACTAGTTTTATATTTAAATACCCCGATGGTGCTAGAGATGCAGAAGCATTAATGATAGACCCTAGGAACAAAGATTTATACATACTTAGCAAAAACCAAAGCCAAACTAATATGTATTGCGCTGCATACAAAGAATATACCAATGGCCAAACAATGTTAGACAAAATTGCTATTTTGCCTTTTGGGGAAATAACTGCAGCAGATATCTCAAGCGATGGAAACCAAATAATGGTTAAAACAGAAAAACAGATTTATTTTTGGAACCGCAACAATGGGGAGACGATACTACAGGCAATGAAGCGCACACCCGTTCTTATTCCTTATAAAAAAGAAGCAAAGGGAGAAGCCCTTGCAATACCCCCCGATGGCAATGGTTACTATACCCTTAGCGAAAAAAGCTCAGGCCCTACTCCATCGCTATACTTTTATAAAAAAAAGTAAATAGAAACAATCTGTATATGGAATAAAACAAAACGTTAATGCTTACATGTTTTCAGAGAATCATATGGCAAACCTTGCATAATAGAATTGAATTAGAAATTATTTGATGCATAAACCAATTTAATTAATTATGCAAAAAGCAAGGGGAGCGTTAAACATTAACACACAAACTCACACCCCCCTTTATTGCTTTTTATTTTCTTTGGACTTCTATTGTACTATGAACTTGGTCCAAGTATCTTCTCCATTGGCAGTCGTAAATCTTATCATATACAATCCCCGCCCAATGCCTTCTATTTTCTTTGTCTCTTTTAACTCTCCCTTTTGTATGCTCTTGCCTTCCGAGTTTATTATCTCGAAGCTGCATGGTATACTGCTCTCTGCATATAACTCTCCTTGGCTAGGGTTTGGGTAAATATTTACTTGCCATCCTGTTATTGACTCTTGTTTTACCAATATTCTAACAACACTTTTTTCTTTTGCTCCATCTTTGTCTATAAATTGTAGTTGGTAATAGTTCACTGCCCCCAATGCGTTGTCGCTATATTCATATTCTCGTGTGGAATAAGAATTACCCGCTGCTTCCACCTCGCCTATCTTCGCCCATTCTATTCCATCACTGCTTTTGAGTATTTCTGTCTTTTCCGTATTGGTCTCCGATAGCGTTACCCATCTCAATACTCCTGCATT
>DIUJ01000032.1 GCA_002422315.1 Bacteroidetes bacterium UBA6161
ACTCCCCCTTGGAAACACTCACCATTATACTACCAAAAGTATACGGTGCCAATGTGCTATTTTTCGGGGTAGGGAACATAAGGCGAAGGTAGGGAAAAAATTTTGAAAACACACTTTTTTGAAAATATCAAAAGCGGTTTTATTAAATAAGACAGAGGCGGTTGTTAGTTCACTCGCAAGATGCGAGCGAGAGCGGGGTGGAAAGGTGGCAAACTTTTTTAAAAGCATTATTTATATCTCTACCTTGAATTCATTATTAAAAATATCATATATGTAAAGGATTTGTCTCTCTACTTTTGTATTTATGATATAACTATCCATAGTTCTTTCTTTCTGTAAATCATTCTTTACTTCTTTAACAACCACATGTGCAATTGCGTTTCCTTTCATAGAAAAAAAGTTTATTTGAGTAATGTACTGCTCTATCGGGTTGATTTTATACGTTTTTTCACTTTTCCTCTTGACCAAATTGTATCTAAGTAGATTATTATTTTTCACCAAAAGTACTCTATTCTTTAGGACAGATGAAATTGCATCAATTTTATTTATCAATAATTCATATTCGCCTGTAAGACAAGAAACCTTGTATAAGTTGCCTAATGATGTTAAAACCAAAAGATTTTTTTCATAAGTCAACAACTCTTTTATATCTTCTTTAAACCTTATTTTGTGAATTATTTTATTTAGTTTTAAGTCATGTATTACCATAGTAGAATCTATTTGAGAAAATATCATATAATTTAAATCATGCATGTATAGTATCTTGCAAATTTTATTTGAAGCAATAATTGTTTCAGGCAGTTTACAATTATTTAACTGAAGGCATTCAAATCCAATGCTTTCATGATTAGAACGTTCTAAATAAAATTTATCATTCATTGCCAAAGCTGGATTTGTGTAAAATGATGTATAATGCTGGGTTTTCCACGTATGATTAGATAATCTATAGGTGTAAAGGTTATTATTTGTAGTTAAAACAGTATAAATGGGAGAATTTAAATTGGTTGTAATCTGAGTTGCGTATTCATCTTGAATTAACGTAGATTTGTATACAAGTTTCATTTTATTATTATAAATTAATAGGTCGTTTTTTACCCCTAAAATAATTCTGTTTTTCAAAAAGCTAAAAGCACTTACATTTTCTACTTCTTTATTTATTTTACATGAATCTCTATTAATAAATACAGAACTTAAAGTGTGATTTTGATACGGAAAGAAGTTGAGCTCTTGTTTGTTTTTTTCAGGTAAAGAAATTTCATGTGTAGACATTATCATTCTACCTGACCTAAAATCTAATTTTACAAAATTGTTATTTTTATAAACGATAACGAAATATTCGTTGTCAACTTCAATACAATGCCTGCTAAAGGAGCCTTCTTTGTATACTTTATTAAATTCTGAATCAAAAATAAATATCGAGTCTGTAGCCTTTGTAAGTAAGTAACTCCCAGAATTAATTGCATAAACAAGCCTATGATTCTCTCCAGTAATCGCAGTTTTTTTCTTGTATGTTTTCAAGTTTTTTTCGATACTGAAAATTTCGCCAAATGCTGATTGTGATATGGCTATGATTTTATTGTTGTTTAAATATATATGGGAAAAGTATTTCTTACTTATTATGGTATCTATTAATATCTCATTAAATTCAAAGTTTTGATTCATAGAAAACAATCCTCCTAATACGTTTCCAAATATATATAATGAATCTAACTTGCAAAGTTGTGTAGAGAAAACGATACTAGGGGATTTATTATGAATAACATCAATTCTCGAACCACTTATTTGAAATATTTTCAAAGTAAAAATATTTTCGGGAAGTTCTTCCAAATCCCAACCATAGATAAATAATAAATTATTAGTTGTATCAAAAAAACAATCCTCTACTTCTAAACCATCAATCATACCATAATATGTAACCATCGTATCATGATGTTTATACACTATTGCACCATCACTGTTATAATCAACTTCAATTTTAATTTTTTGTTTTTCAAACTGCGATTTTTGATCTTTATGACTTGAATATGCTTTGATTACAAAAGAAACCCAAAGCAGAAGTGTTAAAATAATGTATTTCATGGCCTTATGGATTCCCTGGTTGTGCTGTTGAGTTTGGAGGAGTATAATTACTAGAAGTCACTTGGGTTTGGGTGTGGGTTTGGGTTGTTGTTACTTGTTGTAAATAATTTATTTGGAATTCGAAGTCTGTTGCTGGATTAAAAGCTAAACCATTTGGGCTAGTACCACCAATAAAAGAAGAATTTGCAATAATATTTACACTTACACCAGACCGCGCTTGTATTTGAGAAGCTGTATTTTGAAAAAATTGGTTATTTACTTGTACAAATAAAGTTAAAGAAAAGTTTACATTTACGGCTGTCGTGACTTCTGTAATTTGAGTTATTGTTGTAGTTGTTGAAGAGTTATTTCGACCAGGTGCTTCTTTTCCTCCAAAAACTGGCTCCCCAATTTTAATATTAGGTCGACTAGTTAATGTATTATTTAAAAAAGATGTTCTTGTATTTGCAATTTGAATTTCAGCGTTTATAACCCCAACTACATTGTCAAGAAGAGTTACTGCCGGGTTTACCGTTGGTGAAGCATTTGATTGATAATTTGCACTTGACAGTTGGTTATTAATAACTTCATGATTTATAGTAGTAATAATAGGTCGAGACTGCCAATCATGTCCTGCCAATGAAGACCAAAGAATATTTCCTCTACTTTTATTCTCAGTAACAACTAGCCAATTATTCCTATTGGGATCTTGGAGTCTTTTAAAGCCCCTGCTATTAGGATCAACATTTTTATAATGATTTCTTCGATATAAAACATCGTTTTCTCTTTTATATTCATATACTATGTGAGGGGCTCCCCCTGGAGATGGTGGAGCATTATTTAATGTTCTTTTCTGTGAACCTATTGTAGAAGGGGTTCCTTCTAATCCATCAATATCAATATTCCATATTACACTATTAGAAGCAAATTGATAAGGAGTAAAATATGGGTAATCTGAAGCTAATGGATCCACACTCAAAAACTTTCCATAAGATGGATTGTAAATTCTAAACCCATAATCCTGCAATCCAGTTTCGTTATCTGTCTCTTTTCCATTAAACCCATACCTATACTCCCCCTTGGAAACACTCACCATTATACTACCAAAAGTATTCGATGCCAAATCATAGATTTGTGGTTTTGCAAGTCTCCCAAAAGGGTTTGGTACTGAGCTGGTATTTTTTGGAGTGGGGAACATAAAGCGAAGGTAGGGAAAAAGTTTTGAAAACACGCTTTTTGAACAGTATCAGATGCATTTTTATTAAATGCGACAGAGGCGCTATGCTAGTTCACTCACAAGATGCGAGCGAGAACGTTGGGCATTTATTAGAGTCACTACTTTTAAAATACAAAAACTAAATTTTAGCTAACAACTCTCTAAAAATACACTTAAAAGACTCATGACAATCATAAATAATGCGACAATTAGTCTTAAAATATACCATTTTTCAAAAATATTTTTCATTAGAGTTGATAGACGAAGGGTTAATCTTTTTTATCTAGGTCTTGTTTAATTTTATTACTAACCTTTTTCGTTGCTTCTTTAAGTTCAACTTTTATCTTGTTTTTCTCATCATCCATTAGCTTCTTCATACGCTCCGTTATAAGATTGTCCATTTGGTCTTCTGACAGCTTTTTTTCACCGGCCTCTTTTTGGAATTCAGTCTTCCAATTCTTAATAATATTTTCATTTATTTCTAAACCTCTAATAAAACCATCCTCATATGTGGTTATTCCTAATCCTTTGTCTGCCAATCTCTCAGCAGCCTTTCTATCAATTAGTATTTCAGCATATTCGGGGTCATCAACTATATTAATTATTAGGCCAACCATTTCCCTATTAAATTCAAGTATAACTTTTCCGAGTTTTTCTGCTCCTTTAATTGCTGCATAACCACTTAACGTTAAAAGTATGTCTATCGCAAACCCTGTTACTTCTAAATTGCTAAATTTTAATGAAGGGTCTAAAACACGAGCAAAGCCTCTAGGGATTTGGGCAGGTAAACCAAAGAAAGGGATAGATGCAATATTATCTAATTCCTTCATTTGTTTGTGATCTGTTATCATCACCACCCAATTCCTGTTTTTTTGTTTGGCTCTGCTAGGATGGCTATTTGTAGGACTAACATTTCTTATATAGTACCTTCCATCTACTTCTATGTTTTCAATAGGATTATTGGAAACAAAATGAAAAGGGCTTAGCCAAGGATAATCCCTACTTAATCGGTCCACACTCAAAAACCTACCATAAGATGGATTGTAAATTCTAAACCCATAATCCTGCAATTCTGTTTCATTATCTGTCTCTTTGCCATTAAACCCATACCTGTACTCCCCCTTGGAAACACTCGCTTTTATACTACCAAAAGTATACGGTGCCAATGTGCTATTTTTCGGGGTAGGGAACATAAAGCGAAGGTAGGGAAAAAGAATATTTGTATTATAAAAGACAGGATAATATTTTTTTAATTAACTCACATCTTATATCCTTAAATTTTTACAATCCTTACAATCCTATTCAAGTCTGATTGGTTATGAATAGCTAGTTTGTGGAAATTAAGTTCGTAAATTCTATTATTTATGCATGTTACTACGATTGTTGTGTTATTACAGTATGTTAAGATGGATCTGTAACCTGACAGAAAGACTTCAATTGGAACAACAGGTTTACAATTTTTATTTAAACTTTTTAATTCTAAAGGCTTCATCTTTTTATAAAAGAGCCAAACAGTACTATCACAACTTTCTTTGTGTAGTAAATCATAAGACACCGTCAGTCCTCCTAAAAATGGAAATTCCGTTTGGCTAATAGAATAGTAAATGTCTTTTTGATTAGAATTATCAGATATTGTGTCAAGTCTTACTTTATATTTTGTTGAATCATTGGCTAATGTAAATTTAAAGGCTCTTTGTAACTCTGGTATTATGAAAGTATATTCTTTTTTCTTTATCTCTTTACAATTAAAGCACATCAAAGAAAGAAGTATTGTTAATTTACTGAGCTTCAAACGAGTTGCATGAAGGATTGTTGCCATATCTTTGTTTCATAGTATCAATATAATCTTGATTTTGTTTTTCATCATTTGAGATAAACTTATTGTAGTCTTTATAATATGGTGAATCTGGGGAAACTAAAGCTTTAATTATTTTATCTGCATCATGCATAATGACTGAGTCCCCTCCATCTTTTTTAAATGCATGGTTAATACCAGCAGTATGTCCTGCACCATGTTGTATTATTAAGGCACCCGTTTTAGAAATATCTATCCCTCCAATTTTCTTGCCATACCCCTTAATTCCATTTGCATCTATTGCAATATATTTGCCGCCACCAATTCTAGAAATTTCTTTATTATTTTCAGACATTTCAGGATTATCTGCACCGCCAGACCATTCTTCTTTTAGTTTTTTCCCAAATATAGGGCTGTCTTTTGTTATATAATCTATTACGTTCTGAGTAGTTCCTAAAACAGCAATCCCGTCTGTCCGGTCAATTTCGTTAGGTTTGAAATTTCTGTTGTTTTTCTTTGTCATATCTACTAATACAACTGTTGTTTTTAAACCTAATAATTGAAAGTTTTTCGTTGTTTGTTCTGCGATTTTCTTGGCATCACTTACTTTAAGTTTATTGTCTGAAGATGGAAGATATACTAAGTAAATGATATTGTCTTTCCCATCAGGGTCTATCATATAATTTGGATTGTTTGATACATAATTAAAAGGCGAAAGATTTGGGAATTTATCAGCCAACGGATCCACACTCAACCACCTCCCCAATCTACTATCATAAATCCTTGCTCCAAAATCCAGAGAATTTCCTTCACCTTTCAGATCATCATCTGTCTCCATCCCATTAAACCCATACCTATACTCCCCCTTGGAAACACTAGCTTTTATACTACCAAAAGTATATGTTGGAATTGCGGTGTTTTTCGGGGTAGAGAACATAAAGCGAAGGTAGGGAAAAAGTTTTATTCTTTTGTTATTGCCAATCCGCATGGGTACACCGGCGGACACCAGCCTTTAATTCCATTTACTTGTAAAAAGACCAGATGTTTTCTATTAAAATGGTTTTTTTTTATTTCTAATTTCAAATGGTTATTCCCTTGCGTTACATTAAAAAACTTTGTATCAAAACATTGCCTTTTATATTTAATTTTAATGTTTAAAAAATCATCCTCTTTCATTTTTAATAATGCACTATCGGGAAGGCTTGGAATTAAGTACCTTACTGTATTAGAAGAGTCTCTTATTTTTTTTAATTCGTACTCTTCCCCGTTGTATAATACAAAATAATGCAGTTTTTTGCTTACCCTTTTGGTAAATCTATCTTTGTTATAAATAAAAACGGTCTCTTTATTTTGACTGTTTAGATCAAGTATACTATTTAAAACAATAAAGAGTATTAGAATTATGTTTTTCTTCATTCTTTTACTTTGTTTTTCATATCCTCTTCAATATTTTTTGTCATTTCCCCTCCAAGCGTTTGTATTAACTTACCATTGTTATTAAAGAAATTTAACGAGGGTTGGCGCCTGTCTATAGGTAGAGATCGTCCAGTAGCAGAATCATAACGTTCCTCTATTTGTCCATTATTGCCTACAATAATATTCATTTTGAAGTTTTTAAAAGATTCCAAATCATTACCAGGTCCGTCTTTTTCTGTTGATGGTTCATTTGCTAGTGATACTTTCCCATTTTTATCTGGTGCAGTAGGATGTGAGTGAATTGAAACATCGCCTTTAAGAATTAATTTATCAGATGTTTCATCCCCTTTAGTATAAACATCTTGTGTTACGGTGTATCGTCCCTCTGCTAAATCCATAGTAGATGCAAACTCACCAACCTCACCTTCTTTTGTCTGACTTTGTCTTAACTTTTTATTTGCTTCTTTCAATATATCATAATGAACAACAAAATATTTTTTAGTTTTAGTTCCATTTTTAATGTCTTTTATAGCTGTATAGTTTAGACCGCTATTGGTACATTTAGCAACTTTATTATTGAGTGCTTTGCTCTTAACAACCACTATTAACATATCAGACTCTCCATCTCGACCAATCCATTTTCCTTTATAATAAAATTCTGCCTCACCGTTAGGGTCAATATAAATTATAGGATTATTATTATTGCATTTATATGGAGTTGTATGTGGTTGTAAAGCTACCAACGGATCCACGCTCAACCACCTCCCCAATCTACTGTCATAAATTCTTGCTCCAAAATCTAAAGAATTTC
>DIUJ01000033.1:0-11918 GCA_002422315.1 Bacteroidetes bacterium UBA6161
TTAACTAACCAATAATATGAATAAATTTTCATTTATAAAAAACAGTGGTACAATTATATTTTTATTGATTGTACTTCAAACCTCAAAAATAGCGGCTAATAACCGGCTCGTTCAAACTGCACAAACAAATACCATAACAGGAACCATTACAGACGGCTCAAATCCTCTGCCCGGAGTTACCATCTTAATCAAAGGGAAACAAAAAGGAACATCCTCCTCATTCAATGGTATCTATGAAATTATTGCTAACCATTCTGATACGCTTGTGTTCAGTTGTATTGGATACAAAACAATTGAAATGCCTGCAACAAGGTCAAGAATTGATGTGCAAATGATAGAGGACGTGACAAGTTTAAAAGAAGTAGAAATAAATGCAGGATATTACGCTGTAAANNAACAACCGGTAGCAAATCCGCTGGCAGCTATGCAAGCCAGAATGACAGGTGTTTACATAACGCAATCTTCCGGTACTACAGGAGGTGGTTTTAATATCAGAATAAGAGGCACAAACAGTATAAGGACAGAAGGAAATGAACCTTTATATATTGTTAACGGCATGCCTTATGAGTCACAATCATTAGGTAGCACCAACCTTATTTCGGGTATACTACCCAATGCAAACAACCCTTTAAACAACATCAATCCTGCCGATATAGAAAGTATTGAAGTACTTAAAGATGCCGATGCAACTGCAATCTATGGATCCAGAGGATCAAATGGCGTGGTATTGATTACTACTAAAAAAGGGAAAGAAGGAAAAATACAGTTTTCTGCTCAGTCATTTACAACTATTGGAACTATCACTCGGAAATTAGATTTACTAAACACAAATCAATACTTAGCAATGAGAAGAAAAGCTTTTGTCAATGATGGTATTGAATCAATTCCGGAAAATGCCTATGACATCAATGGAACATGGGATGAAAATAGATTTACTGATTGGCAAAAGAAACTCATTGGAGGAACATCAATCATTAATAATTTTCAAGGAACAATTTCTGGAGGCAACAGCCAAACCCAATATTTAATAAGCGGAACTGCAAGAAATGAAACTACGGTTTATCCCGATGACAACGAATACAAAAGAGGGGTATTAAATACATCAATAAGTCATAAATCAGAAAACAATAAATTCAACCTGCTCTTTTCATCAAATTATAGTGCTGACAAAAACATGTTGCCGGGAGTAGATTTAACAAGATACGCATATGCATTGGCTCCAAACTCACCTGAACTATACCAAGAAGATGGTACTCTAAATTGGGAAAATGGCACGTTCGATAATCCGCTTGGTTTTCTAAATGGCAAGTACCAAACAAATACTAATAATCTTATTTCAAATCTCCAATTAAGTTTCAAATTATTGCCAAGTTTAGAATTAAAATCAAATTTTGGTTATACGGATACAAGAATGATCGAAGTTAGAACAATACCAACAACTGTTTACAATCCATTCGATGTCATTACAAATGACATGGCAACATTATATCTGAACAATAGCAATAGGCAGTCATGGATAATTGAACCTCAACTAAACTGGAGTAAAGAATGGAATAAGATAAAAGTTAACGTTTTATTAGGCACTACGTTTCAAAACAATTTGTCTCAACAATTAGTACAATCGGGTTCAGGTTTTACAAGTAATGCCCTCATCAATAATCTTGCTGCAGCCAGTAATCGCTCTATTCTTAACCATCAAGAAATAGTATACAAATACAACGCCTTTTTCGGAAGATTGAATTTAAATTGGCAAGATAAATACATTCTCAACCTAACAGGGAGAAGAGATGGTTCAAGTCGATTTGGTCCAGGAAATCGTTTTGCAAATTTTGGAGCTATTGGTGCTGCATGGATTTTTTCTAAGGAAACCATATTTAAAAATCAAGATAAAATATTGAGTTTTGGTAAAATCAGAGGAAGTATAGGAACATCAGGCAATGATCAAATTGGAGATTATCAGTTTTTAGACACATACAACGTTACAACAAACAACTACCAAGGCGTTATCGGATTAGCACCCACAAGGCTCTTCAATCCAAATTTTGGTTGGGAAACAAACAAAAAGATTGAAGTAGCAATGGAATTGGGGCTTTGGAAAGATAATATTTTTCTAACGACCGCATATTTTTCAAATCGCTCATCAAACCAATTAGTAGGTGTGCCACTTCCTGCAACCACAGGTTTTCCATCCATCCAAGCAAATTTTGATGCAACAGTTCAAAATACAGGCTTAGAAATAGACATAAGAACTGTAAATATAAAAAGTGGAAGTTTTAAATGGGTCTCTACTTTAAACTTTACCCAACCAAAAAATAAATTGATTGAATTTAAAAACCTAGAGGGCTCAACATATGAAAACACACTGGTAGTTGGTCAACCGTTAAATATTATTAAGTTGTATAATTTAACGGGCATCAACCCTGACACAGGAATATATCAGTTTCAAGATGTTGATAACGACGGTCAAATTTCAGCCCCAAATGATCGTCAGGTTATAGGCAACTTAAATCCTGAATGGTTTGGTGGTTTAGGAAATCAAATAAGCTACAAAAATTGGGAATTGGATATTCTCTTTCAATTTGTAAGACAGCAAGGTAGAAATTTTGGTTATTACTTTTCAGTTCCTGGTAGTCTTTCAAATCAACCTACTGAAGTTTTAAATCATTGGTCGGCAAATACTATAAATCCAACTTCGCAGGTATATACTTCAGGTGCTAATCCTGATGCAATGCAAGCCTTTTTAAGGTATACTGATAGTAACGCGATTATTAGTGATGCTTCTTTTATTAGACTAAAAAGTATTAGTCTTTCATATAACTTACCATCTAATTGGACAAAATCATTTTCAGGTGCAATATACTTGCAAGGCCAAAACCTTTTGACTTTTACAAAATATAAAGGAGCAGATCCTGAGAACCAAACCTCTGGTTTTTTACCTCCTTTAAAACAATGGACGCTTGGAATACAATTTAATTTATAAACTAAATTCAAAAAAAATGAAAACAAATTTTAAAACAGCTATTGCAACACTAATTATAATTTTTAGTTTAATAAGTTGCGAAAGCTTTATCGAAGTTGATGTGCCACAATCTCAATTAACAGGTCAGGCAGTATTTGAAGATTCTTCCACAGCAACAGCTGCTTTATCTAATGTTTACGCTAGGCTTCGTGGTGAAGGCATGGTAACAGGTTCTGCCTTCGGATTATCAAACCTGATGGGTAATTATGCAGACGAACTTACATTCTATGGAAGTAACACCGTACTACAAAGCTTTAACAACCATACAATTGTACCTGGTAACGGGTATATAAATACACTTTGGAATGCAAGTTACGGGCAATTATATGCGGTAAACGCTATTGTTGAAGGAGTTGAAAATTCCGTCAATATCAACACAGAAGATAAAAACAAATTGAAGGGTGAAGCTTTGTTTCTTCGAGCTTACATTCATTTCTATTTAGTGAATTGCTTTGGCGAAATTCCATACATTACAACTACAAATTACATTCAAAACACTACGGTTTCTAAAAATACAATAAGTGAAATAAATCAAAACATTTTAAATGATTTAACGCATGCGGAAGATTTATTACTCGATAATTACCCTACCAATGAGCGAGTAAGAGCAAACAAATTTGTAGTTAAAGCTATGTTGGCTAGAATGCATCTATATCTTCAAAATTGGGAACAAGCTGAATCCTATGCAACAGAGGTAATTAATAATCCTTCATACAATTGGGAGCTAAACATACAAAATGTTTTCTTGAAAGCAAACCCAGGAATCATTTGGGCTTTGCACCCAGGAATTGCTGGTTTAAATACTCTTGATGCGAGAACCTTTATTTTTTCATCAGGCCCACCTATCAAGCAGGCTTTATCGGTAGATATAATGAATGCTTTCGAGCCAAATGATTCAAGAAAGCAATATTGGACAAGAACAATAACCAATGGAGGTCAGTCATGGTATCATGCATTCAAATACAAAAAAACGTTGAACACTGGGACATCTGAAGAATACACAATTCTTTTCCGTTTAGCAGAACAATATCTCATTCGAGCAGAAGCCAGAGCAGAATTAAATAATCTAAATCAGGCAGTAGAAGACTTAAATAAGGTTCGAATTCGAGCTGGTTTACTGGAAAGTAGTGCAACTACAAAAGAAGATATAGTTGAAGCGATTATTCAAGAAAGAAAATTAGAATTATTCACAGAACAAGGGCACCGATGGTTTGATTTAAAAAGAACAGGAAGAGCAGAAAATGCATTAAGTCCGATAAAACCAAACTGGCAAAACACTCACTCGATATTACCTATTCCAGAATCAGAGTTGATCTTGAACAACAATTTATCACCTCAAAACCCGGGTTATTAAAATGACACAAACTTTCAAAAACGGGATTATAATTTTCATCTTACTTTGCGGTATATTAACTTTTAGTCAAAACCAAAAAAAGAAGCTCAATGAAAATGAGTATGATAGATGGTACTTGTTGGTGGATGAAAATATAACCCCAAATGGGAAATGGGTTTCATTTCTTTTGAAATACAATAATGGAAATGACACCTTGGTTCTTAAAAACACCAAAAATGAGAAAACTTTTTTTTATCCAAAAGCTAGTAGTGGGAAATTTAGCTCAGACAGCAAATGGTTTTCATATTATGTGAATCAAAATGAACTAATTCTATTAAACCTTGAAACATATAAAAAACAATCTTTCTCTCAAGTCAATAGTTATCAAATAGATGATCAGTCAAAGATACTCGCAGTATTGAAAACAAGTGATACATTAAACATAGTAAGCCTCAATTCTGGGGAAACTAGAAACTTGGCTGAAGTGAAAGAGTACAGTTTCAGTCCAAATGGTATTTTGGCAATCATAAAGGAAGAATCAGTTTCGGTTATAAATGCTAACCATAATTTGCAGGATTGCATAATTGCAACAAGTGAAAATGGATTAAAAAATTTGGTTTGGAATAGAAATAAAGGAATTGCATTTTTTGAAAAATTAGAAGTACAGGCCAAGACTACACAAAGCCATAAAATAAATTATTTTGACTTTTCTAACAGGAAACTTTACACATTAAATCCAAATGATTTTTCTGAACTTCATAGCAAAAGCATTATAAAACCATTTGGACAAAAAGCAATTCTCATTGAGCACAATGATGATAAAATTATTTTCTTCATAAATAATCAAGAAAGGATTGATAACAAAGTCAAAAAAATGGAAATCTGGGAATCAGACTCACCTCTAGAATATCCATCACAAGAGTTAAAAGGTAATTTTGAAAACTACAACAAAATGGCTGTTTGGTGGCCAAGAAAAAATGAATTAAAAGTAATAGGCACAAATCAAAGACCAAATGCAATTATATGTCCTATTAGCGACTATGTTTTATCATTTAATCCACTAGATTATGAACCTCAATTTGAATTGTTAGGACCTGTAGATTTATATCTTACAAATTTAAAGACCAATAAAACGAAGTTGCTAATCAAAAAGCAAAGCCAAAAAGTGCTGTCAATGGGTGCCTCGGCAGCTGGCAGATATCTACATTATTATCGTGATAAAAACTGGTGGATATATGACTTAGCTGAAGACATTCATCTAAATGTTACTAAAGACCTGCCATTTACCGTAGAAAATTATAAACAAGACGAAGCTGGACCAAAATATGCTTTTGGATGTGCAGGTTGGTCTTCAGATAACAAGCATATCTTCATTTATGACGAGTTTGATATTTGGATGATTTCATCAGACGGAAAAACAAAAAATAGAATAACTAATGGAAGAGAGTCAAAGAAGCAATATAGAGTTGAGGAGGATCTCTATGTAAACAAATTTCACAGAGGTACTAGTGAGTTTTTAACAAATACTTTGAACAAAAAGGAGGGGATAATTTTTACTACTATAGACCAAAATAAAAATATTGGCTACTATATGTGGAATGAAAAAGACCAGTTGAAAATAATATATTTAGGAAACTCAAAATCAAATAGAATTAAATATACATCAAAGAGTAAAGATTTAATATGGATTGAACAAGATGCATCAAAGCCACCTCGACTCTTATTTAAACATAACAATAAAATAAAACCATTAATAGCTTACCAATCAAACAAACACTATTTAGAGTATGAATCACGTAAAGCAACATTAGTGGAATACAAAAATTCCCAAGGTGATTCCCTGAAAGGTGTTTTATATTATCCTACGGGTTATAAAGAAGGAAGGAAATACCCCATGATAGTTTACATCTACGAAAAATTATCACAAAGGCTTCATCAATATGAGAATCCTAGTTTATTTAATGCCGATGGCTTTTCAATGGCCAATTACGTTTATGACGACTACTTTGTTCTCTATCCCGATATAACTTATCAAGTAGGCAATCCTGGTATTTCAGCAAAAGATTGCGTGGTTAGTGCTGTAAACCAAGTCATAAGTACTGGTAAAGTTGACAACACTAAAATAGGAATAATTGGTCACTCTTTTGGTGGCTATCAAGTAGCATCCATTATCACTCAAACTGATATTTTTAAAGCCGCTGTCGCTGGTGCAGCGGTGGCTGACCTGACAAATCTGTATGTACAAATGAATTGGGATTGGAACAGAACACAGGCTTGGAGATTTGAATCACAACAAATGCGTATGGGATCAAATCCATTTAATAATTTTGAGGGTTATAAAAATAATTCGCCAATTGCAAATGTTTCCAAAATCAATACGCCTTTACTTAGTTGGTCAGGTAAAGAAGATTATAATGTGAATTGGAATCAAAGTATATACCTACACATGGCACTTAGAAGGTTAAAGAAGAAAAACAAACTGCTTCTCTTCCCTGATGAAGGTCACGTAATTTCAAAAATGGAAACGCAAGTGTTACTATCAAAACAAATTAAAGATTGGTTTGATTCTTATCTTAAATATTAACTTAAACTAAACAATGCCAGAAATCGATCTTCTGGCATTGAATTGGTTTAACCATTAAAAGAGATTACTGCTTTTTGTACAACAGATCCGGACAAGCAGTACCGGCTTCGTTCAAACGGTACAACAATTGACCCGTGGATTGATTACCAACCCGACAATGTTGCACATTAAATTCTGTACTACATACTGTAGATGATTCTTCACAAGAACCTGGAATTAATCCAATCATATCTACAGTTAACAATTCTTCTTTGGGTGCCTCACTAAACGCAAACGCTCCAAAAACAGCCAATAAAACAGTTACTATTGGCAAAACTGATTTTAAAATGCTTTTTTTCATAATACTAAAAATTTAAAATTACTGATCTACTCTTTTTCAGGTTTTCGATCGTTACCCTGACACTGCAGTATATTTTCAAAAAATGGTCTTAAAATAAGGTGACTTCAATTGATAAACAGTTAGATATTGACCGCTTATAGTGACCAATTTATCTTCCTCTATCCAAAAACTACTCATGGCTTGTTTATTTTGATGAGGCAAATAAAAACTAAACAAATAACTTTCATATTGTATAGAATACACATCAATAATTGATGCTGTATTCCACATATCTTTAGGTTCATAATTACCCATAATACCGCTTTGTACAAAGACATAATCATCATAAGTTGCTGTATTTTTATTGACGGTTAAGGGTTTTTCTGCCAAAACAGTAACATTTTTTTTTGATAGAGTAGCAGTTTTTAATTGTGCTTTTTCGATTTGATCTATGGTGTTATGCTTAGAATGTGTTTGTAGTCTGGAATCAATAAGTAAAAATTGATTTCGATAGTAATAAGTATAAACAAGTTGGTTTACTGATTCATTAAAAAGCAACATACCGTCTGTATCGAAAATGCCATCTATTTGTTTTTCAAGTATGTTAGAATTCAATGAAACTTTTACCGAATCACGGGTATTGACAATACCTATGATATTTTCAAAAGTTGAACTACTCAAAGCTTTAATAGCAATGGCAGACGAATCTAAAGGTACCATGTGAGTAAAATAAGCTTCTTTATACAGCCATTTTTTAGCTTCCCAATTGAAAGTTTCTCCTCTGTATACTACTGGCGTTGTACCATCATAATAGTAAAAATAGGGTGCTTTCACTACTAACCTTAGTGCACGAAACTTTAAATCAGTTGGAGATAATTGGATAATGTAGTTTTCTCTGGAGAAAGAGTCTTTATCTATCACTGTAACAGATAACGGAGCAGTAACATTCCCTAAGTAAATTTTATTTTTATAAAATCCTGCTATGTAATAAGAATTATAATCTAAATCAATTTGCTTGAGCAATGAGGTCGGATGATGAGGAAAATGTCTGATAAAATCATTCTCAGAAGGTTTATCATCAGCTGTAAATAAATAAAGAAAAGAAACAAGACAAACACTCCCTGAAAATAAAATTATCAATTGTAGACTTTGGAATTTGATGCTGTGATTTCTTTGAATACCATAAATTAGGATTGCAAGGATTGCAATTAAAATAAACACTACATTAAAAATCAAATGTTCTTTCCATCCTAATTTTTCCAATATCCCTCCACAAGAACAAGGTATATGGGCACTATAAGTTAAAAGTATAAATAGATATGCCGAAAACAAACTCATTAAAACAAATGCTCCATAAAGTCCAAACTGTCGTGTCTTAGGAATGAATAAGAAAGCCGACAGGAATAATTCTGTTATTGGAACGCCATAGGATATAAGTTTCACATAAGAACGCAACATAGGTGACTGACCTAATTGTACCTGAAAATTTTCAAAATCTAAAAATTTATTCACAGCGGCATAAACAAACAGTAAAACATAAAGCAAACAAATAAGCTCTAATATTAAATTTTGTGTTTTAATCGACATTCGCATCACGCAATAGTTTTAATTCTTTGCGTAAAATTCACAATTTATTATGTAAAACACTTGTTATATCGGGAGGTTTACTTATCCAAAAAGGATAATTGTGCAACTAGTCAATTGTAATAGAGGATTCAATAGTAGAATTACGCACAACTTCATTTGGAGAAACGCCAAATTGTCTTTTAAACGCTTTTGAAAAATTGGGATAATCTGTAAAACCATTCATTGTAGCAATATTTTTTAACGGTAAGGTAGTTTGTTGAATCATCAAAAAAGCCCTTTTCAATCGTTCAACAGTGTAAAATTTATAGATACTCGTTTTAAAGAAGTGTTTAAAACCATCTTTTAATTTATATTCATTGGTGCCAAAATACCTGGCCAATTCTTTTAAAGAAGGTAAGGGTTCTTGCAAATGAGCAAGAATATAATCATAAACCTTTTGAATTAATAAAGCGTCTGATTTTCTCGAATTAGGATGTTTTGCTGAGTCATCACTGTTTTTTTGCTCTATAGCTACATTTGATATTTGCGGAATGGAGACTACAAAACTTAAAATAACTTCATCACGATTATACAATTTAGTGATGGCACAATCAACGGAAAAAAGCAGTTGCTCTTTAGTCAAAAATTGCAAGGGCAGCATGGTTTGGTTGTAAAGTGCGTCCTGAAAAGCTTCTTTTACTAAATTCAATTTTTGATAAGAATCCGGAGTTACAAAAGTGGCTATGGAATAACCTACTAGGTCAAAACTCTCATATCCTAAAATGGTAAGCACAGCGGGATTAAAACTTTGTATACAGAAGGAATAATCCAACACCAGGTTAGTCTGGGTAATAAATCGAAACGAACTGTGAGGATTAATATATCCGGCATGAAATATAGACTCCTTCATTTCCTCGGCCACCATATTAATTAAAACAACCAAGGTTTCTAGCTCATCATCACACGAACTCAAAGGAATTCGATTACTGAAATTTCCTCTTGCCATTTCAAATAACATTTGATGCATAGCGACAATACGTTCCTCTTTGTGTTGATATTCCATTTCTAGTTGCTATAAATGTTTATAGAAATTGTTTTAAATAAATAATACCGGCTTCTTTACTCGTAAAAACCTGAGTGGGTACAGTAGGCTTACTGATATGTAAATAAAAATTACTAATGGTAAGGGAAACTTTTTGATGAACTAGTAAACCTACAGCTTTGGTCAGTAAAGAGCCGGATTGTGCCAAATAATCCCTCCCTGATTTATCCGTATCAATAATACCCCTGATGTCACAAAGTACGGGATAGGATTTTTCATTTTGAAATCGGATGCGGTCGGCAACAATGCGTTGGGCAACATCCAGTGTTAGAATGACCTCTGGTTTATACTCAAAAAAGAGAATGCCGTCTTCAACCCAAAACAGGGCGTACTCATTCTCATAAATGCCATGAGCTGCAATCATGCTTTATGTCGTATTGGTTAGAATTTAACAAAAATAGGAACATTTTTAATTTTTCAAATTGTCCATTTGGGATAATTTGTTGAAAATTCGATAATCACTTGTCTATTTGGGAATTATACTTGTCATAAAAGGAGTAATGAAATATGTAATACAAATCATATCAAATTTNNTCTTGTCCCGTCCGAAGGCGGATGGTGAGGGATTTAGGATGAGGTCTAACCAAAATCGACAAAATGGCAAAAATCAAACACAACAACTTTATCGACACAGTTGATGAAGTATTATCGGGTGCAAAAAATGTAGGTGTCTTACATCTGTACGCAGAAGATAAATTCTTAACAGGGAGAACTATTCAAATTAAAGGAAAAGAAATGTATCATTTCGGAACAACCGGATACCTCGGACTGGAACAAGATGATAGAATTAAAGAAGCAGCTATTCAGGCTATAAAAGATTATGGAACTCAGTTTCCATTATCAAAATCATACATCTCTCACCCACTTTATAGCGAATTAGAATCCAAAATCGAAGAAATGTACGGGATTCCACCAATCATTACTAAAAATAGTACATTAGGTCATTTGGCAATCATTCCAACATTACTAAGAGATGAAGATGGAGTAATCATGGACCATCAAGTGCATTGGAGTGTACAAAATGCTTGTCAATTACTAAAGTTAAGAGGTATACCGGTTGAAATGATTAGACACAACAACCTAAACATGTTAGAAGAAAAAATAAAACAACTTTCTTCCAAATGTGATAAAATTTGGTACATGGCAGACGGTGTATATTCAATGTTTGGAGATTATGCTCCAATTGCTGAATTAATTGAATTAACTAAAAAATATAGTCAATTGCACCTCTATTTTGATGATGTGCACGGTATGAGCTGGAAAGGCAAAAACGGTACTGGATTTGTTTTTGATAGCATTAAAGAACTACCGGAAAATATTGTTGTCGTTGGAACATTAAGCAAAACCTTTGGAGCCAGCGGGGCAACTTTGTTATGCAAAAATGAAAAAATTCGTAATAAGATTAAAAACTTTGGTGGTCCGTTAACCTTTTCNNAACCTGCTTCTGTCGGAGCGGCAATTGCATCGGCAAATATTCACTTATCTCCGGAAATTACAATCCGACAAGTAGAACTGGCTGCTAAGATTACTTATTTCAATCAATTGCTTTCTCAAAAAAATCTTCCTATAATTTCAATCAACGACTCACCTGTTTTCTTCTTAGGCATGGGAACTCCTGTTTCAGCTTACAATTTTGTCCATCGTTTGTTTAATGAAGGTTTTTTTCTCAATTTAGGTATCTACCCTGCTGTTCCTATCAAGAATACTGGTATTAGAATTACTTTGTCAAGTCACAACCAAAANNTTTAGAAGAAACAAACAATAGTGATAGCAAAGTTAGAAAGGCTTTCGGTCTAAGCGTTGAGAACGAATTACCTATCAAAAATCAAATAGATGATGATATTAATATTGAAGAAAAAAACACAATAGAGGATATTAATAAATCTGAATGGAATAGCTTAATGAGTAAAAACAATATCATCGATTGGGAAGGTATGGTGTATCTGGAAAAAGCATTTAAAAATAACGTAGACCAATTCAATAATTGGGAATTCT
>DIUJ01000033.1:11971-12600 GCA_002422315.1 Bacteroidetes bacterium UBA6161
CATCTAACTTCCAAAGTAATAAGCTTGGGTTGTCTTTTCACAGAAGGAAAACATTGCTATATCAACCAAGAGGATGAATCGGCAGAAAAAGCAGTGAAATTACTATTGGACAAATTAGAAGAAAAATACAATGACTTGAAAGCGGATATGCTGGTTCTTAGAGATTTTGAAGAGAAAAACAGTTGGGATAAGTTGATTCAAGAGCAAGGATATTTTAAAATCAACATGCCGGAGTCCTGCGTTTTTAAAGCAGAGAAATGGGAAAACTATGAGGAATTTTCAAAGCTACTTTCTCCTCGTTCCCGCAAACATTTCAATAAAGAGATTATACCATTTGAGAAAAACTATAAAGTAACCGTTAAAAACAACTTGAACGAGGAAGAAATGGAAAACGCATACCGACTGTATATAAATGTAAAAAATAACAATTATGCAATCAATACATTTCAATATACTAAGTCTGTTTTTGAGAAAATGAATGAAAACCCTAACTGGGAATTCATTTTGTTGTACCTAGTCAACGAACAAGATGCTCCTTTAGTGGGAGTTATGTTTTGTTACAAAAACCAAAATCACACCTATGTACCGGAACTAATAGGAATGGATTATAAATGGGCTAAAGAATTCAA
>DIUJ01000033.1:12620-12742 GCA_002422315.1 Bacteroidetes bacterium UBA6161
AAAAAAGAAAAGTGGGAGCCAAAATTATCCCAAAAGTGGCCTATGTGCAAGCTCGTGATAATTATAACATGGAAGTGATGAATACGATTCAAAACGACTACAAATCAATATCGTAGAAGTTA
>DIUJ01000027.1 GCA_002422315.1 Bacteroidetes bacterium UBA6161
TTGAACCCGTGACCTCTTCCTTACCAAGGAAGCACTCTACCCCTGAGCTACACCGGCAAGAAATTAATCTTTTTAATTTAAAATTTGTGGGGAGAGCAGGATTCGAACCTGCGAAGATGTAATCAGCGGATTTACAGTCCGCCCTCGTTGGCCGCTTGAGTATCTCCCCTTAGCCTTTTCTGAGCCACTTGTCGGAATCGAACCAACGACCTACTGATTACAAGTCAGTTGCTCTACCAGCTGAGCTAAAGTGGCTAAAAAAATAGTCCTTTCATATAGGCATTCATTTTGCCTTTTCTGAAAGGACTGCAAAAGTAGAAGGTTTTTTTAAATTAGCAAAATATTTCTTGAAAAATTTTCAAGATATTTTTCCTTTATACTTAACTAATTGAGCCTTAAGTTTTTCCATTGCTATGTCTATCGCAGACTCGAATGTAACATTTGTTTCTGCAACAAATAGAGTCTGATTGGCTACATTTAACTTTATCTCAATAGTTTTATTTTCTTTCTTTTCGGAATTTTCAACCTTTAAATAAACAACAGAATCTATAATCCTGTCGTAAAAGGTATCCATTTTACTTAGTTTCTTTGTAATGTAGGAAAGTAACTTTTGATCTGCTTTGAAGTTCACATACTGAAAATCGATTGTCATGGTATTTATTTATTAGTTTGTTTAACCTGTTAGAAACAACGTATTTCTAATCTTCTACGAAGATAATTAGTTTCCATTTATTGAACAATATTTTTCTACTTTTTTTTATTCCCTTTGGGATGTGATTCTTTATGGATACTCTTTAGCTTCTCTATGCTATTGTGAGTATATATTTGTGTTGCATTTAAATTAGCATGACCAAGTAGTTCTTTAATCGCATTTAAATCTGCTCCCTCATCTAATATATGTGTGGCAAAGGAATGCCTTAATATATGTGGACTTTTTTTCTGTTGTGTACTTATTTTTCCTATATTCTCCTTTATCGTATTATAAACCCATTTTGAATATATTTTTTTACCCGTTTGGAATATAAAAAAAAAGTCTCCTAGGATGTTTTTCTTTTGTTTTATGAGATTAAACTTGATAAGAATTTCTTTTAGCTCTTGTGTCATCGGAATAATTCTTTCTTTATTCCCCTTACCTAGTACTTTAATTGTATTATTTCCAAAATCAACATTAGTTTCCTTTAATTGTATAACCTCACTTAGTCTACAACCTGTGTGGTAGAAAAAAAACAACAGACATTCCGATAACACTTCGTTGTAATCTTGGCTATTTCTTTCTATTAATGTGTCAAAGAGTTTGTTTATCTTATGCTTATCAACTACTTGAGGCAGTTTCTTAGCAACTTTCAACGTATTAATTGTAGCGGTTGGATTAAATCCATATAGATTCTTCTTATTTAAATATTGAAAAAAGGACTTTAGAGTTGAAATTTTCCTATTTATAGACTTGGGGTCATATTTTTCTCCTGATAAATGAGCTATGTAACTTCGAATTATTTGTTTGTTTATATCCTCTATCTGTTCTATTCTGTATACTGAGCCAAAGTAAGTACCTATTTGTTTTAAATCATTAGAATAAGATACCACAGTGTGTGCAGAGTATTTCTTTTCTGTTTTTAGATAATCAATAAATTTCTGGATATATATTTGAAATTCCATCTATTTCAGATTTTTCTGCCAATTCCAAGCGCTTTGAATCATTTCTTTCAAATCCCTTTTTGTCTTCCATCTCAAATACTCATTTGCTTTTTCAGGGTTTGCCCATACCTTTTCAACATCTCCCATTCTTCTTGGACCAATTTCATAGTTTAATTTTATACCACTTATTTCTTCAAAAGTTTTAATTACTTCCAAAACAGAATAGCCTTTCCCTGTGCCTAAATTATAGATTTCAAAATCACCCTCAGATTTGCCAAATTCATTTTCTCCTAATCTTTTTATTGCCAAAACATGTGCGTCCGCTAAATCACAAACATGCAGATAGTCTCGTATACAAGACCCATCTGGGGTAGAATAGTTATCTCCATATACAGTAAGCTTTTCTCTTATTCCTATTGCTGTTTGTGTAATAAATGGGACTAGATTATTGGGAACGCCTATAGGCAATTCTCCTATCAAGGAACTTGGATGCGCGCCAATTGGGTTAAAGTATCTAAGGGATATTACTTTGAAATCTTTTTGATCTTGTAATATTTCTTCACATACTTTTTTGGTGTTGCCATAAGGTGAATTGGGTTTAACAATAGGGGAAATTTCCGAAACTGGTAATATTTCAGGTTCTCCATATACTGTACAGGAGGATGAAAATACTATATTAGCACACGCATTGGACTGCATAACCTCCAATAGTGAAATCAGTCCACCTACATTGTTTTTATAGTATTTTAGAGGAAATTCTACACTCTCCCCTACTGCTTTATATGCAGCAAAGTGAATAACGGATTCTATTTTGTATTGTTGAAAGATAGCATTTACTTCAGCTTTATCATTCACATCTACATTAAAAAAAACTGGTTTTGAACCTGTGATTGATTCTATTCCCTCTAGAACAGACAGTTGAGAATTTGAAAGATTATCAATTATAATTGGATTAAATCCATTTTCCAATAAGCTTACTACAGTGTGAGAGCCTATAAATCCTAACCCTCCTGTGATTAAAATATTTCGCATAAATTTCTATTTTTCTCTTGAAACTATTCCTCCACTAAGTTTGTATACTTGCCCACTTTCTGGGCATAGCGCAATATTTTCTTCATTAAAGTTTAGCCTATGTCCGTATTCGCTCATCCAACCTACTTGCCTAGAGGGATTCCCAATAACAAGAGCATAATCTGGAACATTTTTGGTTACAACAGCTCCAGCGCCAATAAATGCGAATTTGCCAATATCGTGTCCGCAAACTATGGTAGCATTAGCTCCAATGCTTGCGCCTTCCCCTACATGTGTTTTGGCATATTGGTCTCTTCTATTAACCGCACTTCTTGGGTTTGTTACATTAGTAAAAACCATGGACGGACCTAGAAAAACATCATTGTCGCAAGTAACCCCAGTATATATGGACACATTGTTCTGTACTTTTACATTTTTCCCAAGAATTACCCCAGGAGAGATTACAACATTTTGTCCTAAATTACAATTTTCGCCAATTTTACAATTTGGCATAATATGAGAAAAATGCCAGATTTTTGTTCCGTTGCCTATATCGCATCCTTCATCTACAATTGCTGTTTCGTGAGCAAAATAATTGTTAGTAGTAACATTCATAATGGTGCAAATTTAGAAAACTTATTTGGAAAGCTATTTATTATTTAAAGGCATAGCTTATAAAGAATCTCATGGATAATTAGTGGTTGTTAATCTATGAAGCTTGTAGTAAACTTGAAAAAAAATAGCTTTGTGGCTTAAATAACTTTAAAAAATCATGAAAAAAAGAATTTTAACACTATTGTTAACTGGTATGCTTGGGGCAGGTAATAGCGCTATTGCACAAGATGTAGTTTTCCCAAAATCCAGCCCAAGTGCTGTTGTAAAGCAAGGATTTGCAACAAGTTTTGTTGAATTGAATTACTCTAGACCAAGTGCTAAAGGAAGAGCGATTTTCGGGGACTTGGTTCCATTTGGTGAAATATGGAGAACTGGAGCAAACTCTGCAACAACCATAGAATTTGGACAAAATGTAAAAATTGATGGCAAAGAAATAGGGAAAGGCAAATACGGTCTTCTTAGTATTCCAAACAAAGAAAATTGGACAATTATTCTTACAAAAGACCTTAATGTTACTAGTGCGAATGCTTACAAAAAAGAAAATGATATTTTAAGAATTGAGACTAAAACAAATGCATTAAGTCAAAATGTAGAAACATTTACAATAGAAGTTAGCTCTATAAGCGAAAACAAGTGTACAGTTGAAATTAAATGGGAAAAAACCTCTGTTAGTTTTGATGTCAATGCAGATTTCGAGAATGACCTAATGGCCCAAATTGAAAAAACAATGTCTACGGATAATAGGCCATACTATGCTTCGGCTCAATACTATTTTAGCAACAAAAAAGACATGTCTAAAGCATTAGAATGGATAAGAATGGCAGACAAACAAAGCCCAGGAAGATATTGGATAGAAAACCTAAAAGCAAAAATAGAATTTGAAAACAAGCTATATGTAGAAGCAATAGAGACTGCAAAAAATGCAAGAGAAAATGCAACTAAAGCAGGAAATGCAGCTTATGCAAAACAAATGGAAGATTTAATAAAGTCGATAGAAAATAATCCGGAGATTAAACTTCCTAAAAAGAAAAAATAGAAAAGTACAGAATCAAACATAAAAAAAGCCGCAATTAGCGGCTTTTTTTATGTTTGATGTCCATTAAATTTTAATACATCTCTAAGGAAGATGAATTGGCTTCTTCATTTAATATCTTGAGTGTAGTTTCCGATGGTTCATACTTAAGTTCATTTAGATACCCAAGAATTTCTAAAATTTCATTCAAGCTATTTTTTAAAGCGATATCATAATCCAAAGCTTTAAGAATATCTATATTTTCTTGAGGGCTGGTTTCCTTGTAAACAAACCTAATTAAGTCTTCTTGAGTAAAGTTTGGCTGCATAAGTTTCATGTTGGTATATATAAGTAACGAGAAATAAAAAAGAATATTGTGCAAAGTTAAATTCAAAAAAAATTAAACAAAAAAACTAACTACTAAAACCAAAATATCAACGACAAATATGTGGTGCGTGTATTTCCATCAATTTTTTAAGATTTATCAAAGCGTATCTCATTCTTCCTAATGCCGTATTTATACTTACTTGAGTAAGGTCCGCAATTTCCTTAAAACTAAGATCTGCGTAATTTCTAAGAATAAGTACTTCTTTTTGGTCCGCAGGCAATTGCTTAATAAGCTCTCTAATAACTTGATCTCTTTGTTTTGTAATGATCAAATCTTCTGCATTTGATTCGAAAAAGTTAAGTCTTTCAAAAAGATCTTCCCCATCTTCCGTTGTTATAGTTGGAACTTTCCTAATTTTACGATAATAATCAATAGCTAAGTTCCTTGCAATTCTTATTACCCAAGGCTGAAACTTCCCTGATTCTTCATATTTTCCACTTTTTAGGGTTTTTATAACCTTTATAAATGTTTCTTGGAAGATATCTTCTGCAATATATGCATCTTGAACAACCAAGTAAATAGAGGTATAAACCTTTGATTTGTAACGCTTAATAAGCATTTCCAAGCATGCATCATTACCAGACACATAGTTCTTAATTAATTCTTGATCAGAAATTCTTTGTATTTTCATAATAAAACCTCCTTTACTTTGCAGTAAAATAAAACTGTAATTTAAATTATTTGTTTTTGAGTAGAGGTTTCCTTATAGACTAATTTGCTTAATTGAACCACTAAATTACAATATAGAAATCAAACTACCAAATTAATTTTAAAGAATTTTAGTAAATGAAAGACAATAAAAACATAAACGCACTGGTTATCAGAGGAATAAAACAACACAATCTTAATTCGATAAATGTAACTATCCCGCATAATTCTTTCACTGTAGTATCAGGAGTTTCTGGTTCTGGAAAATCTTCTTTAGTATTTGATACTATTTTTGCAGAAGGTCAAAGACGATATGTAGAGAGTTTGTCTGCTTATGCGAGACAGTTTTTAGGCAAAATGCCTAAACCAGAATTGGATTTTATAGAGGGCCTAGCTCCTGCCATAGCAATTGAACAAAAAGTTATTAGTAGAAACCCTCGTTCAACCGTTGCTACAGTTACTGAAATTTATGATTACTTAAAACTCCTATTCGCAAGAGCTGGAGTAATTTATAGCCCAGTAAGCAATACCCCTGTAAAGAAAGATTCTGTAGATGATGTCTGGCAATTTATTGAAAACAATACAAAAAACATAGAATCTATTACAATATTAAGTAAACCTATTGCTTGGGAAAATGCCACAATCTCACTTCAAGAAGAGTTTAAGAAGTTACTAACCAAGGGTTTTGTTAGGATTTGGAATACTGAATTAGGTTTAATAAGAATAGATAAAAACATCCCAGAAAAACTTGATCTAAGCCAATGTATGATTGTAGTAGATAGAGTTTCGCTTTCAAATGAAATAGAACAAGAAACTATAAGCAGAGCTAAGGACTCTATAGAAAACGCTTTTTGGGAAGGAAATGGCTCATGCCATATTCTTATGGAAGGCCTTGACAAAAGGGTATCATTTTCTGACAAACTAGAAAAAGACGGAATGGTATTTTTAGAACCTAATACTAATAATCTGAGTTTTAATAGCCCTGTTGGGGCTTGTTATAAATGCCAAGGTTTAGGGGAAGTAAACGATTTGGATATCGACCTTATAGTTCCCGACCCTAGCCTATCGGTTTATGATGATGCTGTTGCGCCGTGGAAAGGCGAGACCATGAAAGAATGGAAACAAAAATTCTTAAAACAGGCATTATTGGATGACTTCCCTATTCATAGAGCATATAACGACTTAACAATAAAGGAAAAAAATTACCTGTGGGAGAACAATAAGCCTATTAGCTTAAGGGTATTCTTTGATTTTCTTGAAGAAAAGATATATAAAATCCAATACAGGGTAATGTTGTCGAGATACAAAGGAAGAACAACATGCACAGAATGTAAAGGTACCAAACTTAGACATGATGCCTCTTATGTAAAACTTGAATTGGTAGAACCGTATTTGAATTATGGGGATACTATTTGTTTACATGAAATATTACTTATGAGTTTAAAAGAAGCAAATAATTTCTTTAATGCTTGTAAATTAAAAGGAGCTAACAACAAAGCGGCCCAAAGAATTCTGACTGAAATAAAAAACAGGGTCAGCTTTTTAGTGAATGTAGGATTAGGCTACTTAACCCTTCATAGACTTTCTAACACCTTGAGTGGAGGTGAGTCACAGCGAATAAGATTGGCAACTTCATTAGGAAGCAGCTTGTCTGGATCTATGTATATACTAGACGAACCAAGTATAGGTCTACACCCAAGAGATACGGGACAGCTCATAGAAGTATTAAAAAAATTACAAGCAGATGGGAACACAGTTATAGTGGTAGAACATGAAGAGGATATGATTCGACAAGCAGATATTTTGATAGATATAGGTCCGGGAGCAGGAATTAACGGTGGTAATGTAGTATTTTCAGATAATTTTAATTTATTACACACAGCCACAGATTCACTAACAGCAGACTATTTATTGGGTAGAAAAAATATAAAAATACCTGCGACCAGGAGAACTCCAAAACATTTTATTACAATAAAAGGAGCAAAAGAAAACAATTTAAAAAATATAGACGTTTCTTTTCCTTTAGAGACTTTCTGTGCTATTACAGGAGTTAGTGGTTCGGGAAAAACTACCTTAGTTAAAAAAATATTATACCCTGCATTGCTAAAAAAACTAGGAGAGTTTAGCAGTGTAAAAACAGGGAAGTATGATGCATTAGAAGGTAAAACTAAATTAATCTCTAAAATAGAACTGATTGATCAAAACCCATTGGGGAGGTCTTCTAGAAGCAATCCTGTTACCTATGTAAAAGCATGGGATAGTATTCGGGAATTAATGGCTAGTCAAGGTATCTCCAAGGCTAGAAAATACAAACCAAGTCATTTTTCTTTTAATGTAGAAGGAGGACGATGCGAAATGTGTAAAGGAGAAGGAGAAACCAGTATTGAAATGCAATTTATGGCAGATATAATATTGCCATGTGAAGAATGTAGTGGCCAAAGGTTCAAAGATGAAATTTTAGAAGTTGAGATATCTGGCAAGAATGTATCAGAGATACTTAATATGACAGTAGATGAAGCATTAGATTTTTTCAACTCGTATAAAAATATTGTAGAGAAACTCCTACCGCTGCAAAAGGTTGGCCTAGGTTATGTAAAACTAGGACAATCATCTAGTACATTAAGTGGTGGAGAAGCACAAAGAGTTAAATTAGCTTCTTATTTAATCAAAGGGGTGGCTCAGGAATCAATTTTATTTATATTTGATGAACCTACTACAGGCCTTCATTTTGATGACATAGTGAAACTCCTTGAATCTCTTCAAGCTTTAATTGAAAAAGGCCATAGCGTAGTCGTAATTGAGCACAATATGGATATGATAAAAAATGCAGACTACGTGATTGACTTAGGCCCAGAAGGTGGAGAAAAAGGAGGATTCCTTGTGTATAGCGGAACCCCGGAGGGTTTGGCAGAAATTGAAAACTCTTACACGGGGAGGTATTTAAAAGACAAGTTAAAAAACCAAAATTAAGGCTGAAGCATTTTTTTAACCCATAAGAATTGGTCTTGCAAAATATACTTTACTCTGTCATGCAATCTACTTTCTCTTCCTTGCCAAAATTCTAACGTTTCGGGAATAATTCTGTAGCCACCCCAATGAGCCGGTCTTTTGATTAAAGTTGGATTTTGTCTGTAATATTCAAATTTTTCTTCTATTTCTTTTCTAGAGCTTAATTCTGAACTTTGGTCTGAAACTACTGCTCCAATTTGACTATCCAATGGTCTTGAGTAAAAATATGCATCGCTTTGTTCCTCCTCAATTTTTTCTACTACTCCCTGAACTCTAACTTGTCTTTCTAGTTCCAACCATAAAAAACAAGCAGCGGCCTTTTGGTTTTCATAAATTTCTTTACCTTTTGCTGAAAGATAATTTGTGTAAAAAACAAATCCGTAGTCAATCTCTTTTAACAAAACTACTCTTGCATTGGGCAAGGAATTGATGTCAACAGTAGCCAATGTAAATGCGTTGGGCTCTAAAACACTAGAATTTACTGCTTCTCTAAGCCAAATCTTAAACTGTTCAATTGGATTTTCCAATGCTTGAGACATGTCAAACGTAGCCTTTTTGTAGTTTTGTCTTAGTGCTTTTAACTCCTGATTATTCATATGGCAAATTTTACTAAATATTTGACACAAAAAAACCCTGAATAAAACTATTCAGGGTTTTTCGATATCTGATTTAATCTACTGGATAATTAGTTTCTGAACAAAAACTCTTTCCCCTGAAGTTATCCTTAAATTATAAACTCCAACAGCTAATCCATCAATACCCACAGGATGATTTAGATTTCTATTGGCAATTAACTCTTCGTAAAGAGTGGCTCCTAATAAATTTGTTATTTCAATTTTGTTGATTACAACAGCCTTATTATTACGTATTACAAAAGTACCATTTGATGGATTTGGGAAAATTTCCAAACCACTCTCCGCCAAATTTTTGTTTAAATTAAGATTAAGTACTTCATGCTCTATTCTCTTTTTACAAGAACACCCATCAAAATTAACTACAGAAAGTTCTACGAAAAAAGTTCCGTTTTTATTGTATTGGTATGTTGGTATGGAATCAGATGATTTATTCCCGTCTCCAAAATCCCAACTGTAGGTTGTATGATTTTTTACAGCAGGAACAAATTTGTATGCTCTATGCCCTGGCAAGTAAGTATCTACAATTTCAAAATCGCAATCTGGTACTTCTTTAGAATACACAGGCTTGGTAATAGAATCTATACATCCTCCGCTTACAGAAGCAACAAGAGTTACCTGGTAAGTTTCTCCTTTAGCATTTGAGTAAGTGTGGCTTGGGCTCTTTTGCGTTGAAGCATTTCCGTCTCCAAATTTCCAACTATAGTTCACAAAATCAGTAGCTGATTGAGTGGAGTTGTTAAACTTAAGCTGTTGTCCTGCACAAACTTCAGTAAAGTTAAAGTTAGCTTTAGCCATAACACGAATGTTGATCACTTTTGTGATAGTGTTGTTACATCCATTTTGTTGAATAGTAGCTTTAAGAGTTACATTTTTATTACCTGTAGAGGTGAAATTAAATGAAGGATTTTCTAATTGAGAACTACCTTGCCCATTAAAATTCCACTCGTACAAAGTAGTAAAACCATTATGAGAGATTGTTTTATTTACAAATTGAGTTGGGTCTATATCGCAAGCTTTATCCCACTCAAAATTTGCATACGGCGACTCTTTTATTACAATATTTTTAATTAAGGTATCCTCACAACCATTGTTAGATCTTGCAACTAATCTTACAGGAAAAGTACCTGAAGAATCAAATTTATGAGATGAATTTTGTGTATTAGCTGTTGCTCCTGTTCCAAAATCCCATGCGGAGGTATAAGTTCCTCCTGCTATTGAAGAGGTATTTGTAAATACTATAATGGATCCAGCACAAACATTGTTATTCGATTCTACAAAATTAGCTTTCGGTGTTTGATAAATAGTAACAGGAGTTTCTAAGGAATCCTTACATCCATTTGCAGCAGTAACGATTAGTCTTGGATTGTAAGTGTTTACAGCAGAATATTTGTATGTTGGGGAATTTGAGTTAGAAACTCCGCCATCTCCAAATTTCCAAAAAGAGGTAAAACAATTGTTAATGCATCCACTTGGTTTGTAGTTTGTATTGTTTGTGAATGTAACGTTTTGCCCTAAGCAACCATTGCTAGCTGTATAGGTTGCAACAGGACTTTCTCTTACCACTACAGTTAAGGACGTATCTTTAGTAATTCCTAAATTCGAGGTTGCCCTTAATCTAACTAAATAGCTTCCAGCAGAGGCGAAAACATGTTTAGGATTTGCTTCTGAGCTAGAGTCGGTAGTTCCAAAATACCATTTATATGTCATGCTACCTGAACTAATGGTGCTATTGTTTGTAAAAACTGTTTCGCCTTTTTCACAAGCCAAACTAAAGTTAAAATTTGTTTTTGGCGTAGGGGCAATAAAAATCTCTTTCGAGAAGCTAGAATCACAACCTAATGAATTTCTCAAATCTTTTAAAACTACATTTATTCTAACTGTTGAGTCCGCCCAACCAGCACGAGGAATGTAGCGAAGTTTTCCATTTCCTGAGGAACCAGGGAAGGATAAAATTGTAGTATCGGAAGTGGGTATAGGAGTTCCATTTATTGTAGCCATAGACAATTCTGAAATTGTCCAATCGATTCCGAAAGAAGCATTGGTATAACCTCTAGGTGTAGTTAACTCATAAGTAAGAGTATCTCTTTCTTTTGCTATATCGCGAGGGAATCCAGGAGTTCCTGTAAAAGGAGTAGAAATTTGGAACTGCGAACCATTAGGAGATTCAATAGGCCTAAACGCCCTTCTGGTTTTTCCTGTTTTACAAACTACTGAATAATAAAACGAACCGCCATATCCAAAGGCTGTGAGGGTTGCATTTGTAAATGGAGCATTAGGAAATACATCAGAAGAAAAAGATTTGATTTGAGAATTTTCCATAATGATGGGAGCTCCTGATGCAAAAGACAAAGTGTTTGCAGTAGTATTTAGTAAGCAAAGGCCTAAGGTATCTCCTGCTTTCACAAATATACTTCCTACAAAAACCTTTGTGTTGGCACCTAAATATGTTACGGTATCTGTGTAATTTTTATTCCATCCACTAGAAGATGAAATAAAATTTTGGTAAGGACCACTTCTAACAAACACTTCATAGCCATAATCTGTATTTACAGCCGACCTACCCGTAACTTCTAAAGAATCTAAATACAAATCTGTTTTTGCAATAAGGTTTAAGAACAAACCCGAGTTAATTGCATTATAACCAACAGAAGGATTTACATTTGTTAGAGGGTGTTTAAAATTTGATACAGTAGCTTTTTCTACAAACACTACAGTATCTTTATTCACCAAACCCAAGGGAAAAGATTTTCCTCTTCTTACATCTGTATTACTTAGAGAATCTGTAAACCAAAAAGCTGTTTCTCCTGTAAGAACGGAAACGGAATCTGTAAAGCTCTTATTTGCCCCGCAAAATGTTGTATCTTTTGAAGTTGTAAAAGTTGGAGATTTTAAATTTCTAAAGTTTGTAATTAATATGGTATCTGAGTTGAACCTTACTTGATCCCCTATTAATTCAGAATTAATTGTAAAAGTATAAGGCACATCTGCCGAAATGTCAATAGTGGAAGAAAACGAAACTGTTGTATCTTTACAAGTTGGTAAAGAGGATATTGTAATATTTCTAGTTTGGGTAGAATTTCCATCAAAAATTTGTGCTTTGATTGGCAAATTTGAAATATTTGAAGTTCCCGCATTTTTAACTTTAACAGTTAAAACTGCAGCAGAGTTTGCACAACCTTGAGGTTTTGGGTTTACCATAGAAACCATTTGGGCATTAAGTGATTTGGGGGCAGATGCTGTAAAAACAACAATATTGTCAATAGCCCAGTGTCCACCATCATTACTTTGCCATCTAAACCTAATTTTTGCGTTACATAAATTTCTAGAAACACGAGATATTTCTACTGTGTCTCGCGACCCAGAAGATACATTATACGTTCTAATTATCTCCCAGGATTCTCCATTAAATGCTTCAATAACCCCTGTTGTTGCAATACCAGTTATCAAATAGGTATCGAATGCTACATACACCGTATCGTGCCCTTGTGTAGAAAATTCTTTAGAAACCAATCCGATATTCTCAAATGTAGCATTTAGAGAATAATTGTCACCATCGAAGATTGCAAAATTTCCAGCGAAATTCCCGCCTGGTGAACGAAAACCTGGATTGTCGAACCGCCAAGAATCTGTTGCTACAGAAGTGGTATAATATTGTTCAATTACCCAGCCAGAAGGAGCTGTGGAAGGCGCCACGGCAGAAGTAAAGTTCTCTGTTAATAGAACTGTTTGAGCTTTTGTACTAAATACAAGCAAACAAACAAAGAGCCATAGAATAGTAATTTTTCTTTTCATACGTAATTAATTTAATTCAAATGTATAAAAAAAAAAGCTACTTAAACAAAATAAATTATTACTGCAACTTTTTCATCCAATCAATTAAGAGATTAAAATAAAAAGCCACCTTTAAATCAGGTGGCCTTTAGTATAATTCTTAGAGAGAAAGATTAATTAAGTTTCTTTGCTATCGCATGAGAATAAATCTCTTTGTAGTCTTGTACCTTTCCAAATTCCAAATCATTTATAATTATAGAACTGCCTTCAACGATTCCGATATTTTGAAAGTCTATTGTTAAATTACCCATCAAAGTTTCAAACGTCTCTTTATGATTAGGATTTATTGTTATTAAAACTCTGCTTTGAGCTTCTCCAAATAATGTAGCATCCATTCTGTTTTTGATGTCAATTTTGATATTAGCGCCAAAATTATTTAAAAAACCTTTTTCCATAAGTGCTACAAATAAACCTCCTTCAGCTAGATCATGAGCAGAAACAACAATTCCTTCTCTAATAGCTTTTTTTATTGCTTCTTGAAGGTCAAATTCTTTATCTAAATTGAAGTAAGGAGCCGGTGAAAATTCAACATTTCTTATTTTTGATAAATACTGAGAAGAATTTAAGCATTCCATTTGTTCTCCAATCAGATAGATTAAGTCGCCTTGATTTTGGAATGAAAGACCTGTTTGCAAAGAAGAATCTTCCAATAAACCTATCATTCCAATAGTAGGGGTAGGATAAACAGCGATTCCATCCGAACTTTGGTTATAAAAGCTCACATTGCCTCCTGTAACGGGTGTCTCGAATTTGGTACAAGCTATTCTCATTCCATCAATAGCATGTTTAAATTGGTAATAAACACCTTTATCATAAGGATTTCCGAAATTCAAACAATTTGTTACACCTGTAGGTATTCCACCCGAACAAACAATATTTCTAGCCGCTTCTGCTACTGCAATGGCAGTTCCTACTTCGGGGTTAGAATACACATATCTCGAATTACAATCTACTGTTAATGCCAAAGATCTATTTGTACCTTTTATTTTAACAATTGCAGCATCAGAGGGCTTTTGTGTGCTTTGATTTACTGTACCTACCATGCTGTCATATTGTTCATAAACCCATTTTTTGGAAGCTATATTAGGTAAAGCAGTTATTTTTCTGGAGATTTCTACAGCAGAATTATCTCCAGATTGGGTTAGTTCTATGTCTTTAACCTGGCTCAAGTCAAAAGACCTTATTTTTTCAAAATAAGCTGGTTCCTCCCATTCTCTGTGGTACACAGGAGTAGAGCCTCCAAGAGCAAGTGCTTCTGCAGGAATATCGGCTTCCAATTCGCCATTCATGTAGTACTTTACATTCTTGGTATCGGTAACTACGCCTATTTGTGCAAACTCTAGATCCCACTTTCTGAAAATCTCTTCAGCTATGGACTCTTTTCCTTTTTGTAAAACTACTAGCATTCTCTCTTGAGATTCAGATAAAAGGATTTCCCACCCTTTCATATTGGCTTGACGTAAAGGCACCTTATCTAACCAAATATCCATTCCTGTTTCACTTTTTGCGCTCATTTCACTTGTAGAACAAGTAATACCAGCGGCACCCATATCTTGCATTCCTACAATTATACCAGCATCTAAAAGTTCCATTGATGCTTCCAATATTAACTTTTCGAAAAAAGGATCTCCAACCTGAACAGCTGGCAAATCTTCTGCAGCATTTTCTCCAATATCTTTAGAAGCAAAAGCGGCACCATGAATCCCATCCTTACCTGTAGTTGAACCAAAAATATAGACTGGATTTCCTACGCCTTCTGCTATAGCAGAAATGGTTTTACCTACTTGAGCAATACCCACACTCATGGCATTTACCAAAATATTTGTTTCATAACAATCGTCAAAATACACCTCTCCCCCTACTGTAGGAATTCCAAATGCATTGCCATAGTCCCCTATTCCTTTAACTACCCCTTTGGCTAGCCATTTGGTTCTGTCCGTATCTATGTTACCAAAGCGTAAGCTATTCAATTGGGCAATTGGCCTAGCCCCCATAGAGAAGATATCTCTGTTTATCCCTCCAACGCCTGTAGCCGCACCTTGGTATGGTTCAATTGCGCTTGGGTGGTTGTGTGACTCTATCTTGAATGCGCATGCAAGACCATCGCCAATATCTACCAAGCCTGCATTTTCTTCACCGGCTTCTGCAAGCATAAACTTGCCTTTTTTAGGTAGAGTTTTTAACCATACAATAGAGTTTTTGTAAGAGCAATGCTCGCTCCACATAACTGAAAATATACTCAATTCTGTAAAATTGGGTGTTCTTCCTAATATTGATTGTATTTGCTCAAATTCTTCTGGCAATAGACCTAAAGATTGTGCTGTTTGAACGGTTGGCAATTTTTCCATGGATGAATTACGAATGTTATAAATTAGATTGCAAAATTAACTTAAAAAAAACTTAGACAAAAATCTAAATTTACAAAGTTGTAAGAAAGTGAAAGAGGGAGACTTTACATTTTTTCTGTTAAGTTTTTCACTGCTTTTATATGCGAGAAAAACTCTCTTGCCAAAACTCTACCTATGGTGTATACGGGTATAGCGGCTATCATACCTACAATACCAAAAATATTTGCCGCGATTAATACCACGAAAAAAATCTCCAATGGATGAGCCTTGACACTTTTTGAAAAAATAAGTGGCTGTAAAACAAAATTATCTAACAACTGAACAAACAAAAAAACCGAGGATATTTTTAAAATATAAATCCCTAGGTGGATGCTCTCTGGAGAAGCCAAGGCGCTTGTAAAACCTATAAATATGCCAAACGCAGCACCAATAAAAGGGCCAATATATGGAATAAGATTAAACAAACCCGCCAATATCCCCAAAACCAAAGCATTTTTAACTCCAAAAATAGACAAACCCGAGCTAACAACTATGGTTACAATGGTGACTTGAAGAATTAATCCAGAAAAATATCTCGACAACAAAATCCTTGTGTTATGTAAAACAGATTGCATTTGGGTAGTTTTGCTATCTGGTGTTAGGCTATAAATAATATTTTCTACCAGTTTGGCATCTCTAATAAGATAAAATGAAATAAACAGAACAGAAAATATACTTGCCAAAATATTTAAGGTAAAACCTAAAATGGAACCAAAATATGATGAAAACTGACTAAAGGAGAACTTTTTGAAAAATGTTTCCAGCCATTCTTGAAGCTGAATATTACTAGGCCATACTCCCATCTTTTTTAATAAAGCAACGTCTTCCGAAAAATAATTCTCTAGGTTAAGTATAAGCTGATTGTAGTTTATTTGGGATAGTAACGTTATCTGATTTACAAAAACAGGGAAAACAAAATAAAAAACTAAAAATACGGAGAAACTAAAAGTGAACAACGACAAAATTGAAGAAAGAGAATTACTTATTTTACCTTTAAATATTTTATTCTGAGCTAAAAATTCAGTTAAGGGTCTAGTAATAAATGCAATAATGCTGGCTAATACAAAATATACAATAAGGTTGAATAGATAATAGAAGATTAATATTACGATTAAACTTATAAAAAACCACAACCATTTATTGTTAGATATACTTGCCATGTTTACTCTGTATATTGTATATTGAACTGTTGTATTGCACTCTCTACTTCATTTTTCTTTTCGTCTATATCTACCAATTGGTTTTCTATTAAATAATTTATTAGTTTAGAATTGGCTTCTCCAGATTTCTGTGCCAATGAGTAGGATAAATCCGAGAAAGTCACCAATTCGTATTGTGATTTGAATTTATCTGGGAAATACTTACAAAGTAAATTTTCTACTCTTTTAAACTCTAAAAACTCTGGTTTTGCCACTAAGTCTCTCATTTCAATAAAATTTTGTAAAGCGAGGTCTGCTATGGCATTGGCATTGGCAATTCTCTCTTTCTGATATTCCTCCAAAACTTCTTCCCAAGTTGTTTCTTCTTTTTTATTTTTAATTAAGGTATCGAGTACAGCTACATCTTCAAAAGCGGCATTCATACCTTGCCCATAGAAAGGAACTATAGCATGAGCAGAATCTCCGAGTAGAGCAATTTTGCCACGAACCCATGGATTGCAACGAATAGTTACCAAGGACCCAATAGGGTTTCTAAAGAACATTTCTTCTAAATTTTCTACTAAAGGGAGAATATCTGCAAAGTATGTATTAAAAAAAGTATTTACATCATTCTTGGACATTAACTTTTCAAAGCTAACTTCACCCTCATACGGCATAAAAAGAGTACACGTAAAGCTACCATCTGGATTAGGCAATGCAATCATCATGAATTCGCCTCTTGGCCAAATATGCAAAGCGTTTTTATCCAATTTAAAACTCCCATCTTCATTTGGCTGTATTTCTAATTCTTTGTACCCATAGTTTTCGAAATTTTGAGAATAATTAAACCTTAAATATTTTTGCATTAAATTACGTATGGGAGAAAAAGCGCCATCTGCAGAAACAATAAAATCTGCATGGTGGGTTTCTTCTACCCCATTATCATTTTCTACTGTTATACTTGTTTTGTCAAAATCTGCATGAATAACTTTTGAGCTAAAATTTAATTTAACATTCGGGAATGTATCCGCATATTCAATTAACTTAAGATTTAATCCTGACCGCGAAACTGAATTTATACATTGCCCTTCTACCCCATAAGGTTGGTATGCCAAATCCCCATTCACACTGTGCATCAATCTTCCTGTCATTGGTATAGCTTCTTTTAAAACAGGCATTGCCATATCAATTTTCTGTAAAGCTTTTATCCCTCTATTTGACAAAGATAAATTTATTGAACGGCCTCCTTCAACACTTCCTTTTCGCATATCTGCTCTTCTTTCGAAAACCTCTACTTCGAATCCTTGCTTAGCCATACAAGAGGCCAATAAAGAACCTGCCAAACCCGCACCTGAGATTATTACTTTTGTCTTTTTCATTTTCGCATCAAACTTAGTACATGAGAAAATATTAACCAAATTTAACTTGTAAAGTTTTGGCTCACATTCTTTTTTTCTAAAAAGAAAATGCTAAAGGAATCAAGAACATACTATCTATTGTTATTTTAGAATGGTACGGAAAACCTTTTTTATATAATAAAAAAGAAAGCACCGAAAAAAACATCTGCATACCAAACAACATCCATTCCATTCTCCCAAATCCTCCAAATACCCAAAAAAGGATAAGATATATAAGAAACGAGAATACACTTATGAACAACAATATATTCTTCACTTGAGACATTCCAAGTTCTGAAATTAAATTTGGAGTATTATTTTCTAAATCAATTGAGTTATCTATAAGAGAAAAAAACAATGTATTTTGAAAACAAAGAAGGCCAAAAAGAAAACTATACCAAAAACCAAATTCGCCTACTACCCACATTGGCATTAAAGTAACAACGAAAGTAACAACCAAGGCGATAAAAAACTCTTTAAAGTATTTGAGGCAGTTATTAGAAGAGTAATGTAATAGGAGGAAATAAAAAGCAACAAATACAATTGCTACAATTCCAGGAAGTAGAAAATATTCAGATACGTTGAACAATAAAAATACAGCTCCCAGAGAAAAAAAAACAAAAAACGGCTTTATTAAAGGATGGTTTTTACTCGGAATGTATTTAAACCTTTGTGGATTATGAGAATTATCGAAAAAGTGGTCAAAGAAATATATCAAAAACAAGGAATAAGCGGGTGCAACTATGTCGTAAAAGGATAAGTACAGATCAACACTTTTTGAAAAAAACACAAAGGAAGCCGTAACTCCTAAAACAACCACAAGACTATACTCTGTAAATAAAACCAATGCTTTTTGCACGATTTTAAACATCTGGTATTATTTAGTATTGAGTGCTGTTACACTTTTTATTTGAGGAACAGCTCTTTTAATTGCCTCTTCTATTCCTGCTTTGAGAGTCATTGCGCTCATAGAGCAAGACTGGCAATTGCCTAATAATTTTAACTCTACATTTAAAAACTCATCTATATTTACCAATTCTACATCCCCGCCGTCCTGGTGAAGAAAAGGCCTTATTGTTTCTAAAGCCTCTATAACTTTTTCTTTTAATTCATTGTCCATAAGAATTTTATTCTAGGTTGTTTGATTATTATTTGATGAAGAATTCATGGCCAAGCTTCGAACCAAACTACCTGCTATTTCTACAAAAAACTTAAATGCGGGGGAAGATGGCAACAGTTCACTTGAACTTGTATTACTATAATTTTCTATCATTGGGATAGAGCCTAAAAAAGGCACTTGAGATTCTGAAGACAAGAGTAAGCCTCCTCCTTTCCCAAAAAGATAAAACTTCTTATCTGGTAATTCTGGAGTTTGGAACCAAGACATATTTTCTATAACACCTAAAACAGGAATATTAAGAGAGGGCATTTTAAACATCTGCAATGCTCTCCTAGCATCTGCCACTGCTAATTCTTGAGGTGTAGTTACAATTACAACCCCAGAAAGAGAAACTGCCTGACTCAAAGTCAATTGAATATCTCCTGTACCAGGAGGTAAATCTATAATCAAATAGTCTAATTCCCCCCAATCTACATCTTGAACAAATTGTTTAATTGCAGAGGAAAGCATTGGCCCCCTCCAAACTATAGGGTCTGTTGGTTTTACTAGGTATCCAATCGAAAAAATCTTTAAACCGAAACTTGACGCAGTTGCCATTAAATCCGTACGACCTTCCGAAGGTACTGCCCCCGGTATAAACTCTTGTGTATTTGTAAGAATAGCCTGCGACGGCCCATAAATATCTGCATCTAATAAGCCAACCTTTGCTCCACTTTGGGCTAATACTTGTGCTAAATTTACAGAAACTGTAGATTTTCCTACTCCTCCCTTTCCGGATGCTACAGCAATTACATTCTTAATATTTCTAAGTGCACCTTGCATAAATACACTGTTCTTAACCTCCGAAATAACATTCACTTTCACCTCTAAATCTTTGGAAATAAAATGCTGAATAGCAGTAATACAAGCTTTTTCCAACATTTCTTTCATGGGACATGCGGGAGTTGTTAAAACTAAATCAAACCCAACGCTCTTTTCAGTAAAATCCACATTTCTGACCATACCCAGTGTAACTATATCCTTTTTCAAATCAGGATCATCTACATGGCTCAGAGCTTTGAGAATTTCTTTATGATTTATTTCCATTTTCTTTTTTAAAAAAATTAACTATTCTTCGAAACATCCGTTTTTCAAAATTGAGAAAAAACTGATACTTCCCAAATACAAACCCATATGCAAGCAAAATTATTTGATAAATTAACAATACAAACACATAAAAACCAATTCTGTGTAAAAATGGAGTATCTATAGTTATGCCGAAGAGCCTTTTAATGTAAACTATAGTGAAGCCTGTACAAGCAAAAACCAACAAAATAATAAAAACATCCCATGCGTTGTTTACCCCCCATCTCTTCTTTAACTTTTCTACAAAACTATTCTTCATTTCTTGGCGCAAAGGTCGTAATTTAAAGCATATCTTACTATCTTTATCTCATTAAATAAATTTTGCCCATATTTTTATTAAAGGAAGCATCTCCTGCAGATTCCCTATGGATAAACTCTTCTCCAGAGTGTATAATTCTTACCTGATATAAATACACCCCATTTGCCAAACGATCTCCAAACTGATCGGTACCATCCCATGTAAATTCAGAAATATTGTTTCCTACTCTTATAGGACCCAGTTCCTCCTTGTTTATCTCTCTTACTACTTTGCCCGAAATAGTAAAAATCTTAATTCTTATATCTTCTGGTATTTGTTTGCCTGTCATTGTAAACACAAATTTCATTTGTGTAGTAAAAGGATTGGGATATGGATAAAAATTAGTTATAGAGTTTTGATTAATAACCTGAAAATCTATAGAATAAAAATCTTTCCCAGAATTATTACCAGACATATCTCTACTTTGAACCCTTAAAGTATACTTGCCATCTGGCAAATCATTTGGCTTATATTCAATACTTGCCATGTTGTTAGAATTGGTTGCTGGTCTAAAAACCAAGTCATTTGAAAAATTGTCGATTTTTTCAAAATTTAAACTACCTGGTCTCCTTAATGAAATGTCAAATGCACTAGTATCGGTTTGCAATAAAAATTTATTCTCGTCTTTAGAAGTAATTAAAATCCTTGGAGATGGGGAAACAATTTCCCCATTAACAATATGCTTACCATCGAAGGTAACATCTAACAATGGATTTAACTTATCGTTGCGTACAAAAAATGGAATATTAATATAATTGTTAGAGAGTGAAACTTCTGGCTGTTTCATGTCTGGATTAAAAGCTATATTTAAGGAATAATTGCCACTTAAACCAATACTTGGGAAACTAGTATTTAAAAACACTGCCTCCCCTTTAGAAATAGGATTGCCTGTTCCTTGGCCTTGATATAAAACACTTTGATTGGACAAATTCAAGACAAAATAGGAATAAAAAACACTATCCATGGATTTTGGGGATATATTTTGAAACGCTATATTTACTCTTAATGAATCTCCTTCCTGAATGGTATCCTTATAAAACACATAGTTGTTTCCTGTATTCACTGTCCCTTCTGGCAATTCATCAAAAGTCACCATCCAATGCCTGAGAAGAGAAGCGCTCCTATCCAACTCATCTTTAAAGTTAGAAACTAATTTAATATATCTAAAGTTTTTCGCATCTATAGAGGAAATGTCTTGACTGATTGCCGTTAGATTAGAATACAAAACCACTTCGTTTTTATTGGTATCTATGCCTATTATACTGTAGTTAATCTCATCTGCGTTTGGTATTTCTGGTGTATTTCTAAAATCAAAAAAAGTATTCCCCCATTTTTCTGCTGGTCCAATTAAAGAAGATTGAAGCGAACCTCTATCTATTCTTCCCAAAATCCTGCCCTCCACTGCTGCATAGCCTTGAGTAGAAGAGTTTATGTGAGACATATGCTCTGCAGCCGAATCACTTCCAAGCGTTCCCACCATTACATAAGCCGTTTGATTTAAACTATATCCTTCAAAAGCTTTTGCGCCAAATCTTCTAAGTACTCCTTTCAATGTTTCACTCCATGTGCTTATATTGCTTTCATATCTTGTAAAAAAAGCCATGTGTGTGCCCTCTGGCAAATCATTTACCAAGGCCTCAAAATCATTTAAGTCGCTAGCTGTATTTCCAAAACAATAATAAGCTTTATCTCTCTCTGCTTGAAAAGGAGGATAAGTAGCACCCCTCCAGCATTTTGGGTAATGGTTAGGATGAAGCATAAGTTCTAGAGTATTTTTATCGAAAAGTACTGCAATAAAACTACCGCCTGCTCCTGGGTTTACATCCTGAGAAGCATATCCTGCAAACTTTACTCCCAAATTCGCATGGCTATTTATCCTAGTATCTACCCAAATAGACCTCTCTGTTCTCTGAAATTCAAACTCTCTTTTTAAGGTATCCAAAGTTATACCATTTAAATCAGAGGATTTATAGAACTGAGGATGGTGTGATTGAGACCAACCTGTGCTCCCATCTTTAATATAAATAAACGACCTATCTTCCCAAAAACCACCTTGCTCTGTAGGCAAATTTAGCCTTGCTCTCCAATAATAAACAGTACTATCTGTTGGCAAAATTAACACCTTCCAACTAACTAAATTTCCAGCATTAAGGGCAGGAACTGTTCTCTTTACCCAAGGACTATTAAATTTGGGATTTGTGTCTATTTCAAAAATAAACTGATTATTTTCTTTTAATAAGTTTAATGACTGAGCAATTAGCTCTACTGTATCTGCCTTATTGTGAATCCCAAAAGAAGGAGGATAAAGCAAGCTAATTCCATTGCCCTCAATATTCCTATCAAATCTCACATAATTATTTCCATAATCACTCTCTAAAACAGTTCTACTTGGATTTAACCAAACTTCAAAAATATTTTGGCCGGTAGTTGCCAAATCTTTTGTTTTATAGGTTAGGTAGAAAGTGTCGTTGAATGAAAGTGCAGGTACTTTAAATACAGTATCTTGTGTATTTGAGTTGTTTGGCCATACCCTCTTTACTCTTATAAAAAAAGAATCTTCAGGAATATAGCGTCCTGCATTTTTAACTATTATCCCCAAATTAAAAGAATCGCTCAAAGAGTTTACATTCGAAGGGGATATAAATACAGAGGAATTGTCTACAAAATAATCAGGAAGCGATGGATTCGAAATTTTAAAAGCGGGGTCTCCTTGAAAAAAAAGAACGGTATTGTGATAACGAGACAAAGGATTGTTGTAATCTAAACTCTGTTTTAGGGTTTCCTTATGAATAAAACCAACAGGTTTACCAACATTAGATTGAAACATATTCATGTAAAACCTCTGCATTTGTCCGCCTACTGTCCCTAATTCGCTTAACGCAGTTTGACCCATGAAAACAACACCTCCTTTGTTGGACGCCCTTAGCATTCTTTCTCCAAAGAATAGATTCCCATTGTTAAATCCCAAAGCAGGGTTTCCTACTTGGCAGCCATTAAAATACATTACCGGGAACTTGGCATCATTTAAATAATCGGAGGTATCACCAATATCAATATCTAGTACAGAGGTTGAACCATGACCAAGAAAAGTAATTAAACTTAGTCCGTTATTTATTGCTTTTATAGAATTGGCTTTTATATCCAAATCGGCAGATGCACTAGAACCAACCCTAAAGAAACCTTTCACTTCTCCGCCAAAAGGTTCAGATTCTGGAAAGGTTTCCAAATAATCCAAATAGCTTCTTATGATTCTACTTTCATTTCCATCGTTGCCCCCACCAAGGTGCATTATATTTTTCTTCCAGTAGGCATTAGGCGATTGCTCCTGTTTGATAATCTTAGACAAATAAATAGCAATATCTGATTTAGAATCTGCGGTAAGTCTTCCTGTAGATAAAGCAGGGGAAATAATAGGTTCCCCATTTAAGCCCGCAGTATACAACACATCCGATGCAGGCACACCTAAAATGGGCAACTTGTTTAAACTCTTAAAGCTTGGGTTTTTCTGTAAATTGGTTTGAGTCCCTCTGCCTATGAAAAATAAAAACTCCGGTTTTAAAGTACTCGAATTAGTTAACAAATAATCACAAAGCCTTCTTATAGCCAATGGATGTCTTACACCGTACGAAAATGCATCATACAAATCTTCTACTACAAAAAGCTGGCTTGCATAGGTTGTTTTCCTATAATTTAAATAATCCTCCGTTTCCTTACCAACCAATCCTTTATGGGTAATTATAATATACTGTGAATTATTAAGCAAACTTGTAAAATTTGGCATTACCACATATTCTATCGCTGATATATTTGTAATCAAAGAACTGTCTATTGCATAAAAGTCCCATTCTAAAGCAGAAGCATTGGCAACTAAACTGTAGTTTTGAGAAGAGGTAAGTGAGGGGGTATACCTCCTGCCATTCACTAAGTCGTAAACCAAAGGATTTTGGAATGATCCAAAACCAAAATTAGTTATATTTATCTGAGAAAGTCCATTATTCGGAGCAATGCTACCTTTTAGATTATTGTCATTAAAAAAATCAAAAGAAGCAGGAAACTCAACTTCTATGTAGGAAGGATTAAAAGTTTGAAATGGAATATTTGCAATGGAGAGGGCTTCCTGTTTAACAAAAAGTTGATTAGAACCTTGTAGGACAGAAATCGGAAATTCCAATGATTTTGATACCACTCCAAAACCAGAGGTCATTGTATCAAAATAAGGTGTAAAAAGTGTACCATTATTGCCCAAACTCAACTGTAAATGATGGTCAAATGGGAAGTTTAAATTTTGTGAAGTTGCTAATGTTTTAAAAGTTAACTTTGGATTAAAACCAGATACATTCCCCAGCATGTTTAAAGTAGAAGTTCTAAATAAAGGAGTAGAGACGTTCACTACACCATATCTATTCCCTAGCCAACCTTCCCCCTCTGTATATTCTGGATAGTATAGTGCGGTATTGGCAACAATAAATGGATGGCCTTGGTAATATGTTTCGCTAAAAACCGAAGTTGTTTTTTTGGTAAAGAAAGGAACTATGGGGTATGTATTTAAAGTGTGGTTTCTAACAACCTGCATGCGTTTGCCATTTTGAGGCGAACTATTTGGTAAAAAAGTTATAAATACGGCAGAGGTATCTGCAAATAAGGACTCATAATCGTGCAAAGGATCATTTAAGGGATTTGAATAAAACAAAGCCCTATCCATTTTTCCATTGTTGGTAGTTGCATAAAACTCTATATAATCATCAAAATTAAAAATGCCGTCATTTTCCCCTCTTAGGAAAACGGGAATTTCTACTCCGTTTTGATATAATTGTATTTTACGAGGATCTATTACAGAAAGATCCATACCAGAATTACTTTGAAATATTGCAGTTGTTAGAGCTGTATAATCAATCCTATAGACCCCTTCTTTAGCAATTTTTACTTTAAAGTATTGCTGTTGATTATTTATCCATTCGTTTCCATAGTTTTGCGCTATTGAAAAAAGAGGAAGCAATAGCACCAAAAAAAAGATGAATATATTGCGCATAAAATTATCTTAAAACTTAATTGGGTTCAAATATACCAAATATTTAATTGCAATCTAAATATATATTAAACTATGAATCATGAGATTAAAAACTTCTACCTAATACCAAATCAGATTGGAGAAAGCGAAAACCCTGAGCACTATCCCTTATACAACATTAAGATCTTAGAAAAAATCGATTTGTTAATTGTAGAGAACCCGAAACCCACTAGAGCATTTCTAAAAAAACTATCCCTTCAAAAAACCTTGTCGGAATTTGAGATATATTCATTGCCACAAAGCCGAAAACAGGAACCTGACTATTTAGAAATAGAAAATCTTTTCTTGACTTATAACAATATAGGGTTTATGTCAGATGCGGGATTGCCTTGTATTGCAGACCCCGGGGCGCTATTGGTAACAATAGCAAGAAGAAAAAACTTCAAAATCAACCCTCTAGTAGGAGCCTCCTCTCTTATGCTTGGCTTAATGGCAAGTGGCTTAAATGGTCAGCGCTTTGTGTTTGAGGGCTATTTGCCAGTAAATGAACTCGATCTAAGAAAAAGACTAAGAGAGATAGAGCGAAACATAGCTACGAATGGCTCTACTCATTTTTTCATAGAAACTCCATATAGAAATCAACAACTACTCGAGTTTTTATTGAAAAATATAAATACAAAGTTGAGACTATGCCTTGCGTTGAATCTTTTACAAAACGATGAAAGCATACATACCTTATTTATAGAGGATTGGATTAAAACAAACTTTACTTTAGATAAAAAACCTTGTGTATTTTACCTAGGTATTTAAGGTTTTTGGTAAACACAAAATTCCATAGCATACCTATGTTTTTCATCTATGGGATGAAAAAGAGAATATTTTAAATCATAAGACTCTAAAGGTATTTGCCAAAAAGCATCCGCTTTAAAGCTACCTAAAACCCTAGTTATAATTAATTTATTATAATAATCCTCAAACTCCTTATAAACCATCTGCCCTCCAATCACAAATATATCTTTGCTTTGAGATTTGGCAATTTGCAAAGCTTGTTCTATACTTTGAACAAGTTCAATTCCCTCTTGTTGTATAGATTTGGAAGATATTACAATGTTTAGTCTTCCAGGTAGTGGCTTTCCTATAGACTCGAATGTTTTACGGCCCATAATTACAGGACAACCAAGAGTATGTTTTTTAAACCACTTAAAATCATCTGGTAAATGCCACAACAAAGAGTTCTCAAAGCCTATTTCATTGTTTTCTCCTATAGCTACAATTGCACAAATGTTTTGCATTTAACTTCTTATTTTGATGATTTATCAGACCTATTAATTCCGATTTTTATTGAAAACACATTCGAATACCTAGCCGCACTATTGTCACCAATATCTGTTAAGGCATAGTCTAGAGAAAAGTTTTGAATTCTTAACCCTATTCCTGCTGTAGGAGAAACAGTGGTAATTTTAGACGTTCCATCTGCTCTTAGCTCTGATTGTGCATTAAATACCCCCAGTCTAAGAAAAACTTTATTTTGATCGTTTTTTAATCTGTAGCCCGTTTCAAATCCGATTTTTGGGTCAATACTAATTACATTGCTTTTTATAAGGGTATTCCTCTTACCATCTGTAGTTGTTTCTAAATCTACTACTGCGGTTATATCAAAATCATTTATTTGTTTTTTATATGCTGTACCTAAAATCATCCTAGGCAAGGTAATTTCCAAGGTATTTGTTGGAACCATATTTTGATTTTGTACAAGTGCGTCTATTTGTTGTTCTGTAAAGCTGTAGTTCCAAGCATTAAAAGTAGAAGTTGCATCTTTTACCATCACACCAACATTCCAATTGTTTGCTATTTCTGTAATTTTAAATGCTGCATCAAATCCAAAGCCCCAAGCATTTGCAAATGAACCAGCAGTTCTATTAATTAATTTAGCATTTATACCCCAGCTCATATCGGCATTTTTCATTCCCGAGATGTATTTAAAATTTTTGTTGTCTACTTTTTGAGCATAAGAAAACAAAAAGGCGTAATCTACTGCAGAGAATTGCGAAATCCTATCGTAGTTTATCTCCCCATTTCTTATTAAGTCCAAAGTATTGAGTATCCCATCTACTCCAAATCGAATTACAGAAATACCAAGTGCATTGTTTTCTGAGGGTTTAAAAGCAAATGCTAAATAATCGTAATTAGCAATTCCCCCAAAATAAGAATTATGCATAAAAGCAGCCTGCACATTGTCCTTAATTTGAGCTAAACCAGCAGGATTCCAATATCCAGAATAAACATCCGTAGAACTTGCTGTTTGAGCATTTCCCATGCCTAATGCACGAGCCCCAACGCCTAAACTCAGAAATTCATTGCTATATTTTGTTGCATTTTGAGCATTTGTAGCTAAAGTTGCTACAAAAAGTACTACGAATAGTAAATATCTTTTTTTCATTCTTTCAGTTTCGGTAAATCAATTTCTATTTTATCTAAATCGTGTAAAGCTACGTTTAATTTGAGGTCTATTTCTTTTTTTAAAGAATCAGACATTATATTCAAACCAGCCTTTTTGTATACCCACCATAACGTAGATAAAAACATTTCATTGTTTGTGTAAGCAAAAATATGTTTATCTAACGTAATTTTCTGCATTCTAGACATAAAAACTTCGAAATTTTTCTTTTCTTTGAACCAATCCCTCTTGGAATTAAACTGTTTTACACACAGTTCTAATTCTACGTACATTTGTTTTGCTTCTCTAGGATATAAAGCAACAAGTTTTCTATCAACAAACATTTCGGAAAGAACATGAATAAAAAACCAGTATCTTGGAATATCTTTTATTTCTAAATGTTGAATCAAAACCGATTTAACCTTTATTTGAAGATCCGCAAAAAACAATGAAGGATGAAATATTGCATCTCTATACAAATGCATTGATATCCCTTGACTAAAGCTTATTAAATCCTCGTCTAAAGAATCAGAATTTTCCTTGTTGAAAAAAATACTTGGTTCTTTTAGTTTATATAAATCCCTGAAAAGATCAGGATAAATTAACCCGAAATTATATACTGTATTACCCTCTTTGTGGTCTAAATAATAATGAGAGAAAAAGTTCACGAACTACTTGTTTTTAAAATGTATCGAAGGCCTCTGTCTTGGGGTATATTTCTTAGCTATGTTTGCAATATAAGCAATATGTTCTGGAGTTGTGCCGCAGCAGCCACCTAAAATATTTACCCATTTATTATCTAAAAATTCTTGCAACTGAGAACCCATCATTTCTGGTGTTTCATCATAAGCACCAAATTCATTTGGCAAACCGGCATTAGGATAGGCACTTACATATACCCATGCTTTATTACTTAACTCTGCTATATAGGAAGCCATTTGCTTTGCCCCAAGAGCACAATTCAACCCAATAGAAATTATATTTGCATGGGATACAGAAATCCAAAAAGCTTCTGATGTTTGACCAGAAAGTGTTCTTCCGCTTGCGTCTGTAATTGTCCCGCTTACCATTACTGGTATATCTAAGTTTTTTTCTTCCTTTATAGAATTTATTGCAAAAAGTGCAGCTTTACAGTTCAGGGTATCAAATACGGTTTCTACAAGTAAGATATCTACTCCCCCAATTATTAAGGCCTCAATTTGTTCGGTATAATTTTGGACTAAATCCTGAAAAGAAACTGCTCTGTATCCTGGGTTATTAACATCTGGCGACAAGGACGCTGTTTTATTTGTGGGACCAATGGCGCCTGCAACAAAAACTTTCTTTTCTGGATTTTCAAGCATTGCTATGTTCGCGCAATCTTTTGCAATTTGGGCGGCAGCAATATTTAGTTCAGTTACTACTTCCTCCATTCCGTAGTCTGCCATTGAAATCCTATTCGAATTAAATGTATTTGTTTCTATAATGTCTGCACCGGCATTTATAAAAAGAGAGTGTATTTCTTTAATAAGATGAGGAGCCGTAATGTTTAACAAATCATTATTCCCTCTTTGAGGCATGGCATGACTAGCAAATCTTTCACCCCTGAAATCTTCTTCTGAAAGCTTATGTTTCTGAATCATTGTGCCCATTGCACCATCAATTATCATAATTCTTTGACTTAGAATTTTTTCTAATTGCTCTGTTGTTGTCATAGGCTGCAAAGGTAACCTAAATTCTATTATATAGTTTTACAATACTTGCTTTTTGGAATCTATAGAATAAACTGGATGTAGACTTTGGGAATTATTAATAGAAATCTTCAAATCGTTAATTAAGCCATCTTTTACATCATAAACCCATCCATGAATATGAGGAAATTCTCCCTCTTCCCATGCTTCTTGTATAAAATTGACTTTAGATAAATTTAGCACTTGCTCTGTTACATTCAGCTCCACCAATCTGTCCGCCCTTTTTGTTTTATCAACAATTGAATCAAGTTCATGCTGATGAAGTCTATAAACGTCCTTTATATGGGTAAGCCAATTGTCTAAAAATCCAAATTTACTATCGCTCATCGCAGCTATTACACCACCACATCCATAATGACCACATACAATTATATGTTTTACTTTTAAAGCCCTTACTGCATAGTATACTACACTTAGAACATTGGCATCGGTATGAACAACAATATTGGCAATATTCCTATGCACAAATATAGAACCAGGCTTTGTTTTAGTTATCTCAGTTGCTGGAACCCTGCTATCAGAACAGCCAATCCATAGGAATTCAGGATTTTGACCTACCGCTAAATTTTTAAAAAAATCTGGATTTAATGCATTTGTTTCAGAAACCCATTCTTTATTTCCTTTGAGTAGCGCTTCGTAATTGTTTTCCATTGTACAAATATATACATTTACTATCGCTATTAATAATATTACTATTACACAAAATAGTATTGCTTTAAAAGTAAAAAAGGAGGGCAATTGCCCTCCTTTAATTTATCTTTTAATTACCGTACCGGATCTCGACTGTGAACCAGATTGAGGTTCCGCTGTGGTAGCATTGGTTTTGGGTGCTTCTGGGGCTTTTACTTCGCCATTTGTTACAGTACCCGTAGAACTAGGATTCGCTCTACTTCCAGCACCAGACCTGTCTTGTACTCTAACTCTAGATCCAGAAGATGCTCTTTGAGGTACTTCTTCTGCTTTGGTTGTATTTTGTTGTTTACCAACCTCGGCTGATTCTTGTTTGGTTTCGGTGGGCAATTGTGGCCTGCCTATTCTACCGCTAGTGTTAGTTTTAGGGCGGTTGTTTTGATTTGAAGAACCCGATGAAATACCACCACTTTGTATAATTGGCCCTTCTGTTTGTTTGTTTTGTGACTGTGGAATATTTTCCCTTGTTTGGGTAGTAGTTGATGTTCTATTTCTAGCTGGTGGTTCTTGTATAACTTTACTATCTGAATCATTATTGGATTGGCCAATACCGCTAGAATTTGTAGAGGAAGAACTAGTTGTAGAGGTAGTTGTGGATGTGGTCCTACCGGGTATTTGAATCCTGCCATTAGAGGTGGGCAAGCTAGTACCTTCTGAACTAGTAGTAGTCCTTTGGGGAGGTGTTTGAGGGGTGTCGTCAAAGGTTTGATCTTTGCATTTTTCAAGTTTTTCTTTGAGTTCCATTTCAGAGGCCATACACATTTCTAATTTGTTAAATGCTTCTTTCGCATTATTTTCCCAAATTTTCATGTCTCTAGACACATTGTTGAAACGAACAGTTAAATTAGCCAAACTATCTCTTGCGTTTTCTAGTTTTACTTTTGTGGCTATTAATTCTGCTTTTTCTTTATCACAATCTTCTGCATTGGAATCGGAGTTGCAATTCTTAAGTTTTGCTTCTAAGTCTTTTACTTTAACATTTAGTGCATTTACTTCCGCTTTAGAACCTGTCAATTCTTTCTCTGTATTTTGTAATTTGGTTTTAAGGGCAAGTACTTCGTCTTCGCATTTCTTTTTGGTATCCTGAGCTGTAAGCAACTGACTTTTAACAATTGTCAAGCTATCTTTAAGTCCTTTTGAATTTGTTTCACAAATCTTAAGGTCACTTTCATATTTCAAGGCCTTTACTTTCCATTCGTCCGAAGTGGATGTTTGACTGTTTTCTTCGCATTTTTTTAATTTAGCTTCTAATTCAATTTTTTCTGCGTTACAGGTTTCTAACAAATTGTATGCGTCTTTGGCATTCTTTTCCCAAATCTTCATGTCTCTTACCGCATTATTAAGTCTATTTTGGAGCTGTGCAATCGAATCTGATTTAAGATCTAGCTGTTCTCTAAGTTTCAAAATTTCTGCATTTTCTTTATCACAATTGCCTGAGTTAGAGTTGCAATTTTTAACTTTAATTTCTAATTCATTAATTTTAGCTTGAAGTAATTTGGTCTGGTCTTCGCAAGTTTGTTTGTCCTTTTCTAGAGTTACTACATTTGCCCTTAGTTTGGTTGTTTCTTCTTCACATTTTTTATTTTGGGTTTGAAGTGTAACAATTGTTATATTAATTTTAGCCAAGCTATCTTGTAGTGTGTTTAATTGTTTACGAAGGGTTTCATTGTCCTTTTTAAGTTCATCTACCACTCTATTATCTGACTTACATTTAGTCAACTCTAATTCGAGGGCTTTAATTCTAATATCTAAATCTCTTTTTTGTATGTCACAGGTTTCTTTTTGAAGTATCAAGTCTTCCTTTTCTTTTTCTAGTACTACTATTCTATTTCTTAGTCTCACTATTTCTTCTTGAGGAGTTTCAGCAGAGGTTCTATTTCTGCACTCTTTTAATTCTTTTTCGATTTGAATTAATCTAATAGACAAGTTTTTGGACTTTTCAATTTCTGCCTGTTTTTCGGTATCACATTTAGACTTGTCAATTTCTAAAACCAGTACTTTTTTCTCTAATTCTACTTTTTCTCTTTCTAGTTGTTGAATTTTAATTAAGAGATTGTTCTTCTCAGTTTCGCATCTTAGGATTTCGTCTGTTTTATTTTTTATTTCTCTTAAACAAGCTTCTTGTTCTGGAGAGCCTGAAGGCAGTCTTCTTAATTGTTCTCTACAATTTGCTAAATCTGTTTCCAAAATTCTTCTTTGGTCTCTTAGCAAGTTTATTTCACGCTGAAGCTGATTGTTACGTGTCATTTCCGCGTCTCTTTCTCTAATCGCACGTTCTTTTTCTAATCTTTCATTTCTAAGCCTTCTCTCACAATCGGCACAATTTGTAGTGGTATTGGTAGGAGTTCTTTTCTCCATTTCTTTTATTTGTTCTTCCAGCTCTCTTTGTCTTTCAAGTAATTCTTTTTCCCTTTGAATACTCTCGGGATCTTTCACAACTACCGTGTCTTTTTGTATTATAGTTATGGTATCTGACTTAATAAGAGGTTCTTGTCTTTTTGTAGAATCCTGCATTACTCTTTTTTCTGTTGTACTTTCTGTATAGCTTTCTCCCCAACAATAAGGTATACCAAGCGACAAGCCACCATATATAGAAGCGCCAGAGAAGGAAGAATTAGAAGCCATATTTAGCAAGCCCCCAATATTGTCTGAGCCAAAATAAAAGACCCATAATCTGGTGTAAAAACCAACTGATGTTTGGTTACTAAAAGTTTTGTTGTAGGTTATAGGAAAAGCAAGTTCTGCAAAATATCCTTCCAATCTAGGGGTTATGTTATAAAACTCTGTTGCATTTAATCCTGCTGCTGTAGTACTTTTCAAGCTTTTCTGATAGTTACCAGAAACAAAGAAATATTTCGAAAAACGTATATCTGCTTGTAAAGATAGAGCCGTGGGTAAATAGCTTACAAAACTTGTATTTTGAGTCATTCCTATTTGGGATTCTAATTCCTGATCTAGTGTTTCGAATCCATCTACGAAAGCATTTCCAAAGCCACTAAACATATTATTTCTTGTTGCAAATCCGGTTGGGGAGCCAAAATTTGAAGTATAATTTTTGATTCCTTTCCCATGCGAAATAAAACCTAAGTCCATAATAGAAGCCCCTAATCGCCAGGAGTAGTTATTTTTTCTTAAGCAATATTGGTCCCATCCCCATATATTATCTGTATACCTTTTCTTTGACCTCTTTGTAATTGTAATCCCTAGATCGGCGCCTACACCATGACCGGTAGTATTACCCATTCCCCAGTTTTCTGGATTAGTAAAAGGACTAAAAGCATTGTCGGCAGAACTATGGGCATAGTTTACTTCCCCTTGTGTAAAAGTCATGCTATCTGAAGTGTTTAATCTAAGTGCAAGGTCTTTGCTACTTAAGTGAACCAATCCCATGCCGCGCAAATATTTAACAGAAATACCTGCGGAAACATCCAAATCAGAAGTATTGCTAAGATTTGAAGCTAAACTAAAACCATATTCTTGCCAAGATTCCATATGGGCTTTAAACCCATTGGCTGTTTTATATGTTTGGTTTAACTCTAGGGGGTTTGAACCAGAAAAAATATCTTTCTTATCAGAATTTATTCCATAACGAGCTATTCTTGCAAAAGGTTCATCCAAACCTAAAATTTGAGCGCCATTACGCTGTCTCATGTTAAAAGCCAAATAAGAACGAGAAGATATTGGGAACATAAAAGAGAAAGCCCTTATATCTTGTTCAAAATTAAAATTCTTTGGCGAGCCATTTAAATTATACTCCGTTAACCAATCTTGATTAAACATTGGGAAACCATTTGGGGAAGTATATTGGCTAGGGAAGGTTTTATTAGACCATTGACTTGGGGTAAATGGTGCATTGTATTTTAAATAATTGTTTTGCCCATATGCACCTACACCTAGGAATTGGATAAAAATCGAATTTCTTTGTTTGGTAAGCAAAGAAGGATTTAAATAAGCTGCGTGTGTTCCTGCATAATTGGAGCTTTGCAATGCCAATTGATTTTGAGCAATTGCATGAAACGACAGAAAGAAAATGACTACTAACAGAGTCATATTCTTAAAATTAAGTTTAGTATATTTTTTAATCATAAAAAAAGTATTAACCTAAAACCAAATTACAATAGGATTAGGTAAAAAATCAACTACAACTATTATTCCAAAAAAATAGACAGTTGTAATCGGATGCAAATTAAAGGTAAAAAGAGGTAAAAAAAAAGCAGTTCGATAAGCCGGGTTCTGTAATTATCTAAAGACAATTGTTTGTCATTTATCTGGGAATGGTTTTGCAACCAAACTCTATCAGCCTACCCATTATCCTGATGCGAAGCAAACTTAAACGAACAGTTTTCAGAGGATAACATATTTGGCCTTTCAGCACATGAGGTTTGTCCCATAAATATGTTGCCATACTTAAGCGTTGGCTCTTACCCAACATTTTCACCCTTACCTGCGGGGGAGCAGGCGGTTATTTTCTGCGACACTTTCTGTAACTATGCTGTTTCCGGCATAGTCCCTTCCCGTTAGGAAGCATGTTGTTCTATGCTGCCCGGACTTTCCTCCCCTTTTTTATAAAGAGGCGACAAACTGAACTGCTTTTGTGCAAAGGTATACAAAAAGGGATGAGAAATCAGAAAAAAAAAGGGCTCTAAAAAGAGCCCTTGAGGGGATGTGCCCGAGGCGGGACTTGAACCCGCACGACCGTGAAGTCACAGGATTTTAAGTCCTGCGTGTCTACCAATTCCACCACCCGGGCAAC
>DIUJ01000061.1 GCA_002422315.1 Bacteroidetes bacterium UBA6161
GCACAAACATACTCCTTTACTCCCATATTTCAAACTCACTCTTCCTTTAGTTGCTTTAGTAACTCGTTGGCTTAGGGAATTTTGTGAATGGGTAGGGTTTTTACAAGGTCGGCGGGATTGTATAAAGCTAGAGGAGTAAAAAACAATTTCATAACTAAATTAAAGCGCAATAAGAAGCTAATGAGATGGGCAAAAGCCCAGTGATGGTCGGAAGAAATTTCGACCATTTTTTTTAAAAAGGAGGGAGAGTGGGAAAATGGGGAGGGAAAGCTGCCAATGTATGGCAACGTATTAATTATAGTATTCATACTTTCTCTCTAAAATAAACTTTGGAATTTCATCCTCGTATATTATCTTTTGAATCCAATTCTCCTGTTTATCAAATTCATATTTATAAGTCGACTTATTTCTTAAGCTACCGTCCGAATTTTGGCTATTCCACTCAATCTGATTTCCCTTCTCGTCATATTTATAAGTATACTTAAAGTCATAGCTACCGTCCGAATTATACCAATTCTCCTCAATCTGATTAGCCTTCTCGTCATATTTTTTAGTCCACTTAGATTCTAAGCTACCATCCGAATTGAACCAATTCTCCTCAATCTGATTTCCCTTTTGGTCATATTTATAAGTATACCTGGAGTTTAAGCTACCGTTAGAATTGTACCTATTCTCCTCAATCTGATTTCCCTTCTCGTCATATTTATAAGTCCTTCTAGAGTCTAAGCTACCGCCAGAATTGTACCAATTCTCCTCAATCTGATTTCCCTTATCGTCATATTTATAAGTCGACTTATAGTCTAAGCTACCATCCAAATTGTACCAATTCTGCTCAATCATATTTCCATTATGGTCATATTTAGAAATCAACTTAGAGTCTAAGCTACCGTCAGAATTGTAACTATTCTGCTCAATCTTATTTCCCTTCTCGTCATATTTATAATTATGCTTAGAGTCTAAGCTACCTTCAGAATTGTACCAATTCTCCTCAATCTGATTACCCTTCTCGTCATATTTACAAGTCCACTTAGATTTTAAGCTACCGTCAGAATTGTACCTATTCCACTCAATCTGATTTCCCTTCTCATCATATTTTTTTTTAATATCATACACGCTTGCAGATTCTCGATATCGCTTCCCTTTCTCAATGTTTCCGAAGCGATTTACTGCTTCATACGAGTACTCTGTGTACGACAGAACTTTACCTTTCAGATTTTCTCGTGTCAAATAATTCTCTATCTTCACATTTGAACAGCTCGTGGCCACTAATGCTATCAAAACTAAAATGCTATATTTCATTTTTGTTTTCATAATTTATAGTGCGATTTAAATTTTACATAATTCTAAATATCCAACCATCAGGGTTCACCCGCACAAACATACTCCTTTACTCCCATATTTCAAACTCACTCTTCCTTTAGTTGCTTTAGTAATTCGTTGGCTTAGGGAATTTTGTGAATGGGTAGGGTTAGGAGTAGGAGTACTCTTTGGTAATATACAATTTATTTCCCCAAACTACTTCTTCAAAGTGTTTTCGTATATTTCTATCCACTCCTGTACCGACATTTTGGTCATTAGCTCCCCTATTAGTTCAAAGGGTATGTCGTTAACTTTCTTGAACCGAATACAGCTTTTGCCCATATCTAGTTTTTGTGCGCAGTGTTTTGGGTATTCTGCTACAAACCACTCTAGTAAAGCTGGCTTGGAATATATGCCCATGTGGTATAGATTAATGGAGTTTTTTTGGGAGGCAATGCCTGCAAATGGCAATGGCTCAATGGGCTTGCAGTGGTAGCCTGGGGCATAGAGTGAATGTGGCACAACATAACCCAGCCCCCCATAACTGATGGCGGCTTCGAACCCCTCTGGCAAATTTTCTACAATAGTATGGTGTAATTTGCGAAATGCCTCTGCCCTATCCGCAGGTATGTTTTCTAAAATTTCTTGTATGGTATTGCCTGTTGCTTGCATATTTTTATTCAAAAAGCAAAAGTATAAAAAAGTGATTAAATTGAACTTTAGAAAAAACCTGCATATTGCCTTGGAATAACTCACTTTCTCCTAATACATAACATCTGATTATGTGATATTTAATCCTATTAAAAAATTAAAAAGCACCGTTCCATTTTTCTTTTCTCTGTGAATTTTATTACTTTCTCTCTGTTTAATCTTCATACTTTTGATTTTCATTGGCTTTTATGTATTTTCGCAAGTTACAAAAACACATGCATACTGAAATTTTTCATACTCTTGTAGCCATAATGGCAATGGTTAGTTTGTTTTTATTTAGCCTTCAAGGTTTCTCAAAACAATTACAAAAATACAGTAGCGAATCAATCAAAAATTGGCTAGGTAGGGTAACCAAAAACAAAATACTTGGGCTATTGTTAGGCGCTGGATTAACAGCACTTATACAATCTAGCAGCGCTGTTTCTTCCATAGTAGTGGCGCTTGTAGACAGTGGAATAATAAGTTTTTATAACAGCTTATCCATTCTTCTTGGCACAAACATAGGCACTACCTTTACCGCATGGTTAATTACTTTTAATATTCAAAATCTTGGCCCAATCCTCTTGGTAGTGGGTACAATTATTGGTTTTTTGCCTTGGAAAATTAATTTTGCAGGTAAGTCTATATTTTATTTAGGCCTAATCTTATTTAGTTTACAACTTATTAGCAACTCTCTAGAACCAATCAAAAATTCGGAGGCTATCTTAGAAGTTTTAAAATATTCTTCCAATAAGTATCTTGCAGTGTTTATTGGGATGATATTAACAGCGCTACTTCAATCCAGTTCTGTTACTACAGGACTTGCGCTTGTTCTTACAATCCAGGGTTTACTTACTTTAGAAGCTGCCATTGGCATAGTAGTTGGTTGTAATATAGGAACTACAAGTACTGCTTTCATGGCGGCATACAAACTAGGGAAAACAGCAAAAATAACCGCCCAAGCAAATTTTATTTTCAATTTGATTGGTCTTGTTATATTTTTCCCATTTCTCTCTGTATTTACAAATCTTATTGGAAAAATAGATGCTGAAATAGGCATACAAGTAGCAACGGCACACCTTATTTTTAATGTTAGCGTTGCGCTAATAACCTTTCCATTTCTGAACAAAATAGGAAGGCTTATTGAGCAAAGAAATGCAAATTAGTCTTCCAACTCTTCATTCTCTAAATCTTTCAAAACTTTTTCTACGTTGTTTTGGGTAGATTGAAGCAGGTTTTTGCAAAATTTAAATAAAAAAGAAGCCCTTTCTATTTTTGCGGTCATTTCATCTACGCCTAGTTTATTGCTTTCCAGCAAACTCACAATAGTTTGAAGTTCTTCAAATGCTTCTTTGTATGTAAGGGTATTTTTTGTCATGGTATATTTTACTTGTTTATTTCTTTAATAACTGCACTTGCAGACCCATTAAACCACTCAATATTTATTGTGTCTCCTTGCGCAAGGCTATGTGGGTTGGTTACAATCTCATTGCCTTTTTTAATTAATGTAAATCCTTTTTGTAATACATGCGAGGGGTCAAAAGATTGTATAAGTTGATTTAAGGAATCTAAATCTAAATGGTGGTGCTGCCAAAATGCAGGAACTTTCCATTCTATTTTTTGCTGTAGCCATTGAATATTGGTGTTTTGAACCTGTAATTCTTTAGCTACTAGTAAATCTAACTTTATATAAAAATCCTGTAATTGCTTGAATTCTATGTGGGTGTTTCTAATAAAGTGCTTGTTTAAGAGGTACCAATGTTGTTCTATCTTCTGCGACTCTGTTCTTATTCTTCGAATGGTAAAAGCATGCAAACTTTGAGCCATTCTATCTTTTTCGGATTTATGGGTTTGCAAAAAAGTTGTAGCATTTTTCTTAAAATTCAATTGTAAAGAATACAGGTTTTGGGCAATAAATTGCATAGAAGAAACCACAAAATGGGCAACATCGGAAGGAGTTACAAATTGCCGGTAAGCTACCATATCGGCTATGGTTTGGTTAGAGGCATGGCCAATTCCAGTTAGAACAGGAATTGGGAAATTTGCAATATCTGCGGCTAAGTTATAGTCGTCAAAACAATTTAAACTGGTATCGTCCCCTCCCCCTCTTATAATTAAAAGTAAATCGTATTGGTATATTTTTTCTTTAATTTTGGATAGTTGCCACCTTATCGTTTCTACAGCTTTAGGGCCTTGCATGGGTGCATTGTATAGGCTAGTAGCAATTGTAAATTTTGTGGATGTTGCTTGTATAATAGAGATAAAATCCTGGTATCCTTTACTTGTTTCTATGGAGACAACCGCTAATCTTTGAGGCAAATCGGGAAAACCTAATTCTTTGTTTTTGTTCCAAAGGCCTTGATTTTTTAGCTTTTGCATAGCCAAATGTTTCTCTTTGGCTATTTCGCCAAGAGTATATACAGGGTCTACATTGTGTATGGTTAAGGAGAAGCCATTTATTTCATGAAAAACAACCTTGCACTCGAAAACAATTTTAAGCCCATCTGCCAATTCTTTGCCTGTAGCTTGCAGAAAAATCTGAGAGATACGCTGAAAATCTTTGTTCCAAATAAATGCTTTTGCAAAGGCAGTTACATTAGAATTAGCATCTTTTTCTACCAATTCTAAATAGCAATGTCCGCTTTTGCCATAGAGGGAAAGCTTGCCTATTTCTGCCAAAATCCAATACCTTTGGTGGAATACTTCTTCTACTCTTTTTTTGATACCTTTTGTTAACCTAGATAATGGATAATAGTTTATCATTTAAACCCTCCTACTTTTGCAAGTATAACATATTGTTGTTAGTTTAAAAATTAAAAAAACGATCTCTTTATAATCCCTTTGAGGTTTTTCATTTACATGAATAATGCTTAGTTTTGCGGCCTTTAAAAAAACTTAAATGAAAACTGTAAACCAATTTGACTTTGCTGGAGAAAAAGTATTAATCAGAGTAGATTTTAATGTACCCCTAGATTCGGATCTGCAAATTACCGACGATTCCAGAATAAAAGCAGCCGTACCTACCATACAAACAATACTTAACAAAGGAGGTTCAGTTATCCTAATGTCGCATTTAGGCAGACCTAAAGAAGGCGCAGAAAACAAATTTTCATTGAAACACATTGTTTCACACTTGTCTTCCTTGTTGGGTGTGGAAGTAAAATTTGCAAACGACTGTATTGGAACAGAAGCAAATGAAATGGCAAGCTCTCTACAATCTGGTGAAGTATTGTTGTTAGAAAATCTACGTTTCTACAAAGAGGAAACCAAGGGAGAGATAGAATTCACAAAAAAACTAGCTTCTTTAGGCACTTTTTATGTAAACGATGCTTTTGGAACAGCCCACAGAGCCCACGCTTCTACCGCAGTGATTGCACAGTTTTTTCCTAATAAAAAATGCTTTGGCTATATTATGGCCAATGAGATTGAAAATGCCCAAAAAATATTGAGTAATCCACAAAGGCCATTTACTGCTATAGTTGGAGGAGCCAAGGTAAGCGACAAACTATTGATTATAGAAAACTTGATGCAAATAGCAGACAATATAATTATAGGCGGTGGCATGGCTTATACTTTCGCAAAAGCTATGGGTGGAAATATAGGAAATTCTCTGTGTGAGGAAGACAGAATAGCATTGTGTTTGGAATTAATTGCTAAAGCAAAATCTAAAGGGGTGAAATTATTACTACCAGAAGACAGTGTATTGGCCGACAAATTTGATGCAAATGCAAATACGCAAATAGGAAACAACCATGAAATCCCAAATGCTTGGATGGGCTTGGATATAGGCCCTAATGCTACCAAATTGTTTGCAGAAACCATCCGCCACTCCAAAACAATCTTATGGAATGGCCCAATGGGAGTATTTGAGATGGAAAAATTCGAGAATGGAACAAAATCTATTGCATTAGCATTAGCAGAAGCTACTAAAAATGGCGCATTTTCATTGATAGGAGGAGGAGATAGTGCCGCCGCTATTCATAAATTTAATCTTGCAACACAAGTTAGCTATGTAAGTACTGGCGGTGGTGCACTGCTAGAGTATTTCGAAGGCAAAGAACTTCCAGGTATTGCAGCAGTTGAAAACTAAACTATAAAAGATGTCACAAGAAACAAATTTAAACACACTACATTTTCCTAGCGATTGGAAAGACTACAGTTTGATAGATTGTGGCAACAAAAGAAAAATTGAAAGATTTGGAAATACCATTCTAATAAGACCAGAACCTCAAGCAATTTGGAAGCCAGGTTTGTCAGAAAAAGATTGGTACAAACAAGCAGATGCAGAATTTATTCGCGACAACATAAATAAAAAAAATACTGGCGAATTGGAAGGAGGATGGAAGCAATTGCGAAAAATCCCTTCTCAATGGGAAATAAAATATTCTAGTAACAATCGCCAATTAAAAATTGGTCTTCAATTTACAGGTTTTGGTCATGTTGGTATTTTCCCAGAACAAGCTACCAATTGGGATTACTTAATGGCAAATCTAAAGAAAGACCAAAAAGTACTTAACTTATTTGCTTACACAGGAGTAGCTTCTGTTGCTGCTAGGACAACAGGGGCTGACGTAACCCACTTAGATGCAGTAAAAAATGTGGTTACTTGGGCTAGAGAAAACATGGAAAGAAGTAACCTCGAAGGAATACGATGGATAGTAGAAGATGCTTTTAAATTTGTGCAAAGGGAAGTAAAAAGAGAGAAACTATATGATTTTATCATATTAGACCCTCCTGCTTATGGCAGAGGCCCAAGTGGAGAAAAATGGCTCTTAGAAGAACTCCTAGACCAATTGATGGAAGGTGTTTCTAAAATTTTAAAACCCGATGGCAAATTGATTTTAAATCTATATTCTCTTGGCTACTCGCCCCTTTTGTGTAACAATTTATTAAAAAGCTATTTTCCAAAAAGGAAGGTAGAAAGTGGCGAATTGGTTCTAAAATCAGAAACAGGCTACCTTTTGCCATTAAGTGTTTTTGGCAGAATATAAATCTATTACTTTAATACAAAGACCATAGTTGCTACTAACCTTGTAGCCCTAAAAAGAGAAGAAACAGAAGAATATGGAAATTCGGGGTCTGTGGTTGTATAGGGAATATATGTATCTTTAAATCTTGACTGAGATATCCCTACATCAAATCTAAAATCGTCTCTTACAAAACCAACTCCTCCCGAGAAAATCCATTGTCTTCTAAGATTGTCATATTCTATAAAATTCTGATTAAAAGGGCTAGGGTTATATCCTAAGCCAAATCTAAAACGCATGTCGTCGTTTATCAGCTCTGTTCCTAATCTAAAGGAAGTAACATTTCTAAATTCGGATCTTACCTTTGAATTATCTACCAAAGTATTAAATAGCTCTGAGCTTAAAGCAGAAGTAGAATAATCTACATTTTCAAATTCTAGATTCACAAAGCCAAAAGAACCATCTACCAAAGCCATGCTAAAATTATAACGAGCAGGAGTTAGTACACTGTATTCAGAGCGCATGTCTTCTATTGACGAGCTTGGGTTTAAAACAGGTGGGACAAAAGAAGACCTTGGGTCGAAACTTGCTGCCATAGACTCACTAAATACATCTTTAAATTTGTAAGTAGTAGGCAATTGAATGCTAGCTCCAAGTCTAATACTCTCCAATGGCTTAAAAATTATGCCTATTGTAGCGCCATACCCTACCCCTCTTGCGTTTAAGTCTGTTGTATAAGTCATGTCTTTAAATCCTTCCAAACTCAGTTCGTTGTCTTCTCTGTATTCATTTACCTCTTTGTAGGTTTGCACAGAGTAAAATAAATTTGCACCAACATAAAGTTTGTTACCATAATTAAAAGCACCGCTAGCACTATAATCGTTTCTGCCACCTCGCATCACAATATTTCCTGATTGTACCGCATTCCTATCGCCCTCTTTTAAAGGTATAGTATACTTGGTTTGGGAAGACCCATCTGGGTTTAGCAAATACACATCGTAAGCCAAATATTCTCTGTTTCCAAGTTCATCTGAAAATAAATCTTCCGATTCATCATAAAACGCATTAAGCATAGAACTCTGCCTATTCCTTCCTTGGTAAAACATTTCAGCACCAAAATTATGTGCTCTATTGTGCTGGAATGCAAAAGTATAACCTATTACATCCTTATCCGTTTCCTTTCCCAAAGGTTTTTTTAAAGTAGAAGTAACAAAAGAAATATTAGGAATATAAAGGCCCATTCTACTTGCAGAAGATTCACTTGCAAAGTAAGTAGAATTAATTGCTTGATTAAAAATACCTAATGACAAACCCAATTCTGTTTGTCTGTAAAACCCAAGTCCGGCAGGATTATTTGTAGTAGCACTAGGATTTGCACCCACTGCCGACATTGCTCCACCTGTACCTATCCATTGTGCATCTCCATCTCCATTTTTAGAAGAAAATCGCAAAACATCCATATGATTTTGAGCACCCAAAGGCAATGCTAACACACTAAAGCATATACCTAAAAACCAAGAATTTATCTTCATTCAGTCGTAACTATATTTTTCAATATTATCTTCTACCTGAACCACCGCTTCTACTAGAACCGCCAGAAGAGCTAGACCCTCCTGAGCTTCGGCTGCTTCCCCCTCCAGAACTTACTGACCCAGATGAACTTCTGCTGCTACCTCCAGAAGAATAAGAACTACCAGAGCCTACAGAACTTGAGCTTCGGCTGCTTCCTCCTGAATTGTAAGAAGAACCTGAAGAGCTACGGCTGCTACCTCCTGAACTGTAAGAAGAACCTGAAGAACTGCGGCTTGAACTACCTGAAGAATAAGAACTACCAGACCCTACAGAGCTAGAACTGCGGCTACTGCCTCCTGAGCTGTATGAAGAATTGGAACCAGCCGAACTACTTCTTGAAGCGGGTTGGGAATAAGATGAACTTCGAGAAGAAGTGGAAGACCTAGACGAAGAGTTTGCTGAATGAACCGCTGCAACAGATCTTCTGTTCGATGTGTTATAATTGTCTGAGTTAGTACTTCTACCAGATGTAGAAGAAGAACCTACTGCATTCGCATTACCAAAGGCAGCTCTTCCAGAACTTGCACCCCTTGCAGAAACATTGGTACCATAAGAACCTCTTCTGGTATAAACCGGAGTATAATTGTTGTTGTTAGTATTCCCTCCACCGTAGCTATTGCCTGTGCTATAACCAGCTGCAAATCCTTGGTTGAAACCCTGATTGAAACCACCTCCAAAACCACCCATCATAAAGGGAGAACGGTAAGGATTGCCGTAAAAACCACCGAAAGAGTTACCATGGAAACCACCATAAGGATTGCCATAGAAACCACCTCCATAAGGGTTAAAGAAAGGATCATAAAAACAATCGCCCCAAAACGGGTCGTAGTATGGATTGTGAGCCCAATATGGATTCATTCCTACTCTGTAAGAAAACATTGGAGAACCAAAGCCTGTACCAAAATTGTTGTATCCCATCCAAAAATTCACTCTAGGGCGTCCAAAATTTCGATTCACCCCATAATGCTGTGGATAATACATGTCGTCAAATCTATTGAAATAAGAACTGTAATTCATCTGATAGTCTGCATCCCCCCTTTCGTTTGCACTACTTGTAGAAGACATAGACTGTAAAGATTGTGGAATTGGAACCGCCTCCTCTGTTTGCAATTCTGCATTTCTTGCTTTTTCTCTATCTTCCAAAATCGCTATTTTTTTAGCAAGGCTAGGGGAATAATACATTCCATTTCCAGACTTTGTTAGTGTTGCCTTGTTACTAGAACAAGCGGCAAGGAACAAAACAGAGAGAATACTTAATGTTAATTTTTTCATAGGGCTATAAATTTGGGTTCAACAATAGATTGACTTACATTTGCAGCCATAAAATTACAATAAAATTTCAAATAAACAATAACAATCAATATGGGATTTGACAAAATAACAAGAAAAGAGGATTATTCTGCTTGGTACAACGAAATAGTGAAAAATGCAGACCTAGCGGAACATAGCGCAGTGAAAGGGTGTATGGTTATAAAACCTTATGGTTATGCCATTTGGGAAGGTATGCAGCAAAAGCTTGATTTTATGTTTAAAGAAACAGGCCATAGCAACGCTTATTTCCCATTGTTAATACCTAAGTCTTTTTTGTCTAAAGAAGCAGCCCATGTAGATGGATTTGCTAAAGAATGTGCAGTGGTAACCCACTACCGCTTAAAAAACGACCCAAATGGAAAAGGGGTAATTGTGGATCCCGATGCCAAGCTGGAAGAGGAATTGATCATAAGACCTACCTCCGAAACTGTAATTTGGAGTACTTATAAAAACTGGATACAATCTTACCGCGACCTTCCTATTTTACTTAACCAATGGGCCAATGTAATGCGATGGGAAATGAGAACCAGATTGTTCTTGAGAACCTCTGAATTTTTGTGGCAAGAAGGCCATACCGCCCATGCTACAAAAGAAGAAGCACTGGCAGAAACTGTTCAAATGCTTGAGGTTTATGCAGATTTTGCAGAAAATTTCCTTGGAGTACCAGTTATCAAAGGGGTAAAAACCCCAAATGAAAGGTTTGCAGGTGCAGAAGAAACTTTTTGTATAGAAGGCCTTATGCAAGATGGTAAAGCCTTACAAATGGGAACTTCTCACTTTTTAGGTCAAAATTTTGCCAAAGCTTTTGATGTGAAATTCCAATCCAAAGAGGGTAAAATGGAATATGTATGGGCAAGTTCTTGGGGTGTTTCTACAAGACTTGTTGGCGCCCTTATTATGGCTCATAGCGACGACGATGGACTTGTATTACCACCTAATATAGCTCCTATACAAGTAGTAATGGTTCCAATTTATAAAACAGAGGAAGAAAGAAATGCAATTCTAGACTATTTCAAAAGCCTTAAAAAAGAACTTTCTAGCTTAAATATTCGAGTTAAAATTGACGATAGAGACACCCATAAGCCTGGTTTTAAATTTGCCGAATGGGAATACAAAGGAGTTCCACTTAGAATTGCTGTTGGGCCAAGAGACATGCAAAACCAAACTGTTGAACTAGCTAGAAGAGATACCAAAACCAAAGAAACTTTTAATCAAGATGGGCTGGCAAACTATATACATGGTCTTTTGCCCAAAATACAAGAAAGCTTGTATTTAAAAGCTAAAACCTTTAGAGACGAAAGGATAATAGAAGTAAATACTTGGGATGAGTTTGTACATGCGCTAGACCATACCCCTGGTTTTATTTCTGCACATTGGGATGGTAGTCCAGAAACAGAACAAGCAATTAAAGATAAGACTAAAGCTACTATACGTTGTATTCCATTGGAAAACAAATTAGAAGAAGGAAAATGTATTCTTACAGGAAACAAATCCAGTCAAAGGGTTCTGTTTGCAAGAGCTTATTAATTCAACTATAATTCTTTAAAAAAAGGAGTAACCAAAATCGTTACTCCTTTTTTTATATCTTGTTTTTGGGATAAAAATACAGATAATCTAAGAGTTTGCATTAAGGAACGGGGTCGTGTCCGTGCCCTCCCCAAGGGTGGCAACTTCCTATTCTTTTAAGTGTTAGCCATAATCCTTTGGCTATACCATATTTGCGCAAGGCTTCTATACCATATTGCGAACAAGTAGGCGTATACCGGCATGCATTGGGTAACCAAGGAGAAAGTACCAATTGATACAATCTGAAAATCCATATAAAAGGTTTAGCTAAGAGGTTTTTTAATTTCATTAATCAATACTTTTAATGCTTTATAGAATCCTTTTTGAAGTTTTGTATATTCTAGAATTTCATTAGGCATATAACCTATACACAAGTGCAATTCTTTATTCTCTAAAAGATCTAAATCTTTTAAAAAAAGTGGTTTACGTAAGCGATACAATTCCCTACACATTCTTTTTACACGGTTTCTATCCACTGCTTTTTTAAATTTTCTTTTAGAAACCAAAAACACCAACTTAGGGAGCGGTTGTTTCTGTTCAGAATCTATAATTCTAAAATTAAAAAAGAAAGGGTAAGAAGCCAAGTTCCTACCCTTCGTTTTAAAAAGATTGTCAATATCGATTTTACTACAAAGCTTCTCTTCTTTGGAAAAAGAGTAAATTTCTTTCATAGTAAAAAAATAGTTTAAAGGCCTATTTTATCTTTTGTGTCTTCCTTCAGAAGAAACAGAAAGTCTTTTTCTACCTCTTTTTCTACGGGCAGCCAAAACTTTTCTTCCGTTTACTGAAGAATTTCTCTCTCTGAAACCGTGTTTGTTTCTTCTCTTTCTGTTCGATGGTTGGTATGTTCTTTTCATGGCTTTTCAAAAAAAAGGACTGCAAAGATAAGCGTATTTTTATTTTTTCAAAAATTAATTTAAAAATAATCTAAAACTTATTTTATTGCTATTATCCGTTACTAATCAATTGGTTCAATAAATCTACTACGTATTCTTCTTTGGCCGCGGAACCACCATTGACCAACTTTCCGTTTTTAAATACAGCAAAATAAGGTAAATTATCTACGCCGGCTAGTTTTCTTGCTTCTGAGTTTTCTTCTGCATTCACGTCCAAAAATGTTACCTGAGTAAATCGTTCGTCGTCGCTAAGCCTTTTAAACTTGGGGGAAAACAATTTACAAGAGCCGCACCATGTTGCAAAATACTTCACTATTACCATTTCGTTGGCTGATAAATGGGTCCCAAAATCTTGGTCTGTGCTTAATGTTACTGACATATTATATTCGTTTATTTGTATTGGTTCACAAGTTCGTTTAACTGTTCGTAGGTATGTAATCCAGGCTGTGTATACAAGGCTTTACCATTCTTAAACATCATTAAAGTTGGTAGTGCAGTAATACTGTATTGCTCAGAAAGAGCTTTCTCTGATTCTACATCAATTTTTATAATTGTAACCTCATCTTTTCTTTCTCCTTTTATTCTTTCTACAAAAGGCTCCATAATTTTACAAGGCCTACACCAATCTGCATAAAAATCTACCATTACTAGTTTATCTCCTGCTATTGCCTCTTGAAAAGACACAGTTGGTTCCGAGCTTGTTTCCACTTGAGGTCTTTCTAATGGCATTTGCATGGCATTCCACTTTAGGATTCCCCCTTCTAACACATTTACAGTGTAGCCATTTTTAACAAATATATCCGCAGCTTCTTTGGTTCTGCCTCCACTTAAGCAGTATATATATACTGGCTTATCCTTAGGCAATGCAGTAATTTGTGTTTCAAAATTATTGTCATGAAGGTTTATATTTACGGCACCAGGTATTTTGCCTTCTGCAAACTCTGAAGGGGTTCTAACATCTACAAGAGTAGTGTTCCCACTGGAAATTTGTTCATTAAAAACCACCGGCCCTAAAGTGGTTATATTGGCTGAGTTTTTTGTAGAATTACAGGCTGAAATTAAGGCAACTAGCACTGTAAATAGGATGGTTATTTTTTTCATTTTATTGGATTCAAAATTAAATTATAAGTTAGGTTTTCCCAACAATTTCTATGTATAATAAGTATGGATGGAATTTATTAAAACCCTAAGTCTAAGCCACCAGATATCTCTGCAAATTGTGCTTTCAGTTTTTCTGACAACTCTTCTTGCGCTGCATGAATGGCTAAATTTAGCTGTTCTTCAATCTCTGTCTTTGATTTATTAGTAAAAAAATCCTCTGCAAAACTAATTTTATCTACCTTGTTCAATCCTGTTAGAACTACTTGAATACCTAAATACTCCTTGCTTACTTTCATACTTGCAACAGAAGATTTTAACTCCTCTGCTTTTTTCTTCATTTCTAGTATTTTACTTATATTTCCGAACATATATTTATAGATTTTAGATTGCAAATATAGTTGTGACAAGCAGCATAAAAAAGAAAATTAGTTGGAGTTGAAAATTATAGTGATAAAATTTGGGGATTCTCTAAAACTCAAGGAATGTTTATTGCAAATATTACTTCTATGCCCTTACTCCAAGTAACAGAGTAGTGTAGATAGATTTATTTTCGAGTCAAAAACTAAAATTGTGTATAAACGTATAAAAATCTAATTTTGGAACCTGATTATAAGACAAAGAAAATACATGATAAAACCAAGTTTAGCCAAAGGTACTAGGGATTTCGGTCCTTTAGAGATGAAAAAAAGAAAGTTTATTTTTTCTACCATCGAAAATATTTTTAAGCTACATGGTTTTGAGTGTATTGAAACTCCAGCAATGGAAAATATAACAACCCTTACTGGAAAATACGGGGAAGAAGGAGACAAACTTTTATTTAAGATATTAGATAGCGGCGACTATTGGGGCAATGCAGAAAAAAGCTTATTGCCAAACGATATAATAGATAGTCATAAACTCACTCCACTTATAGCTTCAAAGGGATTAAAATATGACCTTACAGTTCCTTTTGCACGCTTTGTAAGTATGCATAGAAATAGTATTACATTCCCTTTTAAGCGTTACCAAATGCAACCTGTATGGCGAGCAGACCGCCCACAAAAAGGAAGGTATAGGGAGTTTTGGCAATGCGACGCAGATTGTATTGGATCCAAAGACATGAGCAACGAAGCCGAATTGATTGTGATATTTGATTCTGTATTTCGTGCTTTGGGTATTCAATCGCACCAAATACACCTTAACAACAGGAAAATTTTGGAGGGAATTTCTACCCTACTCTTCCCCCATGTTTCTTTTATTACCTTTACCACTATTTTGGATAAATATGACAAAATTGGATGGGAAGGGATAAGCAAAGAGTTTGGAGAAAATGGGATTGGAGAATTAGAATTGAAAGGTTTAAGCAAGTTTTTAGTACAAGAACCCTTAACTGAGGATTTGCTGAACGATTGGAAAGCCCATTTGCAAAGCAACCCTTTGGCCTTTATGGGTTTACAAGAAATAGAAGAGGTTTTTAATTTGATTAAAACAACCAAAAGTTGCACACAAGTAGTATTTGACGGAACACTTGCACGTGGTTTAAGCTATTATACTGGTTGTATATTTGAGGTTAAAATCAAAGAATCGGGGTTAGGAAGTGTTGCAGCAGGAGGTAGATATGATAATTTAACGGAAATTTTCGGCCTAAAAGATGTTTCTGGAGTAGGTATTAGCTTTGGAGCAGATAGGATTTTTGATTACCTAGAAAACCAAAACCTATACCCAAAAAATATCGTAGAATCTACAAAAGTTCTAGTTTGCGCTCTTGACCCTGAGTCCATGCCCTTTGCCTTTGAACTTGGGATGGAACTTAGAAACAATAAGATTGAAACAGTTTTGTATCCTGGTATTACAAAACTTAAAAAACAACTCGATTTTGCAAATGCCAACCAATATAAGCTAGTGGTTTTAATGGGTGAAAACGAAAGAAAAGAGAATCTTTACACCCTTAAAAACATGGAAACAGGCACACAAACAAAAGCAAACTTACAAGAACTTATCCAAAGCATACAATTATCCTAAAAAAATGCACATAGAACCAAGCCATTTTATTCAGTTAGAGGAATTAGAATCCTACATTCAAGGAAACAACTCTCTTGAACTTAGCCTACAAGCCATAGAAGCTATAAAAAAAAGCAGAAATTACTTAGATAATTTAATGCAAAAAAACGATTCTGCCATTTATGGTGTAAATACCGGTTTTGGATCTTTGTGCAATACCAAAATAGAAGGCAAAGACCTGAGTCAACTACAAACAAACCTTTTGCTATCGCATGCCTGTGGTACCGGTGCTACCATAGACCCCGAGATAACAAAACTAATGCTTTTGCTTAAAATACAATCCTTGAGTAAAGGCTATTCTGGGGTGCAAGTAGAAACGGTAAACTTGCTCAAAGAGTTTTACAACCGAAATTTAATTCCACAAGTATTTGAACAAGGTTCACTTGGCGCTTCTGGCGACTTAGCTCCATTGGCACATTTGTGCTTACCGCTCATAGGCGAAGGCTATTTTTTGCAAAATGGAAATAAAATCCCTGCCAAAGCAATTTTAGAAAATGAAAATCTGAAGCCAATACAACTTAAATCTAAGGAAGGTCTGGCGCTAATCAATGGGACCCAATTCATGTCGGCTTTTGGGGTTTGGAGTTTGCTAAAACTTAAAAATCTTAGTACTTGGATGCACCAAATCAGCGCTTTGTCTTTGGAAGCATTTGATTGTATAAACGACCCTTTCCTACCCTATTCGCATCAAATAAGACCCCATGCAGGGCAAATACTTAGCGCTCAAATTGTTCTAAAATTAAGAGAAGGTTCAGAAATAGCAAACCATACCAAAAATTATGTTCAAGACCCTTATAGTTTTAGATGTATTCCTCAAGTTCATGGAGCTAGTTTGGATGTAATAGCGCATGCTCAAAAAGTATTTGAAACAGAAATTAATTCTGTAACCGACAACCCCAACATATTTGCAGAGGAAAACCTTATCCTAAGTGCAGGAAATTTTCACGGACAGCCATTGGCTATGCAGTTGGATTTTATGGCTATAGCTTCTGCAGAACTTGCAAGCATAAGCGAAAGAAGAACTTACAAACTTATTTCTGGAGAACGCGGACTTCCTGCATTCCTAACACCCAACCCCGGATTAAACAGTGGCTATATGATTGCCCAATACACTGCTGCAAGCATAGTAAGTCAAAACAAACAACTATGCAGCCCTGCCTCTGTAGACAGCATAGTAAGCAGCAATGGACAAGAAGACCATGTGAGTATGGGAGCAAATGCGGCAACTAAACTGTACAAAGTTGTTCAAAACCTACAAACTGTATTGGCCATAGAATTGATTTGCGCCGCTCAGGCCATGCATTTTAGAAAAAGTAAAAAAACTTCTACTCCTCTTCAAAAACTACTTGAAGAATTTAGAGCAATTGTACCTTTTAGAGAGAACGATGTTTTTTTACATGAAGACATAAACAAAGCCATAGCCTTTTTAAATAAATAACCTTGAACTATGTTTTTCTTAATAAGTAAATTGCTCGGTTTTTTGCTCAACCCATTTTTCTGGATGATGGTGTTCTTGCTTTGGGCACTTGCAACAAAGAATCTTAAGAGAAGAAAAAAGTTTATCTTGGCTAGTTTGGGGATTTTGTGGTTTTTTGGCAATGGATTTCTTGTTAATGAAGTTCTTATTTTGCAGGAAAAACAATATTATACAGCCCAAACTAAGACTCAAACCCATACCGCTGTTCTGCTTGGTGGATTTAGTGCAATGGATGAAAATACAGGAAAAGCAAGACTTACAGAATCAGGAGACAGGTTTTTCCAAGCATTCAAGTTATACCAATCGGGAGCAATCAAACGATTGGTTGTGTCTGGAGGTAGCGGCAGTATCAAAAAACCTGAAATCAAAGAGGCGAGTTTAATTCGAAACTACTTTGTAGAATCTAAAATTGATACAAGTAGAGTGATTTTTGAAACTGAATCTAGAAACACTCACGAAAACGCTGCCTTTACCAAAGCATTGCTAAAAGAAGATTCTCTACAAATTGGCATTGTTACTTCAGCTTTTCATATGCTCAGAGCAGCTGCTTGTTTCGAAAAAGTTGGATTTACTGTCACTCCCATTCCTAGTCATTTCCTTAGCGACCAAACCCGCCCCTATAGCATAGATAGCTTTATTTTACCCAGTGCTACTAGTTTCCAAAAATGGGAATTGCTTTTTAAAGAATGGATTGGGTTTGTGGTATACAAAATAAAAGGATATGCATAAGAGTAGCATAAACCGATACATAAAACATAATCAAATGATTGGAAAAGAAATTTTACTTGTAGGCTTAGGCGGAGGGATAGGGAGCATTTTCCGCTATCTTAGTTCTATACTCAATGCAAAATATTTTCAAAGTGCCCAGTTACTTGCTACATTTTCTGTTAATGTACTAGGATGTATTCTTATTGGCATATTCTTAGGCCTTATTGAGCACCAAAAATTAAGCAATCCAAACCTTAAGTATTTATTTATAACAGGATTTTGTGGTGGCTTTACCACCTTTTCTGCTTTTGCTGCAGAAAATATGCAACTAATATCTACAGGCAACTCATTTACTGCAATCCTCTACATTCTCTCTACCGTTGTTTTTAGTCTGTTAGGTGTTTTTTTAGGCCACTATATTATTCAAAATATTTCCTAATTTTTAGTTTGTATTTCAAAATCTTTAAATTATCACGAAGTAAAATCCTCTTGTATTAGTTTCATATCTTATATCACTAGTATCCATTATTTTACTAACTTTGAATTCTTTAAATAATATAATGAAAAACCTTAAAATAGAAATCAAATGGGCATTCCTTTTCACAGGAATGGGATTAATTTGGATGGTCTTAGAAAAAATAAGCGGACTACACGATACCTACATAGACTACCATATTTATGTTACCAACCTTTTTGCAATTCCTGCAATAATTGTAATGGTACTTGCATTAAAAGATAAAAAGAAAAACACTTACTCTGGTCACATGAGCTACAAACAAGGCTTAATTTCAGGAATTATTCTTTCCCTTTTTATAAGCCTGCTTAGCCCATTGTCTCAATGGATTACTACCTTTATTATTACCCCGGAATATTTCCCCAATGTTATAAAACGCTCTGTAGAAATAGGATACTACAAAACAACTGCCGAGGCAGAAGCAAATTTCAATTACACAAACTACGCCATTCAAGGTGCTATTGGGGCTTTGTTTATGGGGGCTGTAACCACTGCGATTGCCATGCTTTTTATTAAAAGCAAAAAACAAAATCCAGAATAAATACCTGCAACTTGTTTAGGTAAAAATATTCTGAAACAATCAAAATTTCAGCCACGTATTTGCGTAGTTTTGTGGCGTGAAAAACAAGGTTAGAATATTAAGCATAGTAATTTTTACTGCGATTTATTGCACTGCAATAGGTCTAGTAACTAAGAGCTATACTTATTCTAATACACAAAACCACAATTACACAACCCAACACAATCTTAATTCCGACTTATCCTCCTCTCTTTTTTTCCATACTTCCATTGCCCAAAGTTCTATAGTAAGTATAAACAACCTTACAAGCCCACATTTTGGCAAATCTAATACAGGGCATTGGGCTACAGGCATTAGTACAGAGCAAATTTTTAGCGCGGGTTTTTCTCAATACCTAAGTTATTGGAGAAATATACTTATACAGTACCGAAAGTCCGATATCCTATACCCCTTTCATTATTTTTGGTAATTTTTTTTGAAGGAATACAAAGCCTACACAAAGGCTTGTATACCATATTCTTTACTTCTATGCTAGAAAGCATAGCACAATTAATAATTTCAAAAAAAACAAACTAAAAAACAATTAAAAAAAATGAAAACAGACTGGGGAACAGCCGTAGTTGGCCTTGTTGCAACAATTGCATTTATTGCACCTTTTGTAGTCATGTATCGCAAAAGGGTTAAAAGAGAAAAAAGAATGTACAACAGCTTAAAAACAAATGCTAAACAGCAGAATACTAGCATTGGGGAGCATGAGTTTTGTGGCGATTTTGCAATAGGCATAAACGATACACAAGAACAAATATTTTTCTTCAAGAACAAAAAGGGAGAAGAAATAAATCAATTTGTAAACTTATCAGAAATTCAGAAATGTGAACTTATAAAAAAAGGTAGAGAGATAAAAAGCTCAAGTATGCATTCTACACACAGCGTAAGCATACTTTTTTATACTTTAGACAAGAAAAAGCCTCATACAGAGTTTGAACTCTTCCACGAAGAAACAAACCTACAGCTAAGCGGCGAACTGCAACTTGGCGAAAAATGGTGCAATAAAATAAACTCTCTCCTTAAAACTAAAAAATAACTCTCAACCCTTTATTTCCTGCCCTTGTTGGCAAAGTCCAATAACGAAAATAACACACCAACAAGGGCGGAAATTCTTTTAACGTATAATCCACTAACTTTTACCTAGCTTTGTATCTATAAGAAATAATTATGAAAAAAATAAGCATCCTATTTTCAATGCTATTTGTAATACTAACAGCTTGTAAAAAAGAGGAAGAAGACGACACTTTCCAACCCCCTCCATATTCCATATCTATTCAATTTGGGCACTTCAATATATCTGACTTTTTACCCTACACAAATCAAAATACGGTGCCGATAGATACAATAACTGGCTATACAGATTTTGTTATAACACTAACAGAAATAAACATCCCTGACATAAAAAATAAAAATATTGATTCCTTAGTATTTAATTTTAATGTAAGCACAGACGAAGACGAAGAGACTTTTAAATGGTCTGATTTGAGTAGGTCTTCCACGTTTTTCCGATCAGGTAGTAGAAACGAAATGATCGGTTCATTTTCAATTCCATATTCAATAAACCCTGTAGCCATAAAAAACAATGGGGTATTGGAGATTAAAAGCCCAGAAGACAATATCAGCGTAGATTTCACCTCACACTACACTGGCAACAGAATCAACAAAACTTTAACAATAAAATAGTATATACTCTACCCATAGTTTTGGGTATTTCTGCCCCTGTGGCTTTCTACTTGGCCTGTAGTATCTAAACCACCCCGGCTTTCAGCCACCCCTCCAGAGGAGGGGAATTTTTCGGGTACAAATTTCAATCCTAAATCTTCTAATATTTCCAACACTTTAACTAAATTTCTTTTTTCCATAATTTCATTTCTTCCCATTCTCTTTTATATACAAATCTTTCGTGTACTTCTCATAAAGTTCAAACAAAAACAACATTTTGTTGCTTAGCTTGTAAATACTTTTGGTCTGTAAGCCAAGTCCACTGCTTTGTCTAGCTAGTTATGTGCTTTGACTTTGTTTTGCATCTGCTTCTTCATTTGTAGTACCCACCCAATCTTTCGAGAATTTTAATGCTCTATCTATTATTTCGTTCCAACTTAGGGTCATTTATTTCCATTAAATTATGTGATTGAATGCAGCTAACATATTGAATATATTCCAACAAGCACTCATTTACAAACATAAACCTAAAAAAAGAATAAGCGAAATTTTAGTTTAGAATTTTTACACATGGATTTTACAATCTGGTATTAAGCCAAGAAATACTTCCATTAAAAAATGGGAACTGTAGCCTTTTATGTAATTCAGCCCGAATTAAGACAACGAATAAAAATTAAATTTAAAAAAAGGTTTGGATGGAACTATAAGTAAAAACTCCCAACAAAAGGGGTCGTTTCCACTTTAGAACAGAGTAATTTTACAACTCTTAAGGAACACCAAAAAGCAAATATTTTTAAAAAATGTAAATTAATTTTGGTATTTTTAAGGAAAGGTATGGTTGGGGGAATATTTGAATGGCTTATGTTATTTTCTTTGGGCTTTAATCCCCTCCCCTATGCAATTGTCTTTTATAAGTCAAAGTTCGGCATTAAAGTACTAAGTTTAAATTATTTATTGTAGTTTTGTATTCTATACAAATTGGTAATCAATATATTCCCGCAGGTTTTGGTTTATTTACTACAGGATGAACTAAACCGGAATAGTATTTTTTTAAAATTTACACAATGCAAAACAATATAATAAACAAACACAACATTAAAATTTATGGAACTGGGAGCCAAACCCTATTTTTTGCTCATGGCTATGGCTGCGACCAAAATATGTGGCGGTTTGTAGCACCACATTTTTATGACAACTATAAAGTAGTACTTTTTGACCACATAGGTTCGGGGAAATCGGATGCCGAAGCCTATAATTTTGAAACCTATAGTAGCCTGCATGCTTACGCAAATGATGTAGAACAGATATGCAAAGATCTAAATTTTGAAAACATAGTGTTTATAGGTCATTCTGTAAGTGCTATGATAGGGATTTTAGCAGCAATAAACTCTCCTAATCTATTCCAAAGGCTTATACTTGTGGCACCTTCTCCTAGTTATATCAATTACCCAAACTATACAGGAGGTTTTGACAAGGAAGACATATCCGAACTTATTAAAACACTAGAAAGCAACTATATGGGTTGGAGCAAAGCAATAGCCCCAATAATAGTAGGAGATTCGGAAAAACAAGAAATTGAAGAGGAGTTATCCAATAGTTTCTGTGCTATGAACCCAGATATTGCAAAACACTTTGCCAAAGTTACTTTTTTGAGCGACCACCGAGAAGACCTGAAAAATTGCAACACAGCCAGTCTAATTATACAATGTAAACCAGATGCATTAGCTCCTATTCAGGTTGGAATATATATGCACCAAGAACTAAAAAACAGCACACTTAAGGTAATAAACTCTCCGGGACACTGCCCACATCTCACTACTCCTCAATTAGTTATACAAGCCATAGAAGATTATCTTTAAAGAACAAAAAACATGATTTATTTTAATGAAGATGCAGAGGATTTATACCAAAATGCTCCCTTTGGTTATCTCACTATTTGTAGCAACGGAACCATAATCAATGCGAATAAAACTCTATTAAGTTGGCTAAAAATGAAGAGAGAAGAACTTGTAGAGGAAAAAACATTTATGGACCTTTTAAGCATAGGGGATAAGATTTTTTATGAAACACATGTGGTTCCTATGTTGCAAATGCAATGGGAAATTTCCGAAATAAATTTGACTATAATTGGTCCTCACTTTTCCTTTCCTGCTTTAATAAATGGGAAAAAAGTCCCCACAGATAAGCAAACAGATGCTTATTACAGATTTTCGTTATTAAATATTTCGCAAAGAAAACAATTTGAAATAGAACTTATACAGGCAAGAAAAAACGCCGACAATGCTTTTCTTAAACTACAAGAAGTAAACCAAAAACTAGAACAGTTTGCCTACCTTGCTTCTCACGATTTACAAGCCCCTCTGAATACCATAATTGGTATGTTAAGCCTATTAGAAAGAAAAGGGCACATAAGCAAAGACACAGAGGAAACACAATACTATTCTTTAATTAAGAACAACATATCTAAAATGAAATTACTGATTTCTGACCTTTTAGAGTTTTCAAGAATTGATTCTTCAAATGTACAATTTACTACCGTTTCGCTTAATATAATATGTAAGGATGCCATACAATCGCTAAACAATGCAATACAAGAATGCGATGCTAAGATATACGTAGAAAATATGCCAGATATTATTGGGGAACGAATGCTTCTAACTCGGCTTTTCCAAAATCTGATAAGTAATGCACTAAAATTCAGATCCAAAGAGACGCCCATTATTCATATTCAATATGAACAAAAAGAGAATTCAATAACCATAAAAATTTCTGACAATGGAATTGGAATAGACCCTAAGCATAGCAAAGAAATTTTTGGTTTTATGAAAAGACTGCATAGTTACGATTCTATCCCCGGAACAGGAATAGGGTTGGCTGCATGTAAAAATATTGTGGAGATTCATGGTGGAACTATAAATGTAGAGTCAGAAAAAGGCAAAGGAAGTACTTTCATATTTACACTAAACTCAAATATTCAAAAGTGATTCTTAAATCATGAAGTTTATAGTTTATAAACCTCGCTGTAATTAATAAAAAACAACCTTGTAGTATAAAACGAATAGATTTAAAATACAAAGCACAATTATGCTTTTGTTATTTTTTTAAGTGCTATCTCTCACCTATAAAAGACACCTTTAAGCCTAAAATATTGAATACCTGATATTTTTATTTTTAAATTGGAAATATAAACCTATATTTGACATTCGCTTTTTATTTCAAATTATATGGAGATAGATATCTTTTGCCGGCATATCGTTGAACAAAATGAAGGCTGGGTATGGATTGTAGACCATTCATGGAAATTCATTTATACAAATCCATCTTTTATAAAATTTATAGAAGAAAATAAAAAAGACCATAAAAAAACCACCACGGTAGAAGAACAATTTCATTCCATTATTGATATTCAGAGCTATTATACAAAAGCTTTTTCTGAAGAAATTTCACAAAAACAAATTTCTTTCACCTCTCCTTCAAACAACTCCGTTTTATATAAGGTAATAACATTCACACAGATTAGAGAAAACAATAGAATAGTAGCTATTGCATGCCAAAGCAAAGATTTATTTTCCATTGAGGAGGAATCAAGCAAAGCTTTGGATTTGATAAATTCTGCTATGGATGTGGTCTGCACTTTTGATGAAGAAGGCAAGTTCGTGTATGTAAGCAAAAACAGTTACAGTCAGTGGGGTTATTCTCCTAACGAAATGGTTGGAAAATCCTTTAAAAATTTTATTTTAGAAGAAGACTTAGAAAAAACCCAAGAAATAGCAAAAGCAGCACTACAAGGGCACAAAACAAAATCTTTTGAAAACAGATACCTTAAGAAATATGGAGGAATTGCTTACAATTTATGGTCGGCAAAGTGGGACAATACAAAAAGACTTCTTTATTGTGTGGTACGCGACAACAAAGAAAAATATTTTCAAGAGGAATTAATCAAACAAAGTGAACAAAGATTTAAAGCTTTGGTTCAAGAGGGTTCCGATCTCATATCCATTTTGGATATACAAGGAAATTATCTGTATGTAAGCCCAACCAGTATTACTGTTCTAGGCAAAGCCCCTGAAGAGTTTAGGGGAAAAAATGCTTTCGATTTTATACATACAGAAGATAAAAATAAAACACTAGAATATTTAAAAAAAATAAGCCAGGAAAAGGTAATAAAAGTGGAGCCATTTCGGTTTTTGAATAACAAAGGACAATGGAGATGGATTGAAACAATACTCACAAACATGTTAGATAACCCAGCTGTTGGGGGAATCGTAGCCAATTCTAGAGATATAACTGAAAAAATTGAAGAAGAATACAAACTTAAACTGTTTGAGAAAGTAGTCAATAGCTCAAATGACGCAATAGTTATTACTGAAGCACAACCACTAGACGAACCTGGGCCAAGAATAGTGTATGTAAACGAGTCATTTACAAAAATGACAGAATATAGTGCAGAGGAAGCAATAGGCAGAAATCCTCGATTTTTACAAGGAACAAATTCAAATAAACAAGAGCTGAAAGAACTAAGTAGAAAATTAAAAGAAGCACAGCCTTGCGACGCAACAGTTTTGAACTATACCAAATCTGGGAAAGAATTTTGGGTAAACTTTGCTTTGAGCCCCGTGGCCGATCACAAAGGCTCCTATACCCATTGGATTTCGATTCAAAGGGAGGTAACAGAACAAAAAAACAAAGAACTTGAACAAACCTTGTTAAGTCAATTAAGCGATTGTTTTAACGAAGAAGAAGAACTAAAAAACGTAGCAAACACTCTCTGTAAAACCATTGTAAACTTTGGTATGTTTGATTTAGTAGAACTATGGACACCAAACATAGAACAAACACATATTCAACTTGTTGGCAATAATTCTACAGTAAATCTAGAGTTAGACCCTGGCCTCTTAATCAATCGATTTAAAAAGGGCGAAGGTTTGCCGGGCAAAGTTTGGAAACACACCAAACAGTATTTTTGGGAAAAACCAAAAATTGAAAAGTTCTTTGTAAGAAAATACTTGAACGATGTACTTAACCTAAAGGCTATAGTTGCTGTACCTCTTTTCTATAAAAAAGAAATTCAAGGGGTTCTTTTACTAGGTACAAGTAAAAACATAGACCACTTAAGAAAATACAGCAAAATAATTAAAAGGCTAGAACAATTTATTGGTTCTGAAATATATAGAAAGAGAACCGAAAATGAGTTTAAACATTTGTTTAATTCCATCCCAGATATCTTATGTATTTTAGATTCAAATGGTAGATTTCTTAAAATAAATGAAGAAGGGTGTTGCCTTTTGGGATTCACTAAAGAAGAAATTCTATTTCAGGATCTAGAAAAATTCCTTTACCATAATGGCAATATAAATGTACCTAATGAATTCCAAATATTAGCAAAAACTTCTGTCTCTTTTAAATTTGAAAACCAATTTGTAACAAAAAAAGGAGACATTATTTGGTTAAGTTGGAGTTGTAATGTTACCGAAGCAGATGGTTTAATTTATGCTTCTGCAAAAGATATTACAAATGAGAAAAAACTCAGGCTATTAAACCAACAAGTTGGTCAACTTGCAAAAATTGGAAGTTGGGAGTTAGACATAGAAAGCCAAAAACTCTTTTGGTCGGATGTAGTGCACACAATGCATGGCACAGACCCAGCGAAATATACTCCTGAAGTAGAAACTGCAATCTCTTTTTATAGAGAAGATTACAGAGAAATGGTATCTAAGGTATTTGAAAAAAGTATCGTTGAAATAATTGAATTTGATTTCGAGGCTGTAATTGTAACAAAAAATCTACAAGAAAGATGGGTAAGAGTAATAGGTAAAGTAGATGGTGTAAATGGTATAGCAAAAAGAATTATAGGTAGTTTCAGAGATATAAGTGAACAAAAGGAAACAGACGACAGGTTGATTTCGCTTGCCAACAATTTGCCTGGTGTTGTTTTTCAGTACTTTATATACCCAGATGGCACAGATGGGATAAAACATGTTTCCAATGGTGCGCAACAAATTTGGGGCATTACAGCAGAGCAAGCAATGCAAAATATTCATTTAGTCTGGCAGCAAATAGAAGAAGGTGGCGATATGGAAAGAGTAAAGGAGAGCATTCAAACAGCGATAACAAACAAAACCAAGTGGAACGTTAAATATAGATATGTAATGCCAAACAAGGAAATCAGAACATATTTAGGCAATGGTCTCCCTAATTTCTTAGTAGATGGTACAATAGTCTTTAACTCCGTAATCTTAGACATTAGCGAAGAAGCAAAAACTCAAGACATACTTAGCCAAACTACTTCTATGGCAAAAATTGGTAGTTGGGAACTAGAAATGCACAACAACCAAACCCAAAGCATGTTTTGGTCCACTATGACTAAACATATTTTGGAATGTGAAGAGAACTTTGAACCAAACTTGGAAAAAGGATTAGAATTTTATACAACAGAAAGTAGATATAAAATACAGCAAGCATTAGAAAAACTAATCCAAACAGGGCAAGAGTTTGACCTTGAACTAACTATTCTTACCCCAAAGAAAAATGAAAAGTGGGTGCGCTGTATTGGAAAAAGCGAGAGAATAAATAAGGAATGTGTAAAAATATACGGGAGTTTTCAAGATATTCATAGTTCTAAAATGCTTGAAATTCAAATCAGAGAGATTCTAGAAAGTATTTCCGATGCATTTTATGCAGTAGATTCTGATTGGTGTTTTACATATTTTAATAAAGAAGCAGAAAACCTATTGCATGTAAAAGAAGAAAACATATTAGGGAAAAAAATTTGGGAAGTATTTCCCTCCACTAAAGGTACAATTTTAGAAAAAAAATATAAAGAAGTTAAACAAACCAAGATAGCAGAATCTTTTGAATTCTTATTTGATGCCGATCATTCTTGGTATGAAGTAAATGCCTACCCTTCCAAAGGAGGACTTTCTGTTTATTTCAAAAATATAAATGAGAAGAAAATTGCAGCCCAAAAACTAAGGGATTCTTTCAACGAAAAAATAAACATTCTAGAAAGTATAGGAGATGCCTTTATTGCAATTAATAAAAATTGGGAGGTTACTTATTGGAATAAAGTTGCAGAAGAATTACTAAGCCATAAAAGGCATGATGTATTGGGAAGGAACCTATGGGATATATATACCGATGCCATTGGTTCAACTTTCCATAAACAATACGAACATGCTATGCAATCAGGAGAAATCGTAAGGTTTGAGGAAAAATACGAAACTATGGGTAAATGGTTTGTAATAACAGCATACCCCTCAGATAACGGACTTTCGATTTATTTTAGCGATATAACTCTTAAAAAGGAAGCGGACTTAAGATTAATCAAAGCAAATGAAAGATTTGAAAAAGTAACAGAAGCAACAAATGATGCTATATGGGATTATGATATATTAAACAATCATCTGTTTTGGGGAAAAGGATTTGATACCTTGTTTGGCTATGACGGGATTCATCCTAAACCAACTTTTGATTTTCTACTTTCACTAATCCATTCCGAAGACAGAGAAAAGATTACAGAAAGAGTAAATCATTATTTTACAGATCCAAACCTAAAAGACTGGTACGAAGAATACCGCTTTTTAAAATCGGACAATAGCTATGCATATGTGCACGACCGAGCCACTTTTATACGTAACAATGAAGGCAAAGTAATTCGGGTTATTGGTGCTATGAACGATATTACCGAAAGAAAAAACTTTGAACAACAACTCGTAGATTTAAACAAATCGCTTAAAGTGTACGCCAAAGAACTTGAACGCTCAAATGAAGAATTAGAACAATTTGCTTTTATCACTTCCCACGATTTGCAAGAACCCCTGCGTATGATTTCTAGTTTTATGGACTTACTAAAACGCAAATATGAAAATCAGCTAGACGAACAAGCACAAAAATATATTTACTATTCCATAGACGGAGCCAAAAGAATGAAACAGATCATACTCGATTTATTAGATTATTCGAGAGCCAATAGACCAGATGAGGATATGGAGTTGGTTGATTTAAATTTAGTGCTATCAGATTACTTTCAACTCAGAAGAAAAAAAATCTCTGAATGCAGCGCTCGTTTTCAATATCAAAAACTACCCATACTAAAAACCTACAAAGCACTTATTACCCAAATTTTTCATTGCATTTTAGACAATGCTTTAAAATATAGTAAAGACAATACCACTCCAGAAATTCATATAGGTTTTTCTGAAAATAATGAAGATTGGGAATTTTCTATTGCCGACAATGGAATTGGTATAGATCCTAAATTCTTTTCTAAAATTTTCATAATCTTTCAGAGATTACACAATAGAGAAAAATATGAAGGCACAGGCATTGGTCTTTCCATAGCAAAAAGAAGTGTTGAGTTCCTTGGGGGTAAAATTTGGCTGGACTCTGAATTGGGGAAAGGGACTACTTTCTACTTTACCATATCTAAACAAAATCTTAACTAAAAAAATTATGTCAAAAATTGTGCACATACTTTTGGTAGAAGACAACGAAGGGGATATTCTTCTCACCAAAGAAGCTTTTGAAGAAAGCAAAGTTCGGACAAAAATAAGTGTGGCTAGAAATGGCCAAGAAGCCATGGACTTCTTATACAATAAGAATGAATTTGAAAAAGCCGAAAAACCTGACCTTATTTTATTAGATATTAATATCCCTATCTATAATGGTCACGAAATTCTTAAGCAAATCAAATCTGATAGCAGTTTAAAAAAAATACCTGTAATTATGCTTACAACTTCTTCCAATAAAAAAGATATAGACCAAGCTTACGAGAATTATAGTAACAGTTTTGTTAAAAAACCATTGGACATGGATGAGTTTTTAGATGCAATTTTAAAAATTGAAGAGTTTTGGCTACAATTAACCACACTCGCTAAATAAAAATCTCTTATGGTTAAGATAGTAGATAATTTAGAACATCTGTCCATCCTAATTATTGAAGACAATATTGGCGATTTTATATTGGTGGAAGATTATTTATTAGAAAAATTTAAATATGCCCACATAGAGCATTTTGTGGATTTTGAAAACACAAAGACTTTTTTTGAAAACAACAACAAAAACTTAGACCTTATATTGTTAGACTTACATCTGCCTAGTCTTAGTGGGATAGAACTAGTTAAAAATATATTAAAAATCATGGGCAATATTCCCATAATTATACTTACTGGGTATTCTGACATTGCCCTAGCTGAAAAAAGCATACAATTGGGGGTTTATGATTTTTTAATTAAAGACGAATTAAACCCAAATCTCCTTCAGAAAAGTATACACTTTGCATTAAATAGAAAATCCTTTATCTCGCAAATAGAAAATGAAAGAATAAAATTTGAGAATCTTTTTCATTTAAGTCCGCAACCTATGTTATTACTCAATTATGGAGACCTAAAAATATTGGATGCGAATTATGCCGCTATTGAGAAATATGGTTTTAAACTGGCAGAATTTCTAAATATGTCATTTCTAGATTTGCACCCTACAAACGAAGAAACTATGGTTACAAATCTTATTTTTGAAAAAACACAAGATGAAAACAGTAAAATCTTCACTCATATTTTAAAAAATACAAATACCATACACGTAGAATTGTACTTTAAAGAAGTTGCAGTAAGCAAAGAAAAAAACAATATAATCGTTCAATCCAACGATATTACACAGCGTTTAAAACATCTTCAAACAATAGTTAGTCAAAATAAAAAACTAAAGGATATTGCATGGACACAATCTCACGTTGTAAGGGCTCCTTTGGCTAGAATTTTAGGAATTATTAACTTAATAGAAGAAGAAAAAGGCAATCTCGAGAACCTTTTATTTTGGTTAGAACAATTAAAAGTATCTTCAAACGAGATGGATGAAATTGTTAGAAAAATTATTGAAGACACACGAAATTTTGATCTAAATATAGAATCATGAAAAAAGAAATAATCATCATCGACGACGACCCAATTTATAGTCTAGTCGTTAGTAAAATGATTCATAAGTTAGAACCCAATACCCCAATTCATTTCTCTACAAATGGATTAGATGCAATTCAAAAACTAGAGAATATGAGCTTTTTCAGAAACCATATTCTTTTGCTTCTAGATATAAATATGGAACATCAGGATGGTTGGTATTTTTTAGATTCAATGCAAACAAAGGGTTATCAATTGATCCCAAACATTCATACTTTTATCATCACTTCTTCTACCGATACTTCTGACATAAAAAAAATTGAAAAGTATTCTTGGATCAAAAAATATTTACATAAACCTATTTATATCAAAGATGTAATGGAATTCCTTTCTGTCACAGAATAGATTTAGCTATTTTTACAAGGGCTAGAGTTTATACTTTAACCTACTGCGCAATAGTGCCACTCCCTATGCATTCATCGCCAACATAAAATGCCGCAAACTGACCAGGCGCAATGGCGCTTTTGGGTGTGTCGAAATATAAAAAGTAATCACTTTCGCCCCTGAATAGTTTTGCATCAAATAAAGGTTGACGGTATCTTATTCTTGCCCTTAGTTCTATCTCCTGCCCTACTTGTGGCTGTAAATCTGTGCGAATAAATGAAATTTCAGATGCATGTATTTTCAAGGCATTTCCATATAGTCCAGGGTGATTTTCTCCTTGGCCCACGTATACCGTATTGGTCTCTGTATCTATAGCAAGCACAAATAGTGGAAGTGGTTTCCCTCCTATGTTCAAACCCTTTCTTTGTCCTATGGTGTAAAAATGTGCCCCTATATGCTTACCTATTACTTTTCCATCTTCAGGTTTAAACCTCCATCTAGAAGAGATATATTTAAAGTAGGCTTCCTTGCCTGCTTCTTGGCTTGGAATTTGGCTTGTAAATGCAGAAAAAACAATGCTATCTGCTTCTATTTCTACTACATTTCCCTCTTTTGTTTTTAGTTTTTGTTGCAGAAAATCTGGTAAACTTACTTTCCCAATAAAACAAAGCCCTTGAGAATCTTTTTTGGAGGCAGTAACCAATTCGTATTGTGTTGCAATTTCTCTAACCTCTGATTTTTGTAAATGACCAATAGGAAATAGGATTTGCGATAGCTGTTCTTGTGTAATCTGGCAAAGAAAATAGCTTTGGTCTTTATTCGTGTCGGCACCGGATAGTAGGGTAAAAAACTCCTCCCCTTTTTCATTTACTACATGGCCTTTTCTACAATAATGCCCCGTAGCTACAAATTCTGCCCCTAACATTTTGGCCGCTTTTAGAAACACATCAAACTTTATTTCGCGATTGCATAAAACATCTGGATTTGGGGTTCTACCTGCTTCATATTCCGCAAACATATAATCTACAATGCGTTTTTTATACTCATTGCTCAAATCGAGTACTTGAAAAGGAATGCCAATTTTATCCGCTACCAACATGGCATCGTTGCTATCTTCTATCCACGGGCAGTCTTCGCCTATCAGAACAGAACTGTCGGTCCAGTTTCGCATAAATACGCCTATTACATTGTATCCTGCTTGTTTTAAAAGCAAACCAGAGACGGAAGAGTCTACCCCCCCACTTAAGCCCACCACTACTGTTCTACCTAAACCCTCGTTCATTTGTTAGTTTCAAATTGCAAAAATAAACAAAATATTACCAAGCTACGCAGCCAAACATCTAGAGTATGGTTGGATTTAACAAAGTGTTATAATTTTTAGAAAGCATGCAATTCCACACAATAAAAAAAAGTAATTTCGCACTTCAATTTACATAAGATGTTTAGAACTCATAATTGCGGCGAATTACGCATACAACACGTTGGACAAAAAGTTACTTTAAGTGGTTGGGTAGCCAAAACAAGAGAATTTGGTGCACTCACATTTGTAGACCTTCGCGATAGATACGGCATTACACAACTTGCTTTTGATGAATCCGTGAACAAAGACCTCTTGGAAAAAGCAAGAAAACTAGGACGCGAATTTGTTATACAAGCCATTGGAAATGTTGCAGAAAGAAGCAATAAAAATAAAAACATCCCAACAGGTGAGATTGAAATTTTTGTTACCGAATTAAGCATTCTAAACGAATCTAAAACACCCCCTTTTACCATAGAAGAAGACACAGACGGTGGCGATGACCTTCGCATGCAATACCGATACCTAGACCTAAGAAGAGACTCGGTGCGAAATAAACTAAAATTAAGACACCAAATTGCAAAATACACAAGGGAATTTCTTGATGAAAAAGAGTTTATAGAAGTAGAAACACCTGTTCTTATCAAATCNNTAAAATGTTTTAGAGACGAAGATTTACGCGCCGACAGACAGCCTGAGTTTACTCAAATAGACTGTGAAATGAGTTTTGTGGAACAAGAAGATATTTTGCAAACTTTTGAAGGCTTAGTAAAGTTTCTTTTCCAAAAAGTAAAAAACATAGAGATTCCTGAAATTCCTCGTATGACCTATGCTCAAGCAATGCATCAATACGGAAGCGACAAACCCGATACACGCTTTGGAATGGAATTTTGTTATTTAACAGACCTAGCAAAAGGAAAAGGATTCCCTGTATTTGACCAATCAGAAGCTGTAATCGCAATAAATGTAACTGGAGCAGCTAACTATACCCGCAAGCAATTGGATGCTTTAGTCGATTTTGTAAAAAGACCTCAGATTGGAGCCAGCGGTTTGGTTTGGTGCAAACACGAAGAAGACAATAGCTTAAAATCCTCTGTAGATAAATTTTACACCCCAGAAGATTTAAAATTATGGGCAGAGCAATGCAAAAGCAAACCCGGTGACCTTATTCTAATTCTTAGCGGAAAACTTGGCCAAACCCAAAAGCAAATGAACGAACTAAGGCTTCACCTTGGCTCTCAACTTGGGTTACGCAACAAAGACACTTTCTCTTTATTATGGGTAGTGGATTTCCCACTGTTAGAATGGGACGAAGAAAGCCAGAGATACCATGCCATGCACCATCCTTTTACTTCTCCAAAGCCAGAACATTTGCATTTGCTAGAAACCAACCCTGGCCAAATAAATGCCAATGCTTACGACTTGGTAATAAATGGTGTGGAGATTGGTGGAGGTTCTATTCGTATTTATGACAAAAGCATACAATCCAAGATGTTTCAAATCCTTGGGTTTACAGAACAAGAAGCACAGAACCAATTTGGTTTTCTGATGAATGCCTTTGAATATGGCGCCCCACCTCATGGAGGTATCGCCCTTGGATTCGATAGGCTATGTAGTCTTTTTGGGGGCAGCGATTCCATTCGCGATTTTATTGCTTTCCCAAAAAACAACCAAGGAAGAGACGTGATGATTGATGCCCCTTCTGCTATAGACACCAAGCAATTGCAAGAATTATCTATTGCGATCAAACAATAAAACATAGCCCCGGGTTTTACCTTGGGCTATGTTATGTAGTCTTAAACTACTGTAATTTAGCCCAAAGGGCAAAATATACAAATGCGTATTTTGGGTTTAAGTGCAAAAACAAAACCAATTCCCATCAGCAGCGAGGGGTGGCTGAAAAAGCTGCAACTTAGAAGGTGAAAAAATCTTTGATTTACAGCCGGGGTGTCTCTACCAATAGGATGGTATATTCCATGCACTCTATTATAAATCCTTAGAGCCCTTCGAAAGTCTACGGGTGGGGAGAATTAGGCTGTTTGGGCTGTAAATCCATCCAAAACAAAAAATATTATTATTGTTATGTACTCAAATCCAATTATTCTTTTGAGCAACAAACATCAATCCCACTCTACTTCTCACATTTAATTTTTTATGTGTATTACTTCTATGAGTTTCAAGAGTTTTTATACTAATATTCATCTTCTTTGCTATTTCATCATAGGAATATTCGCTACAGGCAAGTTTAATAAACTCACTTTCCTTGGGTGTGAAATTAAAATCTTTTAAACTGCCTTTTGAAGATTCTGATTCAATATCATAATACTTTTCTAAATCAATTTGAATGTACTTTTTACCATTCAATACACTATCAATTGCTCTTATCAATTCATCAGTTGAAGTGTTTTTGGTAACATATCCCATAATACTTTTTCTAAATGCATTAATAACAGTTAATTCATCTGAGTGCATAGACAAAATCAAAATTTTAAGGTCAGAAAAAAACGATGACTTATTTTCCAAAAACTTAAAACCGCTATACTCTCTCATTTCCAAATCTAGTATCACAAGGTCGGGGGCTTTGCACTTGTTCAATAATTCAATCAGTTCTTTGCCATTCGAAGCTTGTTTTTCTATGTGCAAATTGGGTGCTTTTGCTTGGATATTATTTGCTAGATTTTCCCTTAACAATAAGTGGTCGTCTACAAGCCAAATTCTGTATTCTTTTTGTTGGTTCATAAGTTCATATTAATTAAAGCATTAGATTCCTTAAGCGGAATTTGAAGGGTTGCTATTGTTCCTTTATTCTTTATGGATTCAATTTGAAAGGTGCCGTTTATCAATTTGCATTTACTTCTAATACCTTCTAGACCATTGCTACTGCTGTCTATTTTTTCTGTATCAAACCCAATTCCATCGTCTTGTATACTCAAAATAAAATGATCCTCATTGCCTGTCAATCTAACTTTTACTTTGTTGGCCCTTGAATGTTTTAAAACATTGGTAATTAATTCTTGATAAACTCTGTAAATATAGAGCTTCCTAAAATCATTGTCAGGCACATGAAATTCCTCCAACTCAAATTCTATCATGATTTTTTTACTCTTATTTATTCGCTCAATATCCTCTTGAATATACTGAATAATACTGTTTTTTAGTTTGGGCAATTTCCCTCCTTGCATACTCAAATTTTTTGTATTCATTAGAATCTCATTTAAGTCATTCAATACTTCCTTTGCTGTTGATTCATCAGAAAACAAAGCCTCTATTTTGTATTTTAACACAACCAAATGATGTGAAATATTATCATGTAATTCCATCGTAATATCATCCAAAATTTGTTGGCTTATTTCTTTTTGAACAGAAATAAATGCTTTCTCATAATTGGATTTCATTTCCAATAAATTGTTTTGAAACGTTTGAACTTTTTTGGTATGTATAATAAATACGCTAATAATAAGAATCGCTAATAGCAAAATCAATACAAAGCCAATAATTACTAGACTTTTAATATCAATAAAAGTAGAAGGTGACTCAAATAAATCCATATTCGGGATAATTAACATGAATTTGGTTTTTTCTGATTCCAGTTTTAAGTGCTATAAAATAGCAAATGCACAATAGAATATTTGAAAGCCAAACAAATAAGAAAATATCATTAGGATTTGAGTTCGTTTTGCAAAACAAAACTATCACAATCCACCAATAAATTAAAAAGGTGTAGAAAACTACATTTCCGGTGTTAAACCAAAACGAACTGCTATATTTTAAAGGTGAAAAAGTGCTTTGCGATAACAAATTAGAATAATGCAAAATGGAGAATACTAAAATCAATAAAAACTGAATTAAAATGGTAAAAAGGGGTAATTGATTGAAAGATTGAAAAAACAAACTATTACAAACAGCAAACATAAAAAAAGCAAAGGTACTAATCACAATAAATTGCTGTTGTGGTCTGCTATTGTTGGTAAATTTAAAGTAAATAACAGAAATAAAGCCTTGGTGAAAATAGGGTAACAAATGATAAAAAATTAAATTGTTACCCATTGTTTTTAAACTAGCAAAACTTATTGACTCTGTAATGCTTAAGAATAAAATAAAATAACAGAGTAGTTTGCTGTTAATTCCAAGTTTTTTAAAATTATAAACCCCAAAAACAAACAAAACAAAATAAAGTAAAATCACATTTAGTTGTAAATAATCATTGGAGTCCATTTTGGGTATTAAATAAAATTAGTAGGACAAATAGGTGGACAAGCTCGCATGTATTCATAAACCGCACCTTTCATTATTTTATTGTCGGCATCAATACCTGCTACAACAATGGTGAATACTTCCACTTCAGGATCTGTGTCGCTTGGTCGAACTGCTGGCATCATAAAAATGTCTTTGCAATAAGAATAGGTTTCTTGTGGACCAGAATAAGGTTCTAAAGGTATTCCTTGAATTATTTTTACCATCTCTGTAACAGGAATTCTAAAGCCATCTAGTCTTTGGTTAAATTCATTTAACAAAGTATTTGGGAATTTAGTTCTGTAGGCTTGAATCATTTCTTCTGCTTCGTCCCACGAAATTGGGATAGCATTGTTTGGGTTAGCTGGATTACTCATTTTTATAATATTTATAATTAAACAATGCAACCATAATAAAAGGAATTTAAATAAAAAAATATTTTCAAATAACTCAGGGGTTTCCCTGAATTTTATCAGGGTAACCCCTGAATTTTCGCAAAAAGTTTGGTAGTTTACTAAACGCACCTATATCTTTGACCTATGTTGAAAGAAACACTATGAATAAAAAAATGAAAAATCGCGAACCCAAAAAGCCACATTCAAACAATTCTTTTGCTACCGAGCTATCAAGACTAAAATTTGAACCTTTTGTGGATACAAGGGTACACGCTATTATAGAATCGTTCTTACCTAACTAAAAACCGAGTTATTGCCCTTACACTTACTTATTAAATACAAATTGAAATATAGGCAGCAAGATATCAACCTGGTACGTAGAATTAATTCATACCTCATAAGTTGTTTGTGGGAAAATTATGTTCAACAAGCTATTTCCCAAATATTAATTTTAAAATTTAAAGAAATGAAATCAATAATTACAATAAGAAACGCAGGAAAACACCAAGATGTGGAACATAGTACTGCAAATTTAAAATATTCCTTAAGCTTTAATTTGTTTAACAAACTAAAATGGATTAGTTTTGTTATAGTATTCGTGGTTTATCAAATGCCTTTTGCACAAACTATATTTAATCAACCTATTCAGTTGCCAGGTACTCCATTTAGCCCTAGTTTTCCAGAAGTTTTAACCATTGACCCTCCTGGCAATGTATTTAGAACACCTTATTTCCCTTTGCCATCAGCGGGTTTAGACACTCCTTCTCTTTTTTGGAATCCCAATACTGGTTCTTGGATCTCTAATAGTAACCTAAGAATCCTTCCGCCTTTATCCGCAATTTTCCCATCATCTTTATCTGAAACTTTCTATTTTCGAGGAACAGCCCCTTCTAATAATGTACCTTTACTCGTAGAGGGAAATGTTGGAACAAATCAGGGTACTGTAGGTACTTTTGGACAAGCAGTTAGTAATGCAAGATGGAATGCATTGGGCGATAGAATACCATTTTCAACCACTCCTAATCCCTATATTAGAGTTACAGGGTTTAGGAGCACATGGAATGAATTCGGTGTAAATGTAGGTATGGCAGATAGATATACAAGTGGTTCAATTAAAGACGCACTAATCAGCTGGCAAGACGCAACAGCAGGAAACCCAATTGCCGCATCAAACAGGTTGGTATTTGGTGTAAGGGATGGAAGTACAACCAATTTTCAAGAACTAGGGCAATTTGCATCTAATGGTAGTTTTGGAATTGGGTTTAATAATGCTGTACCCGGGTTTCAAATTACTTTAAATGATAAACTAAATTTGTATGGAAACTATAGTACTGATAACTTGTTTATGAGTTGGTCAGATATTCCAACAGGAGTACCTCTCGTTAATTTTAGAAATTCAAGAATTGGCATTAATGCAAATAGTGAAAACCTAGAAATCAGGAATGAGAGGAGTGCTAATATTGAATTCTGGACAGATGGAGCAACTGCAACTAATCCTAGAATGACTATTGATTTCACGGGGGTGGTTAGAATTGGAACTCCCGTTACGATACCTCTAACTTTTAATCAATCCAATCCTGGTGTGGGTTGGAACCCTCCACTTCCCGCCACACCTTCTCCAATTTTTAGCGTTGGCGGTGGGGATATTGAATGTGACCAGAATTTGTTTTTAACTGGTGATGTATTTATTCAATCAGACAGGCGCATTAAAAGTAATATCACTGAATTACCTGATTGGAAACGAATTTTAAGCCTTAATGCTTTTTCATACAACTATGTGGACAGAAATAATGACAAACTGTCGTTTGGCTTTATCGCACAAGATGTTCTAGAAGTTTTACCTGAACTTACTTCATCATGGCGAGAAGGTGGAGCTGTAAATTATATTGGATTTATTCCTTTCTTGACACAAGGAATAAAAGAGCATGAAGAAAAATTAGCTAAATTAGATTTAGATCAATCTATTGCTCATTTTAAAGAAATCGAAGAGAAACTGCTAGCCAACAATGAAAAATTGCAGAAAGAAAGTCTTGAATTCTTTTTAAAAATTGAAAGTCTTGAAAATGAAAACCAAATATTAGAAAGCAGATTGGCAGAATTGGAAAGAAAATTTGTTACTATTTATGAATTGCCTTATTTTCAAGGAAATATACAACAGGAAGTAAAAAGCAATCGTTTAGGACAAACTGGAACCCTTACCCAACCCCCTTCATTAGAACAAAACGAACCTAATCCATTTACTTCCTTAACCGTAATCCGTTATTTTATACCTGAAGGAGTTGGCAGTTTTAGAATTGAAGTGCGAAATACAGAGAATAAAATAGTGGGTTCTTTTCCTGTGAATGCTGTTGGACATGGAAATATCACGATTTCTGCCGGAACATTAGCTGCCGGAACCTACTATTATTCCTTAATAATTAATAATCAAGTATTTGATACCAAAAAGATGGTATTAGTTAATTAATATTATTAATCTATTGAAGAGTTCTTTCTCCTCAATAGATTTTTACTACCAAGAACTTAAGAATGAAAAGAACCCTATTAATATTTTGTTATTTTATTTCAATAGGTTTGAGTGCTCAAGAATGTGAGTGGCTAAACACTCATGCTAGTAGTTTTTTTAATGTAAGAGTACATAGTACTACAGTAGATTATAATGACAATATAGTGGCAATAGGTGAGTATAGTGGCAATCTAACAATAGATTCATTTGTATTTTCAACTGCTCCTAATTTATCTGGTTATATTTGTAAGTATAAAAATTCAGGCATTCTTGAATGGGTAAAATTAATTCCAACAAGGTGTAGATTATGGGATGTAGCATCTGATAATAACAATAACCTTTATATTGTAGGTGATTTCTGGGATAGTATAGAATTTTCTAACAATATCAAATTAAAACACCCTACAAGTGCTTCTCTCATTGCAAAATTTTTAGTAAAACTAGATTCTAATGGAAACTATATTTGGGCAAAAATGATACATCAAAATAACCGTTCATTATCAGATAATCCTAAAATCACACTTGATATTGACGGAAATCCTATCATAAGCTTTTATTTTGAGTCATCTAATGCTATTGTTGCAGATACTGTTATGACTTTTAAACCTAGTGCCCCGAATGTTGGTATAGTAAAATTTGACACAAATGGCACAGTTGCTTGGTTAAAAAGTCTTGCACCAATAACACTCCCAAGAATAGAGTGTGACAACTTAAATAATATTTATATTTCATGTTTTCTATGGGGTGATTTAATATTTGGTATGGATACTTTATCAGGTAGAGGTCAAATTCTTTTAAAATTTAGTAATAACGGAATTCCATTAAAAGCAAGGAGAGTAGATTCACAATCCACTTTAGCAGGAATTGTACAATCTAATTCAATTTTTGTTAAAGATAATAATGTTATTGTTCTTAACCAAAATAATCAAAGTGTATGGGTACAAAACCAATATGTGAGCAACCCAAACGGTGCAAGACTTTTTTATATTGCTTTTTTTGATACATCATTAAACTTAATCCGTGTGCGACAACCAGATTCAACCTCTAATGCTACTGTTTCGGTTACTGCATGTACTTCAAGTAAAAACGAAATTTATTTTGGAGGGCAATTCGGTTCCGGAGATCTAAAACTAGAAAATACTGTTTTAAGTTCAGGCAGTAATAATTCTTCTTTTTTTATAGCCAAAATGGATACTTTGGGAAATCTTCTATGGGCTTTTAATAATCAAGGACAATCGACTCAATCTAATTTATTTAGTTTATCTTGTGATAGCAGGAATGATGTATTCCTTGGAGGGGCATTCCGTGATAGTCTTACTATTTTTAACCAATCAGCATCAACATCAACAGTATTTTCAGATGGTTTTATCGCCAAAATCACCGACTATTCCATTACCCGAGGCGATGTCTATGCAGGGCCTTATTGTGCAGGAGACAGCATTCTCATACCCTACACCCGCATGGGGCCTTTTGACACCGCCAATTTTTTTATTGCAGAATTAAGTGACGAAAGTGGCAACTTCGATGGTGGACAGCGCGAATTGGGCCGACTTAAATCCACCGAAGACAGTACCATTATAGGTGCATTGCCCCTCTTTGAAGTATCAAGCAGTGCCAATTACCGCATCCGTATCCGAAGCACCCACCCTCCCGTACAAAGCTTCTTCCGCAGAGATTCCCTGCGCTTACTCATCTACTCCCGCGACAAAGCCAACCCCGGGCCACCCGAAACCGTTTGCTTTGGCGATAGCTTTAGGCTCAACACCTTTGGTGGCACAGCATGGGAATGGAGTCCCAATTACCGCATGAACAACCCCAATGCACGCAGTCCTCTGATTTATCCAGATAGAGACACCATTTTCCGCATTGTCATTTCCGATTCCAGTGGCTGTGGTGAACCCGATACGGCATTCAAACAAATTTTCATTCGCCCTAAAGTGCAGATTCAAACCCAAACTTTGGTCAATGCATGTTGGGGTTCGCCAGTAAACCTTGCCGCAAATTTTACCCAAGGCGACAGTGCCCAATACCGATGGACTTGGTTCAATGCTGACTCCTCCCTTTGGGCGCCGCTTCAATCGGATTCATTTCATATCAACGATACTTTAACCTTTGACTACCCTCAATCCAATGATACCAT
>DIUJ01000031.1 GCA_002422315.1 Bacteroidetes bacterium UBA6161
AGGCAAAATTTGCGATAGGCTTATTGGGGATTCTAACACGAATGGTATCCACATACCACTCCCCATAGCCGCCCCCTTTGGGGCTTTGTGCAAAAAGCTGAACGGGATAATTTCCATTTTGTGTAAAAGAAAGTACGGGAGGTTCAAATTGCTCAAAAACCAAAAGGCTATCGTTTTGGTTGCGAATATGCCATTTAAACTTAGTAAACCCAATATCTGGCAAGGAAGTATTGCGCAGGCGAACCGATGCACTACAGCTATAGCTTATTTGCTGCTCTATGCGAATGAAATCGAAGAGATGGGAAAAAGACAAGCCAATAGTTATATCAAGATTATTATTTTGATATATAGGATTTTGAATGTTTTTAACAATTTCTAATTCCGCAGCTACTTTATTTGGATTACTAATTTTATTTACTGTAATAGTTTTATTTGGAGATGTTTCAATTTCTTTGAATTCGGTAAAAAAGATTTCACCTAAATGGCTGATTAACATTGTTCCGCCAAATAAACTAGATGAGTTGGAAAGTGGTGTTGAAACATTGATTTGTATTAAATTAGGATTTTGCACCTCTATTTGATAAATACAAGTGTTTTTCAAAATGAAAAATGGATTAGGTGCTAACTTTTTATCTAATACAGCAGAGGAATATTCTCTATTAGTTGCGTAAACATACAAAAACTCATCGTTTGGGGAAAACTGAAAATAAAAAGGATGTATATATTCTCGTTCTGGATTTTGGATAAAATGGTTAAAAAAGTGTTGGTATATAATCTGTGGATAAGAAAAAGTGCCAGTATGTTTGTCAAAGTCGAGCATAGTTATCACTACATAGTTTTCTAAAATCAGCCCTCTATGGGATGTAGTATAATTTGTAGCATACACAATTTTATTTCCTGCATGATTTAGAACAGGATTTGAAAAGCTTGCACCTGTTTGAAATTGTGAAGCTCTATTGCCATTGTTTTGTATAATGGTATCTGGGGAATATTTAAATAAAAAATCTTTAAAAGTGTCTAGTTTTTGCATTTCTCCACCATGAAGTATTTTGTAAGCATAAAACCCATTGTAAGTTCTGTTTATTATTACAGGCTGCCCTGTACTGTCTCTAGTTGCAGCATAACCAATATGAATTTGGTTGTCTTGTATGCTTTTATTTTTAAAATTATTTGGCATTTCTAAGCCAGAAGTTGTGTTATTGTTTCGTTCTAAACAACTGTACATTAGATTGTAAATAGGTTGGTGGTTTGAATTTAAAGATAAAGCATTTTCTATATTTTGGTTATGGTGAAGTATTGTGTAATTTGATGTGTCGTAAGTGGTTAATAGAAAATTTAATATTCCGCCATTAAAGGAACTTCTCCTGTTCGATGGCAAATCTATAGTGCTATTCTGTATCTCAATGTTGTGGGGTAATATTCTGAAATTTAAATCATCATAGTACAAAAGTGGTTTTCCTTGCCAATCGCTCAATCCGAAATTATTTAAAGTGCTTCTTATATTACTTTTTGTTAAATTAGGATATACTAGTATTTCACCATTTTTATCAAAGAAAAAACCTGTTTCTTCTGTTAATCTCCAAAAATTATTGGTTTGTGCATTCGATGGGAATACACAAACCAATAAAAAAAAGTAAAAATAATATTTTAATGAATAAATCATTAACGACTTATGCTAAAGTTACTATGCAGCACTTCCTGCTTGTTGGTTACCACCTTAAGTATATAAGTTCCAGGAGATATATTGGCTGTGGATAAAGATGCTTCTTGAAGATTTTCAAAATTAAGTTCTTGAAGCAATTGCCCTGCAATTGTATATATACTAGCCTTGTTAATGTACGACTCGTTAAGTTTTACATTAAGCATTGAGTTTGTTGGATTGGGATAAATTAAAAGCTTTTCTTTGCTATTGTCTAATTTCTTAAGACTCATCCCAAAATCGTTATCTGGTTGTAGCTCTATACAGGTCAATAAACATGAAGACGGAACAACTTCAAGTAACGATATAACTGTAACAGTACCTATTGAGTAATCAGGTTCGCTTGGATGTTTGATATCTAATGCTAAAACAGTTGGATCAACAGAGTATTCAATTATAGGGTTTCCACTATTATCAATTCTGTATCTACCTAACAGCAAAGCGGAAAACAAATTTTCTGAAGGACCTCCATTCTTATTTGTCATAGGGTTTTGTAGAGTAGCCCCTTGGCTTATTTTAATATCTGTACCCATGTTGTTAAAATTATTACAACTTACCGTTTGTCTATTGTTGGTACCTTTGGCTAAAACCCCAGTTACATTATTACTAGCAAGAGTATTTGGGTCTTGGTTGTTAAAGGTATTGTTTATTATTCTTCCCATGCCAGGTATGTTTTCAACGACTACATGTTCTATATTATTGCCGCTGTATTGAAAATTATTTAAATACACATCGTTTAGCATGTTTTGGATGTAAATATCCATTACCTGTTGTAAACTAGGCGTACAACCAGGGTCTGTACTAAAAACTTGCTCCAAAATATTTCTATCTCCAAGAAAACTATTGTTTAATATTTTGGCACTACCATACAGGTTCCCACTGTGGGTTGCGTATATCCCTCTGTAATTGTTTTCAAAAGAAGAATAACTAATCTCGAAATTTACATTATCTCCTGTTGTTGAAGAAAAATAAATGCCATAACTTAAGTTTAAAAAAGAATTACCAGAGCCTATACTACCATCTTCGCAATTTCTAATGCAGCCCATTTCATCTTCGCAAAAGCTATTACCATTTGTATTTGCAGCAAATGTTGCACCTAGTGCCTTTATTCCTGTACCACGTTCTTCTACACAGTACGCTGCTGCATCGTTGTTCTGAAAACTACAGCCACCTATATTTATACCTTTTACATCATTTAGATAAATACCTGTTTTAGATAAATTACTTATATTGGGATTGTTGTATGTCCATATAAAATTTGAATTCAAGATTCTACAGGCATTTATTTCATGGTCCTTGTCTAGTGGATGATTTGTTGGATATTGATAATTTGATATTTTAACTCCGATTTCATTGTCAATAAATTGGGTGTTTTTTACTCTAACTATTCCGCCGTATAAGGATTCTATTCCAATTGATGCAAAACTGATTATACTATTGTCCCCAATTACAGTAGTTTGTACGGGATTCAATACTCCTTCCCAAGCGCTATTGTCATTAACTGTATTAGGATCTGGAAAGGTACTGTATTGATTTATATATGTTGTAAGTATTTGGCCTTTTACAAATATACCTCCCCAAAGCACATTGTTCGCTGGGTCGTCAGAAGTAATAGTTGCTCCATCTAATACCAATGTAGAATTATTGTATTCAAGTTCAATCCGCGCCCCTTGTTTCATTTGTAGAGTAATTCCTTCTATTGTGAGTATTGTATTATTACCCGAACTTCCAGCTCCAACTATAATCCCATCTTCATAACCTGCAGGAGGCAGATTGTTTTGGTCCCATGTAGTGGATGTTGAAACGGTGATTTGAGCCTTTAAATCAGGCGTTTGAGCCAATAGGAGTGCAAGGATTACCCCCCCCCGCAAGCACGCAAAAGGGCTTGTTTGGCAGCGTTTAGTAAGTTTATTTTCATAGCTTTGTGATATTTACTACAAAGTAAACAAAAATATTTTTAAATAAACAAATATTATTTTCAAATGGGTGTTTTTGCTTATTCAATTTTAGTCTTTTTCTTTTTTATTCTACATTCTACATTCTTTGTTCTTCTACACTTTACGGTTCACTTTTCACTTCCTCATTCCTCGTTCTAACTTCTACATTCTTCGTTCCTTCTCCTAATGTTTACGGTTTACAGTTTACGGTTTACGGTTTCCTTTTCACTTCTACATTCCTCGTTCTACATTCTACATTCTTCGTTCCTTCTCCTAATGTTTACGGTTTACGGTTTACAGTTCACTTTACACTTCTTCATTCCTCGTTCTTCATTCTTCATTCTTCGTTCCTTCTCCTAATGTTTACGGTTTACGGTTTACAGTTCACTTTACACTTCTTCATTCCTCGTTCTTCATTCTACATTCTTCGTTCCTTCTCCTAATGTTTACGGTTTACTTTCTGTTAAAGTCTGAATAAGGTTGACCGTTTACTTTTCCTTTTGCACTTCTTCCTTCTAACTTCTACATTCTAACTTCGTTCTTCCTTCCTACCTTTCCAAATACAACATGCCTTGCAGTTCGTGGAGCTGACCTAGGATATCGCGGGCGGAGAGGATGTAAAGATAGGCGCCATTGATTGCTCCTTCGCCGTTCCATTCGTCGGTGGCTTTGGTGGCTTGCCATACTTGTTGTCCCCAGCGGTTGAATACTTTTATACTAAAATCCTGAAAGAGCAACATGCCACCCACTTTCCAAGTGTCGTTTATGCCATCTGCATTGGGTGAAAAAGCATTTGGAACAAAGAGGGTAATCTTGTCGTACACTGGCACCACTATGCTGGTATCGCTGCTGCAACCTTGTGGCGAGCTAACCCTGAGGGTAATGGTGGTCATGCCGGTATCGTTAAAGCGAGGCTCCCACACTTGGCCGCTACCACTATTTCCTTGGCTACTAAACCACTGCCACTGCGCAATAGACCCAGAGCCACTGCCTGTAAAACGGTAAGCGAGTTTTTGGTCGCGGAGCAAAACCGCCTGTATGCTTGCCCTAGGGCTCGGATTGGGATTAATGTTTAGGCTAATGCTATCGGTGCAGCCATCGCTGCTTCGGGCTATAAGCTTTGCTTGCATAGGGCTAGAGCCAATGTTGCCGTACCAAGTGTGGCTTTGGTTTGGGGGCAGACTCGCGCTATCCATTAGCACTTGGTTTAGATACAAAAAATGGGTGTTTTCTTGGCTATGGGGGTTGGAAGAGAGCAGCACGAGGCTATCGTTTTCGCAGGCCTTAAGCACACTAAGGCTAGGACTAGGGGCAGGGAGTACTTGCAAGGGCACAAGAAGGGTGTCTGTACAAGCTCTGTTGCTAGTGGCAATTACCATTGCATTATAAGAACCGGGTGCGCTGTATATTTGGCTTGCAGGGCTAATGCTATTGGACTTGCCATTGCCCCAAAGAATGCTACGGGAGGCCACAGAGCCAGAGGCAACGCTTGCGCCAAAATCCACTTCCACAAAATTATCTGCAAAGCAGGGTCTTTGTTGTAATATATTGGCAAAAGCCACAGGATTTGGAAGGGTACGTAGTGGCTTGAAAAGGGTATCGGAGCATCCTTGAGTATTTACAAGTGCTAGTCCAAGGCTAAAAGAGCCGTGGTTTTGCAAGCTAAACTGGTACAGGGAATCGCTACTGGAGCCACCATCGGGGTTTATCCAGGTGCGAGCGGCAGCAGCAGGGCTAATGTCAGTAGCGGTAAATAGATTGTTTCGCAGGCACAGGGCGGTATCGCTAAGCACAAAATTAGGCTTGGGTTTGGGCAGTGCCACCACAAAAAAGTTGTGGGACTGGGAGCACCAAATTCCATTTAGCTTGTAGCGAAATTGATGGGGGACAACAAGATTTGAAAAATAGGTCCGAGTATATACCGAGTCAAATCCATCTGGATTGGAAACAGGCCCCCATTTCCACTCTGCACTATCGTTTGCTGCTACAGAAAATCCTTGAATGGTAAGAGAGCTTCCTTGGCAGGTTGTAGGTGCCAAATTTGGAATGGTAGCTACGGGTAAAATAGTAACAATTGTTGAGTCTTTGCCTACGCAATTGTTTGAAGAAATCACTGTGAATATGTAGGTGCCACTTTGTTTTACTTTTCTTTGCGAGGAAGTGTCTGCATTTTCCCAATATTTAGAATTTATTTCTGTTGGATAATTAGTATTAAGAATAAACTCGCTACCAAAGCACCCTGTCAAATTTTTTTCGATAATAGATACTTTAGGATTTTCTAAAATAGTAATAAAAATCGTATCTGAACTTTCACAGCCAGAAGGGCTTTGAACCAAAACTCTTAACATTCCATTTACTAAAGGAGAGAAATTTATCTGATTTGTTTGAAATGGTAAAGTATCGTTATTATAAATCCATTTGTAGGTTAATTGGGATATTTCATTTTTAACATTACACGTTAATGATATGGAATTACCTTTGCATAAATCCTTGTTTTTAGAGCCATGGATTTTTGCAAAGAATGCAGGTTGTCCCTGAAAAACAAGAGAAGTATCAGTTTGGTTTTCACAATCAAAGTCTTTGTGTGTAGTAAGTAGTCTTAGATTAATTAAGCCTGTATCGGGCAAAGGAAAAGAGTCGAAGAAATTAGAAGAATTGAAAATGAACAAAGAATCGCTAGGGTTCGTAATTTGCCAATTGGGATTGAATCTTGCATAGGCATGGTCTTTTAGTTTAGATTCAAAAGAAAATTTAAGCCAACCACAGGTAAGAGTATCTGTTTTAATTTCAAGTACTGGTTTTCGATAGATTGAAAAGGAAAAAGTTCTATTGGAGGTTGAAGGAATAGGACACCTATTGTCGCTTACTTTAAGAGTAAATGTGGTAAAGTTAGAAAGATGAACCACATCGGAAGGTACTACCCAAAAAAAACGTAAAAATTTTAGATTTGGCAGGCTGTCATTTAATAGAATAATAGAAGGGTTGCCAGGTAAGGTATGAGTATATGTATAGGTTAATGTATCAGGAAAATCTTGGTAAGTATCTAAAATATCTTCTATAGCGAAATCAAAAGAAACCGTATCGCCCAAACACACCTTTTTATTTATAATTCTATCTAAATTTCGATAAGAAGGAGGTTTGTTGTCGGAACAATTATTCACTAATATTGCTGATTGTCTATATACAGAAGAAGTCCAAACAGGAATATTACTACTGTCTTTTTTAAATTGTGTAGCTTTAAGTGTTATTGAATTTCTTGTAGGTCCATTGATTGGTGTGAAAATCAAATCTCCAGTTTTGGCATCATAATAATATCCTGCTGGAGGTTGAAGATTAGGCCTAGAAGTGCAATTTCCATTAGGACAATAAACATCCAATGGAATGTCTGTGGTATAAGGCGAAATATATGGTATCGCGATGTATTTATTAGCAATGGTATCAAAAATATCTCTGAATCTGTTTGATTTTTCATGCACTATAGAATCTCCATAGTTTCCAAAAGCCCTCCCATTAAGGAATGCAGGTTCGTTGTTACAAACATAGAATAAATCGTGTATTGGACTGAATTTTGGGGTAGCTTCACCAAAATGCCAGTCATAACAAAGGTTCATTTCCAAAAAGAATAGTGCAATCCCTCCACTAATATTGCCATGGCCTCCTGGTAAACAACATTCTTTCATTGAAATGGAAATTTTACAATAATCTGGATTTAGAAAGATGGAATGAAGGCTATCCTTAAAATCTACAATGGCTTCATATACATGCATTTCAAAGCCATCTCCTGTAATAGTATTTGAAGGGGAGCATGGGAGATAATTTGAACGGTCACATCTTAAAGGAACATTTTCAATCTTAACTCTAGTAACACTATCTGTTACTAATTTTCCTTTGGATCGGATTTCTATTGGGAACTTATTAGCAAACCATGGAGCACCTCTACAATCTCTATATTGTTGAACTATTATTTTAAATTTATTATCCCCAAGGCTTTCTGCATATACTTCTCCTCTGTCTCCGCTCCATGCTTTGAGTGGTAGACTAAATAAGCTAAGCCCAGCCAATAAGCATAGATTTACAAGTAAATTTTTTACTTTCCTAAACTTATTGTAATTAAAAGTTTTAGTAAAATTTATATCCATTAGCTTATTTTACCATACAAACATAGTATAAATAAAACTAATAAACAATAGGGTAAAGGAAAGAAGCTTTTTAGCCATTTCTATAATTCTTTTCTTTACTTGAATAGCTAGGTTGAAGTTTAAGCCCTTTTTCCTTTTTCACTTCCTCGTTCTGAAATATGTTTACAGTTTATGGTTTACGGTTTACAGTTTACGGTTTACAGTTTGTTAAAGCCTGAATAAGGTTG
>DIUJ01000062.1 GCA_002422315.1 Bacteroidetes bacterium UBA6161
ATTCAGGCTTTAACAAATTGTAAACCGTAAACTGTAAACCGTAAACCGTCGTTATGCCAAAAATCCCTTATAGCTATTTCAAAAAAAAAGTTACTTTTGTTTTATGCTAATCAAAACTTATGGGTCTGCTGTATACGGGGTGAATGCAGCAACAATTACTGTGGAAGTAAACGTGGGATTGGGTACGGGTTATTTCTTGGTTGGCCTACCAGACAATGCAGTGAAAGAAAGCCAATTGCGTATAGATACGGCTTTTAAAAATACCGCATTGGAAATGCCACGAAAAAAAGTAGTTATAAACATGGCACCCGCGGATTTGAAAAAAGAAGGTTCGGCTTATGACCTCACTATTGCTACAGCTCTGCTTGCAGCCTCTGACCAAATAGATGGTTCTGAAGTTGGCAATTATATCATTATGGGTGAACTCTCACTAGACGGAAGCCTTATGCCTATAAAGGGAGCCTTGCCGATAGCCATACAAGCCAAAAACGAAGGATTTAAAGGATTTATTCTGCCTGCGAAAAATGCCAAAGAAGCTGCTATTGTAAAAGGGATAGAAGTTTACGGAATGCAGGATATTGGAGAAGTGGTTGACTTTTTTAACAAAACCAAAAGATTTGAACCTGCAGTGGCCGACCCTAGAGGAGATTTTGAGAAATCACATTCTGTTTTTGATGTAGATTTCTCGGATGTACAAGGCCAAGAAAATATAAAAAGGGCAATGGAAATAGCCGCTGCTGGTGGACATAACATTATCTTAATTGGCCCCCCCGGTGCAGGAAAAACCATGCTAGCAAAAAGACTTCCAACTATTCTGCCGCCTATGACTCTTCACGAGGCATTAGAAACTACAAAGATTCATTCTGTAGCAGGGAAATTAGCCGAAAACTCTTCTTTGGTTTCCAACCGACCATTTAGAAGCCCCCACCACACAGTGTCGGATGTGGCTTTGGTGGGTGGAGGAACAGTACCCCAGCCTGGAGAGATTTCCTTGGCTCACAATGGCGTTTTGTTTTTAGATGAATTACCTGAGTTTAAACGTACGGTTTTAGAGGTTCTTCGCCAGCCTTTAGAAGAGAGAAAAATCAATATTAGCAGAGCTAAATTTAGCGTAGACTATCCTTCTAGTTTTATGCTTGTTGCAAGCATGAACCCCTGCCCGTGTGGATATTACAACCATCCGGAAAAAGATTGTGTTTGTGCTCCGGGAACAGTGCATAAATACCTAAGCAGAATATCCGGCCCTCTTTTGGATAGAATTGACATTCACATAGAAGTCACCCCGGTTTCCTTTGAACAGTTGGCCAATAGAAACAGTAAATCTGAAAGCTCTGAAAGTGTAGCACGAAGAGTAGTTGCTGCCAGGGAAATTCAAAAAAACAGGTATGTAGAATGGCCGGGAGTATACTGCAACGCACAACTACAATCTAACAAAATACAAGATGTATGCGAAATACCTAAGGCAGGTCAAGTTTTACTTAAAACAGCAATGGAAAGACTTAACCTCTCGGCAAGAGCTTACGACAGGATTTTAAAAGTAGCTCGAACCATAGCCGACCTCTCAGCTAGCGAGAAAATACAGGTAGAACATCTAGCAGAAGCCATCCAATACCGAAGCCTAGACAGAGAAAACTGGGCAGGATAATTGCCCTCTAACACATAGTTGAAAATGAAAATAGCCACTAAATACTTCCTTTATTTAAATGCTATACTGGCATTAATATCTCTTGCAGTGCCTTTTGTCAGGCTCGAAATTGGACCAATAGGCAAACAATATTAGGGACCCGGTGTGCCAGATATTTTCATACTTGGAGGAACAATATTGGGAAAAGACTAAAGTTTTTGGGGAATTAATTTAGCTTATAAATTCCAACTTTTTACAATTTTGTTTTTTAGTATTTCTTGCTTTGGGACTGTTTGCTTTCTAGAAAAAAGAAAACTTGCTTTATCTTTTACTTTCATAAATCTTCTTTTATTAGTGCTCTTCCCTCTTTGGCTTTATAATTATGTTGGAGGAGTTTTAAATAATAGCGATGGTGCTTCCGCCGATATCATAATTCATTTACAAATAGGACTAATCGTTTTTCTACTCCTCTTTATAAATACCCTTTTTATTATAAAACGTTTATATAGAAATAATTCCACACTAAACCTATAAAGTTATTATACTCTGTCCCTAAAACCTTATAGGTTTTATTCTCCAAAATTGGCGAACCTGTCCCCAACTTGTTGGCGGATATCCTCACCCCAAAATTCTTTAACGGGACTTTGGCTGACGCACAAAACATAAAAAATTAGTCTAAAACGCTTATTGAATATAAATAAATACTGTTTAAAGTAAGTTTAAAATTGCATTTACATTCAAAGTAACATTGTCGCTAAGAGTCCAACTACTTGTACCTACCCCGAAATTTAATCTGTTGATTACAAAAGAACTCGAAAATTTAATACTCTTCCCTTGCCTAATTACATGAACAATAATTTTAATGGGCTTGGTGGTTTTTTTGATAGTTAAATTACCCGTAATCTCTAGTTTATTTTTATCTAAAGACTTGACTAAATAGGACTTAAATATAATTTCAGGATAGTTTTTGCTATCAAAATACTCACTATCCTTTAAATGGTCGTCCCTCATATCTATTCCTGTTTGAATACTTTTTACTTTTATAATCCCTTCAAAACTACTTTTTTCGGGCTTTAAGGAATCGTAAACAATTTTAGACTCCACATCCGCAAAACTTCCATCTACGTTTATTCCTGCATTTTTTATTTTAAAACTAACACTTGACTGGGTTGATTGGGTTGTTTTCGGGGTAAAACCCAAAAGGAAAAGAGTGCAAATTGCAAGTACGATGTGGAAGGTATCTTTCATAAATTGTTTTAATTAAAAGGATTGTAAGCTACACCAACAAAAGCCATTACTGGTTTTATCCTAAATCTATCGTTGTTATTGGTTAAGGTTTGAACGGTTGTGTATTCTGCAAAAGTCATGTCCATACCCGCTCTAATCCAAAGATTATTTTTTAAAGCGTAAGCCACATAAAACTCCGATTTTAGGTACCCTAAATCATTGTCTCCGATTAACAACAAGTTTAAGGTATTGGGATTAGCATCTAGGGTATTGGGGTATGCTCCATTATTGTTTCTAGAGACAAAATCTACCGCACTTTTACTTCCAAAACCTATTCCTACTGCGTCTATGTTAAAACCCGCTTTGAATTTAGAATGAAACATGTACTCAATATGAATACTTGCATTTAGAGCTAAATTTAAAGGTGAAGGAATTGAAATACTGTCAATTTTCTCTGGGCTAGAAGTAAGAGAAGCAGGAGCTGTAGAAAAATACTGATTAGAACCAGACATACCCGAAAATCTCAAACCATATCCTAACCTTAATTTATTAGAGGCAAAAACCCCATGGGTTCTGTTCCAAGAGAGAGAACCTGCCATCATACCACTGCCTGTACCTAAAGCGAGATCAAAGGTTTGAGAAATTTTTGGAATAGGATTTTCATCGGCCTTGCTAACAAAAGGGATTGCACAAAGGGCAATTGCCATTAAACTTAGTTTTATTGTTTTCATAGTAGTATGTTAAATTCTTCTGTATAGTCGTGCAAATTTTACTTTCCTTTCACATTTTATGTCAGTTTTTTTTAATTTCACCCTTTATAGTAACATGAAAAACATCTTAATAGTTTTGTAAATTATACTTGCGATAATAAAGATAGTCCATGCAACCAAAGCTGGCATTCTTCCTCCTGCTTTCTCGGGTAGAAGCAAGAAGATTCAACTCACATAGATACCATTTATATTCGTTTAATTTAAATCTTGGCTAATTTATTTATCACAGTTGAAAACAGGTAACGGGTTCTTGGGTTTTTGGGAATCAAAACCAAAAAAAGAATTTTCATAACCAACATTAACATGCTAAATACTTATACATTATTTTCCGATCGTTCAAAATTGTTTTTAACTCATAGCGAAGCGGCTTTCTAGGCTGATAAAGTGGCCACCCCCATCGAAACAATCGAAAAATAAATACTTTCAAAAGATTTTACAGAAAGGTCAAACATACCTATTTTATTTTAATTTATGAAATGCTCCCTTCCCTTCTTCTTTTTTGCACCAACCAAGTAGGCGAATATTAGCCTTGTGAACTTGTGACTGATTTTTTTTATTACCTTTGAAACTTATTTTTATATCAAACAGATGTCGAACGCAGAGGAAGTAAAATTATATTTAGAAACCCTAAAAAAAGACCTGCCAATGTACAAGGAACCAATGATGGAGGTAGCGAAGGAGATAGTGGCAGAAGGGTTCTCGGAGTATCCTATTTTTGTAGCCTCGCAGGTGGCTATTGAACTAGGGGAGTTAATCCTAAATAGAGAAGAACTTGCCACATCTTGGAGCATATATGCCTCTACTTTAGAAGAGTTTACAGAAAAAGGGGTGGTATTGGAAAACAAGGTATCTGAGTTTAAAAAAACTTGGAAAAACCCCAACACCTTTTGTTGTATCTTCTTAATCACTCCTTTGGGCGCAAGTTTTTTATATATCCCTTATTCTAAAAAAGTTAATGCAACAGGATTTGACTTCAACCCAAACTAATCATTGGCCAAGGGTTGCAGTAGTAATCCTTAATTATGGCACTAGGCAATGGTTGGAAAAATTCCTTCCAAGTGTATTGAATACAGCATACAACAATCTGGAAATTGTAGTAGCAGACAATGCTTCTAAAGACGATAGTGTTTCGTTTTTAAAAGAACATTACCCACAAGTAACCCTACTTCAGTTTCACAAAAACCTTGGATATACCGGCGGATATAACAAAGCCTTAAGCTTGGTAACAGCAGACTATTTTGTGCTTTTAAACTCTGATATAGAGGTGCCAAGCAATTGGCTTGAACCCATGGTTAAAATGGCTATTGAAAACCCAAATATTGGCGCTATTCAGCCTACAATATTGGATTGGAACAATAAACAAAAATATGAATATGCAGGTGCTGCAGGTGGCTATATTGACAAATACGGATACCCTTTTTGCAAAGGCAGAGTTTTTGATACCATTGAAATTGAAAACACAAGCTATCAAAGCCCTGGTAAAATATTTTGGGCCAGTGGTGCATGTATGTTTATTAAAGCAAGTGCCTTTGAAAACTCAGGCGGATTAGAAGAAAGATTTTTTGCCCACATGGAAGAAATTGACCTTTGCTGGCGTTTACACTTACATGGCTACGATATTATGTTTTGTCCAGAATCTAAAGTGTATCATGTGGGTGGCGCGACGCTAAATAAAGCAAAACCCCAAAAAACTTATTTGAATTTTCACAATAGCCTTGCTATGCTTGCAAAAAATCTGCCCAAAAATAAAGTTTTGCAAGTAATCTTTATGAGACTTGTAATAGACCATGTAGCAGCGTATAAATTTTTGTTTGAAGGGAAAGTTTTGCACTTCTTCGCGGTAGCAAGGGCTCACCTTACCTTTATTGCCCATTATAAAAAATGGATACAATTGAGAGACCCAAAACACACTCAAACAGATTTGAAAGATTTGCCCGGGGTTCTCAATTCTAGTATTGTTAAAGAATATTTTATTTCTAAGAAAAAAACCTTTGACTCCTTAAACTTTAAATAATGAAAAAAACCTTCTCTCTCTTGTTTATAATGTTTTTCATTGGAAAGGCATATTCTCAAAGTGTAGTAACCCACAGAATAACCCCCAAGCCGAACACTTTAGCAGTTTTTGTTACACTGGATTCTAACAGTAGAATATTGGACAAAGAAGGAGAAGTGGTACTTTGGGATTTCTCTAAAGTAAAAACCTTGGATACCAATCGCTTGTTTTATCTACATCCCAAGCAAACACCCTATGGCGATGTATTCCCTCAGGCAAATTTGGCCATGACACACGACAACCAAAGTTTTGACTACTTTTTATTTACAGACTCGGCCTACTATATGATTGGGGATATAGGATATGATTTTGATTTGAAAACCGCAAAAATCAAGAAATTCCTAAGTCCTGATAAAATGCTAAATTTTCCTATCCTTTATGGGGATAGTTTCTCTCAAAAAAATACTTCCTACCGAAAATTTGTAGGAAGATTTGATTTGTACCAAAACTCCATGAGTCAAAACCAAGTAGCTGGGCAAGGGGTTCTGATGTTGCCCATAGACACCTTTGGAGGAGTTTTAAGGCAAACTATCTACACACAATTAAAGGATTCTTTTGTGGCAGGTGAGAAATCTTTTTTACAATCCCAAACTGAAACAAAGCATCTTTTTTTCACAGATAAAGTTCAAGCACCAATTTTGTCTTTAACTATGGCTACCGTGAATTACAAAGATAAAAAAGATACTAGTTATAGTGCCTACATGGGCTATTCTTTATCAGAGAAAAAGGATTTTGACATGCACTATTTTAAGCATTCACTGGCTTACAATAAAGAAAATGGCGAGTTTTATTTGTATTCCAATGGCATGAACAAAAACAAATGCAAAGTAATTCTGAAAGATACCAAAGGTAAAAAATTGGGCAAAACCATAAAGCTAATGCCCGACACAGAAACAGGCCTCATGCGCATTCCGGATAATATTATTTTCGATAAATATTTCTCTGGCGTATTCGTATTTCATGTAAAAGAAAAAAGGACTAAATCTCAATTATATTTTGTTCATTATCCTGTTTATTACAGAAATTATTAAGCTTTAAAAATATTTTTTTACTTTTGGATGCCTTAAAAAATAAAACAATGAAACCCTATCTGATAAAAAACACATACAAAATACTCGGCCTAGCGGGCTTGTTTATACTGCCCTTAAGTATGCATGCACAAAATGTACCTGGGCTGAAGTATGAAATTACCAAAAATATAAAAATTGGCAAGGTCAATACCTTTGAACCTAGGGAAATGAAAGTTCCTGCTGAAAATACCCTTTATAAAATAGACAATGCCATGCCCAAACCGGTGCAGGCAACGAACACCAACAAACAATATGCAAACAACATGCGTGCTACAAGCACACAGAGCACTCATAGCCAACCTATAAATACCAGAAGAAACGCAATAGAGCCTGTAATCGAAAAAGGATTTTTAGGGGCATTAAGTGCAGGAATACCTAACGACAACAATGTTGCAGTGTCGAAAAACGGCTGGGTAGTAAGTGTAATGAATTCTTTTGTAAGGGTGTATAACGACACTGGCCTTTTTCTAAAAAACTGGAGTTTGGAATTTTTCCCAAGAGCAGTAGAACAGTCTAACCCCGGAGGCAGTATCCCAACCCTAGACCGATCTTATGACCCCAAAGTAATTTACGACCCAGAAAACAACCGCTTTATCTTAGTTTATTTGGAAGGTTCTGAGAGCAGTGATACAAGAGCCATAATCGCATTTTCTAAAAATGAAAACCCTGTAGATGGATGGAATGTATATCAGGTAAATGGAAATCCATTTGGTGGCAAAACGTGGTCCGATTATCCAATTATCGCCCAATCAAAAGAAGACCTATACCTTACCCTAAATATTCTGAAAGATAGTACCGACTGGAAAGATGGTTTTACCCAATCTATAATTTGGCAAATTGCTAAAAATGGTGGCTACCAAGGCGATAGTTTGCAGGCAAACCTAGTACACGGAATACTTTTTGAAGACAGGCCAATTTGGAGTATTTGCCCCATCCCTGCAGGCTACGAACTTATGGGTAAAGGCATGTTTTTTCTTTCCGTTAGGCCTGGTGATGTTCAAAACGATACGGTTTTTTTTCACCAAATTACTTCTAACTTTTCTGACCCCAGCATAGAATACAAACTAAAGGTTCTTATAAACAACAAGACCTATGGTATGCCACCCGATGCACTCCAAAACAGACCTGGATTTAGGCTACAAACCAATGACGCACGTGTACTTGGAGGGTTTTTCCATGCAGGCAACATGCAGTTTGTACAAACTACTAGAAATTTTAACAACCAAAGAAGTGCCATACTACATAGTACAATAAAGAATGTGTTTTCTGCAAACCCAAGTATAGAAAGCAGTGTGTTGGGTTCAGACACTATGGACTATGCCTATCCTACCATAGCCTACGCAGGCGATGGAGGATGGAACAACAATGCCATGCTCACTTTTTCGCATAGTTCCGAAACCCAATTCCCGGGTACCTCTGTTGTATATTTCAACAACAATTCCCAATACAGCAATATTTTAATGACAAAAAAAGGCGACGGGATAATCAATTCTTTCTTGGCAGACACTATGGAAAGATGGGGAGATTATACCTCCATACAAAGAGACTATGCAAACCCAGGAGTGTTTTGGATAGGAGGCTCTTTTGGCAATAACTTTGATAGAAATGCTACTTGGGTTTCCAAAGTTAGAATAAACGACATGCACGTAGGATTGCAACAAGTAGATTTTGTAAAAAACCAGGTTTTAGCTTTCCCTAATCCTGCCAATGAGTTAATTCAACTACAATTTGAAGTGGTTTCCAAAGAAGACATTCAAATAAAAGTACAAAACAATATGGGACAAATAGTTTCTGAAAAATGGATTCACAAACCAGACAAAGGCAGATACAGATTCGATATGCCTGTTCAAAACTTCGCCAAAGGCACCTATTTTTACCAAATCATTCAGAACCAAGAAGTATTGGGCGGTTCATTTATAGTACAATAAACAACAAGAATTTTGGATTTCCCCGTAAACAATTTGCACGAAGATGGTTTGATTTTGATTGACAAACCTCTTAAACTTACCTCCTTTGGAGCAGTAAAAAAAGTACGCTACCTACTTAAAGGCAAAAAAACTGGACACGCAGGCACCTTAGATCCGCTAGCCTCAGGACTTGTGATTTTATGCACAGGCAAGGCAACCAAGATTATAGAAGGAATACAAGCCCAAACAAAAGTGTATGAAGGAAAAATTTTTCTAGGTGCAACAACTCCTTCTTTTGACCTGGAAACAGAACCTGTATTTACTAGTTCGAGCCACATTCCTTCAACTGAAGAAATAATGGCAGCAGCCAAAAGTTTCGAAGGAGAAATAGACCAAGTACCACCTATATATTCTGCCATTAAGGTAGGAGGCGAGAGAGCGTATAACTTTGCCAGGGAAGGGAAAGAATTGGAATTAAAATCAAGAAAAATAAACGTATATAGCTTTGCAATTACAGAAATAAACTACCCCCTCGTTAGCTTTAAGATAGAATGTAGCAAAGGCACTTATATTCGCAGCCTTGCAAACGACATAGGTCAGAAACTGGGAGTAGGCGGCTATTTGGCAGAGCTAAGAAGAACCAAAATAGGAGAATATGATGTAAAGCAGGCTTTTACCTTGGAAGCATTTGAAGAAAAAGTAAAAAATGAAAGTTTTTAACGGAGTCCCTCCCCACCCTTTTCATAAAGCTGTAATAACCCAAGGCACTTTCGATGGGGTGCATGCCGGGCATAAACTCATAATTCAAAGGTTAAAAGAAATTGCAAATTCAATTGGTGGCACAACAGTTCTAATGACTTTTTTTCCTCATCCAAGGCATGTACTACATACCCATACTAAAGAGCTAAAGCTACTCTCTACTATTGATGAAAAAATTACCCTACTGGAAGAAGCAGGTCTTGATAATTTGGTCTTAATCCCATTTACAGAAGAATTTGCACAAAGCAAGCCAGAAGATTTTGTGGAAGATATGCTGGTAAAAAAACTGGGTTTGCATACCCTTGTGGTTGGGTACGACCATAGATTTGGGAAAAACAGAACTGGCGACTATGCCCTTTTAGAATCCTTAAGCAAGGAACATGGTTTCGGTCTACAGCAAATTTCTAAACACGAATTAGATGAGTTTACCATTAGTTCCACGAATATAAGAAAATCCTTGCAAGAAGGAGAGTTACAAACTGCTATAAAACTACTTGGAAGACCATACCTTTTGAAAGGTACAGTTGTAAAAGGCCTACAATTGGGTGCCAAAATAGGTTTCCCTACAGCAAATGTGTTGGTTGGAAACCCTAAAAAACTAATCCCTCAAAACGGAGTTTACGCTGCAATAGTTCAAGTAAGAGATAAAAAATTCGACGCAATGGTCAATATTGGCAACAATCCAACTATTTTGTCGAAAGGTTTTTCAATTGAAGCCAATATCTTTAATTTTGCAGAAAACATATACAATTTAACCATAGACGTGAATCTAGTGGCAAAATTAAGAGAAGAAATAAAATTCGACTCTTTGGACGCACTTAAAGCACAACTGAATATAGACAAAGAGAATGCACAAAAAATCCTTCAGACTATTCCTTCTTAAGTTTTTACTTATCTTTTTTACTTACACACTTATACCTAGCTATCTGCACGCTAAAATGGTAGATACCACAGGGCATCAGGTATATTTATCGTGGTTGCAGTTGCAAAACCAATTGCGACAAAGCAAATTTTCCGACAGTATTCCCTCCAATTCAAATCCATTCGAAGAAAAAATAGACTCTGCAACCTACAGAAACAATTTGATAAGCGAAAACGACCCTATTTTAGATTTGTTACGTTGGTCGCCGGTAGAAGACTTCTTTATGGATTGGGATACTGCCACTGTAGACCCCTATAATTTTGACTTAAAAGAACTTACATACGACTTTCCTCTTTGCCTTTTTATAGACCCTAATGAAACCCATTCGCTTCCGCTAAAAAGCTTATACAAAACATCTTCTTTCGGCCCGAGATGGGGAAGGCACCATAAAGGAATAGATTTTGACGTAAACATTGGCGATTCAGTACTTAATATGTTCGATGGAATGGTTCGTATCTCTACCTATAGCAGCTCTTTTGGACATTTTGTTGTAGTAAGGCATTTTAATGGTTTGGAAACCTTATATGCCCACCTTAGTAGCCGAAATGTTGTTCCAGGTGATATTATTAAATCTGGCGACTGCATAGGCCTAGGAGGAAATACAGGGAGATCTACCGGCCCTCATTTACACTTTGAAGTAAGATACAAAGGAATAGCTTTTGATCCCGAAAACTTATTGGATGTTCAAGCCCAATGTATAGTAAACGATGAACTTACCATAGACTCTAAATTGTTTAACTATCTAAATTATAAAAAGTCTAGAAATCCTGTAGCTAGCTCTAATGCAAAATACTATACCATAAGAAACGGCGACACCCTAGGTGTAATTGCAAAAAAACATGGAACTACCGTTAGCTCCCTATGTTCTTTAAACGGATTAAAACCTAGTTCTACACTTAGAGTTGGCAAATCTTTAAGGGTTAAATAACCATGAAAAAAACATACTTTAACTACATTCTTTTAGGGTTTTTAAGCCTTATAGCCTTATGGACCTCTTGTACCCAAAACAATGTTACTAAACAAGGATCAAAAAACGAAGAAGAAAATAATACTAACAAAACTCTCTCCTATACTTTAGTGGAGGATATAGACAATGATGGAATTAGTGACACTTGTTTTGTAATTGCACCAGAAATTATGACTTCGGATGATGGCATGGCAGATTGTATCGAACCTTGTATTACTAAAATAAACTTTGGTAGTAAGAATTTGGGAGAACTAATCTTTGAAAATAGCATAGGAGGCGAAATTCAATTTATAGAAGATATAAATGAAGATGGAATTAAAGAAATGGTGTTTTTCCCAGATTGGTTTACTAGTTGTTGGTCCAATTTTTCTGTGCTTAGCGTAGTAAATGGGAAATGGGTAAATTTACATACTTATGATTTTTATAGGTGCATGGAACCAGCAAAATTTGAAAAAATCAGCAAGGGTGTTTTGAAGGTAACTACCTATGGTAGCAGAGTAGAACTTACAACAGACGAATATGGAATTACTACGGAAGAAATCACAGATATAGAACCTCAATACTTTGAATTGATTATCGCAGAAAAAGACTCCCTGCCTAATACTCCTTCCCTCTAAAGAAACTCTTTAAACCCAAAATACGCATTAGCATATTTTGCCCTTTGGGCTGACGAAAATCAAAGATTTTGTCGGGGTTAACTCTGTCAAAAAATTACTCAAAAAGCAATTTNNTTCGTCATTTCAGCATTAGAATTTTGTAATACTGAATTTGGGTTAAACTTTCCGTAATTTCTCGTTCAAAATTTAATATTTTTGCAACCTTATGGAAAGCAACAACAAGCATTATGCGCCTTCGAATGTAGAAGACAAATGGTACGCCTATTGGATGGAAAAAGGATATTTCAATTCTTACCCAGACCAAAGAGAACCTTACACCATCGTCATTCCTCCGCCTAATGTTACAGGAGTGTTGCACATGGGGCACATGCTTAACAATACCATCCAAGATGTGCTGATTCGCAAGGCTCGCATGCAAGGCAAAAACGCTTGCTGGGTGCCGGGTACAGACCACGCATCTATTGCCACAGAAGCCAAAGTGGTGAACATGCTCAAAAAAAAAGGCATTAACAAAAAAGACATTAGCAGAGACGAGTTCCTTTCTCATGCCTGGGATTGGAAAGAAAAATATGGCGGAATAATTTTAGAACAGCTAAAAAAACTAGGGGCAAGTTGCGATTGGAATAGAACTCGCTTTACCATGGAAGAGGATTTGAGCAAAGCTGTGATTCACTCCTTTGTTGATTTGTTTGAAAAAGGGCTGATTTACCGCGATACCAAAATGGTAAACTGGGACCCGGAAGGGAAAACTACCCTGAGCGATGAAGAGGTAATTTACAAGGAAAACAATGCGGCTCTGTATAGCATCAAATACCAAATTGCAGGAACACAAGATTTCTTGGTGATTGCTACCACCCGTCCGGAAACGCTGCTGGGTGATACTGCCATTTGTGTGCATCCTGAGGATGAACGATACACACATTTGATAGGCAAAACAGCTATCGTTCCTTTGGTGGGAAGAGAAATACCCATTATTGCAGACGAATATGTAGACAGAGAATTTGGAACAGGTTGCTTGAAGGTTACACCTGCCCACGACCTAAACGACTATAACCTTGGCAAAAAACACAATTTAGAAAGTGTTGAAATACTAGACGAAAGTGGAAAAATCAAATTTGAATCCCTGCGCTACCATGGCATGGACCGATTTGAAGCACGCAAAGAAGTTGTAAAGGACTTAAAAGCCAATGAGCAGTTGGTGGAAGTTAAAAACATAGTAAACAGCATAGGCCACAGTGAGCGTACAGGCGCAGTGATTGAACCCCGCATTAGCACCCAATGGTTTTTGGACATGCAAAAGTTTATGGAACGAAACCCGCAAGTGCTTACATCAGTAATGAATGACGAGATTGCCTTTTTCCCTGAAAAATTCAAAAACACCTACCGACATTGGATAGAAAACATAAAAGATTGGAACATAAGCCGCCAATTGTGGTGGGGACATAGAATCCCTGCTTGGTTTGATGCGGATGGTAATTTTGTGGTGGCTGAAACTGAAGCCAAAGCACAGGAAGCTTATACACAAAAATTTGTTAAATCCGCAAGCCTTTCTCAAGACGAAGATGTATTGGACACTTGGTTTTCGAGTTGGTTGTGGCCTATTTCTGTGTTTAATGGTTTTGAAAAAGACAGCAAGGATTTTGCTTACTACTACCCTACAAGCGACCTAGTTACTGGGCCCGATATTATTTTCTTTTGGGTGGCTAGAATGGTAATGGCCGGCTACGAGTTTGCAGGACAAAAACCTTTCAAGAATGTATATTTCACCGGCATAGTACGCGACAAGCAAAGGCGTAAAATGTCTAAATCCCTTGGCAATAGCCCTGACCCTTTGGATTTGATAGCCCAATATGGTGCAGATGGAACACGAATGGGAATTTTGCTTTCTGCCCCTGCGGGTAACGATATTTTGTTTGATGAATCCCTAGTAGAACAAGGAAGAAATTTCTGTAACAAATTATGGAACGCATACAAACTCATAGAGGGTTGGCAGATTGAAAAGAACCCTTCTGACATCATTCAACAGTCCAATAGCGTAGCTGCGAAATGGTTTGAGACCCAATACAAACAAGCGGTAAACGAAGTTCACCAAACGTTTGAAGGATACAGACTTTCTGATGCCTTAATGAACATCTACAAGCTAATTTGGGATGATTTCTGTTCCCAATATTTGGAAATGATTAAACCCAAATACGGAGACGGTATAGCCCCGCAAGCCAAAGAGCAAGCCTTGGAGTTTTTCGGAAAACTATTGGCACTATTGCACCCCTTTATGCCTTTTATTACCGAAGAAATTTACCATGCGTTGCACCACAACAACCCAGAAAAGGCTTTGATTGTGAGTGACTACCCTGCCATACAACAAGAGGTTGGCAAGCAAGACAACAGAGCGTTGAAACTTATTTCAGAAATACGCAACTTGCGCAATGCCAAAGGAATTGCTGCTAAAGAGCCTTTGAATATTGTGATAAAAACCAAAAACGGACAGCACTACCAAGACTTTGCCTTGATAATCCAAAAACTAGCGGGTATAGAAAACATGGAGATGAACCAAACTTTTCCAGAAAATGCAGCGGTATTTTTGGTAGAAACAGACGAGGTAGCCGTTTCTATGGAAGCTTTTCTAGACCCTGAAGAAGAAAAAGAAAACTTACAAAAAGAGATTGCCTATTTAGAAGGATTTCTGAAAAGCGTAAGTGCCAAACTCAGCAACGAGCGATTTGTAGCCAACGCCAAACCCGACATCGTAGAAAAAGAACGCCAAAAACAAGCCGATGCAGAAAGCAAATTGGAAAGTTTGAAAGAAGCTTTGGGGAAGTTGTGAGGGTGAGGATATAAAATGTGCGAATCAAATCCCGCTAGGGATTACATGTTTACAGAAAAAATTCTGGCCGCATTTGTGCGACCCGAATACGGGTCGCATGGTATATTGTAAATGACATTTTCTATAAACATACAAACCCGCTGGGTTTGGGAAAACAATCGTATGCAGAAAGCAAATTGGAAAGTTTGAAAGAAGCTTTGAGGAAGTTGTGAGGATGAAGGATTCTGCTTATTAATCATTCTGTTTAGACGGCACAAGAACCAACATGGGCAAAACAATCAATCATATTATAATCTGTTTCATGCTTCTATAATTGGATTTATCTCTATTATTTAGAGAGATAAATCTAATTATATATTCTTAGTTCTCCGCCATAGTCCCATACATTCGGTGTTCTTACCTGCTTTAATGCAATGCATACACCGTATGAACAATGCAAGCACCATCATAGGCGAAATATTCAACTGTCTAATTACCCATCCCACACTTCCATAACCGGATTTATCCCTACATGTTAGCTATATAAATCCAATTATCTATTTTTATATTTGGATTTATCTCATACATTTGCACAGATAAATCCAATTATAAATGATAGGAAGAAGAGAACAAAACCGAATAATGCAGGATGCTTTGAAGCTCAAAAAATCCTCGTTTATTGCCATAACCGGCAGAAGAAGAGTGGGGAAAACATACATCGTTCGGGAAATATATAGTCAACAGTTTTGTTTTTCCATTACTGGGATTCAAAATGGAACAATGCGTGTTCAACTCACAAATTTTATTCAAAAACTAAACGAGTGTCAAGGGAAAAACGCTCAAGCACATGGTTCGGTTAAAAACTGGCAAGAGGCGTTTATCTTGCTAAAAACGTATCTTAAATCCTTACCCAAAACTAAAAAGCAAGTTATTTTTATTGATGAGTTGCCTTGGATTGCTACCGCAAAATCTGGTTTTATTCAACTTTTGGCCAATCTGTGGAACGACTACCTTTCAAACGAAAAACATTTTATTCTGGTGGTTTGTGGTTCTGCAACTTCTTGGATAACCAACAAAATAATCAATGACAAAGGGGGCTTTCATAATAGAGTAACTACTCCTATTCATTTAACACCTTTTACCCTAGCCGAAACCAAACTTTTTTTCAAATCTAAAAACATACAATTTACCAACACGGGAATTGCAGAGATTTATATGGCTTTGGGAGGCTTGCCATATTATTTGGAACAAATAAATAAGGGAGAGAGCCCAAGTAAAGCCATAGAACGCTTATGTTTTGAAGAAAGTGGAATCTTAAAAAATGAGTACCATAACTTGTATAAAGCTCTTTTTGATAATTGGGAGTACCACGAAGCCATAGTACAAGCATTGGCCATGTCGCAAAAAGGGCTTACAAGAAATGAGATAATAGAAAAAACCAAAATAAGTGCAGGCGGAAACTTTAACAGGGCTATAAATGATTTGTTATTAACCGACTTTGTTTACACATACCATCCTTTTGGGAACAAAAAGAGAGAAAGTATTTACAAATTGGCTGATGAGTTTTCTGTTTTTTACCATCGCTTTATGAAAGGAAACACCCATAAAGAAGCTGCCATTTGGCAAACCATAGCGCAATCTCAAAAATACAAAATATGGAAAGGACTTGCCTTTGAATCTCTCTGCTTGAAACATATTGATGAAATCAAGAACGCATTAGGAATCCGAAATGTATATTCAGAAAATGCCAGTTATTTTAGAAGTAAAAATTCAAAATACGGATTTCAAATTGATTTGATCATAGACCGAAAAGATGCGGCCATCAATTTATGTGAGTGTAAATTTTATGAAAGCAATTTCGAAATCACTAAAAAATATGCGGAAGAAATAAAGATGAGAAAAGCAGCGTTTAGAGAAGAAACCCAAACCAAAAAGATGTTGTTCAATACAATGATTACAAATGAAAACATCATTGAAAACGAATATTCATTAGAAGTAATTGATTACTATGTACCCTTGAGTGAATTGATGCACTAAAATACTAATCTACATATTAAGCCAAATTTGCAGAATACAATCTTCGTAACTAGCTAAATATGTAGATTTAAGATTAAAAAGAACCCAAAAAACAAATCGATGCCGAAAGTAAATTGGAGAGTTTGAAAGAGGAGCTGGGGAAGTTGGGAGGGCTTAAATTCTGTTTGGTTAAAATTCTAATATTGGCAAAAATTGAATCAATCAGATTTTAAATTGTATTTTTGTTGTAAATAAATCCTCTTATGGAAAACTATGGCAATCCAATTTTACCATCATACGATTGGTGGACAGCTTCTCTTGGCAACGCAGGGACTTTTCATAAAGGCGGAAGCTTTAATCAAGGAGGGATTATTCATATTGAAGCTAGTTCTGCAAACTGGACAGTTGACCCAAGTGACCCAAGTCGTATGATAATACAGTTACATCACCCGGACTAAATGAAATTCAAATAAAACTTGCGTACAAATAATAAAAAACATATCTATCTCGTTTCGATTCTACTTGTTTTAATTTACTCAAATTGCACTAAAGAATTAGATAGAGAGGGAAAGGAATACTACTTTTTAATGGGGGTTGTAATAAATGAACAGCCCCCTGTTTTTAAATTATTTAGAATGAATCTATCTGGTTCTTCTCCTATATCGTATTCTGATTATGAATTAGAATTAAGATCCAGTTTGGGCGAGTATGAAAAATTATCAAATGGTCAATTCAATACAATAATAGGAAAACCAGGTGTTAGTTATCATGTTAAATGGAAAAGAAAAACCGAAAATAAATGGCATGAATTTAAAAAACAATTACCTGAATATGATGAAAAATTAATTTCTGATAATATCTATGAAACTGGAAATAGTTATAGTATTAACACTAGTGCAATAAACTATGGTTATTATCTTGGACCTAATTCAAATTTAACAAATAACAATTCATGGGATGACTTATTTCAGATACTAACAAGAGGAATTGGAGGTAAATTATTGGATTTAGTTTCAGATAATATCTCGGTAAGGCTTTGGCCCCCTGCTTTAAAACAAATAGAAAGTAGTAATAAGGTTCGATACATTAACAATATAACATGTCATAAACCATTCACATGGAGCAGCAATCAATATGAAAAGTATGTATTGTATCAAACTCATAAAAAAGATTTCGAAAATAATTTTCAATTACAAACAAACCATGTTAAATCGGTTGAACCATTATATGTTGGCAACCCAATAATATTTGATTACAAGAAAGATATAAACTATGGCAACTTATTCACATACAACATATATAGAGATGTCAAATTAGAAAATATTATACAAATAGATGGGGTTTTACATTTCAAAATATTTCAGAACAACCAGCCACTTGACTCAAGCAAATTTGAGATAACCAATGTTAGGACTCAAACCCCAAACAAGCATATAGTAGCTTTTAATTATAATACCAATTTAAAGACTAATGGAATTCTTGGTTTTCAAGACTATTTCGATCACCACTTTTCACAAACTCCCTGCAAATTAGATCAAAAGTATGTATTGGATTTTGCTGTTAGATATAGGAATAAAATAACTGGTGTGTCAGAATTCTATGAGGATAAAAAGAACTATGAATATTTCGGACAATCAGATACCATTATTATTAATCTGCCATGAAAAATTTGTTTTTGATTTTTATCTTTCTAATTATATCAGAAAGTATTGGGCAACAAGTTAATGTTACAATTTTGGTAAATGAAAAACACAATAATCAGCCTTGCGCAGACATAGAATTAATAATCAATTCGATAAGTTACAAAACTAATTCTTCAGGTCATTTTCAGTTATTTTCGGACAAGGGTTTTCATCTAATCAATTTATATGATGAGAATAACAATTTTATTACAAGTAGGAATATTGAAATACAATCAGATACGTTGATTCATTTTTCAATAGAAAGGAGTAATATATTAAAGCCTGTTACAGTTACATCTAAAAGAGATCTTATAATGATTCATTCAACACACATTGGGATACCACAAAAAACATTAGAAACTATTAACCTGCCACTAAGTACGTCAGACCCTATTCACTTATTAAAAACATTACCAGGAATTTCAACTGCTCAAGAAATGAATTCAAATTTATTTATTAGAGGAGCAAGCGCATACAATACTGTAATTTATATGGATAATATTCCTACACCAAACCTTTCTCATAGTTTTGGTTTGTTTAGTTTTTATAATCTGAATATTATCAGACATATTGATTATTACGATAATCAAATTCCTTCTGAATATGGTGCAAGGGGTTCTAGTTTTATCAAATTTTGGTTGAAAGACCCTATCGTAAATAAAAATCATGGTGAGATTATGGTAAATCCTTTTTTTATTTCCGGTAATACAAATCTAAAACTAATAAAAAACAAACTTGGGGTTTTTGTAAACTATCGTAAGTCAATTTTTAACACTCAATACAATAACTACTTCCCTTTATTAACAAACTTTTTTGATTTATTGGTCAAAACAAAGTATCAAATCAACAACAAATCAAGTATATCATTTATTTACACTCAAAACCGAGATATAGCAAATAATGATTATGGTTTTGGTTTGTTAGTTAACGATAGTAGTTTTTGGAAATTCATGGCATTTTCAGGGCAGTATTCTTATCATACAAATAACGGTGTTGAACATTTGGTTAGCTCTTTTTATAAATCTCAACAAAGTGGACGCTCTACCAATCTTTATGAGAACTATAACCTCAACAATGTGTTTAATGAATATAACCTAACGTATAAAGCAAAAAAGAAATTAAACAGTAGAATTGAAATTGCTGCTGGCATTGAAAACCAAACCCATACCAATAAAAATATATTAGATACTATCAATGATTATCAAAAAAGTCTTGCAATCTCTTCTTTATTTTCTGAAATAAAGTTCAAAAAGGATAAAATTGAATATTATGGAAGTATAAGAGGTTCATACTTATTTCAAATCAATCAAGCTTTCTTAGAGAAAAGACTTAATGTATCCTATTCTTTAAACAATTTTCAGTTTAATATAGGTTACAACAATTTCATAAACCCTATCCACTCTTTATACAATAACTTATTTCCCATACCAGATGATTATAGATTTCTTTCAAATGAAAGGTATGCACCTCAAATAATAGAGGAATTTACTATTGGATCGAATTTTTCAAATTCAAAAAAAACGATACAGTATAAAAGCAATATTTATTACAGAAATTTCAGAAATAGTCTTGACTATATTCAACTACATGGAAATCCTATAAATAGCTTTGAAAATATAACAGTTATGAATCACCAGAGTTATGGCATAGAAAACATCGTAAATATTATAATAAAGAAAAAGCAAACTATTAGTGCATCATATACTTTTTCCAGAACTTTCATGCAAAATGATTTAGTGAATAGTGGACTTCTTTATCCTTCCAACTATGACCGTCCTCATAATTTAAATCTAATACATAGTTTTAAGTATAAAAGATTAAACATTACAAGTACATTTTCACTTCAAAGCGGAAGACCAACCACTGTTCCATTATTTAAATTACATCAATCGGGAGCACCTGTTTATTCAGAAAGAAACGAGGAAAGGTTGCCCTTGTTTCATAAGTTGGATATAGGGGTTCAATATAGCTTCAAAAATAAAGGAAGTATTAAGCAGTTTATTAATTTTCATGTTTATAATGCTTACATGAGGCAAAATGTTTATTCAATATTGTTTATGGAGTCTGATAATAGCATGGAGTACACTCTACAGTATCTGACATTATTTCCAATAATACCATCATTTAATTACACAATTAAATTTTAGGTTTGTATCCAATGCAAAAACCGTCATCGTAGAAAAATATCTCCAAAAACAAGCCAATGCTGAAAACAAATTGAAAAGTTTGAAAAATTCCTTTGGGGAAGTTGGGAGGGTGAAGGATTCTAAAATGCATGAATTTAATCCCGCTAGGGTTTCATGTTTATAGAATAAAAATCCGCAGCTGCCCTTCGACCCGAATACGGGTCGTATATTTGACACGATTTGCTTTTTTCTATAAACATACAAACCCGCTGGGTTTGGGAAAACAAGCCGATGCTGAGAGCAAACTGGAGCGTTTGAAAGAGGCTTTGGGGAAATTGGGTAGATAAACTAAAAACCCAATCTGTGTTGGATTATTACCAATTAAAACCATACAGTTTCTCGTATTTTGCAATACATCTAAAACCATATCCCTTTTTATAATCCTTGTAGTCTACAAGAACGCCTCTCTCTGTCACTTTATATACTCCATTGTATGATATGATTTCAGCAACCTTTGAGGAGATTTTATTATTCCCTTTTTTAGTATTTGAACTACTAAGAAAATTAAACATTGCGGAATCAAGCGGATAGTATGTTACAGTTGAGTTTTTAAATTTATCCCCTATTCTTACTGCCTCACTTCTAAACTTACAATATTGTTCAATTTGGGAAATTGATACTCCTACTATCGGCAGGTTAACATCTTTTTTATTTGTACTGTTGTAAACACTTCTGCCGTAGTAACGAGTTATAGCTGCAGTATCTGGAAGACAAAATTTTGCAGCAGAATCTCCTTCCTTATTTTTGGTGTACCAATAAAATTCTCTCCAATCCTCTATGCTCAACTCTTTCTTGTCTACAGAATATCCAAGCATTTTAATATATTTTGTGCCAGGCGGAGTACGGCTGTTTCTGCTTTTATTTGTTAAACTAGTTAGGAGAATCCCAACAAAAATTATCAAAGAATATCTCATATAATAAAGTCTTTAGTTTATTAATCTACGCCGATAAAAACCTTACAGGTTTTACTCTACACTAGCCTCTTGCGGTTTTTCTTTCGTTGCCTCCTCAGTATTTGACTTCTCTTCTGCTTCTTCTATAGTTCTGCTTACACTAAGTATAACGCCAAAGGCCAAACTAGTAAATATAAGCGAAGTTCCACCCATACTCACCAAAGGCAAGGTAAGACCGGTTACGGGCAACATGCTTACCGCTACACCCATGTGAATAAGGGCTTGAAACACTAACATAAAACTGAGCCCTACAGCTAAAAAAGCGCCGAAAGCTCGCGGAGACCGAACAACTAGCTTGATAGACCTAACCAACAACAATATGAACATAGAAGCCACTATTATCCCGCCAAACAAGCCATATTCTTCTATAATTATGGCAAACACAAAGTCCGAATACGGATGAGGTAGCGTATTTTTCTGTATACTCTTTCCGGGACCTCTTCCAAAAATACCACCAGAAGCCACCGCTACTTTGGCTTGTACCGTTTGGTATGAGTCCTCTCCTTCTCCACCCTTAAAGTTTTCAATTCTTGCCTTCCAGGTGCGTGCCCTTCCTGGCGGCAGCATACTGTCTGGAGCTAAGGTTAAATAAAAATACCCAATGGAAGCCAATACAATAGCAGCAGCAGCTGTTACAGCCAAATGCTTAAGTCTTACATTGCCTATAAAAAACAAACCAAAACTGGTAGCAAATAGAACCAAAGAAGTAGAAAGGTTTTCGGGTAAAATAAGCACACAGGTAATCCCTACTACAAAAATTATCCATAAATAAGGTTTCCAAGAATCCAGTTTTTCTTGGTTTCGAGACAAAAACCTTGAAATATATAACATCAATGCAAACCTAGCCAAGTCTGAGGTCTGAAAACTAATTCCAACAAAGGGAATAGTTAGGGTTCTTTTCGCATCATTTATGTCATTTCCTAAAAAAATAGTTACAAAAAGCAAGGCTAAAGATGGCCAAATCAACCATTTTGCAGATTTAGAAAAATACCTAAAATCGAGTAAATGGAAAATATACATTAGAAAAAAACCTACTACTAAAAAACTGAGATGTTTGATCAAATAATACTCTGTTCTACCTTGTTGCTTAGCAAAAGCTAATGTAGATGTAGAAGAATATACAGCTACAACTCCTGCTAGCGAAAGCACTATAATTGCAAACCAAATCCATCGGTCTCCTCTTAGGTTTTTAAATAATGCAGTAAATGGCATTTATACGATATAAGAATTATAAATTAGCGACAGCTTGTTTGAATAAACTACCCCTTTCTTGGTAATTTAAAAAAAGATCGAAACTTGCACATGCAGGAGAAAGCAGAACCACGTCGCCATTGTTTGCAAACCTATGCGCTGTTTTTACAGCTTCTTCTGCCGACATGGTATTTAAGATTAAATCTACATGTTTGCCAAATGCCTGGTGAATTTTAGAGTTGTCTACCCCTAGGCAAACAATCATTTTTACTTTGTCTTTTACCAAATCCGCAAGCAATTCGTAGTCGTTTCCTTTGTCTACCCCGCCTGCTATCCAAATTACAGGCTGCTGCATGCTTTCTAAGGCATACCAGGCTGCGTTTACATTTGTTGCCTTAGAGTCGTTAATGTATTCCACTCCGCCAACTTTGGCTACAAACTCTAAGCGGTGTTCTACATTGGTAAAGTTTGCCAAACTTTCTCTAATTGTTTCTTTTTTAATTCCTAAGGAAGAGCCCACTACTGCAGCTGCCATAGAATTGTAGGCATTGTGAATACCCCTAAGGGCAAAATTTTGTATGTTCATAGTCATGTATATTTTTCTATTGGTGTCGTATAAGGTCATTAATTCATTTTGTATGCTAGCGCCGTGGTCTAGCGTTTTGTAGTAACTAAACGGCTCTTTGTTTACATTTTTAGGCAAAAAGCTTAAAAAATCTTTGGTGTCTTTGTCGTCCTCGCAGTAAATAAAGAATCCATTTTCATCCATATTCTGGCCTATTTTAAACTTCGCTTGAATGTATTCCGTATAGTTGTAATTGTAGCGGTCTAAATGGTCGGGTGTTATATTTGTAAGCACCGCTATATTGGGCTTAAAACTCTTACAATCGTCTAGCTGAAAACTACTTACTTCCAATACCATACATTCGGGGTCTTTTACGGCAACTTGTCTAGCATAGCTTATTCCAATATTTCCACCTAGGGCTACATTAAAATTTGCATTTTTAAGTAAATCATAAACCATACTGGTAGTTGTTGTTTTCCCATTTGTTCCAGTTATGGCTATAGTGTATGCCTTACTGTATCGCTGCGCAAAATCCAATTCAGAAAGTATGGGTATACCACTTGCAGCAATTTTTTTAACTATCTCTGATTTGTGTGGTATTCCAGGACTTTTAATCACTTCTTTTGCTCCTAAAATCCATTCTTCTGTATGGCCACCTTGTTCCCAATAAATTCCAGCTTCCCTAAGTTCCTGAGCGTATTTTGGCTTTAGCATACCTGCATCCGAAAGCAATACCGAGTATCCATTGGCAATAGCAAGCAAAGCACAACCTACGCCGCTTTCTCCTCCACCTAATATTACCAAATCAAATTGTTTCATTATCTTATCTTTAAAGTTATGATGGTTAACACAGCTAACAAAATGCCTATAATCCAAAAACGGGTGACAATCTTTGCCTCATGAAAACCCCTCTTTTGATAATGGTGGTGAATTGGTGACATTAAGAAAACTCTTCTGCCTTCGCCGTATTTTTTCTTGGTATACTTAAAGTAAAACACCTGTATGATTACACTTAGGTTTTCTACTAAAAAGATTCCACACAAAATGGGTAACAATAGTTCTTTGCGAATCATGATGGCAAAAACAGCGATAATCCCACCCAAAGAAAGACTTCCTGTATCGCCCATAAAAACCTGGGCAGGAAAAGAATTGTACCACAAGAATCCAATACAAGCACCTACAAAAGCACCTGCAAAAACCAACAATTCTCCCAAATTGGGGATGTACATTATGTTTAGGTAGTTTGCAAAAATTACACTTCCAGAGATATATGCCAAAACCCCTAGGGTTAGTCCTATTATTGCAGAGGTTCCTGCCGCAAGCCCGTCTATTCCATCGGTAATATTTGCACCATTAGAAACCGCCGTGATAATAAAAATTGTCATCAGTATAAACACTATCCAAGCATACTGCTGGTAATTTGGACCTATGAACTTTAACAAACTAGCGTAATCAAATTCGCTATTTTTCAAAAATGGAATGTTTGTTTTGGTAGATTTTTCTGTTTTATAAAATACTTTTTGGCCATTTAGGAAAGTACTTTGCAGTGTAGTTGTATCCATTCCCTGTTTCATAACTTGCTCATAAGGAATTTGTTGCCTTGATACCACGTTTTCATTAAAATACAGACCAGAACCTATGATTATGCCCAAGCCTACCTGTCCAAATATCTTAAATTTCCCAGCTAATCCTTTTTTGTCTTTTTTAAATACCTTAATATAGTCATCTGTAAATCCAATTAAGCCAAGCCAAACCGTAGCTACTAGCATAAGAATAATATATACATTGTTTAGCCTTGCAAACAACAAGGTAGGAATAAGAATTGCACCAAGGATTATAAGACCTCCCATTGTAGGGGTTCCTTTTTTAGAGTCCTCGCCAGCTAGGCCTAGGTCCCTAATGGTTTCCGCAACTTGTCTTCGTTGTAAGGCTAAAATCAAGGATTTACCAAAAACAAGAGAAATAAGCAGAGAAACAATAACTGCCATGGAAGTTCTAAAAGTGATATACTGTCCTACCCCTGCTCCAGGTACATCCAATTGGTCTAAATATTCAAATAAATAGTATAGCATAATTTTTAATTGGTCTCTAATTCTTTAAATGCTTCCGACACTACGTGTATGTCGTCAAAATCAATTTTAATTCCTTTAATTTCTTGGTAGTTTTCGTGTCCCTTTCCTGCTATTAATATCACGTCTCCTGGTTTAGAAAAAGCCACCGCTGCGCGTATTGCCTGTTTTCTGTCTTCTATCTCCAATACTTTTTTTAAATCTTGTATCCCGATACCTTGTTTTATTTCTTGTATAATCTCTGTAGGTATTTCATCTCTAGGATTATCCGAAGTAAGAATCACCCTATCGGAAAAACTGGCTGCAATTTTTCCCATGATAGGCCTTTTTGCTTTGTCTCTGTTGCCGCCACACCCAAAAACACACAAGAGTGTTTCATTTCTTGTTCTGATTTTTTGTATGGTTTGCAATACGTTTTCTAGCGCATCTGGGGTATGGGCATAATCCACAATAGCTGTTCTCTTGCCGGGCCCTGCGATCCTTTCAAACCTTCCCTTAGCTCCAGCAACAAGGCTCATTTTGGTTATAATTTCTTCTGCTGCAAAACCTAATAAAAATGCCACACCATACACTGCTGTTAGATTGTATGCATTAAACTCTCCTACCACTCTTACCCAAACTTCTTTATCTTCAATCTTGAGCAAGGTACCTGCCAAATCTGTTTCCAAAATGGCAGATTTAAAGTCGGCAACCTTTTGCAAAGAATACGAATACACAGAAGCTTTGGTATTCTGTACCATCACCTTGCCATTTTTATCATCTATGTTTACTAGTGCAAATGCTTCATCCGACAGGTTATCAAACCAAAGTTTCTTACAACGTATATACTCTGAAAAAGTACCATGATAGTCTAAATGATCGTGTGTTAAATTTGTAAATACTGCTCCTTCAAAACGAATACCATGCACCCTAGATTGATGAACCGCTATAGAACTAACCTCCATAAAACAGTAAGTACATCCATTACGAACCATCTTATCCAACAACTCATTTATTCGAATAGAGTTTGGGGTGGTATGGGTACTATAATAATGTGTTTTATTTACAACGTATCCAATTGTAGAAATCAAGCCTGTAGTTTGCCCCATACTACTAAACAATTGGTAAAGCATAGTAACCACAGAAGATTTTCCATTTGTACCCGTAACCCCTACAAGCTTAAGTTTTTGGGAAGGGTGGCCATAAAAAGCGGAGGCCATCTCTCCCATTAGCTCTGCAACCTCCTTACATTGAATCCAAATGACATTTTTACTTTCTATATTATCATTTTCAGAAACAATACACTTTGCTCCATTTTCAATCGCTTGCTGAATAAAATTATTCCCATCTACTTGTGTGCCTTTAACCGCAAAAAAAACAAATCCATCTTCTACTTCCCTACTCGACAAGGCTAGGCCATTTGGTACAAAAGCATTCTCACCATAAAGTGTGTGCTTGGTAGTACATTGTGACAATATTTGGCTGATGCTTTGCTTCATTTTAATTCAATAAATATTTGATCTCCTGTATTAAATTTTGAGCCCGGTTTTATGTTTTGATAAATAACCTTGCCGTATCCTTGTACACTAACATTTAAACCTAAATTTTCTAAAAGAAATAGTGCATCTCGCAAACCCATTCCTCTTACATCTGGAACAAGATCTTTATTTTCATCCATCTCTTTTAAGTTTACATAATATTGAGACGTAGAAGAACGCACCCAATCGCTTCCACTCGTAGAGGAATTGCTTGTAGAAGAGCTTATTCCAAGTTCGTTAAGAACTGTTTTAATATCCTCTTTGTTTCCATATTTTACTTGTGGCAAGTGTATATCTTTTTGTTTTGCCAATACAGGATGAAGGTCGTATCTACCTGCATATACTTTATCTGCAATCTCTAAAAAAACCGGTCCGGCTATTCTACCACCATAATACTCTCCCCCCGCTGGTGCATTGATAACAACAATACAGGTGTATTGAGGATTTTCGGCAGGGAAATAGCCTACAAATGTGCCTTTATGTAAACCCTTGTCGTATTTAGTTCCTACCAATACTTGTACTGTACCAGTTTTGCCAGCTACTTGATAATTAGGGTTCTTTAAGTTTGTGGCGGTTCCATTTTGAACCACACCAACAAGCAGCTCTTTCAGCATTTCTAAAGTTCTTGGACTACACACACTTTTTTGAGACACCTCTGCTTCATATTCCCAAAGAGTTTTACCAAACCTGCTTATTTTTTCTACAAAAAAAGGTTTTACAAAAAAGCCATCGTTTGCAATAGCATTGTACATGGCAAGGGTTTGCATGGGAGTAACCCTGCTCTCATAGCCTATTGAGGTCCAAGGCATAGATATTTTAGTCCAATCTTTTCTACTAGGATCTTTAATTAGAATATTCCCTTCTTCTTGAATTTCTATACCAAGAGGCCTATCCATATTCAATGCAGATAAGTATTTCAAAAAATCCATTGGTCTATTTGCAAAATGATCGTAAACTGCACCCGCAATTCCCACATTAGATGATTTCTCAAATACCTGCCTAAAAGTTAACTTTTGATTTAAAGAGGGATAGTCAGAATCATAAAGCTCTTCGCTAAAAAACTTTCTTTTCCCATAGTTAATAACTACACTGTCGTCAAGAGATTTAATTTTTTGTTCTTCTATAAGTGCCATAGCACTTGCTAGTTTCATCGTACTACCTGGGTCGGAGGCTATACTTATGGCTAGGTTTATATCTTCAAAATAGGTGCCATTGGACATTCTACTAAAATTTGCAATTGCCCTAACTGCCCCTGTTTTTACTTCCATTATTACGGCACATCCACTTTGGGCATTACTGTTATGAAGCGCTTTTTTTAGTGCATCTTCAGCCACGTCTTGTATCCCCACGTCCAAGGTTGTAATTATATCTAAACCATTGCTCGGCTTAAATTCTGTATTCCCTACTGGTCTCCATATTTTACTCGACACTCTTTGCTCCATTCTTTCCCCACTCTTCCCTCTCAATATAGAGTCAAATGCGTTTTCCAAACCTACCATTTTCCCATTTGGCGACACAAAACCAATGGTTCTTCTTGCTATATTTCCAAAAGGCATTTCTCTTACCGTATGCTCTTCTTTTATAAAACCTCCTTGGTACCTGCCATTCCTAAATATGGGCCATTCGGCCATGTCTTTTGCCAGTTCATAGGCTACCTTTCTTTGTATTAAAACATATCTTTCGCCCCTAGAACGAGAATTAATTAAGTAGTTTCTCCACCCTTGATAATTTTTATTTGAAAAATTTATTGCCAACAATAAAGCCAAAGAATCTATTTTGTTGTTAAACTCCTCTGATTTGATTGCTAGTGGGTCAAAAACTATGTTGTATTTAGGCATAGAAGTTGCCAACAAACGCCCATCGGTGCTAAGAATATTTCCTCTTATTGCTTTTACTTCTCTAATCCTAGTGCTATTCTTTATACGGATTACTTCATATTTCTCTTTTTTAAAAATAGCTAAATCTACCGCATGGTAAAACACCCCTAAGGCAAATAGTAGGATAAAAATCAATACTATCCTTGAACGCAACAATATGGCTTTCCTAAGGCTACTCATTTATTTTTTGGGTTTCACTATTTTAAAAGGTGGTTTTCTGTTTTCTTGTAATCCTGTATGCCTCAACTGACTATACACTTGGCTTTGTTTGCTTTGTGTCATTAGCTTTGTTTGCAAGCTTATGAGTTCGGAACGCAATTCTTCATTTTGTTCTTTCAGCTCTTGTACATGTTTATGTTTCTTAATATGGCTATTTACAATCCCTATATACACTACCAATATAGACACTATCAAAAGAATTGCGGGCAAGTACTTATATAATTCTGCCTTGTCATGAAACAGCTTTTTAACAAATAGTTTTATATCAAAATCTTCTGGATTTTGTATAATTTGTGGGTCTTGTAACTCTGTATTCTTTTGATTCATCTTAGCCCTTATTATTGTTTTACTGCAACCCTAAGTTTGGCACTCCTTGCTCTATTGTTTTGGGCAATCTCTATTTCAGATGGCGAAATCCCTTTTCTGTTTAATGGCTTTAATATGGAGTGCGACTGACCATATATATCGGTATCTATTTCTCCATCAAAATTACCAGTAGCAAAAAAATTCTTAACCAATCTATCTTCAAGTGAATGATAGCTCATCACTACAAATGGGCAACCTTTTGCAAGTTTTTCTGCACCATGAATAAGCAATTTCTTTAAGCCTTCAAGCTCTCCATTTACTTCTATTCTTAATGCCTGATAAAGTTGACTCCAGAATTTGCCACGGGTTTTCATAGGCACCATTTCCTCAAGTATGTTTTTAAGATCCGCTGTGGTTTCTATTGGCTTTAGGTTGCGTGCATTGCAAATCAAATAAGCTATTTTCCCAGAACCTTGCATTTCTCCATATATCCTAAAAAGTTTTGCCATTTCTTCCTTAGAGTAAGTATTCAAGATTTTTGCTGCTGTTAGCTCTCCTTTTTGACTCATTCTCATGTCCAATGGCCCATCGAATCGATGCGCAAAACCCCTGTCTGGAGTATCTATTTGATGGGAAGAAATACCCAAATCTGCCAAAATACCATGTACCTCGTCTATCTCTAGATAGTCTAGAAAATTTTGAATGAAGGCATAATTGTGGTTTACAAATAAAACCCTAGGATCCTGAGGAATATTGTCAATCGCATCTGTATCTCTGTCAAATACAATAAGCTTACCTTCTTTTAATTGCTCGAGTATAAGTTTAGAATGCCCTCCTCCCCCAAATGTTGCATCTACATATATCCCATTGGGCTGTATTTGCAATGCCTCTATGCATTCCTTTGCTAGAACAGGCGCATGGTATGTGTAGTTGTTTTCCATTGCATTAAATCGTGGTATTATCGTCTCTTTTACCTAATAACTTTTCTGCAAGCGCTCCAAATTCTTCGGCATCAAAAGCCATTTCTTCTCTATATTTTGGTTCTGACCAAATTTCTATTTTGTTGTTATAAGCGCTCAAGATTACTTTGTCTTTTATTTCTGCATATTCCTGCAGGTTTTTAGGAATCAGCACCCTAGAAGCATTGTCCACAGAAATTAAACTCGCGCCATTGTTGTATTGTCTTATAAATTTTCGCGCTTCCCTGTTAAATTCATTCAAAACCGACAATTTTTCAGCCTCTTTGTTCCAGTCATCCATTACATATACAACCAAACATTTCTCAAAACCACGGTTTATAACCAAGCTACTTTCCATTCCCGATGGAATCTGAACACGCAACTTAGACGGCAAGGCAATCCTGCCTTTGTCATCAATTTTGCATTCAAATTCTCCTAAAAATTTTGCCATCTTGTGTAGTCTTGTTTCAGGTTGTAAAACTAAAACAATTTTTCCCACAATCACCCACTATATTCCATTTTCTACCACAAATTTTCCACACACTATGCTTACCTTTTGATATAAAGCTATTTAGCCTTAATTACAACTTAATTCAAATTAGATTCTATTTGGGTTTTCAACAAAAATCATAACACAATATTTGTAGTCGTAGAATATGCCAATTGCTTATTATTTCTTAACTTTTGCAAAGCTTTCTATTTTTAAAAATGAATAAAACAATGGCAATTAGGTACCCTTTTTTCGGTTTAATTTCTTCCACTTATGTTTTCACATGAAAAAAAGTCTACTATAAAGACATTTAGGTTTGTCTCAACAACTGTTTAAATATCTTTTAAAGTTGGTTTAAAGACAATAACAATTTGAGTAAATAGACATCCAATTCCACCTGTTGAATGGTTGTCTTGTCCTAAAATAGTCCAAGAAAATTATTTCATCATTACAACATCCCTTTTGTCGTCAAACAATTCTTTGTTCGAAACTTTAAATTTTGGGATATTTTGGGGCAATAGTACTATTGGATTTTTATCTTGTAAACCCCATTATTAGAGTCTAGTACTTTATAATTAACAGTTAAAGAATCCAATAACTTTTTTTGTAAAAGAAACCCTTCGCTTCCTATCGGCCAAAAATGTGGTTCTTTATATTCAAGTTTGTGAGAAGTGTATTCTTTGTATTTTTTAACATAAAAATCCATGTTTGGCCTATAATCAAATACACTGAACCATAAATAGCTTTTATGTGGCCCCTCGCTTAAAAGTATAGTATTTACCATTGCCCCAAAATCATTGGATTCTATACATTCTTTACAATTGGGCAGTTCTTTCCTTATATCAAACATAAAGGCCTTGTATAATCCCCCAAAGAGAAGCCCTACAACCAATATAAAAAAGGCCTTATTGTTGCGACTATACGAATAAAAGTGAAAAAATAAAAAAGCCAACAATAGCGCTAGTACAGGATAAACAGGAACATCATACCACACTATTTTTGTTTGTGCAATAGAGATAAAAGCAAGAAAAGTTAAACTAATAACGGTCAAAAAATATATTTCAGATTTTTTCTTATGGGCAAAAAAAGCATACCACAATAGGAGAATAGGCAAAATAAATATCCATATCCAAGCCCTTTGTAAAACCCAAAAGTTCTTAATATAGTAAAACCAAGGACCACTATGTCCATAATTTGCTTGACCCAGCCTTCCACCCAATTCATTTTCCCACAGGGCAATAAAGTAGCCTAAGGTTTGGTATTCGCGATAAGTATAATATGCAATTAGCAATAATATCGGAAGTAAAGTAGCTACATAAAGCCTCGGTTTTTTTAATAATGCAAAATTATTGGGTTTTAAAAAAAAATACAGAATTAATCCTGGTGCAAAAAACAAAGCCGCCACTCCTTTGGTAAAGAGAGCCAAAAGTAAAAAAACTGAAAAAAGTATGAGATACTGTATCGCCCTGTATTCTAAGTAAAGATAAAATGCTAAGGCGTAGCCAATCATAAAACAAGACAAAAGTGCGTCAAAATCTCCTGTTCTAGCTGCATGGTATCCATTAAACCCGGGCATAGCAAGAAGAATAAACACCGGGATAGCCGACCAAAAATAATCTTTTGTCCTATTGTACATAAACAAGAACAAGATTATACTAGTAAAAATCGCTGCAAACAGAGAAGGCATGCGTAATGAAAATTCATTTATTCCAAAGTATTTAAAACAAAATGCTTGTAAAAAAACCAAAAGAGAAGGTTTGGTGTTCCATAAATCTACTTCATGATTAAAGGTTGTTACTGCAATATTCTTATGGTCCAACATCTCTATAGCATTCATTGCCTGACGACTTTCGTCCCACATTACTATAGGATTGTCTCCAAGAAACAAACCATACCCTATTACAGAAACAAGGGTAACTATACTCAAAACTAAGAAATAATAATACTTGGATGACACGAAACAAAAATACTGATTTACTAGGGCCCTAATATATTTGTAGAAAAATATTTTTAAAAGCAATTGTAAATCTTATTTTTGCATAAAAGACAGCTCTATGAAAAAATTATTTTTATTTGCTTTAAGTTTAAGCATGCTTTTTGGATTTACAGCGTGTAATTCTGAAACAACTACAGAAGTTCAAGAAAATGTAGAAGTTCAACAACAGGAAATAGAAGAGGATCTATTGGAACAGATAGAAGGTGAGGAATCTGAATCTGATGCAAAAAAAGAGTCAGAAGAAGAAGCTCCACAAAACTAATCGCTTCGTATGCAAAACTATTTTATCAGAGGACTACTAAGTGTCCTCTTTTTTTGTTTGTTTCCTAAAGCCCAAAGCCAACATGCCGGGCCATTTAAAATTGAAACAGACAGTACTTTAGCGGGTTTTAGTATTTTGGACAGCGTTTTTCAAAGTAAAAAAATATTTTTTACTGGCGAAGACCATAGATTTATAGACGCTAACAATAGTACCACCCTGGCTTTCTTAAAATATTTAAACCAAAAACAAGGCGTTAACCACCTAATGTTAGAACTTGGTTATTCTTGGGGAGAAATTGCAAACAGATACATTCAAACAGGAGACTCCTCTTTGTTCCAATTACTTCAATATTCTTCTCACAAATCCTTTAATGTATTTTTCAAAGAATTATACGAATACAACAAGAACCTAAGCCCCGAAAACAAAGTACAGATACATGGTATAGATGTAGAAAGATTTTATGAACTTGCATTGCTACACCTAAACTATCTAATACCAAAAAAGAAAGAAGTACCAAATGAACTTATTTTAAGTATTGAATCTATTCAATCACTTGCAAAATACGTGGAAATACAAGGTTTACAAGAAAATCAAGACGAGGAAGACGAGGAAGCTACAGAAGAATACAACTCAGAGGAAAACGAAGAAAATGAATACAATAGCTCTCTCGACATTTCTAAATACTCCATTTTCCAATCTATTGATAGTATCCTTTCTGATTTCCATAAAAATAAAAAACTATATGAACTATACTTGGGTGACAATTTTGCTGAATTCGAAAAGATTACACAAGAATTAAGAGACTATAAACAATGGAGGATTTATGAGAACTCCAGCATGGTACAGAGGTTTATTTTCAGAGAAAACTATATGTTTCAGAACATGAAAAGACTTTTTGTAGAATATCCAAATGCAAAATTCTATGGTCAATTTGGAAGATGCCATGTGTCTCTGATAAGAACCAAGGACGATTGTAATTGGGTAGATTTCAGGTCCATTGCAAATAGGTTACAGGAATTCGAACCTACACAAGACAAAGTAGTAAGCATTGGGATATTTTATGCAAGTAAACCCGAATACGAGAGCAGCAGAATGGTAAAACAATACATGAAAGACCTAGCTAAAAAAGCACCTGAGAACGAAATAAACATTTTCAGCTTAGATACTAGCATCATAAAAGAGGTAAAATACAATTATATTCTTATTGATAAAAAAGCAAAATTGCCTTACTTTTACGAAAGTCTCTACTCTTCATTAGGCAAATCCGATAAAAACCCTAACACTACAAGTTCGTTAGGGTTAAACTTTTTATACGCTAACAGTGGATTTTCAGCTATGAATTCAAATCTACAATCCAAATTTGCACCTACCTTAGGTAATTTTGCTAACCATACTATGGGTATAGGCCTGCATTTTAATTTTGCGAAATTAAAAAAGTACGGTGGGCTAATGACAGAATTTGGTTTTGTTATCGGTTTGCCACAAAAACAAGAAACACAACAAGACACAAGTTTAAAAATGCATTACACGAATTTTAATCTCAAGTTCGGCTATACTGCGAGAATCTATAAAAACTTACATTTTTTCACCCTATTAAATAGCCAATTAGGCTATTATCAATTAAATATAGAATACAAAAGTTATAATGGTATTTTTGACCCTATTGAAACAAAAGTGCTGGATGTATATAACGATGTGATTGGATTGGGCCCATGTGCAGGACTAAGATTATTTAAAACAAAAGGTATAGAATTAGCTGTTGAAACAGGTTATTTGTTTGATTTCTCCCGTCAGAATTGGAAAAATCACAATTTATTTAATACGTCTATTCGAAGTAATTTTAACGGACTTTACTATCAATTTAAAACAAGTTACACCTTTGCATACTAATTTTATGAACCATATAAAAGCCTCTATCCCCAATACTCTTACGCTTCTAAATTTAAGTTGCGGAGCTCTGGGATTATATTTTGTATTTTATGAAAACAATCTTTCCTACGCTGTAAACCTGGTATTTATAGCAGCGTTTTTTGATTTTTTGGATGGATTTGTTGCAAGACTATTAAAAGTTCAAGGAGAACTAGGCAAACAATTAGATAGCTTGGCCGATATGGTTACATTTGGTCTACTCCCAGGGGCTATGGCGTGGGCTATTGGTGCTCAACATTCATGGGTAATTTTACTTAGTCTTTTCATACCGGCTTTTTCTGCTTTAAGGCTTGCAAAATTCAATATAGACACAAGGCAAACAAGCGGTTTTATTGGAGTACCAACACCAATGAACGCCCTTCTATGGTGCGGTATTGTTATCGGATCCGATGAGTTCACTTGGATTCAAGAAGCTATGTCTGATCCACTGTTTTTTGGAATCATAGTTACGGTAAGTTCTTTGCTACTAGTATCTGAAATTCCATTGATGGCTTTAAAATTTAAAAAACTTGACAAAGAACTAAAACTAAAACTTGCCATATTTATTCTCCCTGCTGTAGTACTGTTGATTCTTTTTAATTTGTCTGCATTAATTCTTGTGTATTTGCTTTACATTATATCTTCTATTTTCCTTAAGTTTGCAATCAAATAAAAACCAAAATGAAATTTATCGTAAATATTGAGATTATGCCTAACAAGGAACTTTTAGACCCACAAGGCAAAGCTGTAACACTAGGTCTAAAGAATCTTGGTTTAAATACAGTAGAAAATGTTCGAATTGGCAAACACATAAGCTTTGAGATAGAAGCAGAAAATGCCGAAAAAGCTAAAGATGCAGCTGAAATAGCGTGTAAGAAACTTCTTGCAAACCCTATCATGGAATCTTTTATTATACAAGTAGATTAAACTTTCTACTTCCCCCTATACATTTAAAGTCCTAATATTAATTTATTAGGACTTTTTTATTGCATGCAAAAAAAAGCCCCGCTATGTAAACACAGCAGGGCAATTTAACTATAATATGATTCAACTTTAATCCTGAACTATAATTCTCTTAGTAAGGGTTTGGCCCTCCAATTGAACTTTTAGAAAATACACACCTGCAGCATGCCCACTCATATCAAACTCCATAGAGTTAGCAAAACTTTGTTTGCTTTGTATAACAGAACCAAGAGAATTTAAAACTTCTACTTTAGAAGCGGTATTCAACTCTTTAGACAAACTTAAAACAAACTTTCCAGTGGTTGGGTTAGGAATTACCTGTATTAGGTTGTCCATTTCTATTTGATTAACAGAAGTAACTAACTCGCAAGCCTCCGATATTTCAATGCTTCTCCAAACAAACTCTGATTTGTTGCCAGATGGATCTGTTACTACATATACTGCATTGTATTTACCAACAGAAAAAGGATTTACATTGCTTTCTCTAATTTCAACTAAAGGCAATAATTCTGTTTGAGAATAATAGTTATCCTCTATCACCAATCCATGCAAAGGATTAAAATCTATCCCTAATTTTGAACAAATTGGAGCTGCGTATATAGTGGGAGCCTTGGTGTCTATTACTTTTACCCAACGGGTTTTAGTAGTTATATTTCCGCTTCCATCTATTGCTCTAAATATCTCAGTATATTTTCCAAGAACATTTTCGTTTACAGTACTAGTGGTATTAAAGGAAATAGTAGAATTATTGTAGTAATTATCGGTAACTGTTGGTGCTATTGAATTATACTTTGTTCTTACTTCATGTATTACTGTATCATTGGAGTTCAAAGCAATAACAGGGGCTATAAAATCCTCAACAAAATATGTTCTTGTAATGGTAGTATTGTTTCCAGAAGCATCTGTAGCAGAATAGGTAACAGGATATTCTCCTTTAGTATCCCACCTTACTGGGCCAGCAAAACCATATGTTTTTGTAAATACGATATTACTTTCCGACCAATAGTTATCTCTTACGAAAGTCTGATCGAACCAAAAACTACCCAATTGTACATTTTCAGTTCCTATAAATACAATTTCAGGAGCTGTTCTATCCGCTACTACAACATTTCTTTGTATGGTAGATTTATTTCCTTGAGCATCCATTACTGAATAAGTCAGGATATAGCTGCCTAAAGTCCTAGTATCTACTGTACCTGCTATAGTTATGGCTGTACTTATATTTCCATCTACTGCGTCAATTGCTGTTGCCCCTTTTTCTACATACAAAGTATTTACTTCAACTGTATCATTTTGGTTACCAATCAAACTTAATAATGGAGCTGTTTGATCTATAGTAACTAATATCCAACGAGTTTTAGGTGTAGCTTTCAACCCAGAAGCATTGGTTACTTCATATTTTACGAAATAAATCCCAGTTTGATTTGCATTTAGATCCGAACTTATTACCATCTCACTAGTAATATCACCTTCTATTGCATCAAAAGCAGTTGCTCCAACATCACTGTATGAGCTACCTTGTTCTATTCTTACGGTATCCATTCCCGCCATTTCGATTACTGGTGCCTTGGTGGATTGTTTAATTATAACTTTATGGTCTTCATATTCACCAATCACTGCTGGCCCACATGGATTTGCCAAAGTAGAAGCATAGCTCACTACAGTTCTTAATCTTGTAACTCCTGCAAATGCCTGGCTAATTGGAGGAACTGTGAAAGAAGCAGATGCTTCATTCGTTTGAGTATTTATCTCACTTAAAACTCTCTCGTTGTTAGTGAAATTTCCACTTATATTGTAGTCAATAAATACTGCTCTTGAAGCAGGATCAGCCGTAGAATTTCTTCTAATTTTTACAGTATATGTACCACCAAAATATAATTCAATAGGCTCATCACTTGGATTCATAAATGACTCATAATCCACCAAACCTTCGGTTGTTGTTCTAGTGTATATTACATTTCCAGATGCATCTTTTACTTCCAATAAAGAATTACTGATGTCTGAACTTACTATTCCTGCAGCAGGAATACAAGGGTCTATAACGCATATATATGCATCCTTAATTACAGTTCTTACAGTTGCTGCAGAATCTATACTATTCCATGCTCTTAGATTAATTGTATAACAACCAGTTTGACTAAATTTAACTTTTGGATTTCTTGAGTTCCTAGAAAAACCAGGCTCATATGTATGAGACAAAGGTGTGATGGACCACAAGAATTTATCTGCTTTATCTGAAGTTGAAGTTAATGAAACTACTTCGTTTAAACTTGGACGGAAAGAGCTTGTTGTAAAATCAAGATTTGTAGGAGTAGTTGGGTCTATAACATTTATGGTATCACAAAAAGAGCCATCTCCTGTACAGCTGGAAATATCTAAACAAACTTCGTAATCACCTGCTGTCGGAAAATTATAAGTAAACTCTCTATTTTCATCGGCTAGTTGACTTGGCAAAGCGGCATTGCCATTTACTGTCCATGTATAACCTGCTAATCCATATATATTTAAAGAATTACTTTTAAACGTCATAGGAGCTCTAGTGTAAGCTATAGTTTGACCAGATAGTTCAAAACTTGGACTTGGCGGGCCAGTAGGTCCATATTTTGTAGTAAAGGTAGCAATCAAACCACTGTCAGTAGGTCCAGCAGAACGTGTATCTAACTCCATATACATTGAGCCGGATTTAGCAACTATTGTAAGTGGAGCCGTTGTATTGTCTTTAGTAAATCCGCCAGCAGGATGAAGCGGAGTGCCATTGGTTGCATTCGGACCATCCCATACTTTAAAATTATGTGCAGAGCTTGCAAACTTAAATTGGGAAATGTTCAATGAAATTTCTTCAGCACCACAAGGCTGTATTCTAAGTCTATTAACAGTCGGATCGCCGTTATTACCTGTCGCATAATTTGCATTAGGGCCTCCTTTGTCAAATATCGTTCCTCTTCCTATCTCGGTACTATTTGCACCCGCACCTAGCCAAAACTCAGAGAACGGATTTACTGTAATATATTTTTGTTTGTTTCTATTGTTGGTGCCTTGAATATTACTTGCAGATAATTTAGTGTCAAAAACACCTATATCATACATCTCAAAAACTGCTCTGTAAAAAGAACCAAGGTAGCTTGCGCCTCCTATAATATTACTGTTGTCTTGTAATGAAAAAGGATTGTTTGGGTCTTCAAGTTCCCAGCTCCAATTATTTGGACCAAAGTTAGATAAGTCAAATAATGTAATTTCATCCCCATCTTCTACTACATTTTTATTGGCTATAAAATCAACAGCTGGTGCAAATGGAGGAGTTTGTACATTAAAGGTTTTAGTTATGCTATCTACCCCATTACAATTTGTTGATCTTAACTTTAAACTATATGATCCTGGATTTGTAAAAACAGTGGTATAATTCAAACCAGTAAAGTCATATCCATTTAGCCCTAAATCCCAATTATGAGAAATAAAGCCAGTTTTATTTGAGTTGAAAAAAGTAACAGGAGTATTTGTATATATGTTTGAAGGTAAAACAAAGTTCGTCGACAAACCAGAAGGAAGTTCTACTTTAACTGTAAAATCAATTGTTTCACCCCAAGTGTATGTTCCGCAAGCACTATTAGGGTTTGTTACTGTTCCTTCAATTAAAACTACTCTCATTCTAGTATTTCCTGCAATAGCGGTACAAGGAACTGTCCAAGTATATCTGGTTTCAAAGAAATTGGTAGCAGATCCTTGTAGTGGTGTAGGTCTTACCGCTTCATTTACTTCGAATATAAAATTCTGGTTATAATCTATCCATACCATCACCTGATGATTGTAATAAAAAGTACCACAGGCTGCATATTTCACTGAAATAGTATATGAACTTCCTGCAGTAATATCAATAGGCGGTTCTGAAGTATTATCTGTATATAAATCACAGTTGGGTGTTGGTGAAATATAATCTAATGTTACTGTGTTTCCCTGCATAAATACCGATGCAATATCAGAATCGGCTGTAGATGTTGCTGCAGATGCACAATATTGTGCTTCTGCTTGCATGCTGAGTACAGTAAAACCCAGCAAAAACGCGTTTCTTAAAAAAAATGCGTTGTTTTTTAATTGAGTAAATAATCTCTTCATAAGCTTTTTTAAAATTTATATGTTATGAATTACAAACGTTTAAGCCTTTAAAGTTGGCATTGAATAAATACAAACTTTGATACTTCATAATATAATAACATGTTGCAAATAAGTAAAACCTTTACTATAATCAAAATTTATATCGACCAATTTTCGACAAAATTTCTATGTTTTCCTGCGATACTTTGATAATCAGGAAAATAAAAAAAGGGAGAACCATTTGGTCCTCCCTTTTCAAATAATATTTATGGGGATTATTTAGCTATGGTAACTCTTTGAGTAGACACACTACCTTTTGAGGTTACCTTTACTAAGTAAATACCGTTTGCTTCATCAGTCAAGTCTATAGTTTGTTCACCGTTTACAGTGTTAACTTTAACATTTTTGATTGTTGTTCCAACAGCGTTTACTATTTCTATTGATTCTGCATTTTCCATATTGTTTAAGAATCTTACAGTAAATAAACCATTAGAAGGGTTTGGATATACAGTAAATACTTTATTGCTTTCAATATTTTCAATACCAGTAACCAATTCACAAGCTTCAGATATTTCTATACTTCTCCATATGTAGTTAGAAGTATTACCAGAAGGATCTGTAACCATGTAAAGAGCACGGTAGTTTCCAACACTAAATGGATTTACATTGCTTTCTCTTATTTCTACTAATGGTAATAGTTCAGCTTGAGTATAGTAATTGTCTTCTACTACTACACCATGCAATGGATTGAAATCTATACCTAACTTAGAACAAATTGGAGCTGCATAAATTACTGGAGCTTTAGTATCAATTACTTTTACCCAACGGCTTCTTTCTGTAATATTTCCGCTTCCATCAATTGCTCTGAATTTCTCTTCATATTTACCTAAAACATTAGCATTTACATTAGTAGTTCTAGTTAAAGAAACTTGAGAAGAAGAATAGTAATTATCTTTTACTGTTACGTTAACTGAATTGTATGCTGTTCTAACTTCATGCATTACAGTATCAGCAGTGTTTAAAGTAATAGTAGGTGCAATAAAGTCGTCTACTATATATGTTTTGTTTATAACAGTCATGTTTCCAGAACCATCAACCGCAGTATAAGTTACAGGGTAAACACCTTTTACATCCCATCTAACTGGACCATTAAAACCATAAGCAATACTCAATTGAATATCGTTTGATTTCCAATAGTTATCAGTTGCGAATGTTTGATCGTACCAGAAAGTATTAATTTGAATTCTTTCAGTTCCAATAAACACAATCTCTGGGGCTGTTCTATCAACAACTACAACTTCTCTTGTTACAGTAGTTGTATTTCCTTGTATATCAGATACTTTGTATGTTAACATATAAGTACCTAATTGAGACATATTTACATTGCCAGTAACAGACACTACTGAAGTAAGATTACCGTCTACTAAATCAATAGCAGTAAATCCAGGTTCGTTGTAGTTCATTGAGCTTAGCACTTCTACTGTATCACTAACATTACCAAACAAATTGATAATAGGTGCAGTTTGGTCTACAGTTACCAATACTATTCTTCTTCTTGGTGTTGCAGGCAAACCACTAGCATTTGTAACTTCATACAAATAAGTGTAAATACCAGTTTGAGACATATCCAAATCATTGGTTACTATCATTTTGCTAGTAATATCACCTTCTACTGCGTCGCTTGCTGTTGCAGAAGCATCAGTATAAGTAGTGCCTACTTCTACTCTAACAGTATCCATTCCTTGCATTGTAATTACCGGAGGTATAGTTGTAGGTCTAATAATAACTCTATGGTCTTCAAATTCACCAGAAGTGATTGGACCACAAGGATTAGTTGAACCAGCAGCATAAGATACTACAGTTCTCAATCTGGTTTCGCCAGGGAAAGCTACCATATTAGAAGGAACTGTGAATTGAGCAACAACTTCCATGTTAGAGGTATTTACTTCGTGTAAAATTCTCTCGTTGTTCATGAACTCACCATCGATATTAAAATCTAAATAAACTGCTCTAGATGCAGGATCTGCATTAGAAGCTCTTCTCATTTTCACTGTGTATGTACCGCCAAAGTATAAGAATATTGGTTCGTCTCTTGAATTCAAGAAAGCTTCATAATCTGTTACGCCAGTTGTACTATTTTTAGAATAAACCACATTGTTATTTGCATCCGTAATTTCTAAGTAAGCATTGCTCACATCAGAACTCACAATAGAAGCAACAGGCAAACATGGATTTACTACAATTATATATTTGTCTTTTACTAAGAATCTTGTAGTCGCCGCAGAATCTAAGCTATTCCAAGCTCTTAAGGAAACTGTGTAAGCTCCAGTTTTGGTAAACTGTACTTTCAAGTCTTTGCTGGTAAGGTTAGTTCCTTGTTGGAAATTGTAATCAAAAGGAGTAATTGTCCAACGGAAACGGTCTGCTTTGTCGGTTTTAGATGTAAAAGTAACTGTTTCGTTCAATGCAGGTCTAACTATATCAGCATTAAAATCTAGATTTGTTGGAGTTGTTGGGTCTACTACATTAATTGTATCACAAAAACTACCATCTCCAGTACAAGAGGTTATATCCAAACAAACTTCGTAATCTCCAGCAGAAGGGAAAGCATACGTTAACAATCTACCTTCGTCAGATACTTGACTTGGGAAAGCTGTATTGCCATTAATTGTCCAGGAGTAACCAGCCAAACCATAAATATTTAATGAATTACTTTGTATTTTCATTGGCGCTCTTGTATAAGCTATTTCTTGTTCTGCCAATTTGAATGATGGTTGTGGAGGACCTGTTGGACCAAATTTGGTTGTGAAAGTAGCAATTAAACCACTATCAGTAGCACCAGCTGCTCTTGTATCTAACTCCATGTACATAGAACCAGATTTTGCAACTAGCGTCATTGGAGCTTTTGCATTATTTCTAGTAAAACCACCTGTTGGGTGAAGAGGTATACCGTTCATAGGATTTGGACCATCCCAAACTTTAAAGTTGTGGGCAGCGCTACCTAATTTAAACTGAGAAATATGTAAAGTAATTTCTTCTGCACCACAAGGTTGAATTCTTAATCTGTTTACAGAAGGATCTCCATTATTTCCAGTAGCATAATTCGCAGTTGGACCTGCTTTGTCAAATATAGTTCCTTTGCCAATTTGAGTTGTATTAGAGCCTGCACCTAACCAAAACTCAGAAAAAGGATTTACGGTTATGTATTCGGTTTTAGTTTTATTCCCAGTTCCAATACTGTTAGAAGACTCAAGTGTTACATCAAATTTACCAATGTCAAACATTTCAAAGATTGCTCTATAAAAAGAACCACCAATTTGAGAACCACCAATAATGTAAGAGTTATCTTGAGAGGTAAAAGGATTGTTAGGGTCTTCTAACAACCAATCCCAAGAGGTAGGACCAAAGGTAGATAAATCATAAAGTGTTACTTCATCACCATCCTCTAGAACGGTTCTATTTGCTATAAAATCAGTAGATGGTGCATTGGTAGGAGATTGTACATTAATTGTTTTAACAACACTGTCTATTCCTAAACAGTTTGTAGAACGTAATTTCAAGAATGAAGTACCTGGAGTATTAAATGTTGTAGTATAATCCTGACCCACAAACTCATATCCATTTAAGTCTTTGTCCCATTCATGTCTTACATACCCAACTTTATTTAAGTTAAAGAAAGTAGTTGGTGAACCAACCCATACATTTGTTGGAACTAAGAAATTAGCAGATAAACTAGTAGGTTTTACAATATTAACGTGAAAATCTTCAACTTCACCATACAGATAAACATAAGTAGTGTTGCTGTTGTTACAGCCTCTTGAATTATTTACTTCACCTGTTGCATATTGATAACCCATTCTTATTCTAATTCTGGTAACACCTTCTACAGCATTACAAGGAATTGTAATGTTTTCAAACCTCATTTGGCCTGGAGTTCTAGCAGTGTTAATTAATGGTACTTGCCAAGCAGTTCCATTTACAAGATACTCTCCAACATCAAAAGTTTTGTTGTTGTTCGCATCTACCCATGCTCCCCATAAGGAGAATGTATAGCCGTAAGCAGCACCCTGAGAACTGGAAACACCAAGCTGGTATTGACCTCCTGCTTCTACCCTAATTGCATTGTTAGGAGTATTAAAAACGTGACCATGGTTACCAATTTGGTTTACATGACCAGCATCCCATTGATGTCCATCCGCAGCCTTTGTCATTAATACATTGTTGCCTTGTTTCAGTTGCACTTCTTCTATTGCAGAATAGTTACCGTAGGGAGAACAACAATGGTATGTGTAACTTTCACACCACGGAGCATAAGAATTTTGCGCGTAGGAGTTTAATCCCGTTAACACGAAAAAAGCTGCCCCAAAAAGCATCTTTTTCGCATTGCGCTTGATTAGTTGAGTAAATTTTGAATTCATATTATGTATAGTTTCTATATTCGAACAGCAATTGTAAGGATTTTTTGAATAAAAAACAATACCTATGCTGTCGCAAATCTTCAAACAAATTTTAATACACTGTTTTTCTTTACTTTAAATAAAATATGATTTGATAAATCTATCGATTTTCTGGGTTTTATCATGAAACAAAGTGCGTAAACATGAAATAACAAGCGATAAAAATCCAGAAAAAATGAAATTTTAAGTATCGAAAAATAATTTCTCCTTCAATTTATTTTTAAAATAGAGCATGTAAAATCTTGCTATAAACAAAAAAAGAGGCCTAAAAAGGCCTCTTTTAAAATTATAATTTTAGCAATTATTATTTAGTAATATTCACTCTGTTTATGTTCACACCAGAGTTAGATTTAGTTCTGATTAGGTAGATACCTGACGTTTCATCAGTCAAATCTATCAAAGTTTCATTGTTCGATACATTGTTGATTACTTTTACCACCGCACCAACTGCATTTAAGATTTCAATTGACTCTATGTTGTCGTTTCTGTTAATCATTTTAACAGTAAATTTACCTGTGCTAGGGTTTGGATAAACTCCAACAGCAGAAGATTCGATTGTTTCTATAGATGTAACTAATTCGCATGCTTCAGAGATTTCTATGTTTCTCCAAATTATAGCAGATTTGTTTCCAGAAGGATCCATTACTTGATAAGAAGCAGTGTATTTGCCAACAGAGAATGGGTTTACATTGCTTTCTCTAATTTCAACTAAAGGAAGCAACTCAGATTGGCTATAGTAGTTATCTTCAATAATCAATCCGTGTAAAGGGTTAAAGTCTATACCTAACTTAGAGCATATAGGTCCTGCGCTAATTCTTGGAGCAAGAATATCTCTAACAATTACCCAACGGGTTCTCTCAGATACATTTCCACTTGCATCGATTGCTCTGAATTTCTCTTCGTATTTACCCAAAACGTCTGGGTTAACATTAGAAGTTTTAACGAATGAAATATCGCTGCTTTGGTCATAGTTGTCTATAACGGAAGGATTTACTGACAAATAAGGTGTTCTTACATTGTGGTAAACTGAATCTTCTGTATGCAAGTCTATTACAGGAGCTAAATAATCGCTCACTACATAGGTTCTTGTTACAACTGTTGTATTTCCAGAACCATCAACTGAAGTATAAGTTACAGGATATACACCTTTTGTATCCCATCTTGGAGGACCTGCAAAACCATAAGATTTAGACAGAGACAAATTGCTACCAAACCAGTAATTGTCTGTTGCATAAGTTTGATCAAACCAGAATTGACCAATTTGTACTTGCTCTGTTCCTACAAAATTGATAACAGGTGCTGTTCTATCCACTACTGCTACATATCTTGTTTCAGTTGAAGTATTACCAAGTTTATCAGCAACAGTATATACTATTGTGTAATTACCAAGTACATTAGGATTCACATTACTTACAACTTTGATTGCAGAAGTTAGATTGCCATCTACAAGGTCAATTGCTATTGCTCCAGCATCAGAATAAGTTCCAGAGTTTACTTCAAAAGTATCCATTTGGTTGCCTAACAAATTAAGTACTGGTGCAGTTTGATCTATTGTTACTGTAATGTTACGGATAACAGGAGTTGCAGATAGGCCTGTAGCATTTTTAACTTCATACTTATAGAAATATTGACCAGGCATTGCAGTATTAAGGTCGTTTGTAACTACCATTTTATTGGTAATATTTCCTTCTACAACGTCCATTGCAATGGCTCCATTATCTGAATATGGTGCTCCTTGCTCAATATTTAAAGAGCTATTTCCATTTAGGGTAATTACTGGAATAAAAGTAGAACCTGAAATAAACACCTTATGGTCTTCAAACTCACCAGAACTTACAGGTCCGCAAGGATCTGTAGAGCCATCAGCATAAGAAACAACTACTCTCATTCTAGTTTCACCTATAATAGATGTGCTAATATCTGGAACCATAAAGTTTGCATTGGTAGATAGATTTGTTGTATTTACTTCATGTAACACTCTTTCTGTGGGTTCAAAGAATCCGTTGATATTGAAATCCACGTATACTGATCTAGAAGCAGGATCCGCATTACTGTTTCTCGCTATTTCCACATTATATGTGCCTCCTATTGTTAGGTTAATTGGCTGATCTGAAGCCGACATAAACCTTTCATAGTCAGTAACACCTGTTGTAGTATTTCTAGCCAAAACAGTTTGGTTATTCCAATCCTTAACTCTAATTAAAGCATTGCTAACATCTGCACTTAAAATATTTGCAGAAGGGGTACATGGGTCTACTACAACAAGATATTTGTCTTTAACCATTGGCTTGGTTGTACCTGCAGAATCCAAAGTGCTCCAAGCTCTAAGCGAAACGTTGTATTCACCTGTTTGTGTAAATCTCACTTTCAAATCTTTACTATTCAAAGTAACACCAGGCTCTAAAACATAATTAAAAGGAGTAATAATCCATCTGAATCTATCTGCTTTATCTGTAAGAGAGGTTATTGTTGTTACATCGCTAAGGTTAGGTCTTCTAATATCTGCAACGAAATCGACTTTAGATGCAGAAGTAGGATTAATTACAGTAACAGTATCGCAATAAGTAGCTTCACCAGTACAAGAACTAATATCCAAACAAACATTATATTGACCAGCAGAAGGGAAAGAATAGGTAAACAATCTTCCTTCGTCAGTAACTTGGCTTGGGAAAGCTGCGTTTCCATTCACAGACCAAGAATAAGCTGCTAAGCCAAATACATTCGATGAAGTACTTCTGAATTGAATAGGAGCGCGAGTATATGCAGTATCTTGACCAGCAATTTTAAATTCGGGTTGAGGCGCGCCTACTGCTCCATACTTTGTAGTAAATGTTGCAATAAGTCCGCTATCCACAGCACCAGCTGATCTTGTGTCAAGTTCCATGTACATAGAACCAGATTTAGCTACTAGAGTTATTGGCGCTCTATCATTTCTGCTAAATCCACCAGATGGATGAAGAGGGATTCCATTGGTAGCATTTGGTCCATCCCACACTTTGAAAGTATGAGCTGCAGATGCTAGTCTAAGTTGACTAATATTTAGTGTTATCTCTTCCGCACCACAAGGTTGAATTCTTAATCTATTTACGGATGGATCACCATTGTTTCCTGTAGCATAGTTTGCATTTGGACCGCCTTTGTCAAAAATAGTACCTTTCCCTATTTGTGTAGAGTTAGCACCAGCACCTAACCAAAACTCAGAGAATGGATTAACCGTAATATATTCTGTCTTAGTTTTTGTTCCTGTTCCTACTGCATTGCTTGATTCTAAAGTAACATCAAACTTTCCTAAATCAAACATTTCAAAAATAGCTCTGTAAAAAGAACCCCCAAATTGAGAACCACCTACTATATAGCTATTGTCTTGCATTGTAAAAGGATTGTTTTGATCTTCTAATGTCCAATCCCAACTAGTAGGACCATAAGTAGAAAGGTCGTACAATGTAATTTCGTCTCCATCTTCCACTACAGTTCTGTTTGAAATAAAATCTGAAATTGGGCTAAGTGTTGGCACCATTACATTGATTGATTTTACGATACTGTCAAAACCCAAACAGTTTTGTGAACGCAATTTTACAAAATTAGTACCTGGAGTTGTGAATACAGTAGTAAAATCTACACCTGTAAAATCATAACCATTCAAATCTCTATCCCAATCGTGGCGAATGTATCCTTTTTTGTTTGCATTGTTAAAGGTAACTGGTGAGTTAACCCAAACATCTGTAGGTACTATGAAATTTGCTGCTATTGTGGTTGGTTTTAAAATCTTAATATGTATATCTTCTGCTTCACCATATTTATAATTTATGGTATTTGCGCAACCATCACCAGCATTCATTGTAGCATACTGATAACCGCATTTTATTCTAATTCTTGTTATATCTTCTGTTGCATTACATGGAATTGTAAAATTAATGAAAACCATGGCACCAGGACCAGCATTCATTACGTGAGATCCCGCAGGAAATGTTGTAGCTAATGTCTCCCCTGCATCAAAGGTTTTGTTGTTGTTGTAATCTATCCATGCTCTCCATACACTACTAGTGTAACTGTTCATTCTACATGAAAGAGAAATCCCTAGACGGTAGGTTGTACCTGCATTTAGTACTAGTGGATTAGTTGAGTTATTTAACACATGCCCATGAGGACCTTGATCTGCACCGGCCCACTGGAAACCATCCGGAGCTTTATTGTACACAGCATTGCCACCTTCTGTAATTAATATTTCGTCAATTGCGGACATGTAAGTTGGTCCCGAACCACCGTTTGCCGCATCTATCCAATTACACCAAGGGTCAAATGGATTTTGGGCATGTAAACTTGGTGTCGCAAAACCGACAAGACCAAGCGCTGTAAGAGCTAAGCCCCTGATTAATAATTTTTTAATAGTAAACTTTTTTCTCATAGTAGTTACCTTTAGAGTTTTATTTGATATTTAAGAAAACAATATTGCAATTTTTTTTTAAATATTCCAAAACATAATGTTTAGACTTTTTGCTATGTATACTGAAAATCAACAGTATAATTTTATTCGATAAGATTATATTTTATCGTTCGTTTTATCTAATTTCAGTTCTGTACTTAAACTTCTGTTTTTGGTGTTTTACAAATTTATAACCGAATCTAAATTCAGAAAAAAACCAATGCATAATTGATACATTATTCTCTCAAGACACGTATATTTTTGCTCGAACAACTCCAAAGATCATAGAAGGGAAAGAAAAATTCATAAGCAATTTTATTATCGAATGATTATCTGATTCTTAAGTCGGTTATGGTTCATGTAAATTGGTCTAGGTATGACTTTAATTTAAAAAAGCTATTGAAAAGAATATGTTTGATGTAAATTGCGTTTACATCAAAAAATACAAAAAAAAAGAAATTTCATTCTTCTGTTTTTCTGATAGTTAGAAAGATTTTTTTAATCTTTTTTTAATCTCAATTCATTTATTCTGTATTGTTTGTGGTTTTTGATTTAATTTGCAGACGAAACAGTGTTTAAAATAGACAAATCAAATAGCCATGACAATTACTCAGTTAGAATATATTATTGCGGTTAATGAACACCGCAACTTTGTAAAGGCAGCAGAGAAATGCAATGTAACTCAGCCTACACTTAGTATGCAAATACAAAAACTAGAACGAACACTGGGAGTTAAAATATTTAACAGGTCGCAACTTCCCGTATCTCCTACTCCGATTGGTGAAACAATAATAGAGCAAGCAAAAATCGTATTGGCTGAAAATCAAAAAATTTATGCCATTGCGAAAAATGCAAAAGCTTAATTTATAAATACAATTTGCAATCAGGTATTGGGTCCTGATAATTTGGAGAGCTAACGAAATACAGAATTTTGTTTAAATGCCCTATACTTATGGCCAATATAAGAAGCAATCATTTTTTTCTGCATCGTGTATTTCAAAGTAGAACCAATTGCTTGAAGCCAGTAAGGACTAAGTTGCACTGCAAAGCTTGGATTCATGTAGCAATTTATCACACATCCTTGGCATTTGGGATGCACACCTTCTAAGGCTATCATTTCTTTTACTTCTGGCAATGAATATAATTCTGCTAAATTATTCTGGATTGGAATTTCTTTTAACCCAAGGTGATAACAAGGCAAAACAAGATTGTTTTCTGGTGAAATCACAACCGTAGAAGAACCCGCTTTGCAAACAGGTTTATTAATTTGATTTCCTCCATTTTGACGCAATGTAATAAAGGCTTTGTTTATATAAACCCATTTTTTCTTCCCCCATTGTGTTAAAATACTTAATTCTTTGGGGCCAAGTTCCATTTGGCCCACCTCATTGTAACCAAAAACAGGATTTAAAACCAACATGAATTTATTTGGCAAACAAAATTGACTGTAAACTTGCTCTATTTGATGTATATTATGGGGGAAAACCGTAAACAAAATATCTGGTTTTTCACCTAAGGATTTTGCGATTTCTATACTTTCCAAGAACTTATCAAAACATTTTACTTTTCTGGATTCATTGTGTTCTTCTGCTATGGGAGAGTCCAAGGAAAAATGTAACATGTCTACCAGACCCTTTAGTTTATGTGCCAATTTGGGGTACAAAAGCGTGTTGGTTGTAACTGTGGTGATGAAGCCATGGTCTTTGGCAGCGCTAAGAAGCTCTGGTAATTGTTGGTGAAGCAGAGGTTCTCCCCCAGTAAAATCAATTATATCGACCCCCAATTTTTTCAAATCCCGAAAATTTTCAAGTGCATTTTCCATAGTAATATAAGGGGAGGGTTTTTCCCAAATATCGCAAAAAGAACACTTTGCATTGCAACGATAGGTTACATAGTAGTTGCATAGTACATGGTGGTTCACTAGTCTGCCATTAAATATAGAAGAGTCCATTAGAAGCCCCCCTCCCATTTTCTTAAAAACCATTCAAGCCCAAGAAACCCTACCAATAGATAAAGCAACCACTCCAATTGTAAAATTTTTTCTAGATTGGTTTTTTCTCTTATCCATTCAGAATTGTTTGCATGCAAGTTAATAGAATCTAACAATTGGTCTGCATTTTTAAAAGGCAAAAAAGAACCGTTATTTTTATGGGCCCAAGATTCCAGTTCTGAATGGTTTGCCTGGATTTGAATTTGTTCGGCCTGCAAGGGATAAACCAAAAAACCTCCTTCTTTTTGTTTTAGTTCTGGCATAGAAGGCACAGAGCCTAAAAAAGTATAGTAACCAGAGGGAAGAACCCCAGCATTTGCAGAATATTGAACCCCATCCCAAGTCAAACGAATAGAAAACAGCTTCCCTTTTTCATTTTTGAATTTAACTATTATTTCGCTCTCTTTTACCGCGTTGTAACTTTGATCATACAGTTCGCCTAAAAACCGAATGCTTTCCTCTTCGTCATATATTTCTTTGCTAGTATATACCTTTAGTCTTTGTTTTTTCTCCCTTGCCAATAAATATTGGGTATTTTTAAGAACCCATTCATCAAAAAGTTCGGAATTCCCTTGCATTTTTAAATTTTGAACCCTCCAACGCCATATTCCTTCTGCAAGAAGATAAGCATATTTCAACTCTGATGTATTTGTAAAAGCCATTAAAGGTTGACCAGAATTTATTTTTTGAACACTTTGCATGCTTTGAACCTGCATAGGATTTGAGAAATTGATATTTCCAAAAGGAGCCCTTAAGGGAGGCCAATTAATTTGTTCTGCTAAAAGTTCAGGAGTAAACAAAAAAGCATTGAAATCGTTGCTTGGAAATGCTTGTACTTCATTAAATGCTTGTGTTTTGCGCTGTATTTTTATATCTGGCAAAAACGTATGTAACCTATCGGCATCTATTTGCGAACCTAAAACAAACCAAAAAGAGCTGTTGTTTTTTTGGGTTTCTTTTAACCAAGAAGCCTCTCTATCATTAGAAGGAAATTGATGTCCAATAATTAAATCATAAGTAGAATTGGATTTAGAGATAAAATCAGAAGAAGCAAATACGGAACATTCATAATTCTTGTTGTTTTCTAGAGAAGCAAAGAGTGCGTTTACATCTGGGTGAGGCGATTTATATACAAGGGCTATCTTTTGTCGATTATCTAAAACTTCTACATAAAAGTCAAAATTGTTATTTTCTTTGCTTAGTTCATTTTGCAGTGGCGTAATTTTTACCGAGTATTTTCTTACTCCAGGGGTTTTGGCTTCCAAAATAAATTCTTCTTCGAATAGTGTAGCGTTTGGAACTTTTATCTTTCTAGACTGCACCATTTTCTCTGCATCATATATCTGAAGTCTAATTTCTTGGTTGGAGAATCCTTGCTGTTGCATCATTACTTTTACAGCAAAAGAATTATTTAGATAAGCTATACTGTTTGTATTTACCTCTTTTATAGCAATATCAGAAACAGGAATGGTAGAACCCATACCTACAGTAAATACTGGCGCTTGAAAATTTGCAGGAGTGTAGGTTGGTTGCATTCCTTTTGTGTAAACACCATCAGAAAAAACACATACTGCAGCTGGATTTTTTTCTTTTAAAAAAATATTGGCATGTTTAATCGTAGCAGATAAGTCTGTACTTTTGCCTTTAAACCCTCCGCTAGTATCTTTTACATTGCCGTCAAAATAGAACACCTTGGTATCGAAATTTTCTTCTAATTGTTTATTTAAATTATCCACTTTAGCTTTTAGTTTGGAAGCAGAAATGGAGTCTGACAAGAAAACAGATTCAGAATCGTCTACATAAAATACAATTGTTGGTTTAAGTACTTCCTTTTTTTTATATTTAAGAAGTGGGTTTAGCAACAAGCAGAAAAGAGTAAAAAGGGTTAAAAATCTAAGTATTCTTTTAACATGAAGATAAAAGGGAGAAGAATAAGAAGAAGACCGAAATGGATAAAACCAAATGCTAATTGCGGCAGCTGCAACAGCACAAATTAAAAACCAAAACCAATCATATTCCGAATATACTTCTAACACTTAACCATTTATTAATATACTTAAGCAGTTTAATTTGACATATCTGAAATAAACTGTAATCTACACAATTTAAGTTCTTCTATAGAAAAATCACCATCGAAATGTTTTACTGCATTTTCTATATTATCATCCTCTTGTTTTCTAAAGAAATCAAATATTTCATCTAGGTATTCCTCGTCCATTAACTCAGTTAGGTAATACATTAAGTCGAGTTTAGTTCCGGTAGATACCATGTGTTCTAACTCTTCTATAAACTCCCCTATTTCCACACCCAATGATTTAGCAATATCTTCGATGTCAATTTTTTTATCAATGTTTTGGATAATGGCTATTTTCTTTCTAGACTTTTCGCCAGACGTTTTAACAACAAAATCATCTGGCCTGTCTATCTCATTTTCTTCTACGTAGGTCTTAATGAGGTCCACAAACTGTTGTCCAAATTTCAAAGCCTTGCTTTTACCAACGCCGTGAATTTTTTCCATATCTTCTATAGAAATAGGATACTTAGTAGCCATATCTTCTAAGGAAGGGTCTTGGAAAATAACATAAGGCGGTAAATTCTGAGATTTTGCAACTTTTTTGCGAAGGTCGCGCAACATTGCGATTAAAACCTCGTCGCAAATACTTTCAACTTTTGCATTTTCAAAATCCTCTTCACCCACATTTTTGTATTCAGAGTCAGAAGCCATTTGAAACTTAACTGGATTCTTTATAAAATCGCGACCTTTATCTGTTAAGCTAAAAAGGCCATATTTTTCTATGTTCTTGTGTAAGAAATTATTTAGGTGGCACAATCTGGTTAAACTCTTCCAATAGATCTTGTCTTTATCTTTTCCAAAAGCAAAGGCGGGGTCATTAAAATGGCCATAACTTTTAATAGAATCTGATTTTTGACCCACAGCAAAATTTACGATATGGTGCATGTCAAATTCTCCTTTAAGCGTAGTATCTAATACTTTAAGAAGATCTTGAATATCTTTAGTTACGTCAACTTTTGTTTTAGGGTGTCTGCAATTGTCACACATTTCGCCGCAATTAGAGTCATCGTACTCTTCTCCGAAATAATGCAATAAATATTTTCTTCTACACTGACTACTTTCTGCATAAGATGCGGTTTCGTCTATCAATAAAGTTCCTATTTCTTGTTCGGCAACAGGTTTATCTTTTAGAAATTTTTCTAGTTTTTCTATGTCATTTGGATTGTAAAACATAATACAATCGCCATTTATTCCATCTCTTCCGGCTCTTCCTGTTTCTTGATAATATCCTTCTAGACTTTTAGGCACATCATAATGTATTACAAACCTAACATCGGGCTTGTCTATTCCCATTCCAAAAGCAATAGTTGCTACAATTACAGAAGTATCTTCCATCAAGAAAGCATCTTGGTTTGCGGCTCTTGTTTTGGCATCTAGGCCTGCATGGTATGGCAAACCTTTTATTCCATTTAGGGCTAGCATTTCTGCTATTTCTTCTACTTTTTTGCGACTTAGGCAATATATTATTCCAGAGTATCCTTGGTGGGATTTAATATATGTAACAATGTCTTTATAAACTTGTTCCTTGCTCGTTTTTGGTTTTACAGCATAATAAAGGTTTGTTCTGTTGAAAGAAGATTGAAAAACCTTTGCATCCAACATGCTTAAGTTTTTCTGAATATCGTATTGAACCTTTGGGGTAGCCGTAGCGGTAAGTGCAATCATTGGCACATTGCCAATTTCTTTCACCATAGATTTTATACGTCTGTATTCTGGCCTAAAATCGTGACCCCACTCAGATATACAATGGGCCTCATCTACTGCAACAAAAGAAACCTTAATAGTTCTCAAAAAATCCAAAGTCTCATCCTTTTTAAGCGTTTCTGGTGCCACAAAAAGCAGTTTGGTTTGACCTGAAACAATATCGCTTTTCACCTTGGTTATATCTGTTTTGGAAAGCGACGAATTTAGAAAATGGGCCACATTGTCTGCATCCGAAAAGCCACGTATGGAATCCACTTGATTCTTCATTAGAGCAATTAGAGGAGAGATAATTATAGCTGTTCCTTCCATCATTAAGGCTGGCAATTGATAGCATAAAGATTTCCCTGCTCCTGTTGGCATAATCACAAAACAATCGTTCCCATCCAACAAACATTCTATTACCGCCTGCTGATTTCCTTTGAATGAATCAAATCCAAAAAACTTTTTTAGTGCTTTTGTTGTATCCATTGACTCTGTTACTATGCTATTACTCATGTGTTTAAATTAATTTTGGGGTGCGTTTTAAGACCCCACTAAAATACAAATATTTACAAACAATGCAAATAAATACAAATTAGATTTTTAATTTGCGGCTGTTTTGAAAACAAAAGAAGAAATATTGGCCGCAGGCAAACAGGTTTTAGCCGAAGAAACGCTGGCCATAAAACACGCACAACATGCTTTAAATCTATCCTTTGTAGATATTGTGCAAGCTATTTTAAAGAGCGAAGGCAGATTGGTACTTAGCGGTATTGGCAAAAGTGCATTAATTGCACAGAAAATTACTGCTTCCTTAAATTCTACAGGAACTCCTTCTATTTTTATGCATGCTGCTGAAGCAATACATGGAGATCTAGGAATGATACAAAACCAAGACATTGTGATGGTATTGTCGCACTCTGGAAATACACCAGAAATTAAATACTTGAGTACCCTAATTAAAAAAATGGGGAACAAACAAATTGCACTTACAGGCAACCCTAATTCTGAACTAGCTAAAAATGCAGACTTGGTTCTGAGTTACTATATTGAAAAAGAAGCTTGCCCATTAAACCTAGCTCCTACAACAAGTACTTTGGTACAATTGGCACTTGGCGACGCTCTTACTGTTGCACTTTTAAGTTCTCGTAATTTTAGTTCTAGTGACTTTTCTAAATACCACCCTGGAGGCAATTTAGGAAAGAAACTATATTTGAGCATGGGAGAAATTGCCAAACAAAACGAAAAACCCCTTGTAAAAGAAGAAGATAGCGTGCAACAATGTATTCTAGAAATAAGTAAGAAAAGGATGGGTGCAAGCGCTGTAGTCAACAAAGAAGGAGAGATTTGCGGCATAATTACAGATGGCGACATTAGAAGAATGCTCGAAAACCACTCAGAAATAAACACACTAAAAGCGAAAGATCTTATGGGTAAAAACCCCATAAGCGTAAGTGAAGACATGCTTGCAGCCAAAGCAGTCGAAATTTTTAAAACCAATAAAATCAACCAACTTATAGTATTAGATTTGCACAGCAAATACATAGGTATGGTACATTTACATGACCTACACAAAGAAGGAATAATTTAACAAAAATGAACAAACAAACGGAGAACTATTATGCCATTATAATGGCTGGTGGAGTGGGAAGTAGATTTTGGCCTTGGAGCAAAAAAAACCTACCCAAGCAGTTTTTAGATATATTTGGAACAGGACAGTCACTACTTCAATTAACCTTTGAAAGATTTGCTAAAATAGTACCAAGCCAGAACATTTATATTGTAACCAACGAAACTTATAGCGACCTTATACGCACCCAACTGCCTTTTATTCAGGAAAATCAAATCATACAAGAACCCATGGCCATGAATACAGCACCTTGTGTTGCTTATTCTATTTCAAAAATCCATGCACTAAACAGCAAGGCTGTATGTATTGTTGCACCTAGCGACCATCTTATTTTAAAAGAACAAAAATTCATAGAAATAATGAGCGAAGGGCTAGAATTTGGAGAAAAAGAAGATGCCCTTATTACCATAGGAATAGAACCCAATAGGCCCGACACAGGATATGGCTACATTCAATACAAACAAAACGAAAGCAAAGACAACGCTTTTAAAGTAAAGACTTTTACTGAAAAACCTGACCTAGAACTAGCCAAAACCTTCTTAGAATCTGGTGATTTTCTTTGGAATGCTGGCATTTTTATTTGGAAAGCCAAAACAATTTTACAAGCCTTTGAAACCCACCAAGCAGATACCTACAAGCTGTTTAAAGATGGAAATAAACTATACAATACCCCATCGGAAAAAGAATTTATTCAAAAAATATACCCTTTAACTAAAAGTACCTCTATAGATTATGCCATAATGGAAAAAGCAGACAATGTATATGTAATTCCGGCAGACCTTGGATGGAGCGACCTTGGAACTTGGAAATCTCTATACGAAACCAGGAGCAAAACCGAGGAAGGGAATGTGATTCAGGGGAAACATATTTTACATTTTGATACTACAAATTCTCTGGTTTTGAACCAAGAAAAAGACAAGCTTGTAGTTACAAATGGCATAAACAATCTAATGGTAATCAATACCGAAGACGCCCTAATGATTTGTAATTTAGATAAAGAGCAAGAAGTAAAACAAATCGTAGACGAGGTGAAAATAAAGTTTAAAGAAAAGTTTTCTTAAACTATTCATACTCATTTAATACAAAATATTTCTTAAACCCTTGTGCTTACAAATAAATAAATGCCTAAAAGCACTACTATGTGTTATTGGGCATTAGATTTTTCTTTTTATGCCACCCAACGAATAGATAGGAAGGCCGCAGAAGGTTAACCAATATAGAGGGTATTTTTATTCCCTTTATTTTCGGGCTTCTATGCCTTGGAATAACGACATAATTCTACTTTGTAATTGGGGTTATTTACTTATCCCGACTCTTACTGCTGTTCAATAAAGAGCATTTTAAAATTACTTAAACCCCAATTTCAAGAAAGTTTAAAAACTTTGACAAAACAGGGCTAACTTGTTTGTTACAGAAAATCAAGTCGGATAGAATAGCACACCTTTGATTTACGATTCGGACTTATTGATTCTTATTTTTTATGCAGAGCAAAAATACCCTCCAAACTTTGTTTGGTGCACGCGCCAATAATCGAATATTCGGGTATACCTCTTTGCTATGGGCTACACCCATGGCTATTATATTTCGCACCTTTGGTCCATTTAGGCTTGCTCAAATATCGCCCATGTTGAA
>DIUJ01000076.1 GCA_002422315.1 Bacteroidetes bacterium UBA6161
CGCTTTTTTATGCGTTTTACTTTCCGAAAAAAAATCAAAGCTTACTTCATTTTAATTGAATTCGCAACATAGCTTTCTTATATCCACCTGCGGGCGACTAATAAATTGGTTTAGTTAGTGGCGTCCGTAGGTAATAAGAAAATTTATTCAACCAATTTGCTACATAATCAAAACAACTTGCCTATGGAATAATACCAATTAAATTTTAAAAAAAAGACTTCCTACCTCGTCGCCAAACTCGTTAGGAAGCCAGACAAACAAAACTAATGTTTCATTTAACTAATCAATTATATGAATAAATTTTTAATTTACCAAAGATGTAGGTATTTAAAGTACTTATGGCTAGTTGCTTTTATCTGCTTCACTTCACAAGCAAGTCCTTCCAAAGCAATACAGCAACCTCAACAAACTATTACAGGTATCGTAACTGATGAACAAGGTCCCTTATTTGGAGTAACCGTGCTCATCAAAGGCAAAGCCACCGGAACTCTTACTGATGACAACGGAAAATTTACGATTCAAGCTAATACAACTGATGTTTTAGTTTTTTCTTATATGGGCTATAAAACTGTTGAAATAGCAGTAAATAACCAAACGATAATTAATATACAATTAGAAGGAGATACCACCCAACTTAAAGAAGTTATAGTAAATGCAGGTTATTACTCCGTAAAAGATAAGGAACGCACGGGTAGCATAGCCAGAATTACATCAAAAGATATTGAAAAGCAACCAGTCAGTAACCCTTTAGCTACCATGCAGGGTCGAATGGCAGGTGTAAGTATTGTGCAATCGACAGGTGTTCCTGGAGGAGGGTTTGATATTCAAATCAGAGGAAAAAACAGTATTAGAACAGATGGGAATACTCCGTTATACATCGTAGACGGTATTCCTTTTGGAACTGAAAACCTAGGAAGCACTCTTTTATCTGCAAATATACTTCCGGGTAACGGATTAAGTCCATTGAACAGTATAAATCCTGCTGATATAGAAAGTATAGAGGTGTTGAAAGATGCTGATGCAACATCGATTTATGGTTCGCGAGGGGCTAACGGAGTAGTTTTGATTACTACCAAAAAGGGAAAAAAAGGAAAAACAAATTTTAGCATAAACAGCTATACTGGTGCCGGAAGCATTACACGGAAACTCAAATTGATGAATACGGAGCAATACCTTATCATGAGAGAACAAGCTTTTGCGAATGATGGCTTTACGGAGTATCCTTTCTATGCATATGATGTAAATGGTACATGGGAACGAAATCGTTATACCGACTGGCAAGATGAGCTAATAGGAGGAACAGCATATACAAACAGCATCCAGGCTACAGTATCAGGAGGCTCTGAAAGTACACGATTTTTGTTAAGCGGAACACATTACAAAGAAACAACAGTTTTTCCGGGAGATTTTGCATATAAAAAGGCAAGTGTCAATTTTAATGTCAACCACACCTCAACCGATAAAAAGTTTGAAATAACGCTTTCAGGCAATTATACTGTAGATAATAATAATTTACTGGGAACAGATATAACAAGAGAAGCCTACTCACTATCTCCTAATGCACCTGAAGTTTATAATTCGGAAGGTGAGTTAAATTGGGAAAACTCCACATGGAATAATCCTTTGCGGTTACTAGAAGAAAAGTATCTGACAAGAAATAACAATCTTATTGCTAACGGAATGTTACTTTATCGCCCGTTTAAAGGATGGGAAATAAAAGCAGGGTTAGGTTTTACAGACTCATCACTTAAGGAATCAAAGACTTCTCCACATACTATTTATGATCCGGCATATGGATTTGGTAGTGAAATATCTTCTTTATTGTTAAATGATGCTAGAGTACAATCTTGGAATTTTGAGCCCCAACTTTCTTTTAATCAAGAAGTTTTGGGAGGAAAAATAAATGCCTTGGTAGGTGCTACATTTCAAAGTCGAAACCGAGAACAATTAGGACTTTATGCATTTGGGTTTTCTAATAATAATTTGATTAACAATATAACCGCAGCATCAAACATATTTGCATTGGGCACTGATAATTCTCAGTACAGATATAGTGCCCTATTTGGACGTGTTAATTATTCTTATGAGGATAAATATTTTATAAATCTTACAGGTCGTAGAGATGGTTCAAGCCGTTTTGGAACAGGGAAAAAATTTGCCAATTTTGGGGCTGTTGGAGCTGCGTGGTTATTCTCAAGAGAAAACTTTTTCGTTGAAAAAACACAATGGTTAAGTTTTGGGAAATTAAGAGGAAGTTATGGAATTACTGGAAGTGATCAAATTGGAGACTATCAATTTTTAAATACTTATAATTTATCAGGAATAAGTTACGATGGTATTATCGGATTAGAGCCGACCCGTTTATTCAATCCTGATTTTAGTTGGGAAACAAATAAAAAGATAGAAGCAGCACTAGAATTAGGCTTTTTAAGGGACAAGCTATATTTAACTGTAGCTAATTATCGCAATCGTTCGTCCAATCAATTAGTTGGTATTCCTTTACCGGGAACTACAGGATTTTCTTCAATAACAGCTAATCTTGATGCAACAGTTCAAAATACAGGATGGGAATTTGAATTGCAAGGTAGAGCTATAAATAATGATAATTTTAAATGGACAACTAGCTTAAATTTAACAATACCAAGGAATAAATTAATTTCTTTCCCAAACCTTGATGGTTCTACTTATGCCAATATGTATGTGATAGGTCAGGCACTAGATATTCATAAGGTTTATCATTATACAGGCATGAACCCTGCTACAGGAATTTACGAATTTGAGGACTATGATGGTGATGGGCAGATAACGGCCGGAAATGATAGAGAGAAAGTAGTTCGAACCTCACCTGAGTACTTTGGAGGTCTTCAAAACAGTATTAGTTATAAAAAATGGAATTTAGATTTTTTATTTCAATATGTTAAGCAATTGGGTAGCAATTACAATTATTTGGGAGTTTTGCCTGGAATTGCAAATAATTTACCAGCAGATTTCACAAATGCATGGCAACAGGCAGGAGACAACAGTATAATCCAGCCCTATACCACTGGCTTAAATAGTGACGTAACAAATGCTTATTATAGATTTTTAAGTAGTGATGCAGCGTTTAGCGATGCTTCATTCATTAGGCTCAAGAACCTTTCTTTATCCTATACGCTTCCCATGATGTGGCCGGAATCAACAAGTTGTAGGATTTATTTTCAAGGACAAAATCTTTTAACAATAACCCGATTCAAAGGACCCGATCCTGAAAGTCAGTCAACAGGAAGGTTGCCTCCTTTGCGTATATTTTCTGTAGGTGTAGAATTGAATTTTTAACCATATAAACTAAATTATGAAAAATTATATAACACAAATAAATGGTAATAAGTATAGATGTTTTATAGGCTTATTATCAATATTAATACTTTCATTAAGTTGCGAAAGTTTTGTTGAAGTGGATCTTCCTGATTCACAACTTACAGGAGAGACTGTTTTTAATGATTTAGGAACAGCAGAAGCTGCCGTAACGAGTATATATAGCAAATTATCCAATAATGTCTTGGTTTGTGGTAATTCAAAAGGATTATCAGTATTACTTGGTAGTTATGCAGACGAATTGCAGACGTATAATACTGGTCTTTTAGAGTTTCAGTTTTTCCAAAATAATCTTATTTCTACGAATACAGATGTTTCTGCACTATGGAATGGGAGTTATAATTTGATTTATGCTGCTAATGCAGTGATAGAAGGTCTTGAAAATTCAACAGCAATCGCACAAAGTGATAAAGACCGTCTTATGGGTGAAGTTCTATTTTTGAGAGCATACATACATTTTCATCTTTTGAATTTATTTGGTGAAATACCCTATATTATAACAACCAATTACACAATAAATGCTAGTATAGCAAAATTGCCTGAAGCACAGGTATATGAACTGATAGTAAATGATTTAGTTACCGCAATGTTATTTCTTTCAACGGTAAGTGAACACCCATTAAAGGCTCGTGCGGGTATCACCGCTGCAAAAACGTTATTGGCAAGAGTACAATTATATAGTAACAACTGGTCAGCAGCAGCAAATGAGACAGATTCGATAATTAATTCGGGAAATTTAACATGGGTAGATTTACTTGATGATGTATTTCTTAAGAATAGTACTGGTACGATATGGCAACTTATGCCTGCTCAGGAAGGACTTCCGACCCTAGATGGCCAAAGTTTTATTTTCACAGTAGGGCCTCCACCAAATCGAGCATTATCTGAAAACCAGATTGCTGCTTTTGAAACAGGGGACTTAAGAAAGGTCAGTTGGGTAGGAAGTATTTCAGAAAGTGGTCAAATATGGCACTATCCTTTTAAATATAAACAATTTGTAACTGAAGATTCATCAAATGAATATTCAATTCTATTTCGATTAGAGGAGTTGTATCTGATTAGAGCAGAAGCTCGTGTACATTTGGGTGATTTGGAAGGAGCCAAAAACGACATCAACAAAATTCGTAATAGAGCTTCATTACCAGACACTTTAGCAGAAACATCAGACCAACTTTTGACAGCAATTATTCAAGAGCGTCGAGTAGAGTTTTTTACTGAGTTAGGTCATCGTTTTTTTGATTTAAAACGAACAGGGTTAATAAATTCTATGTTATCTTCCGTCAAACTCGGATGGAATTCAACGGATGTTCTTTGGCCAATACCTGAATCGGAATTATTGCTTAATCCCAATTTATTACCTCAGAATACTGGGTATTAAATTCAATAATTAAAAATTTAAACTTAATGAAAAACATTAATTCTGAAATAAGTTTTTGGCTTTTGATTTGTGTAATTTTCTATAGTCATTTTTGCCAATCTCAGCAAAAGAGAGATTTAACTCAAGAAGATTATAAATTATGGAATACACTACAAGTAGGCGTAATGTCAAATGATGGTATATGGGCCTCTTTCTCAAAAATGCATGAGAGCAACAGGGATACTTTGTTTTTAAAAAATACGAATACTGATTTTCAATACGTTTTTCCATCGGGATATGATGGTAAAATAACACCAAAAGGTGACTTATTTGCCTATTTAAAAACAGACACTTTGTATGTTTTGGAAACAGCTACAGGAAAGCAAAGTAAATACCCAAATGTAAAACAATTTGAGTTTACAAAAGATGGCGAGTATCTTATTTATCTTTTGAATCTATTGAACTCAAACACATTAGCAATTAAAAATGTTAAAACTGAAAATACCCAAGAATTTCAGAATATAAAAGAATATAGTATAAATCCGCAAAAGAAGTATATAGCTATAATTCAAAATGATAAAGAAGTTTCTACAGTCAAATTAATAAGTCTATTGGCTACAAAGAGATTAGCTACGTTTTCAGAGAGTAAGAGTTCTAATTATCAGCGTTTGACGTGGAACGCCACAGGGAAATCTCTAGCTTATTATAGTTTACATAAAAATGAGAATAACTGTGAGGTTGTTTTTATTGCAGAAATTGAAAATTCATCAAATACAGTTTCGCTTGATTCTTCAAAAATGAAAGGATTCCATGTAGATAGAAATCTTATTAATTCTAAATTGTATATTTCAAATAAAGGTGATAAACTTTTTTTTGATACAGTAAATGAGGTAAATATCAAGGAAGAGATTACAAATGTAAAGGTATGGAAATCCTCAGATAAGCAAGTGCCTCCAAAGAACCCTTTTAATTATTTTCACTGGTATGTATGGTTACCACTGCAAAATGAGATTCATGCAATTGAAAGCGATATGCTTATTGTATGTGCTTTAACTGATAATGAGGAGAAAGCTTTGTTACTAGATAATTATACTTATTTACCCTTGTATGAGTATGATGCTAGGTATAGTGATGTTTATTTAATGAATCTTACTACAGGAAAAAAGAAGAAGATAATTGAAAAACAACTAATTGCACATAGCCATCTTGTCACAGCTCCTGACAAACAATATGTAGCTTATTTTAAAGATAAAAACTGGTGGGTCTACAATATTAAAACTGATTCACATACTTGCGTTACAAAACATTTAAATGCTATTTTTAATAAATCGAAGAGTGATCGCTTGGATGCTAATCAAAATTACGGTTTTGGTGGTTGGACTTCTAAAGGACAGCTACTTCTTTATGATGAATTTGATATATGGTTAATCTCGCCTGATGGTAAGAGTAAACTAAGAATGACTAACGGAGCTTCTACAGGCACTAAACATCGTATTAATAAGCATTTAAATAAATCTATTAGAGATAGTTTCTTCGGATTTGTTGCAGTTACTTATGATCTGTCAGAAGGATTGCTTATTCAAACGGTTGACACAGAAAAATTGAGTGAGGGTTTTGGTATTTGGGATGTAAAGAATGGGTTTCAGGAAATTGTTCACCGTGAAAATAAAATACTTTTTGTAAAAGAAGCTGAAAAAAAACAGCTTTTTCAGTTTTTGGAAAGCTCATTCGATATTTCTCCAAGGCTTATGTGCATTTCTAAAGAAGGTCAACAAAAGCAAATAGCCCAGTCCAATGAGCAACAAAAAAAGTTCCATTTTGGAAAGTCCAAGTTGATTCATTATGAAGGACCCAAAGGAGAAAAATTGAAAGGGGTATTATTTTATCCTGCAAATTATGATTCAAATAAAAAATATCCCATGATAGTGTCTATTTATGAGAATATGTCAAATTCGTTACATGAATATGTTCCTCCTTCAATGGAAAATTTCGCAGGTTTTAATATAACGAATTTTACAGCAGAAGGTTATTTCGTACTATTACCTGATATAGCTTACACTTTAAATAAACCTGGAAATTCAGCCTTGAAATGTGTTTTGTCTGCTATTGATCAAGTAGTAAAAATTTGCTCAATTGATGAAGCCAATATGGGGCTGATAGGACATTCATTTGGTGGATTTGAGACAGCATATATTATTAGCCAGACCGATAGGTTTAAAACTGCTGTTGCAGGAGGAGGGGTAACAGATTTGTTAAGCTTTTACCTTGAAGTTGATTCTTCTAATCTTTCAAATATGGAGCGTTTTGAAAGCGAACAGTTCAGGAATAAAATTCCATTTACAGAAAAAGATTTTTTAATAGAATCACCACTAATGAATGTAAGAACAATAAATACGCCAGTATTACTGTGGACTGGAGCTAATGATAAGAGCGTTAATCCATCCCATAGTATGAAAATGAATGCAGCATTATGGAGACTAAAGAAAAAAAGTACTCTTTTAATCTATCCAAATGAAGGACATGTACTTATAAATCCATTGAATCAACGAGATATAACTTTTAAAACAATGAGTTGGTTTGACAATTATCTTAAAGATTTACCAAAAAAAGATTGGATGAATGATTAATATGTAAAAAAGGTGTTATGAAGAACACCTTTTTATATTTACATTATTAAAACGGTCTGTAAAGAATTTTGTTACATACCATGATTTGTGGATTTGTTTTTCCAAGAGCCTGATATGTTATTCCATTGTATATTGCTGTACAAACAAAAGGTGTAGGTGTTGTATCACATTGGACTTTAATAGCACATGGATCTCCGGGTAAATTAATCCATCCTATTTCAGGAGCTAACATTTTTTTATTTTCAGTACTTTTAAATGCAAATGCACTAAATACCGCTACCAGTATTACAAAACTTGGTAATACTATTTTTAGAATTTTTGTTTTCATAATGTTAAGTTTATTGATTTAATTATAGTAAATAATTAACCAAACAAGGTGCCCATATTAGGACACCTTTTTTAGTTGAAAATGATTAATTTAGTCTGTAAAGGACTTTATTACAGCTCATTGCCTGAGGATTTATTTTTCCAAAAGCCTGTTGACTTGTGCCGTTGTGAATTGCTGTACAAACGAAAGGTTTTACAGTATTATCACATTCAACTTGCACAGAACAAGGTTGTCCTGGCAAATTAATCCATCCAGTTTCGGGAGCTAATAATGCATTGTTTTCTACACTTTTAAATGCAAAAGCACCAAATACAGCCAACATTAAGACAAAAGCTGGCAAAACAATTTTTAAAAAATTTGTTTTCATAATATTTTTGATTTACTAAGTAATTATAAGTTGATGTAAAAGTTGATAAAGTAGTTTCTACCGAAACCATAAAAATATCTTGGCCCAAATGCTCTTACTCCTCCTGCATGGTCTTGATCTACTTGCACAAAGTTAGCATTTCTACCTTGTTCAAACCCACCGGTACGATATTTAACATCTAATAAGTTGTTGATACTTGCAAAAAATCCAAAAGTATTTCTGTTCTTTTTGCTTNNTGATCTACTCTTTTTCAGGTTTTCGATCTTCCCCTGATACAGCTGTATGCGTTTAATTATTTTTTCAACATCTAACTTATTTTAAATCAAAATTTATAGGTTGCAAACGATATAATACTAAGTGATGTTCACTGAGACCGATCAGAATATTCTTGTAAATCTGAAAACTTCTTATTTTTTCGTTTTTATAATTGTATAAGTAGAAGCTGAACTCATAAGTTTGTTTCTCTAAATCATATACATCAATAATTGAAGCATCTTTTAGCATTTCTTCAGGTTCAAATCTACCAAGGCGATCTGATTTTATAAATAAATATTTTCCTGATGAATAAGAATGTTGATTTACTATTATGGGCTTTTCAGCCAGTGTTTTAACCTGGCCTGAATTTTTGGATGCAATTTTGATAGCGGCTTTACTAATAGTATCAATCGTGTGTCCATGATAGACAAGCTTGAGATTCGTATCTGCTGTTAAAAATTCATTTCTATAATAATATACATATATCAAACGGTCTAGTTCTGAATTATAGCGTAACATGCCATCAGTATCAAAGATTCCATCAATTTGCTTCTGTAGCAGTTGAGTAGATGTTTTTATAGTATCAGAGTTTTTAAAGTCTATACGACCAATAACATTTTGGTTACTATTCTTGTCTAAACTTCTAAATACAAATTGTGTAGATGAGACTGATTCGACTTGAGAAAAAGTATTATCATTTCCTTTCCAATATAATTCTGCTTTCCAATCGGATATATTTCCTCTAAAAATAACAGGGACATTGCCATCAATTAGAAAAAAATTGGGATGGTGTATTCGGAGTTGAGGTGAATAGAAAGTTATATTTTGACTATTATTTACTAGTAGTTCAAATGTTTTTATATCAGTAAGCATTGTGTCAATACTTAATACATGAGTAGGAGCGGAAGTATTGCCTAAGTATATGCGATCTCCTGACGTTCCAGCTATATAATAGGAGTTATACTTAATATTTGTTCCTTTTATGAGAGTAACTGGGTGAGGAGGATACCTTCTCAGAAAACTATTATTTCTATGTATTTTCTCCTCGGAAAGTAAATATAGAGCTGAAACAAAAACTGTGCTTACTATGAAAATACCTGCTATTGGTATAATGAACGTCTTGAATTTTTTTGAGTTGCTTTTTTGAAAATCAGTTTGTTTCTTTTCTATTGTTAATGCTACTAGAGCAAGTATAATAAAACAAATGTTAAATATTAAATGTTCTGTCCAGCCCATTTTTTCCAAGACGCCTCCACAAGAACAGGGAACAAAGGAACTAAAATTTAAAATGATAAATATATATACAGTAAACATGACCATTAGGGAAAGTGCAGCATATAATCCCACGGTTCTTAACCGAGGTATAAAAAGAGTTAGAGAGATTATAATTTCTAATACTGGTATCAACCATGAGATAATACCTGCAAATGCACTTAAAAGAGGAGATTGTCCTAGTTGTATCTGGAAATTTTCAAAATCGATTATTTTGCTAACTGCCGCATATATAAATAAAAGAACATAAAGCAGGCAAATCGTTTCTATTAGTATAGTTCTAAATCGTTCTCCTAATATCATTTTGTAAGTTGATTGAAAATTAATTATGTAAAATTCTCAAAACCAAATAAAATAAGTGTTATCAAATGAGTAGCTTAACTTATCAAAAAGGGATTATTTGATTTTCTTGATGAATTATTTAATCAACTTTTGCTTTTCTGGTAATTTCAGTTGGAGAATGACCAAATTTTATCTTAAAAGCTCTTGAGAAATTAGGATAGGTGGAGAATCCAACCATTAAAGCAATATTCTTGAGAGGTATTTTTGTGTGTTTTATAAGAAGAAGTGAGCGTTTAAGTCTCTCGTTGTTGTAGAATTGGTATATACTTGTTTTAAAAAGATATCTAAATCCAACTTTTAATTTATATTCATTGGTTCCAAAAATTCTAGCGAGCTCTTTTAATGTTGGAAACGATGTGCTTTTGTGCATGAGAATAAAATCATAGACTGATTGTATAAGTTTAATATCTAAATGACTATTTATTTCCTCTTTTTGTTGGTTAATGGTGGTATGTTTTACTTCTATATTTTCAACAGTTTGTTCCACTATTGCATTAAATGAACTTATAATTATTTCACTTTCGTTCCAAAGACGGGAAATACTACAAAATCCTGGAACAAGTAATTCTTCAGAAGTAATAAACTTGAGAGGCAAAGTGGTATAGTATGATTCACTTTGTAGAAGTTTAAAAGTAATAGAAGACCATATAGTTTGTGATTCTTTTTCAAGAATATCTGTAAATTTTCGCCCTAATATTTTATTAGATTCCATTCCAAGAAGAAAAGGAACATCGGTACTAAAATTTTTTACAAGAAAATCAAGATTTAGTATATAAGTACTTTGTACAACATATCTATAAGTGAAATGAGGGTTAATGTAGGCAGAATGAAAAATTGACTCTTTCATTTCTTCAGCTAACCAATTTAATAAAACTATTAAAGCTTCTAATTCATCATCATCTTCTGTTCGTGGTATTCGATAGGAAAAATTACCTTCCGCCATTTCTAGAAGCATTTGATAAATGTTATTTATACGTTGCTGATTAGTTTCTTTATGCATAAAAATGAAATTTAAACGAATGTTTTTAAAAATTCCAATGCAGCCATTTTATCTGTAAACAACTTTGTAGGAACTTGAGGTTTACTGATTTTCAAATAAAAAGTAATCATTAAAAAAGACAGACTTTTTTGATCAGCCACTACAATAGCTACAGCTTTGGTCAACACGGAACCATGCTGTGCTAAATAATCTCTTGCCGCCTTATCAGAATCGACAATCCCACTTATATCACAAAGAATTGGGTAAGCTTTTCCATTCTGAATTTGTATTCTGTCTGATACAATTTGCTCCGCTGCAAGAAGATCAATAATTACGTTAGACTTGTATTCAAAAAGAAGTATATTGTTTTCAATCCTAAAAATTGCGAATTCATTCTCGTACATCTATTCATTTCTTTTCATTATAACTGCCCAAATTAACAATTACGTTCTTAATCGTACTTACCAAAATAAAGCAAAATACAATGATAAATAATCAATTTCTTCTACGCTTATCAATTCAGTATTATAACTTATCAAATCGGTATTTTTGAAAGAAAGGGGTAGTGTTTAATTGTTTTAAATTCAGAACTTTAATGAATGAAATAAAACTATAAACCCTGATTATATATTTTGGAGTTTATAACTAAAATTAAGTAGTAATGGCAAAAATAAAACACAATGATTTTATTAATACTGTAGACGAAATACTATCCAAGGCAAAGCAGGAAGGTACAATTCATCTCTATGCAGAAGATAAAATTTTAGATGGTCGAACAATTCAAGTTGATGGTAAAAAGCTATTTCATTTTGCAACTACAAGTTATCTTGGACTAGAATATGACAAAAGATTGAAAGATGCTGCAATTTCTGCAATTAAAAAATACGGGACGCAATTCCCGTTATCTAAAACCTATATTTCTCATCCTTTATATGATGAATTAGAGTCAAAAATTCAGTATATGTATGGTGGTATCCCTGCAATAGTATCTAAGAATAGTACACTTGGTCATTTAGCTACAATCCCTACTTTGGTTAATGATGAAGATGGGATTATTTTAGATCATCAGGTGCATTGGAGTGTTCAAAATGCATGTCAGCTTTTGAAATTAAGAGGTATTCCAGTAGATATGATTCGTCATAACAATCTCCAAATGTTGGAGGATAAGATAAAAGAGATGTCTTTAAAATGCAAAAAGATATGGTATATGGCGGATGGAGTTTATTCTATGTTTGGAGATTTTGCACCAATAGAAGAACTGATTGAACTGTCAAAAAAATATTCACAATTGCAACTTTATTTTGATGACGTGCATGGTATGAGTTGGAAAGGTAAAAATGGTAC
>DIUJ01000001.1:0-19654 GCA_002422315.1 Bacteroidetes bacterium UBA6161
TACCCGAATATTCGATTATTGGCGCATGCACCAAACAAAGTTTAGGGGGAATTTTTGCTCTGCATAAAAAATAAGAATCAATAAGTCCGAATAGTAAATCAAAGGTGTACTATTCTATCTGATTTGATTTTCTGTAACAAACAAGTTAGCCCTGTTTTGTCAAAGTTTATGAAATTTCTTGAAATTTGGGTTAAATTAGCCTTGGTTCATACTCCTAAACTGATTTGGTGTAAGTCCAGTAATTTCTTTAAACTGCCTAAAAAAAGTATTGCTGCTGCTGAAACCACACAAAAGACCAATCTCTGTAACACTTGTTTCACTTATTTCTGGGTCTAAAAGTAGCTTACGCGCTTCTTCTATTTTAAACTCATTTATAAATTGACTGTAGGTTTTGCCCGCATGTTGGTTTATTGCTTGCGATACATACAGCACATTTGTTCCTAGTTCTTTAGCAATTTCTGAAACGGAAAGATCTGGGTTCTCTATGTGTTTCCTGTTTTCAATTAAGGTTAATATTTGTTTGAAAATTTCTGCAAGTTTGTCGTTTTTATTGTCTACAAGTTCTTTAAATTTGGAAATTGTAGGCTCTCTGGACATTAGTTCTAAGTTCTTTTTATTTAGAATAGTATAGCTAGTATGCAACCTATAGTAGATTAAAATACTAAAACTAAGCAAACTTAAAAGTACCACTGCAACAAGGGTTAAGAGCACTTTTTCTCTTCTGTTTTTTAGAATTTTTTCTGATTTTTCTTTTAGTTCCTTGTCTTTAGATTCTAAGTCATACAAAACTTGCATTTCGGTAGTTTGTTCTAAAGCTTTTGCCTTAAAGTTTTTCTCTTTCGCTTCTATATATTTTGCAAAAGAAGAGTCATATTTTTCTTTCTTTCCCCAATAGCTATATAGGTCGGTGTAGTTAACATAAATCTGTTCCAAAAGGGTGTTCGCTCCAATATCGTCAAAAATTGATTTTGCGCTATCTAATATACTCTCCGCTTTTTCATATTTTCCAAGTTCAGAATATACGGCTCCTTTTTTCATCAAAATATTTGCTCTAACTAGTGGACTTATTTCTAGGAAACCATCCGCTTTTACATAGTTTTCTATGGCTTTTTGCTTTTTCCCTATTGCCTCGTAGCACAGCCCTATATTGAAATAGGATTGGGTAATGCCATTTACATAGTTGGATTTTTTATAAATGTCTAAGGCTTTAGTTTGAAATTCGATGGATGCATAAAAATTTCGCAAGTCGTGTTGAATCAATCCGAAATTCTGATAGCATAGGCCTATTTTCAAAGAATCTTTAATTTCTGTGGCAATTTTTAACGCTTTGTGAAGATAATCTTCCGCATATTCATAGTTTTTCAACTTGGCATGAATTAACCCAATATTGATATAGTTTCTGCAAATCTGCGACCTGTTGTTTTGTTGTTCATTTAGCCTAAGTGCTTTCAAATAAAAGTTAAGGGAGGATTTGAAATCGTCTAAGTAATCATAGCAAATTCCAATGTTGTTTAGTGCTTCGGCCCTGTAAATAGTTGGCAGGTTGTTGGTGTGTAGTGCAATTTCATAAAATTTTTTGGATAACTTGTAGTTCCCAAGCATATAATGGTTTAGCCCTATTAGAAAGTGTGTAATAGCAAAATTGCTATCGTTTTCAGTATATTGGTTTTCTGAAATTTTTCTCAATAGGGGGTCCAGTGTGCTTTCAGGATTTTCATAAATGTTGCTTTTTACCTTGTCCCAATTATTGGATTGGCAGAACCCCGAACCAAAAGAAAAGATAAGAAAAAGAGAGAAAATTAAGTGTTTTAGATAATACATGCGCTATTTGTGTGTGCACAAATATAATACTCTTGTTTTAATAGGGTGGTGTTTTGTAAAGTAATAAAATGTTTACTTAACCTAAATTAAGTGTTAAGAATAGGGAATTAAGAAAACCCAAAATCAAGTCTAGAGAATTAATAAACAAAAATATTGTATGTAAAACTTACCGTGTATTTCTTTTTTCAAATAAGTTCTACTCCATCTACTCAAAATAGTTGTGGTAGCCATAGCCACCATCTTTTAAGTATTCGTCGCGTTTCATAAGTTTTAAATCGCTCTCCATCATGTCGTTTACCAATTCTTGAAGGCTGTATTTGGGGGTCCAGCCTAATTTGGTTCTTGCTTTTTCCGCATCGCCTATCAGAAGGTCTACTTCGGTTGGCCTAAAATAGCGAGGGTCTACTGCTATTACTTCTTTGCCTATGCTTAGCGAACTTAGGTTTAGCCCTAAGCTTGTAGCTCTTGCGGTATCTATGCTTTCAATAGTTCCTACTTCGTTTTCGTTTTCTCCGCTAAATTTAAGGCCTATTCCTAGGTAGGCAAAAGCAAGTTTAGCAAAATCTCTAATTTCGGTAGTTTTGCCAGTGGCAATTACAAAATCCTCGGCCTTGTCTTGTTGAAGCATTAGGTACATGGCTTCTATATAGTCTTTTGCATGTCCCCAGTCTCTTTTAGAGTTTAAGTTTCCTAGGTAGCATTTGTCTTGCAATCCCAAGGCAATTTTTGAAGCAGCTCGGGTAATTTTTCTGGTTACAAATGTTTCTCCTCTTATAGGCGATTCGTGGTTGAACAAAATGCCGTTGCAAGCATACATTTTATAAGCTTCGCGATAGTTTACGGTAATCCAAAAGGCATACATTTTTGCCACTGCATAAGGCGAGCGTGGATAAAAAGGAGTGGTTTCGCTCTGTGGTACTGCTTGAACCAGGCCATATAGCTCGGAAGTAGAAGCTTGGTAAATTCTGGTTTTTTCTACTAACCCAAGGATGCGTATGGCTTCCAGAAGCCTTAGAGTACCTAGCCCATCGGCATTGGCGGTGTATTCTGGTGACTCAAAACTAACTTTTACATGGCTTTGTGCAGCTAGGTTGTATATCTCGTCGGGTTGTACCTCCTGTATAATTCTAATCAAGTTGGTGCTATCCGTCATGTCGCCATAGTGCAGCTTTAGGTTCACATTGGGGTTGTGTGGGTCTTGGTATAGGTGGTCTATTCTGTCGGTGTTAAACAAAGAACTTCTTCTTTTTATACCATGAACTTCGTATCCTTTTTTTAGAAGAAATTCTGCAAGGTAAGCCCCGTCCTGTCCTGTAATCCCTGTGATTAATGCTTTTTTCATTTGGTGTAAACTGATATCAAAGGGCAAAGTTAATCAAATTAACCTGAATGCAATTGTTGACTTTTTAAAAATAAAAAAATGAAAACGCACCACAATTAAGGAAAATAGTTTAATTTTGCGCTCCCTTAAAGGCACCCGTAGCTCAATTGGATAGAGCACCTGACTACGGATCAGGAGGTTTGGGGTTCGAATCCCTACGGGTGCACTTTTTATACCTTTTACTTTTCTTTGCATGTTTTTTAAAGAATTGATTTACAGAATGTTTTTGCATTTAATTTTTTTTTTTTTAAAGAATTTCTTTTAGTATTGTTTCTTTAAAATGGGATGAATTATCTCCTTCATTCTGTTATTTTTAATTAAATTCTGGATAAAACATGAAAAAACTAACTTTCACATTTTTATTGCTTATACTCAGTTCAGCCATTTTTGCACAAGAACCATACCCTGTGGCATGTGCCCCCAATGCAGGTACCTTGCTAAGTAACGAAACATTTTTACAAATAAATTCAACGGCTAACGACAGCATTAGGATTTTACGCAAAACCTATTACAATCCTATTCCAGGAAGGTCTATGGTGGTAATTACCTGTATTTCAGAAAATGGAGACCTGTTGTGGGATAAAATACTGGGCGAAAATGCAGGCTCTGTATCCATAAGCACCCATATAGCTAGCAGGGATTCTGGGTTTTTCATCCTTGGAAACTATACCGATTCTATGCTCCTGCCAGGGCAGGACTTGATTAAAAAACAAGGCCCAAACTCTTTTGTAGCCAAGTTAAATTCCCAAGGTCAATTTGTTTGGGTTAAAAACAATACTTTTGGTCGCTATCTTTATTTGGATGCAAGTGGCAAAGGGGTTTTGCTTGGTCAGTTTATGTTTGAATCCTATTTTGATGAAAACGATGTACGAATTACAGGATTGACAGGTACTAGATATGTGCAGGTAGATAAATTTGGACCCAATGGGCAACATATATATAGGAAAACTTTTAAAGGAGCGTATACGGATCTTACTGTTCGCAATTTGGCAGAAGACCAAGATGGAAATTTGTATTTAAGCAACAGAGGTTTGCTAAGTAGTAAGGTAAGTGTAAATGGCAATATAGTGGACTCTAAAAGTAGTTCGAGGTCGGATGTGGTATTGATAAAACTGGCAAACGATATAGATACAACCCATAGCTATGTTGTGTTTCCTGAGATTTTAAATGGTACAGCGAGTAGTTTTACTTGGAATTTATTGTCGAGCCCAAGCCAAGGGGTTGTATTTGCAGGGGTTTACGTAGATACGGTTCAATCTGGTTCTGTTTTGCTATTGCCGCGCAACCCGTGGGGAGACCCCGCCATAATCTTTGGTATGATAGACAACAATCTGAAGTTGAAATATGTTAAAACCAATTCAAAATTAGGCACTTCTACCAGAGTAGTAAATGGATTTTTAGAAAATGACAACTTGGCTAAATTTGTTTTGTTTGATATGCTGCCTAATGACAGCTTAGATGGAATACCGCTTATGCAAGATTCTCGCAGCTATATGGCAAACATGAGTTTGTCAAGCGGCCAAATAGAATCTATTTTACCTGCGATTCAAATTGACCCTACTACTCAGTCCTTAAGTCCAGGAAGAGGCCGCGCTTTTTATATTAGGGATAATAAGGATAGCTGTACAAATTTTGCGGATATAAGCCATTTCCCAACCATAAAATATGTAACCGATGGTTTTATGAATATTCCCAACAAGAAGCAGAAAAATAATACATTAGGAGTATTGTATCCCAACCCTTGCAGCCATTCTTTTTTCTTGGATTTGGGAGCTAATGCAAACTACGAGCAAATAAGTAGTTTGAGAATAGTGGATTACAGTGGCAGGCAATTGTTACAAAGTTCCTCTTACAATAATGCAGCGGGCATAGATGTATCGTACTTAAATACGGGGATATATTTTGTGAGCTTTACGTACCTAGGGTCAGAAATACACCTTGTATTGAGTAAAGGGTAAAGTTGTTTAACCCAAAATACGCATTAGCNNAGGTCTTACGACTCCGATAGTCGTTAAGACTCATAGGAGGTTAACCCTGACAAAAAATGCTTTAAAAGCAATTTTTTCGTCATTTCAGCTTTAGTATTTTCTAATCCTGAATTGGGGTTTAAGTTTCTTGAAATTTTCCTTTTTTAAGGAAGGGAATAGGATGATTCAGTAGAAACATTGCTCTAAGTATTACTTATTTCGCACCTTTGGTGCTTGAAGGGTGGTGGGTTAATTCATTTCATAGCCCTGTCAGGCTATGCTAGGTATTTCGCACCTTTGGTGCTAAAAGCCACCAAGCTGTGAAATAATAATCTTTGATTGAGAGATTCCAGATACTATAAAAGTGCTAAAAATGTATTTTATAAATCTCCCTAGAGCTGTTTTTAGCTTTTCCTTCTTACAAAAGCATACAAGTCTCTAATCGCTTTTTGTGGGTCAAAAAGGCTTAATATATATTGGGAAGAGTATTTGCCTTTTGCAAAAATATAAACCAAGAAAATGCAGGCCTGAAAACCAGAGGCTATTGCCAAGCCCATGCTAAATGCATACTGTTGGTATGTAGGGAACAAAACAAAATACAACAGGATAAGGAGCAGAAGACTTAGTAAATGGAAAAGTATAAGAGATTTAAAAAAATTTAATGCATGCAAAGCGTGTGTGGTAATGGCAGTAGAAGATTGGAATACAAGCGCTATAGCTACCCATGGCATATGACCTTGCATTTCGGAAAAACTATTCCCTAGAATATTTTGCCATAAGTCAGAAGGGATAAAAACCAAAAACAATGCAGCAAGAATTCCTATACCCAAAGCCATGCGGTGGTATTTGGGAATTAAGTTTTTAGAGTCTATGCTAGGGTTTTGTGAATGGATAATTGCAAAATGCAAGATTTGTCCTAAGGCAGCTGCTCCTAGGGTAAAGCCCTCCAACAGAACAATGCTGTTAGAAAAATTACCCAAAGCAGAAAAACCAACCCAAATAGGAAGTATGAAAAAAGCTAAGCGTGAGAAAAAATAGGAGAGTAAATGCCCGGATTGGGAAAGGAAGCCTTGCTTGAATACTTGTAAAACAATAGGCAATGCAATAGAAAAGGTATAGTTTTCATTTTTTGTTTTACGTAATTGTAAGAACCCTAAACTTACAACCAGTACCCAGCTTACTGCCAGAGGAACCATGTAATTCAAATACTCACTACCAAAGAAAATAAGTTTAAAAGTACCAAAGAAAAGTAAAAGTGTAAACACAGACAATGCGGCAAACAAAATATTCCTTTGGTTCATTTTTTTTTGGCCTATAAGCAAGCCACTTAGGGTATTGAATAAGCCAGAAAAAAAGAGTAGTATAGGAACAAAAAACCAACCAATCACATGGCCTGTAGCTAAAAGATGAAAAAGGGTTGCACATAGGGTTATTAATGTAACCCAAAGAAAAGAAATTTTGCGAAGCAAATGTGTAGGGTGTACAACACTTAAATTAATCAGTGCGCTGCCAGAAACAAAATCGGTAAGCATAACCCAAGAACCAGCCCAGGAAACCAACAAAGAAACTTGTCCGCGCACTTCTGCACCTAGCCATTTGGAACTAAAAAAGGCCAATAGGAGTGAGGCTATAGCCCCTACGGCTTTCCATGTAAAAGAATGAAGGACTAGTTTGCCAGACAAGGAATAGTATTATGAAATGGAATTGCGAACTTTCTGAGAATAGAGTCTAATTGCTGTTCTAACATCGCATTTACTCTGTTCCATTTCTTCTTTGCACCACTGTGCCGCCAATACATGTGTTAGCATTTCGCCTTCATCTTTTCCTTCTACTTCTATTGCAGGGCTCTCTTCATTTATAATAGATTCCTCTGCTTCGGATAACTGCTCCATAGAGTAGTTTTCTACCAAATGTATGATTGTTTTTATATTCATAATTGTAAAAACAAAGGTACAAATTTTCTGTTTGTAGTATCCTATAAATTATTTTGGCATTTCAATTCTCGAATATTTTACATTGGTTCCTAATCTTAAGTGCGAAAAAACTTCTAGCCTTACCATTGTGTCCTATATGCTCCATAATTTAAACTACTATCTCTAATTTAATGGAAATTATATTATTGTACGAAGTGTTTCATGCTTAGGATTCAGTGACTCTCCAAATTGTCACACTGAGGCTCTCGAAGTGCAATAACAGAAGAATAATAAATTAGAAGAATAACATCCCCTTCGAGCACTTCTAATGGGTATGTTTTTTTAATATCTAGTTTTATAAAAGCCAGATACAACATAAAACTAAGCGTATATACATGCATTAAGCTAAGGAATTAAAAATACACAAAAAATAGCTACTACTGAATAGATATATGTAAATTTGCGGTTCATTTAAAAGTAAACATGAGTGATGCAATAAAACATGAATGCGGAATAGCATTTATGAGAATTCTTAAGCCTTTGGCATATTTTCAAGAAAAATACGACGAGCCTTTGTGGGGTTTAAACAGAATGCAAATGCTGATGGCAAAACAGCTAAACAGAGGGCAAGATGGCGCTGGACTAGGGGTTATTAAATTAAATCCAGAATTTGGAAAACGCTACATAGCCCGCAAACGCTCCAATAGCAAAAACTCTGTTGCAGATTTGTTTGAAAATATTGCAGATACTTATTCCAATTTATCCGAGAGTGCAAAATCATCTATTGAAAAGTTAAAAGCAGAATTTCCATACTTAGGAGAGCTTTATATTGGTCACCTGAGGTATGGAACACATGGGGGCAATAGCATAGAAAACTTGCATCCATTTCTGCGACAAAACAACTGGATGAGTAGGAATTTAGTTTTGGCAGGCAATTACAACTTAACCAATGTGGATGAGCTATTCAAAACCCTTATTGAATTAGGCCAGCAGCCCAAAGAAATAAGTGATAATGTGACTATGCTGGAAAAGATAGGCCATTTTTTAGATGAAGAAAATGAGTTGATTTTTAAGAAGTATAAAGCCCAAGGTTTGTCAAACTTAGAAATAACAGCTAAAATAAAACAAGAGTTAAATTTAGTAAACATTTTAAAACGAGGTTTTAAGGACTTAGATGGTGGTTATAATCTTGTAGGAATGGTGGGGCATGGCGATGCTTTTATGATGCGCGACCCCAATGGGATTAGACCTTCTTTCTATTATGTAAACGAAGAATGTATAGTGGGTGCATCGGAGCGTTCTGCTATATGCACAGTTTTAAATATTAGCCCAGAAGATGTTTTAGAACTTCAGCCAGGGCATGCTTTGGTTGTAAAGGCAAATGGGAATTGGTCTATTGAAGAAATTTTACCGGCAGGGGAGAAGAAAAGTTGCTCCTTTGAAAGAATATATTTCTCTAAAGGCAACGACAAAGATATTTACAAAGAAAGAAGAATGCTTGGAACCCTTCTTGCTCCCCAAGTACTTAAAAGTTTGAATTACGATGTAGAAAACTCTGTGCTTTCTTATATTCCTAACACCGCTGCAACGTGTTTCTATGGCATGATAGATGGCGTAAACCAGTGGTTGGATGAATGGAAAATAGAGCAAATCTTAAAACAAAAAGACGATTTAAGCAAAGAGGCATTGGTGCAGATCTTTAAAAACCACGCACGTAGAGAAAAAGTGCTCTTAAAAGATGCCAAACTTAGAACTTTTATTACCAACGATAAGGATAGAAGTAGTTTAGTTGGTTCGGTATACGATATTACGTATGATTCCATTCGTGCAGGGAAAGACAATCTAGTAGTAGTAGACGACTCTATTGTTAGAGGTACAACCCTTAAGAGAAGTATTTTAAGGATATTGGAGAGATTAAAACCCAAGAAAATTATCATCGTGTCGTCTTGTCCTCAGATAAGATACCCCGATTGCTATGGTATAGACATGAGCAGAATGAATGATTTTATAGCATTTAAGGCTGTTGTGGAATTGCTCAAAGAAAATGGTTTGGAACACAAGTTGGAGGAAGTGTACCACAAGTGTGTAGCCGAAAACCAAAAACCAATGGCCGAAATTCAAAATAAAGTAACAGAAATATATTCTTATTTTGACAACGATGCCATAACAAGAAAAATAGCAGAAATCGCTAAGCCAAAAGGATTTGAACCCGAATTGGAAATTATTTTTCAAACTACTGAAAACCTACATAAGGCAAGTCCTGAGCATAAAGGAGATTGGTATTTTACAGGAGACTATCCAACCCCGGGTGGAAATAAAGTAGCCAATAGGGCTTTTATTTACTACTTTGAGGGGAACAACGCTAGGGCTTATTAAAACGTTTTCAAATGCAAGTAAGGGTTTTGCTTATAGATAATTACGATTCCTTTACCCATATTCTAAAAGACTATATTCTAGAACTAGGGGCAGAGGTACTTGTAGTTCAGAGCGATAAAAACCCTATAGGGGTTTATGAAGAATACAAACCCAACAAGGTAATGCTCTCCCCAGGTCCCGGCACGCCTTCTCAAGCAGGGGATTTAATGAAGTTTATTGCCAAATACTATAGTTCAGTGCCTATGTTAGGGGTATGTCTTGGCCATCAGGCTTTAGGAGAGTTTTTTGGATGTAAGTTGCAAAAGGCTTCCTATCCTATGCATGGCAAAGTCTCTACAATTCATGTCGTACAAGAATCCATACTGTTTGCCAATATTCCAACTACTTTTAATGCTTGTCGTTACCATAGTTTACTTTTGTCGGATTTAGTGCCAGATATTGTGCCTTTGGCTTATACTTCCTCCCAAGAACTTATGGCTTTTAAGCATATTTCACTCCCTCTTTATGGTATTCAGTTTCACCCAGAGGCATATTTAACAGAAAATGGCAAACAAATACTGTCAAACTGGTTAGTAAGTTCATCAATTTAAGCTAACTTTGTAATAAATTTACTAATTGTACATGATTGCCGAAAATTATATAATACCAAATTTAGAACCTCTTGTGTTAGGGAAGCAATCCAATACTCAGCCTGCACAAGTTTTAGATTTTTATCCAGTTGTAGATCCTGAAAATGTCTTTATAGGTTTTGTAGCATCGGAAAATTTGATGCTAAATGATACCATGAGCGTTGATCCTGGAATTAGTATATCTTCTTCTGCCCATGTATTTCAAATGTTACAAACATTGCCATTGTCTTCTCATAAAGCATTGGCTGTAGTGAACCAAGAAGGGAAGTATATAGGAATCGTTACCCTCAATCAAATTCCTGAAATACTATCAAATTTTTATCTTCAAAAATTTAACGGGGCAATATTAGTTCTAGAAATACTTCCCAAAGATTTTTCTTTATCGGAAATTGTAAGAATTATTGAGAGTAACGATATAAAAGTTTTGGGCTTAGAAATATCAGACAACCCAGTAAATAATTCCATGTTGGTTCATTTAAAATTAAATAGCCATATTTTAAGAAATGTACTGGCAACATTAGAAAGATTTAACTATGATAAAATAAGTTATTTCCAAAGAAAAGATGAGCCTGAAGATATAGATATAAAATACAAGCAATTACTTCATTATTTAGATTTCGATTAAACCAATATACTTGCAGTGCGTATTGTTACTTACTCAGATATAATTGAATTTAGAGAAAAATTATACCTAAAAGGGTTGCATTTTTTTCTTGGCAAGTTTAATTTTTCGGCTATGAAAAGGGCTAGAAACCATTGGAATAGCGGCTATATGCCACCCGACAATTGGTGGAATATACCTGCAGTTAGGGAAAGATGGAATAAGAAAATAACAGGGCATTCGGAACAGAACTATATAGAATACGTAACTACAAAGTATGTAAAACCAATGAACCGAGCATGTTCAATGCTTTCAATTGGTTGTGGTACAGGGTCTCAAGAAATTGAATTTGCCTTACAGCCTTATTTTGAAACAATTGATGCATTAGACCTGGCGGATAATAATATAGTTTATGCTAGAGAACATGCGACACAAAAGGGACTGTCGAATCTTCACTTCTTTTGTTCTAGTTTACAAGACTTTAAACCGCAAAAAAAATACGATTTAATTTTATTTCACTCCTCTTTACATCACATAAATGGAGTTTCAGAGGTTTTGCCAGAAATTAAACAAATGCTAAAGGAAGATGGAATTTTGGTAATCCATGAATATGTAGGTCCCAATAGAATTGCATGGACCCCTTCACAATTAGAACTTGTTAACCAAATATTGGGTCAAATACCCTTTGGTTATAGAACCTATTATGGTAGCCGAAGAATAAAGAAAAAACAAACAGCACCTGGTACTTTGCGCATGATTCTCTCCGACCCCTCTGAAGCAGTAGATTCTAGCAGTATAAGAAAAGCGCTTTTACAAAATTTCAAGCCTTTAGAAGAAAAAGAATACGGAGGGAATATACTTGCCCCGCTACTTAAAGGCATTAGCCATCATTTTATTACTGAAACTAAAGAAACTCAGTCTCTACTTATGGATTTCTTCAAAAAAGAAGACATCTTTATACAAAATACACCCTCTGATCATTTATTTGGAGTGTATGCTCAGGGTAATGCAACAGATTTGTTGTGATTTTTAAAATTGTGATTTTATACGATATATTTTAACCAAGAAAAGGTGACTACTTTGCATTTTTTTTCTTGAGTGTTTTTATCTAAAATAATTTTTAAAATAAATTTATTATTATATATTGCATTGCTAAATCCTTCTTTTTATCTACCATTCCGTATTATTAATTTATCGTTCATTTGATTACATAAGATTTACAAAGTTTTTTTCTTGAAAAGAACCATTAAGCATTGTTGACTAAAAACCTTAACCACTATCAATATGTCTATTTTTAATTTTACATCGTTTTGTTTTTCCAAATCTGGATTTGGAAATATTAAATCTTCTCGAAGCTATCTAATTAGAGAAAATAACCCCACTAATTTTGAATAGCTTAAGAGGATAAATTTATGAAAGTATTGTTAATTGACGATCAGGTTATTTCATCCATGGGACTTGAATTAGCTTTGAAAGATAACGCTTTAACTGGGGCCGAATTTTATATAGTACATGCCACCGATGATATTAAAATATTTCTAGAGTTATATATCTTTGATTTGATAATAATGGATTTGAAGTTTGTGGGTTTAAATGGGATTTACTTGATAGAAAAAATATTAAAAACTACCCAAGAGACCAAGGTGGTAGTATATACCCATTACTCCGAAATGCTATATGGCTATAATTTAAGGGAAATAGGGGTGAGGGGATTTATATCTAAAACTGCTACAGCAAAAGAAATAAATCAAGAGATAAAAAAGGTACTTCAGGGTATGTTGTGTTTTAGTAACGAGATTCTTTTGAGCAAGAATATTAATAACCCAACCTTAAACCCTTTTTCAAAACTTTCTAAGAGAGAAATAGAGATACTTCAGTATCTGTTAGATGGCAAAAAATCTGTTGAAATATGTAAGATTATGAAGCTTGAAAAGTCTACAGTGAGCACGCATGGTAAGAATATAATGCGAAAACTAGGCACTACGAAAATGTTGGAAATATGGGAGATGGCACAAAAGTACAGTGTGGAATATAAAGAAGAAAGTAGCTGACCTTGGGATGCTTGTTCACCTAATTATTGGTAATTGAGAAATCCTTTCTTTTCAAAACAAAGTTTTTCCCTAAATAAAGTTTTCTCACAATTTCATCATTGGCAAGTTCTTCTGCGGTTCCGTTCTTAAGAAGTTTGCCTTCAAAAAGCAAATAAGCTCTATCGGTGATGCTAAGTGTTTCTTGCACATTATGGTCGGTAATTAATATTCCTATATTTTTTTCCTTTAGGCGTGCAACAATGCCTTGAATATCCTCAACCGCAATGGGGTCTACTCCCGCAAAAGGCTCATCTAACAGGATAAATTTGGGGTCTGAAGCAAGTGCTCTAGCTATTTCTGTTCTTCTTCGTTCGCCACCAGAAAGTACTATCCCTAGATTTTTACGCACCCTATTCAAACTAAACTCATCTAATAGACTTTCCAGTTTTTCATTTTGTTCTTCTAAGCTTAGGCCTCTCATTTCCAAAATAGAGCGTATGTTGTCTTCCACTGTAAGTTTTCGAAATACCGATGCTTCTTGAGGTAAATAACCAATACCAAGTTGAGCCCTTTTATACATTGGGAGTTTGGTGATGTTGAGGTCGTTTAAAAAAATATTTCCTTGATCTACTTTAACCAGACCTACTGTCATGTAAAATGTAGTAGTTTTACCTGCTCCATTAGGACCCAAAAGTCCAACTATTTCACCTTGGTTTACATAGATGGAAACATTGTCCACAACACGTCTTTTTTTATACGTTTTAATTAGATTTTCAGCTCTTAATTGCATGCTTTAATGTCCCTTATTTTTAACTGAATATTCTTGTATCCATTAAATTCATTCCACTCTAAAGAAAAACAGGTGTCAAAGTTTTTATTTTTAACAACGTCAAAAAGATTTGCCATTCCAAAACCAATCCCATCAAATTTCACACCATTTTGCAAAGCGGAAACCCTTAAGTGTTTTTCTTTTAGGATTTTAGAAAAGCCACTATCTCTAAGGTTATTCGCTCTGAATATAGGGGTCATGTTGCCTGGTCCGTAGGGTTTAAATCGGTCTAGTATTCGTAGAAACTTTTCGTTTATTTCAGGTAACGCAATTTCTAAATCATAATTTATCTGAGGTTTAATGGCATGGGCAGGAAGTGTGTGTTGAACGACTTTCTCGAATTTAGCAGCAAAATTTTCATAGTCAGTAGCTCTTACACTTAGACCTGCTGCATATTTGTGTCCGCCATATTGAACTACAAATTCAGAGCAAGCGCCAATTGCATCGTGTATGTCAAAGTCTTTTACAGACCTTGCAGAACCAGTGAGCATGCCATCTATTTCAGTAAACACAATGGTAGGCTTATAATGTGTTTCTATAAGTCTACTTGCTACAATTCCAATTACGCCTTTGTGCCAGTTTTTTCCAAAAATAACAGTAGCTTTTCTTTGTACAAAACTAGTATCGTTTTCCAGCATTAGAAGTGCTTCGTTTGTTATTTCGCTGTCTTTATCTTTACGTTCGCTATTGTGTTCGTTTAGAAGTTTTGCAAATTTTATGGCCTCATGAAAATTAGTTTCTATCAATAGTTTTACCGAATCTTTTGCGTCTGAAATTCTTCCAGAGGCATTAATTCTTGGTCCTAGTCCAAAAACAATATCGCTTACATCATAATTTTCTTTTAAGGTATAACTTTGCATTAAAGCTTGCAAGCCAACACAAGGGTCTTCGTTTAGTTTTCTTAACCCGAGTTGCATTAAGATCCTATTTTCTCCCATCATATCAACTATGTCGCTAGCTATACTTACGGCCACTAGGTCTATGTTTTTAAATGGTCTTTTTGGGTCTAGGTTAAAATGTTCTGCTAGAGCTTGATTGAATTTAAAACCTATTCCACATCCTGAAAGTTCCTTGTAAGGATACGGGCAATCTGATTGTTTTGGATTAAGAATAGCAACGGCATTGGGCAATGTTTCTCCTGGTAAATGGTGGTCACAAACAATAAAGTCTATTCCATTATCTTTTGCGTATTGTATTAATTCAACGCTTCTAGTACCACAGTCTAAAGCAATAATTAAACTAAATTGATTTTCTTTAGCCCAATCAATCCCAATTTTAGATACCCCATAACCTTCTTTGTATCGGTCGGGAATATAATAGTCTAAATATTCTATATCGGCTATATTTTTAAGAAATGAATATACCGTGGCTACAGAAGTAGTGCCATCTACGTCGTAGTCTCCATAAATCAATATTTTTTCTTTGTTTTTTATAGCAGAATCTGTTCTTTCCACAGCTTTTTGCATGCCTTTCATTAAAAAAGGGTTGTGAAGATTGGAAACATTTGGCACGAAAAAAGCCTCGGCTTCATCATAGGATTCTATACCTCTTTGAACCAAAAGAGCGGCAATTTTATCTGACACATTTAATACATTTGCTATATGTTGAACTTTTCGTGTGTCAGGTTCAAAATTTCCTTTCCATTGATACTCCATAAATCTAATAATGTTGCAAAGTAATGAATTTCAAATTTAATTTAGAGAAAATTGTTTTAATTTTTATTTGCCAATTGACCACATGCTGCATCTATGTCTTTTCCTCTACTTCTTCTAATTACGGTAAGCACGCCATTTTGTTTTAATTTATGAGCAAATTGTTCAATTTTATCAATCCCGGGGCTTTTATAATTGGCCATGTCTATAGGGTTATATTCTATTAAATTTACTTTTACTTTGGGTATTTTAGCAGCAAATTTTACCAAATCACTTGCTTCTTTTTCTCCATCGTTTGTGTCGTTCATAACAGCATATTCCAAGGTTATTTGATTGCCAGTTTCTTTATAGAAATATTGTAAGGCTTCAGAAAGTTCCTCTAATGGGTTACTCTCATTGATTGGCATTATGGCCGATCTCTTTTCATTGGTAGCGGCGTGTAGAGAAAGAGCTAAGTTGAACTTTACTTTCTCGTCTCCAAGTTTTTTTATCATTTTAGCAATACCTGCTGTAGACACCGTAATTCGAGAAGGCGACATTCCTAATCCATTTTCAGAACTTATTCTATCTACACTCAGCATCATATTGTTGTAGTTCAAAAGCGGTTCTCCCATACCCATGTACACAATGTTACTGAGCGGTATGGAGTAATTTTCTATTGCTAAATTATTTAATAAAACCACTTGGTCGTATATTTCGCCAGCTTCCAAGTTTCTTTGTCTTTTGAGATATCCTGTTGCACAGAACTTACAATCTAAGCTACATCCAACTTGAGAGGATACACAAGCGGTCATTCTTTTTTCTGTAGGAATAAGCACACCTTCTACAATTGCACCATCGTAAAGTTCAAATGCACATTTTATGGTACCGTCTGTACTTTTTTGAAATGTTTTAATTTTAATCTTTCTAATTTCAAATTTTTCTTCTAGTTTGTTCCTTAGAGTGAAGGAAAGGTTGGTCATTTCGTGAAAATAAGAGCATGATTTTTTCCAAAGCCATTCATAAACCTGCTTGGCTCTAAATTTAGCTTCCCCGATTTTTTCAAATTCTTCAATTAATTTTTCAAGCGAAAGTGCTCGTATGTCAGTTTTGTTTTCCACTATTTTGCAAAGGTCGTGTTTTTTTGCCATAAAAAAAGGGACTGAAATTTCAGTCCCTTTTTAATCTGTATACTATTTCTTATTTAATTACTTGTAAAGAATAAACTCCTATGCTGTCACTATTAGAAACTTTTACATAATAAACACCGGTATTAAGTTTGCTAATATTAATCTTGTTAATACCTTTCATAGCATTTCCTTCAAGAAGTTTCTTGCCATCCATGTTTATAATTTCGTATTTAACTTCATTTTCCAAATTCTCTAAAGTAAAGATATCCGACGCAGGATTTGGATATACTTTAATTGTTCCTTTTTCTACCAAGTTAATTCCAGTAGTTGTAATTGTAATGTTTTTAGAAGATTCACAGTTACATCCTTCGTTTGTAGAAGCGATAAGACGTACTGTGTAATTTCCATCATACAAGAAAGTGTGGGTAGGATTTACAGCACTGCTATTTTCACTTTTAGTAAAGAACCATTGGTAGTTACTGTAGTTTGTATTTGCAGGCGTGAATTTTATAGATCTATTTCCAGGAGTATAACCATTTACCCAATCTATTTCGTAGTCAAAATCACAAACAGGTGTTTCATTAACAGTAACTGATTTACTTAGCGTATCGTTACAAGAAGAGCCTGTAGAAGCGATAAGTGTTACATTGTAGGTTTGTGGTGTATTAAAGATATGGGCTGGGTTTAGTGAGGTTGAGGTATTTCCATCCCCAAAGTTCCAGAAAGTATTTAAAGAGCCATTTTCAAATCTAGAAAGATTAATGAAGTTAGTTGCATTGCCGTTACATACAGTTTCTGCATCGAAATTTGCAATTGGTTTTTCGTCTATATCAATCCATTTGCTGATAGTGTTAGAGCATCCGTTTGCATATTGTACTTTAAGAGCCACAGAAACACGACCTCTAGAAGTAAATACTTGTTGTATATTTTCACCATTTGCGGATGAGCCGTTGGACATTGTCCAAGAATAACTTGGGCTTTGAGAAATTAAAACATTACCTGTACTTACTAAATTAGTAGGGTTATTCACACAGGTTTGGTATGCTGTAAAGTCTGCTTCTGGAGAAGGTGTAGCAAAGATGGTTGTTATTGCTGAATCTATACATCCAAATTCTGTTTCAACTAGTAATTTTACTGAATATGAACCATCTTTAGAATATTTATGTACTGGGTTTTTTGATTTTGTATTATTTCCATCACCAAAGTCCCAAGTGTTTCCATATTCGCCATAAGCGAGTTGTGTCATGTTGTTAAAAGCAAATGTATTGCCAACACAAGCTACCGTTACTGGAGCATTAAATGCCGCCTTAGGATTTGGATGTTGTTGCACATTTTTGGTTATTTCAGATTTACATCCTGCAGTGGAATTAACGACAAGTTTTACAGCGTATTTTCCGGGTGTATTATAAAGGTGGTTAGGCTCTTTATCAGTGGAAGTGTTGTTGTCCCCAAAATGCCAAATATAGTTTAATGTTCCACTTGAAATAGAAGAGTTATTTTTAAATCGTAATGTTTTTCCTTCGCATTCATTGTCAACCGTAAACACAGCTAAAGGGACCTCTGTGACAGAGATAGTAATTGTAGTATCGGTAATGAAACCAAGGTCAGTTATCCCAACTAATTTAACTTGATAACTACCTGAATTCATATAAGTATAGCTTGGGTCTGCAAAGGTTACTAAAGAATCGTTGTTTACACCAAAGTACCAAATGTATTTAGGAGCACCCTTTGCAATTGAGCTTAAATTATTAAATACGGTGGGTTCTCCGGCACATGCCTGAGTAAAGCCAAAGTTTACCTTAACTAAAGCCGCCACGTAAATCTGACGCATAAAAACTGTGTCACAACCGTTAGAAGAAGTTGCTTTTAAGGTTATATTTACAGTACTATCCTCAAAGTTATCTGGGAAAACGATTCGTAACTTTCCATCTTGTGAACCACTTGGAGGCGTAATAGTAACAATGGAAGTAGGAACTACAAATCCATTTTTGGTTGTAGAAATATTACTTACACTCCACGTAGTACCATAGCCTGAATTAGTATAGCCAGTTGGTGCATTAAATGTATATTCTACTGGTTTTAATGCATTGGTCATGTCTGGATAGTTGTTAATACCTAAATCAAGTCTTCCGTCATATGGTGTAACAGGGGTTAGAGAGCTACCTGTAGGCGCTGGAGTAACATTGATAGAAGTGAATGCAGTATCGTTACTTGCCAATAAATCAGGGAGTAAGTTATATAACTTTAGAGGAAGATTTGTTCCAGATTGATTGATAAAAAATTTATTTTTTAATACCATAACAGTGTCTTTACCAACTCCAAGTTTGTTTAGATCTAGCATTTCTCTAATCGGAGCTCTGCCTGGTATTTGTAATACAACATCTGCTTTTATTCCTGGTTTAGGTCCATTGTTTCTTACTTTTACAGATATAGGATAATCTATTCCAGAGCAAAGTGTTCCACCATTTCCAATGGTTAGGTCAGAAAAAATAAGGTCATTTGCTAACACTTCGAATTCAAGTGTCATTCTTTGGTTTGCAGCACCACATGTACCTGTATTTATTCCACCCCAATTTGAATTAGTAATAGCTGGTCTAAAGGACCACCCTGGTGTAGTACATGCACACAATGAACCATCAACGGTAAGTTCAACTTCGTTTGCAGTAGTTCCACAAAGCCCCGAATAACAAGCGCCGGGGGTCCCTACTCTCCATGTAAACCCGTTGCATATGTATGTACCACCTAATCCGAAACGCAAACTATTTGCTATTTGTCGAGCTATACTTTCATCAGCACAAGTTCTACCAACTTGGTCAAAAGTACCTCTCGCATTTACACTAAGAATAATTTCTTGTGTAGTATCTAAGCTTGCTCTAAAAGTAACCCAATTGTCAAAATTCGTAGAACCTGGGCAATACGATCTTCCTACAATGAATGTGTCTGAGTAAATCAGATTTTGGGCATACCCACCTAAACTAGTGAGTAATAAGAACGCTAAGACAAATAAACGTTTTTTAGTAAAGTCTTTTTTCATAATTCAATATTATACTGACAAAGCTAAATCTTTTCTTTCATTTAACCAATAAAAATTTATTCTGTCGATTTTGATTTTGTTTTATGGGTATTATAGATCTTCGTATTTGCTGTGTTGCGATGTATATAACCGCAACTTTTTTCTTTTGATTTTTTTACAACAGATTAAATTCTTACTTTAAAGTAGAAAGACGCAAAATTGAATTGATGAATAAACGGTTTTGAAAGTAGTTTTTGTATGTATTTAAACCCCATTTCAGCATTAAAAATTCCAATGCTGAAATGACGAAAAAATTGCTTTTTAAGCATTTTT
>DIUJ01000001.1:19705-35852 GCA_002422315.1 Bacteroidetes bacterium UBA6161
GCTAATGCGTATTTTGGGTTAAATTGTTTTTGTCAATTTGTTAGTTTCAGCACCATAAATATAATATCTGCCTTTATCTATATAGTGTGAAAAATACTAGGTTAAAAAAAAAGGCTGTTTCAAGAGAAACAGCCTTTAATATTAAGGTTTAATCTATGATATATCTTATCTGATTATCTGAAGAGGATAAACACCACTCATGTTATTTTCATAGATTCTAACAAAGTAAAAACCATTTTGAAGTCCTTGAACATCCAGTTGATTGTTGCCTTGAGTTAATTTCCCATTAAGTAGTTCTCTTCCTGTAGCATCTACAATAACAAAGTTAGCTTCTTTTAAGCTCGTAACAAGTGTTAATACATTGTTTGCAGGATTAGGAAAGTATTTTACTGCATTTGTCTCTATATTTTGAATGCTAGTAGTTGCAATGTTTATGTTCTGTGTACTTTCACAAGAACATCCATCTAGGGTTTTTGCTATTAAGGTAACAGTATAACTTCCATCCAAAAGGAAAGTATGTCCAGTTTCAACTGTATTTTTACGGTTGCTTCCAATTATCCACTCATACATGAAGTAGTTTTTGTTATTTGGAGTGAATTTATATGCTCTATTTCCTGGTACATATCCATTTGCCCAATCTATTTCTGAAGTAAATTCACAATTTGGTGTTTCGTTTACTACAACAGTTTTAGAAATTGTATCGTTACATGAAGTTCCAGCTGATGCAATTAGTTGCACATTATAAGTACCATTAGAAGCATAGATGTGGTTAGGATGAGTTGCAGTTGAAGTATTGCCATCTCCGAGATTCCAGAAACTGTTTACTACTCCATTTTGAAGAGTAGATAGATTTGCAAATATTGTAGAATTTCCTTGGCAGGTAGGGTTAGTTTCGAAAGCTGCACTTGGTTTTTCTTCTACTACGATAGATTTTGTAACAGTATTTTTACATCCAGAGCCATATGAAACTTCAAGTTCTATATTATATATACCTCTTTTTGAAAAATTATAGTTAACATTTTCGCCATTTAATATATTGCCATCGCTAATTTTCCAAGTGTATGTAGGGTTACCTGCTGGGTTTACAGTTGAATTATTTTCAAGAGTTGCATCTGCATTTAAGCATGCCTGCAAAACATTGAATTTAGCAACTGGAGAACCTAAGATAAGAACATTTTTAGTTGCAGTGTCTTTGCAACCAAATTCTGTTTCCATTATCAAGGTCACATTGTATGAACCTTCTGCAGCGTATGCAAATGTCGGATTTAGACTTTTGGATGTTTCATTATTACCAAAGAACCAATTCGCACCCATATTGGTATATGCTACTGTAGAAAGGTTCGGGAAATATATAGGAGTTGAATTACAAACTGGCATACTAGGAGCTGTAAAGTTTGCAACTGGTTTAGGATGTTGTTGTACTGTTTTGGTAATCGAAGCATCACAACCAGCATTTGAAATCACATATAGAGTAACTTCATAACTTCCGGGATTAGAATATATGTGGTTTGTATTTTTTGTATTAGCTGAATTATTGTCACCTAAAGTCCAAGTGTAATTTAATGAACCTGCGCCAAATTGACTAAGGTCTCTTAGTTCCACATTTTGGCCTTCGCAAGCATTTTTAAAGCTAAAATTAGCAACTGGTGTTTCCGTAACCTGAATAGTAATTGTTGTGTCAGAAACAAAACCAAGTTCGGTTACTGCTATTAGCGTAACGTTATATGAGCCATTTCCTGTATATGTTTTCAAAGGATTAGCAAAAGTTTGAAGCGTATCGCTACCGTCACCAAAAACCCAATAATAATTTGGGACACCTTTTGCAAGGGAGCTAAGGTTTTCAAATTCTGTTTCTCTTCCTTGGCAAGATTGTTTGTAAGTAAAGTTAACCTTGGTAAGAGGTGCAATATAGATATAACGTTCAATGATTGAATCGCAACCATTAGCTGAGTTTAATTTAAGTTTTACAACAACGGTTGAATCTTCATAATTATCTGGGAAAGTTATTTCAAATTTGCCATCTCCAGAACCAGGGTTTGTAATTGTTGCAAAAGAACTAGGTACTGTTGTCCCATTAATTGTTGAAGAAACGTTAGAAACGGTCCACGAACTTCCGAATCCTCCATTGGTATAATTGGTAGGGGCACTAAATGTATATTTGGCGGTACTTCCTGCAAGAACCATGTCTGGATATCCATTAATTCCTAAGTCAAGTCTTCCATTAAAATTTGACTCTGGTGTAAATGCTGAACCATAGGGTGCTGGAGTAACATTGATTACTGTTGATGTTGTGTCGTTTATTGCGGTTATATCTCCCAAAATAGAGATAGCTTTAACTACTAAATTATTTCCATTAATGTTTGTTTTAAAAAAACCTGGTAGTATGATTGTTGTATCTTTTCCAATAGTCAAATCATTAAGATTTATATCTTGTACCAATCTGTTCTGACCATCCATGTCAATTGCCACGCGCATTTGTTTTCCAACGGCCGGGCCGTTGTTGCGAAGCAGAATACTTACATCACTTGGTTTACCAGAGCATAATGGGTTACCAGATAAAGATAGAGATTTCATTTCAATGTCAGAAGCCACATTGATAATTTCTATTTCTCTAAAATTCATATTTGACAATTGTGAACCACTAGCTCTAAAAGCAGTTATCCTCATTCTGTTTGTAGCAAGAATAGGGAATATTACTGTATTTATACATTGTCCTGGCAAGTTTAGAAATAAGTGATGGTCTACCCAAGCACTCCCGTTCCAAGTTTGAATTAATGCACCAGCAAGAAAACGGGTTAGGTCTTGAGCATGATGTATAACCATTCTGTCGATCACTTGATTCTGTGGCCATACCCATTCTATGAAATTATCCCCAGGGGTAAGACTTGGTGGAGTAGCTGTTGTTATCCACATTTGTTGGGTTCCGCATGTGCCAAAATTCAAATCGTTTAATGTGTTACATGCCCCAGTATTGCAAGTACTTGCAGTTACTGTAGCTTGTGGGGCAACATTAAATTGGCCTGATACCTGCAAAACAAATCCAATAAAGAAAAAGAAAGCAGTAAATAATTTACGTAGGTAGTTTTTTAACATATTATATATTGTAAAATTCAATTTGCAATTATCCACCATTTATTTGTATTTACAAAATTTATATTTACAAAAAAAAGGTCGTTTTATTTAAAACGACCTTTTAGAAAGGAAATCAATAAGAAAGTTATTTCAAAATTTGTAATGGATAAGATCCAAATGCACTGTTTTCAGAAATTCTTACAAAATAGAATCCATTTTGTAGTTCTTGTACATCTAACTGATTTATGCCTTGTATTAGAGTTCCTCTTAGTAATTCTCTACCTGTAATATCTACAATGCTATAGGTAGCATTTTTTAATGAGGTTTCAATATTTAACTCAGTATTTGCAGGATTGGGGAAGTACCTTACCATATTTGATTCTATGTTTTGGATTCCAGTAGTAGCAATTGATATTTTTTGTGAACTTTCGCAAGAACAACCTTCTTTAGTTTTAGCTATCATAGTAACAGTGTAGCTTCCATCTAGCATAAAGGTGTGTTGTGCTTCAACAGAGTTTTTGCGGTTGTTTGCAATAATCCACTCGTAGCTGTCGTAGTTTTTGTTGTCTGGAGTGAATTTATAAGCTCTGTTTCCAGGTACATAACCATTTGCCCAGTCAATTTCTGCTGTAAAACCACATTCTGGTGTTTCATTTACTACAACAGTCTGAGAAATTGTATCGTTACAAGAAGTTCCTGTGGAAGCAATTAACTGAACGTTGTAGGTTCCATTGTCAGCATAAACATGGTTTGGGTGCATAGCAGAAGAGGTATTCCCGTCCCCAAAATTCCAGAAACTATTTAGCGAGCCATTTTTAAAAGAAGTTAGGTTTGCAAATATTGTTGAAGTTCCTTGACAAGTTGGGTTAGTTTCAAAAGCTGCACTTGGTTTTTCTTCTACAACTACAGATTTAGTAGTGGTATTTTTACATCCAGAACCATAGGATACCTCTAGCTCTACATTGTAAGTACCTCTTTTAGAGAATATATGGTTCACTGTTTCTCCATTTAGAGATTTGCCATCACCTGTTTTCCATGAGAACGAAGGGTTTCCTGCAGGGTTTACGGTAGAGTTACTTATAAGCGTAGCGTCTGCATTTAGACATGCTTGCAAAACATTAAAGTCTGCAACTGGTGTTCCCAAAATCAAGACATTTTTTGTAATTGTATCTTTACATCCAAACTCAGTCTCCATAACTAGGGATACATTATAAGAACCTTCTGAATTATATACAAAAGTGGGGTTTAGGTTTTTTGAAGTTTCGTTGTTTCCAAAGAACCAATTAGCACCCATATTGGTATATGCAACAGATGAAGTATTAGAGAAAAGGATTGGAGTGCCTGAACATACAGGCATAGTCGGTGCAATAAAATTAGCTATAGGTTTTGGGTGCTGTTGTACTGTTTTGGTAATTGAAGCATCGCATCCAGCATTAGAAATAACATACAATGTAACCTCATAACTTCCTGGATTGGGGTAATTATGGTTGGTATTTCTGGTATTAGCTGTTGTATTATCTCCCAATGTCCAAGTGTAATTTAAGGCTCCTGAACTGTATTGGCTTAGGTCTCTTAATTCCACATTTTGGTCTTCGCATGCATTTTTAAAACTAAAATCGGCAACGGGTGTCTCTGTAACTTGAATGGTTATAGTGGTATCTGAAACAAATCCCAGTTCTGTAATTGCAATTAATGTAACGTTATATGATCCATTACCTGTATAAACATGGCTTGGATTGGCAAATGTTTGAAAGGTATCAGAACCATCTCCAAAAACCCAATAATAATTTGGGACACCTTTAGCAAGTGAGCTCAAGTTTTCAAATTCTGTTTCTCTACCTTGACAAGATTGCTTGTAAGTAAAGTTAACTTTAGTAAGAGGTGCAATATAAATATAACGTTCAATGATGGAATCGCATCCATTGGCAGAGTTTAATCTAAGTTTTACTATCACAGTTGAATCTTCAAAATTATCTGGGAAAGTAATTTCAAACTTTCCGTCCACAGAACTAGGATTAGTAATTGTAGCAAAAGAAGTAGGTACCATTGTTCCATTTACTGTAGAGGAAACGTTTGAAACTGTCCATGTAGTTCCAAAGCCTGAGTTTGTGTAATTCGTGGGTGCACTAAAAGAGTACTTGGCTGTACTTCCTGCCAGAACCATGTCGGGGTATCCTTTGATTCCTAAATCTAAACGACCGTCAAAATTAGATTCAGGAGTAAATGCAGCGCCATAAGGTGCAGGAACAATATTAAGTGTAGTCCTAATGGTATCGTTTGCCGCGCTGATGTCGCCTTGTACATTTAGTGCTGTGATTGTTAGGTTATTACCGCTAATATTGGTTTTGAATAATCCAGGTATTCTGATCAGAGTGTCTCTACCATTAGCTAAATTGTTTAAGTTTAGGTTTCTTAGAATCCTATTTTGACCTGCCATATCTATGCCTAATTCGAATCCAGGAGCAGGTCCTGGTCCATTGTTTTTAAGCTCAATAATCACATCTGCATCCTTGCCAGAGCAAAGAGGGGTAGGATCTATTGTTAATTTTGTTAGTTCAATATCCGACCTAAATGCAAAAATCTCAATTTCTCTAAAATTTGGGTTAGAAGTTTGGCCTGTTCCATATTGAAAATCAATAATTCTCATTCTAGTTGTAGCCATCAAAGTAGGCAAAATTATTGTATTTTCACAGTTTGCCTGATTTAAACCAGAAAAGGTAAAATGATCTACCCAATTGGCTCCGTCCCATCTTTGTATTTTTCCTCCAATTAGGTATCTGCCTGTGGTTTGGGCGTGATGTATCCTTATGGAAGTGATAACTTGTACACTTGACCATTCCCAAAGCATAAAGTGAAAAGCAGTTGGGTTTGTGGAGGTCCACACAAAAGCAGTTTGCGTTCCGCAAGTGCTAAAGTCTAAGTCGTTAATTGTATTCCAGTTCCATGGGTCACTACAAGAAGCGGTTGCAGATGGGGCAACATTAGATTGCCCATAGCTAACTGCGCCCAAAAGTGGAATTAATAAGAATAAGAGTAGTATTTTTTTCATAGTTTTTTATTTTGCGAACTTCAAACATTACATTTTTTTTTTGTAAAACCAAGCATTAATTAACTTAATTTTGCTCATGTTATGTTAAGTGTTGAAAACCAAATTAAAAAAATAGTCTTAAGAGTTTACGCATTGTTAGTAAAAAATGGAAATGTCTTAGTATCAATCGAAAGTATAGATAACTTCAATATGTTTAAGTTCCCTGGAGGTGGGCATGAAATGGGAGAAGGTTTGTTAGAAACTATACAAAGGGAGATAAAAGAAGAGTCGGGTTTAGAGGTTAAGGAATTCAAACATTTTTATACAACAGATTTTTTTCAAGAGAGTGCTTTTAATCCCAACCATCAGATTATTAGTGTTTATTATATTGCGCACATTGAATCTAATCCTCTATTTTATGAGAAAATAGAAAACAGCAAACACAAACTAGTCTTAATGTGGAGGAAGATTGAGGAACTAGATAGCGAAGAGTTTACTTTTCCTATAGACAAATATGTTTGCAACTTATTTAAAACAACTTATCATAATTCTTGAATTGAGAATTTCTAGAAGAGAAAAATACAAGATAATTGGGTAAATTTGACCCCGTTTATGAACTATTTTAAATATGTATTTTCTCTCTCTGAACCAGCTAAGCTGAATAGCGAAATTGTGTTAGGAATTCTTTCTCAGTATGATTTTGAAGGATTCGAAGAATTACAAAATCAGCTTGTAGCATTTATTCCAGAAACGATATATCCTGATTTAGAAAATGAATTTATTACTCTTCTAAAGGACTTAAAAGTGTTAGAGGATTATACTAAGGAACTTGTTGTAGAAAAGAATTGGAATGAAGAATGGGAGAAAAATTATTTCAAACCTATTACAATTGGAAAGCAATTGTATGTTAGAAGTAGTTTTCATGAACCCAAACCATCCGTAGAGATGGAAATAATTGTTGACCCAAAAATGTCTTTTGGCACTGGCCATCACCAAACTACTAAAATGATTTTGGAAACACTTGAGGGTATAGATTGCCAAGGTAAAACAATCATGGATATGGGATGTGGTACCGCTATATTAGCAATTTATTGTGCCAAAAAAGGTGCCGCAAGATTAGATGCCGTAGATATAGATGAGTGGAGTGTTGAAAACGCACTTGAAAATATAGCTTTAAATAAGGTTCATTCAGATATTCAAGTATACAAAGGAGACGTAAGAGTGCTAGAACAATTAAACCAGACTTACGATATTTTTATTGCCAATATAAATTTATGGGTGTTGCTCCAAGACCTTAAAACATATTTGTCATATTTAAAGCCAAATGCAATCCTTTTGATTAGTGGATTTTTGGAAGAGAATATTCCGCAGATTTTAAACGAGTTAGAAATAGAGTGTGAAGAAATAAAAGTAGAAAATTCTTGGTGTATGATGAAATTTGTGAACAAAGTAAATGAGAAAAATAGCAATTAGAATAGGTATAATCGTAGTATTGATGGTGATAGCCGTTGTAGTTTTAATTACCATAAAACTGCAATCTCCTCCAGCACTTTTGCAATTTGTGCCCAAAGGGGTAACCATGGCTGCGTATGTAGACACAAGAAATCTAGTTAAAAAAGCTTTAGAAAAAGGCAGTACTCCTCTTGAAGGCATAGATTATCCTGATTTTTTTGTGGATATTTTCTCCAATTCAAAAGACATAAAAGAGCCTGGTATAAACCTTTTTTCGGAAGTAGTCTGGTTTTATGATTCTTCTGGTTACGAGTGCTTTATGACAAGAATTTCGAATACAGAAAAGTGGGGTGAATTTATGGAGAAGCTTTCGGGGACAAGTGAGATAGAAACGTATAAAGAGGTGAAATTCTACAACAATGAAGAAAGAAATACTACCATTGCATGGAAAGATAAAATGTTGTGTTTCTTTGTTTTTGTAGACAGTACAGTGCATCATGAATACAAAAGAATTGCTATAAACAGAACATTTCTTTCAAATGAAAGGTCTGAAATCCTTTTAAACGCATATTCTAATACTAAAGCGGATGTGTTTTTTGCAAATATCAAAGCAAAGGAATATTTAGAATTAAAATTATTTGGAGGGAAAGCCAAATTTAAATTTTTTCAAAAAGTCGATTTTGATATGTGGGAAAATCTCCCCCCAAATGAAATCTATTTCCCAACAAACTCCGATACAAACATTGTTTTTATATCGCCAATTGTATTGAAAAGACTTTCTAGTAAAAATATACAAAAGCAGGACTCTACTATTATTTCATTGGGTTTAAAAGAATCCTTAGACAGTTTTTGGACAAAGGATAAAACAACGAAAGCTTCACAATTTATACAACAAGAAAAGAGAACCTACGCTGGTGTGGGGAATGGAAATTTAATAGAATATATTTCTCTTGGAGATAGTTCCTTTATACCTTACTATCTGAGGTATTTTGTGGGTGAAATAGAAAATGTAAAAAGTGTAGCGAAAATTCAAATAGGCGATCGAACAGAGGGTGTGATATATTTCAGAAAGAGCAAAGAGCTTCCTTTTGCTGAAGGTTTACGATATTTTATTTCACAAAGGCAAGAATATATGCCAAATCCCAAGAACAAGTAATTTCAGAAATATATTTTAATAGTATATTTTGAAGTTTGACATTTAAAACTATTTTTGTGAACCCAAGACAAAAAATAAGAATGAAACAAGACAAAGTGGTATTCGACCTAATTAACGAAGAGCTTAGCCGTCAGCAAAACGGTATAGAACTCATTGCTTCAGAGAATTTTGTGAGTAAACAAGTAATGGAGGCAATGGGTAGTGTGCTTACCAATAAATATGCAGAAGGCTTGCCCTTTAAGCGTTATTATGGGGGCTGTGAAGTGGTAGATAAGATTGAGCAATTGGCTATTGATAGGCTTAAAGAGCTTTTTGGTGCAGCTTGGGCCAATGTTCAACCACATTCTGGAGCGCAAGCAAACGCAGCAGTTATGTTGGCTTGTTTAAAGCCTGGCGATAAAATATTAGGATTTAACCTTTCTCACGGAGGGCATTTAACCCACGGTTCGCCTGTAAATTTCTCAGGAAAATTATATAATGCTGTTTTTTATGGGGTAGAAGAAGAAACCGGATTAATAGATTTTGACAAAGTTGCCAAACAGATTATAGAAGAAAAGCCTAAATTAGTGATAAGCGGTGCTTCAAGCTATAGTAGAGATTGGGATTATGCAAAAATGAGGGCTGCAGCAGACCAAGTTGGTGCATTACTAATGGCAGATATTTCTCACCCTTCTGGACTAATTGCTAAAGGTTTACTTAATAGTCCTATGCAGCATTGCCATATTGTTACCTCTACCACACATAAAACCCTAAGAGGTCCAAGGGGTGGAATTATAATGATGGGTAATGATTTTGAAAATACACTTGGAGAAAAGACACCTAAGGGTGAGTTAAAATTGATGAGTGCACTTTTGGATTCTGGTGTGTTTCCTGGTACCCAAGGCGGGCCTTTGGAACACGTTATAGCTGCTAAGGCTATTGCTTTTGGCGAGGCTTTAGACTCTTCTTACTTGGAATATTGCAAGCAACTGGTTAAGAACGCAGATAAAATGGCAATGGCTTTTGTAGATAGAGGATATAAAATTATAAGCGGTGGTACAGACAATCACTTAATGCTTATTGATTTAAGGACCAAAGGGGATACTCTTACTGGTAAATTGGCAGAAAATACACTGGAAAAATGTGGGATTACAATTAATAAAAACACAGTTCCTTTTGAAACACGCTCCCCATTCGTTACTTCTGGCATAAGGGTGGGTACTCCTGCGATTACTTCTCGTGGCATGAAAGAAAATGAAATGGAAACTATAGTTTCGTTCATAGACGATGCCCTTTTGAATCATGACAATGATTCAAAACTTAAACAAATTAAAACTGAGGTTAAAACTATGATGCAGAAATTTCCTTTGTACTCATAAAATAAAAAATATTTTGAATATAAAACCGTTTCTTTCCAGGAACGGTTTTTTTGTTTGCTCCATTATCTATAAAAGATATTTGCCCTCCAATTTCTTGTAGCGGTGGTTATGACTAAAATATAATATGGTGCAATACGGCGGTTTAAGGTTTTATGCTATCCCAAAAACAACTGAAACCCTTGTTTATTTCTTTTAACTTCAGAAATCTTAAGTGTATAATTAGGCTAATCTTCATAACAAAGGATACCGCCGGGAAAGAAATTTTTCTAAATCACTTGACTTCCTTTGCTTAATTTCGACAAGCAGCTTTTATTTTCGATTATTTTTCGTAGGTTTGTGTTAAACTAAACACATGAAAACACTAATACTCAATTACAAACTAAGGATAAAAGCTTGTATTTCCTTAATTTTTCTTTTATTTCTATTTGTTAAAGGAAATTCTCAAACCTGTAATATTATTGGAAGTCCACAAGTATGTGGAAGCCAAATTGAATTTTATTCAACCTCTGTTTCTGGGCCTTATAATTATGAATGGACAGTGTACAATGGGGTACTAACTGGTTCGGGGACAAATGTCTCTGTAGCATGGGGTAACTCTTTAGTTGGAACAATTAATTTAATTGTTAGAAACCAACTAAACCAAGTAGTTTGTTCGCAGTCGTTAAATGTAAATATTCACCCAAGTCCTCTTCCTTATATTACTGCTTCTTATAGTGTAGGCTGCGGTATACCACCCAGAAAAGACGGGCAAGGCGATAAAAGAGACGAAGACAAGTGTTTGAGAGCATGCGATTCTACGTGGATTACATACCATACCCCTTTTCATACAGGTAGTACATACCAGTGGGTGATAAACGGGAGTGCAACTGTAATAAGCAGCACGGTTGATAGTATTAAGGTTTTTTGGACTGGAATAGGAACCGGTAGTGTAAAAGTAATAGAAACCGATAGCAATGGCTGTGTTGGAGAGGCAACTATATGTGTGGAGATAGTTGGCAAGCCGAGGGCTTTATTTACTAGTTTGCCGAGCCCTATATCAGGAACAATTCAGGCGTGTTTAAATCAGACTATTCAATTTTTAAATCAGTCTAGCCCAGGAAATGGAACTCCTATATATTCTTATGAATGGATTTTTGGTGATGGAAACACAGATGTGCAACTTGCCCCTTCTAGTGGGAACAGTTCGCATGCATATTCTGCGCCAGGAAACTATATAGTGTATTTAGTGGTTCGAAATGAATGCAGATGTAAAGATACTTTTGCTTTAAATGTACAGGTGAGTTCGCTACCCGGGCCAGATATCTTTTGTATAGGCACTGTTTGTCCGGATAATACCGCTACTTACCAAACGAGTAGTGTTTGTCCTACTTACCAGTGGTCTGTAACAAATGGTACAATTTTAGGAAGTAGCACACAACAAAGCGTGACAGTTCAATGGGGTACAAATAGTCCTGGGATAATTACATTATCAACACCCGGATGTTCGAATACTTGTAGTTCGCCCACAAGTTTGTTTGTGCCTATCATACCTCCTGTAAGCCAAATTCAAGGGGATTCTTTGGTGTGTTACAATACTTGCGAAACCTATTCTATTTCCTGTGCTATACCTATAGATAGTATTGTTTGGTCTTTGCCTCCGGGGGTGTCGCTGCAGCCAGGAAGCAGTCTTATAAACTCGCATCAAATTACGGTTTGTTTCGATACGCTTACTTTTGTTGGCGGTACCATTGGTGCTACTTATTTTCATAAGGTACCAGGTAGTACTAGTTTGTTAAATTGTGGGGGCAATGCATCTCTATATGTTTCGGCTAGACCAAAGTTGAATTTGTTTTTATCTCCACCTACTATTTGTGAAAATGACATGTTAAGTGTTTTTCACAGTCCCAATACTGTGGGAGGAAACATTCAATGGTCCATTAGAGATATAGGGAATAATACAGTTTTTACCCAAACACTTTTAGCTTCTCAAACACTTACAATTAACTCTTGGATTAATGGTCCCGGTATTTTTTCGGTGCAAGCACAAGGGTTAAATAATCAGTTTTGCAATAGTCCAGCATCTGTTCAACTAGAAGTAAATAGTGCTCCACCATCTCCTGATTCTATTCAAGGGCCACAAATTATTTGTCCTAATAGGCCATATACTTATTTGGGCTATGCTACTTCTTCTGCCTATTCGCTAGTGTGGGAAGTTCAAAATGGAAATCCGCAAAATGGAGCTGGGAATACCATAAGTATAATTTGGGGGAATTCTGGGCCTTACATTTTAGGATTGTATCAAATAGATCCCCAAACAGGATGTAAATCGCCATTGATTTATGATACAATTCAAAGTATCCTTCCCTTGGTTTCAAGCCCTATTTCTGGATTGGACACCTTATGCGGAAACTCTCAAGCAAATTATTCTGTAAATGTACCCGGCGATAATTTTACTTGGACTATTAGTCCATCTACCGCAGGGAGTATTATAAGTGGTCAAAATACGGCAAATGTTACAGTAGAATGGAACAACTACATAGGGAATGCCACACTTTCTGTGAATAGAACGGTATGTGGGCAGCAGGTTGTTTCTTCTAAGTTTATTCATTTAATCCAAGCCCCAACTCCAACTATTGTTTCCCCGTTAAGTACGTGTGTAGGTGCCAATACAAATTTTAATTCTTCTACAGTTGCTTCCAATTATTTTTGGAATTTTGGCGATGGGAATACTACAACAGGTCAAAGTCCTAGTCATATGTATAATTTGCCAGGGAATTATTTAGTTTCGGTTACGGTAACATATTCTGGGTGGTGTAATGATACTGCCACTGCTTATAGTTCAATTATGGTTAATCCTAACCCAAATATCACAATTTCAACACCTAATCCGAATATATTTTGCGGAACAGTTGGAACCGTAAATATGGTGGTTTCTGCTCCTGTAAGTGGAACAGTATATACTTGGTATCAATCTCCTTCTACAATCTTAACAACAGGAAATACATATTCTTCAAGTACAATAGGTTCTTATTATGTAGTAGGATTAAATTCCTATGGATGCAGCGCTACAAGTAATTCTATTCCGATAGATACCTTGTGTGACTCATGTGCTATTCAGCCTGGTTATAGTTTGGACTTTTCAAGAATTAATTTGTCCTGCAACAAAGATAGTTTTATAGGGACATTTACATCTGGAGCAAGCAATCCACGATGGAATTTCGACGATATATTTAGTAGCAACAATACCGCAACGGGTTCTAATACAAGCCATACTTTTACAGAACCAGGATATTACAGGGTGCGATTTTGTGTGGATGTACCAAATCTTTCAGGAACAGGAACATGTGAATTGTGTACAATGAAAGTTGATACCATAAGGTATGTGCCAGATTTCTTTGATTCTTTGTATTGTACTAGCTCGGGATTTAATGTTAAGTTTAAAAACAATACCAAAAGGATTGCAACATTGCCCGTCCCAGCATATTTTTGGTCTATAAGCCCAGGGGCTTTTACGAGTAGCGCTGTAAATCCTAATTTTTCTTTGGCCCCAGGAAATTATCAAGTTAGCTTGGTAGTAAACGGAGTATGTAGTGTGATAAAAAATATCACAGTTCCTGGCTTGCCTTCTGCTTCATTTATGGTCACAGATTCTATATGTCAGGGAGCACCCATGGTATTTACCAATAATTCTTTAGCATATTCTAATCTTATCTGGACTTTTGGCGACGGTTCTTCTTCTTTGGTAAATTCTCCTACAAAAACCTATGCCAACGCTTCTCTGTATTTTATCAAACTCAAGGTGAACAATTCTTATGGATGTTCGGATTCTACTATTAAGTCTGTTAGGGTTTTGCCCAATACACTAAATGCGTTTATTTCTCCAAGTGATAGTTCGATTTGTGAAGGGGATAGTATATTGTATACCGTAAGCCCTAGTGGCGGTTATCCTGCTTACCAGCTTTTGTGGTCAACTATACAATCTGGAAATCAGATATGGGCAAAATATACTGGAAATTATTCTGTTGAGGTATCAGATTCCAAAGGGTGTTTTATGAAAACCTCAGGAGTGAATGTTTTAACTAATCCAACTCCGCTTCCTAAAATTTCTGGCCCTAATCATATTTGCTTTACAGATCAAGAAAAATATGGAGTTAATTATCCTACTTCTGCGGGTTATATAGTAGAATGGAAGGTGAATGGAGTGGTTTTTAGTAACCAAACGAACTTATTTTTCTTTCCACCAAATACTGGAACCTTTCAATTAACTGTAAAAGTTGAAGGTCCTACGGGATGTGCAGGGTTTGATACCCTTATAGTGGCCGTAACTAACAAGCCCTTGGCATCCGTAGTTTCTTTGTCTGGTGTTTTATGCGAAAATTCAAGTAACATATTATTGGGGTCACACAATGCCAATCCTCTCTTGCAAAACTATTGGAATAATGGGGCGGTTGGAGACACCTTGCATACTTCTATACCGGATGTATATGTGTATACTGTTGTAGATTCTTTTGGTTGTTCTAACTCCGCTCAAGCTACAGTAAACAAGCTGCCCGATTTTTGTGGTTACCAATCAGGTTGTTACGAAATCTGTGATTCTATTAAAGAATTAATTTGGTATGCTCCCATAGGACATTCTCAATACCAATGGTTCTATAATGGTTCTCCTATTGCTGGTGCTACTAGCGATACCTTACATATTCCACTTTATCAATCAGGGGATTATCATGTTCAGGTTACAAGCAATGCGGGTTGTACTTCGGAATCTGAAATCACAAATATCCAGTTTATTAATTGTCCTAATCCTTGTATTGTAGAGGTTAAAGACTCCATTTGGTGTGACAAATTAGACCCTATTTCAGGAAATCAAACCTATGGTGTTCAACTCCAACTGTGGAATAATTTAGGAGCAGGTTCTAATGTAAATATTTATAGTTCAAGTGGAGTAGTTACAAATATATCTCCGGCTATTTTATCGGCAGGGATAAATACCATTAATTTTACCTACACCCATACGAATAACTCCCAGTCTTCGGTTTGTTTTACAATTGTAATATTTAACAAGGAAAAGAAATGTGACACAACGATTTGCATAAAATTACCTCCTTGCGAACACAAATGCACCAAGGAGTTGCTAGTGGAACAATTTGAATGTGCAGGAACAGATGCCAATGGTAATTCGCAATATTTAGTTTGTACCAATGTGATGTGGGGAGGGAACAATGGGTCGTCGTTAACAATTAGCTCTTCAACGGGCTCTGTATCTCCTTCTTCTTTTGTTATGTCTAATGGCTCACAGAATATCTGTTTTACGTATACCGATTTGCCGCCGGTAAATTCTGTTGCTACCATATATTATAGTTTCTTTGATCCTATAGCCGAACAATCATGTAGGGATTCATTAAAGTGGGACACAAAGCCTTGTAAAGATTCTTGCAAGCTTGAATTATATGGCAGTTGTGCCCATTGTGAAAAATTAGAGAATGGAATAGCAATGTATGGAATAGATTTAACAATCTTTAATCCTTTTGGTTCCAATGCTATGGTTTCTATTTTGCCAATTAGTGCAGGAGTGTTTGGTTCTATAAATCCCAATCCTATTGGACCAGGCATGCAACAAGTAATGGTTTCTTTTACAGATAATTTGCCACAAGATACGATTATATGTTTTAAGGTTATGCTAACCAGTTCTTTAGGCGAGAAGTGCACAAAAGAAATTTGTTTGTACTTGCCTCCATGCGAAACTTTAAGTAAAAACAAAGCAACAAGAAATAATTTGGCCTCGATTTTATATCCCAATCCTGCAAGTTCAGAATTTTTTGTTTCTTACAATACGCAATATGGAAACAATGTCGAAATTGAAATAACAGATTTGGCGGGAAAAACAATCGCTAAAGTTCCTTGTAACTCGGGTAATGGGGTCCATGCTTTTGATACAAACAGCATGCAGCCTGGCGCTTATTTTGTGAAGGTTTTGGTAGATTCTCAATTAAGTGTTAGCCATAAACTTATTCTGATTAAGTAAGATTTTGATATTTTCATCCATAATTTTCTGTGGTTATTTTGAAGTTATGGATGGAAATATTTTAACCCAAAATACGCATT
>DIUJ01000017.1 GCA_002422315.1 Bacteroidetes bacterium UBA6161
CTACTTTGTTTACATTTTGCCCACCTGCACCACTACTTCTTGCAGTTTCAAATTTTATATCTGCATCTTTTATTTGCACTTCTATCTCGTCTGCTTCTGGAAGCACGGCAACAGATACCGCACTAGTATGAACGCGCCCTTGAGACTCTGTAGCAGGAACCCTTTGTACACGGTGCACTCCGGATTCAAATTTTAGTGTGCCATAAATATTCTTACCAGTTACAGTAAATACTATTTTACTAAAACCGCCAGAGGTACCTTCTGTGGTATCTATTACTTCTGTTTGCCAACCTTTGTTCTCGCAATAACGCATATACATTCGGGCCAACTCTCCTGCAAATATGGAGGCTTCGTCTCCCCCTGCCCCTGCCCTTATTTCAACTACCGCATTTCTCTCGTCCTGCGGGTCCTTAGGCAGCATCATTAGCCTAAGCTCTTCTTCCAAAAGTGGCAATGCAGCCTCCGCCATTTCTGCTTCCTCTTTTGCCAATTCTTTTAATTCTACATCTTTTTCGTTCTTTAAAATATCCTTTGCAGCGTTCAAATTCTGCATGTGCATTCTGTATTGTTTAATTACCTCTACTATCTCTCTAAGTTCGCTGTATTCTCTGTTTAGCGCTGTAAATTTTTGCATGTCTTGCACTATATCAGGACTACTCAATAGGGTTTCTAAATCATTAAATTTGGCTTCAATAGCATCTAATTTCTCTAACATTTTTACTTTTCTAAATTATTTTTTCCAATGAAACATACTTACGGTGTCGGACAGTTGCGTATACAATACGCCATTGCCTAAAGAAAATTCCTCCATCTTTCTATCTATTCCCTGTATTGGTATTTCCTGTATTTTAAGAAATTCCATCTCCAATTCGTATATTTTGTTTTTTTCTAAATAATATAATCTGCCCTGCCATACCGCTACTTGTTCTGCTGAAGGCAATGGAACAAATCGCTGAAAATTGGCAAAATTATCAAACAGATACAACCCGCTATTTTTGTTAAACAAAACAACTTGTTTGTTTAATTCTGCAATATATTCGGGATTAAAATTTTCATTTTTTGCAAACTCTCTAACATTGCCACTACTAAGCTCCACACTCAGGTCTTTTCTTATTTTTTTAAGCTTCAAATCATTTAGGTCAAAGATCCAAAGTTTGTTATCGAAGCTACGAGCAACTGTATTTAACAAAAAATACCCGCCTTCTTCAAGGTCTGTTTGTCCTTTTACATTCAACAAATTATCAAAATACAATACTTTATTCTGTTCTTTAAAAAAAACATATATTTCAAAAGGGTTGCTTACATCCACATTGCGAATAGGTCCTAAAGATTTGTAATTAGCGGTTGCCAATACTTTAAAATCTTTGTCGTATTTCACAAGGTCATTGGAAGTATTTGCGGTAAATACTTGCCCCAAATTATCGGTACAAACCAAGTGTAAATTAGGTACCACAAGGTCTCTTACAAAGGTAAAAGAGGGAACTTGTTGCTTGTCATTTTTCCAGCCTATTACAAGTAAGCCACACAAGATACTTACCGCAAAAAAAACTGTTTTTATAAAATGACTTTTCATATATTTTATTGAAAATGAACTAAGAAATAATTTTTCTTGCCTTTTTGTACCAACAGATACTCCTCAAAAATCAAATCTTCTTTAGTTATCACATGGTTAGGGTCTGTGGCTTTTCTTTTATTTATAGACAAACCTCCTGCCAAAATCATTTTTCTTGCTTCACCTTTAGAGGCAAATATAGTAGTATCTGTGCTCAAGAGGTCTAAAATAGGAAAACCTTCTACCCTGTTTATTAAGGTTGATTTTGGCATGCCTTCTACCGCCTGAACGAATGGTAGTTTGCCCAAGGCAAGTAGTTCTTCCGCTCCAGAATTTCCAAAAAACACGTCGCTAGCCTTAATTGCCATTTCGTAATCCTCTTCAGAATGAACCAAACAACACAATTCTTTAGCCAACACTTTTTGTAATTTACGTAAATGGGGTTCCTTTTGGTGCTCTTCTATTAAAGATTCTATGGTATTCCTTTCTAAAAAAGTAAAAATCTTAATAAATTTCTCTGCATCTACATCCGAAACATTGAGCCAAAACTGATAAAAGGCATAGGGAGAGGTTTTAGATGGGTCTAGCCATACATTGCCTGCTTCTGACTTGCCAAACTTAGTGCCATCTGCTTTGGTTACCAAAGGGGATGTAAGGGCATAAGCTTCGCCTCCATGCATTCTTCTAATAAGCTCTGTACCTGTAGTTATATTTCCCCACTGATCACTTCCACCCATCTGCAATTTACAATTTTTGTTTTTATAAAGGTGCGCAAAATCGTAACCCTGTATCAATTGGTAAGAAAACTCCGTAAAGGACATTCCATTTTCCAATCTATTCTTTACAGAATCTTTTGCCATCATATAATTCACAGAAATATGTTTGCCTACCTCTCTAATAAAATCTAAAAAACCAATAGTGCCAAACCAATCGTAGTTATTGAGCATTTCAGCCGCATTTTCTTTGGCTCCAAAATCTAAAAATTTTTCTAATTGTTTTTTGATACATGCTTGGTTGTAAAGCAAGGCCTCTTTATCCAGAAGGTTTCTTTCGCTACTTTTACCAGAAGGGTCGCCCACTAGGCCTGTTGCCCCACCTACCAAAGCATAAGGCTTGTGGCCTGCAGACTGTAAATGTTTTAGCAAAATGATAGGTACTAAATTCCCTACATGTAAGCTATCTGCAGTAGGGTCAAATCCTACATAACCACTTACTTGCTCTTTGTTGAGCAAATCTTCTGTACCAGGAAAAGTATCGTGTAGCAAACCACGCCACTTAAGTTCTTCTATTAAATTATACTTGGGAATAAATGTCATTGTGATTACAAAAAAGTTCACAAAAATACATAATTTGTGCTACACTTTGGGTAGTATGTATATGCTTTTGTAAACTGAACAGTAATGCATTCAGACCTTGTATAAACTCATAAAAAGAAAGATACCTTAATGCTAAAGTCTTGTGTTAAAAACAAAAAGCTTTGGTATTGTATTCGTCTCAAAAAAATTTAGGGAACTTTTTTAGCTAAGTCATTCTAAGCCTAACTGCTTATACCTACTCTCTATCATAGAAACATACTTTTGTTTATACGCTTCGTTAACAAAACTTTTTTCCAAAACCGACAACATTTCAGGTTTGCAAAAGGTGAACAATTCCAGGGTTTTATCCAATACTTTTTTACTTAAGCCCGAAGTTTCATAAGCAGTTAAAAAATCCTTGTAAGTCAGTTTGCGTTTTTTGGCATTAAGGGTCAGTGCCAATTCCTCCGTATCGGCCGGATTAACCAAAACGGTTGGCACTAAGTCATAAGCAGGGCTTAAACTCATTCCTGAACCTTCTTTTTCTAATAGAGAAAAGTTTTTAAGATGCATATCTGAGTTTCCTGTAAAAAAACTAAAAAGCACCAACTCATAAAAACTAGTAACATCCAACAAGGGCGCTTGCGAATACTTCATAAGCAACCTTGCAACCTGTTCATGACTTCCTTTGTATTTGTCTTCTGTAAGTCGCTCGCTTAATTGACACATATCTTCCATGTGCAATTTGCCTTTTCGGGTTCTGTCAACCCTTTTAGTTATATAGCATAATGTTCCATCTTGAAGGTAAACCAAACTATGTGGTACTACTTGCAAACCACAAACTGCCGCCATATGCATGGTAGCACTTTCCAATTCCGGCAATTGGTCATAATGCTCAGAAGGAGGCTTGAGTATGTAATCTCCATACAGGCCAACTATAGTCAGTTTTTTGGTTAGATTTTTATCTTCTTTTCGATACAAACTTAATGAAACCTTTGCCTGAACACCTGTAACAGTTGTTTGACTTTGTATTACTTGGGTAGCTAGTTCTTGTAGGTTGTCTAAATTATAAAGGAGTTGCGGAGTTTTTAATTGACCATAAAATCTCTTGTTGCAAGCCTGATGCACCGCGGTTCCAGACTCATGCAAAGGCTCATAACAGTGCAAACACCTTGTGCCCAAAAACACATGTGGTTCTTGAACTTCCGAAAAGTTGTATTTTTTAAGGTCTAAATATTTCTTTTTATAATTCTTCATTTCTTTCTACACTAACTGCGCCTATGCAATCTTTGCAACAGGCTAACAAAAGCCCCATACGGTCTCTGTAATTTAACTTCCAATTTTTTTCTGCTAGTTCGAGCAACCATCCTTCTGGTATTAAGCCATCAAAAAACGGAAACAAAGTTCTGCTATGATAAGGCTTCTCGCTTAAAGGCAGCGTAAGGCTAACCGCTTTTGACTGAGCGCTTTTCAGATAGTTTTCATCGTATTGAAAAAAATAGCCTTCTTCGTTTTCATAGACTAATCCACAAAAAACATTCTGAACATATACTTTCCCGCTTCTTTTCATCTTAATACAATAGTTTGTCTCTGTCTAAAGGAACCGGCCCTAATTCTTCCCCAAATAATCGCAGCACATCGTTTACTTTATCCATTCGCAAACTGTTTTTACCTTGTTCAAGGTCTCTAACAAAGCGAAGTCCAACGCCTGCTTTAAGGGCAAGTTCGGGCTGAGTAAGTTTGTTCTGCTTTCTTTTTAATTTGATGTGTCTACTTAATAGGGTGAGTTTTTCCTGCATATCTATACCTTTTATACTGCAAATATACAAAAATATCGCTATTTAATACCATTTATGGTATATTTTTATTGATTCGAGCCTATATTATACCCGATATAGAATATTTATTCGACTTACAAGATAGATTAATCCCAAATTCAAGAAAGTTTAAAAGCTTTGACAAAACTGAGCAGACTTGTTTATCACAAAAAATTAAGTTAGATAGATTTCAGCATTAGAAAATTCTAATAATAATAAAAGGGTAAGTTTTTAGAAGCCAAAAATCCAAGCACTTTCTTATCCATACAATCCCCAACATACACTATATAACTATAAATAAAAGGTTGTACCTTTGCGGCTCAATTTTTTAGTACGACGAACAATGATAACATGCAGCAATCTTTCCTTGCGTTTTGGGAAAAGAGTTTTATTTGACGAGGTAAATGTAAAATTTAACACAGGAAACTGTTATGGAATAATAGGTGCCAACGGTGCCGGAAAATCCACTTTTCTTAAAATTATTACAGGCGATGTAGATGCCACTACAGGCTCTGTGGATATAGAAAAAGGCAAAAGAATGGCTGTATTAAAACAAGACCACTTTGCATACGACGAGTTTCAGGTTTTAGAAACCGTGATTATGGGGCACAAAACCCTGTATGAAATAATGAAGCAAAAGGAAGAAATTTATGCCAAAGAGGATTTTACAGACGAAGACGGAGTAAAAGCAGCTGAATTAGAAGAAAAATTTGCAGAAATGGAGGGATGGAACGCAGAAAGTGATGCTGGAAATCTTCTTGGCGGCTTAGGAATAAGCGAAGACCTACACTATAGAACACTTCATGAACTAAGCAACAACCAAAAAGTAAGGGTATTATTGGCACAAGCTCTGTTTGGCAACCCCGACATTTTGGTAATGGATGAGCCTACCAATGACCTTGATGTGGAAACTATAGCATGGCTAGAAAACTTCCTTGCAGATTTTCCAAACCTAGTTCTTGTAGTTAGCCACGACCGTCACTTTTTAGATTCTGTTTGTACCCACGTAGCAGATATAGACTTTAATAAAATTCAAGTATTTACCGGGAACTACTCTTTCTGGTATCAGTCTAGCCAATTGGCACTTAGACAAAGAGGCGACCAAAACAAAAAAGCAGAAGAGAAACGAAAAGAACTGCAAGACTTTATTGCACGTTTTAGCGCCAATGCTTCTAAATCTAAGCAAGCTACAAGCCGTAAAAAATTATTAGAGAAATTAAATATTGAAGACATTCAACCTTCGAGTAGAAAATACCCTGCGATAATCTTACAACAAGAAAGAGAAGCGGGCGACCAAGTTCTTACCGCAGAAAATCTTTCCATCTCCAATCAAGGCGAAGCTCTTTTCAGTCAAGTTAGTTTTAATGTAAACAAAGGCGACAAAATAGCTTTTCTTTCAAAAAATACCCTGGCATTAACTCGTTTTTTCCAAGTATTAGCAGGTGAAATACAACCCGAAACCGGAAAGTTTAACTATGGCATAACCATTAAACATGCTTACCTGCCTAACGACAACTCACCTTATTTCGAAGGAATTGATTTAAGTCTTATAGACTGGCTTAGACAGTATTCCAAAGAAAAAGACGAAACATTTATACGTGGTTTTTTGGGTAAAATGCTATTTAGTGGCGAAGAGTCACTAAAAAGTGCCAAAGTATTATCTGGAGGCGAGAAAGTAAGGTGTATGCTTAGCAAATTAATGCTAGAGCAACCCAATGTAATATTGGCAGACGACCCTACAAACCACTTAGACCTAGAATCGATTCAAGCACTTAACAATAGTTTTTCAGAATACAAAGGCACCATTCTTTTCCAATCTCATGACCATGAGTTTATTCAAACTATTGCCAACAGAATAATTGAAATTACACCAAATGGAATGGTAGATAAGTACTGTACATACGATGAATATCTGGCAGATAATTCTGTTCAAGAAAGAAGAAATGCTCTGTATGCAAAAAGTGCAAAAGCCTAATGAACTCCACTTGCAAAATCCTGATACTCCATGGCCCGAACCTCAACTTATTGGGCAAAAGACAACCAGAAATTTATGGTATAGAAGGATTTGAAGGGTATTTAAATACACTTAAAAACAAGTTTAAAACCCTGGAAATTGATTTTTTTCAGAGCAACCACGAAGGCGAAATTATAGACAAAATTCAAGAAAGCGAAAAAAAATACCATTTTGCAATAATTAATGCAGGAGGTTATTCTCATACTTCTGTAGCAATTGCAGATGCGGTAGCAGCGGTGGCTACTCCATTTATTGGAATTCATATAAGCAATATATACCAACGTGAACCCGAGCGACATATAGACCTATTGGCCAAATACTGCAACGCAAACATGGCTGGATTTGGACTTAAAGGATATGAAATGGCACTAGAATACATTCGTTGTCTGCCAGAAACAGAAAATATAGAAAAATAACATCCTACAGTAGAATTAAACAAAAAATATGGCTCAAAACAATAGACCATACCAAGGCGCAGATATACCTAAAGCAAAAATAAACGCACAATCTTTAAAAAGAATTATACGGTTGTTTAACTTTATGCAGGGTTACAAGTGGTTGTTTTTCCTTGGCACTTTTTTCCTTATGGTTTCGGCTTCTACTTCGCTTATTTTTCCTAAACTTACCGGAGACCTAATAAACGCTAGCTCTATTTCCAAAGAGCAAATCAACAAAATAGGCATTGGATTTGTGATTTTGTTCATAGTGCAGGCAATTGCATCCTATCTTAGAATTTGGACATTTGTAAAAGCTACAGAGTTTATGACTTGGAATCTAAGGAATGTACTTTTCAAAAAAATAATCTCTATGCCAATTTCCTATTTCCACAACAATAGAGTGGGAGAAATTTTAAGCAGATTTGGAAGTGATATAACTCAAATACAAGAAACTTTTGTTTCTTTTCTGGCTACCTTTATACGACAAATACTTGTAGCTATAGGGGGCATGGTAATGCTTTTCTACAGCTCACCTGAACTTACTTTTTTTATGCTATCTATTATCCCTCCGGTAGTAATTGTTTCCTTGTTTTTTGGAAAATTCATTAGAAAAATATCCAAGAAAATCCAAGATGAAACAGCCGTTTCTTCCACTGTTTTAGAAGAAAGCTTTTCTGGAATACAAGTAGTAAAATCTTTTGCAAACGAATTGTTTGAAGTTGTAAGATACAATTCAAGCACCGAAAAAATTCGAAAAATGTCGGTAAACAGAGGCATATACAGGGGAATATTTAGTTCATTCATTATTTTGTGTTTGTTCGGGGGCTTAATCCTTGTGGCATGGAGAGCACTTCATTTGCAAACAGCAGGATTGCTAGCTTTTGGAGACATTATACAATTTATGCTCTACACCTTGTTTGTTGGCGCTTCTATAGGGGGTATTTCTGAACAGTACGCTCAAATCCAAAAATCGGTAGGTGCAGCAGATAGGATTTTGGATATTTTAGAAATGGAGGAAGAAATAGACCTTAGCCCAACAGCGGAAATTAAACAAAAAATCGAGGGAGAAGTTACCTTAGATTCTGTTGAATTTGCATACCCTAGTAGGCCAGAAGTAACAGTGCTTAAAAAAATAAATGTACATATAAAAGCTGGTGAAAAACTTGCAGTATTGGGAGCTAGTGGTGCTGGGAAATCTACTTTAGTTCAACTTATTTTGCAATTTTATACCCCTCAGTCTGGACATATTCTATTTGATGGTAAAGAAGCAAGCCTTTTCCAATTAAATGATTTGCGAAGGCAAATAGGACTTGTACCTCAAGACATAAGCCTTTTTGGTGCAAGTATATACGACAATATTAGGTATGGCAACCCAAATGCTTCTGAAGAAGAAATTATAGAAGCCGCAAAACAAGCAAACGCCCACGACTTTATTGTGGGTTTCCCGGAAGCTTATGCCACACAGGTAGGCGATAGAGGAGTAAAATTGTCTGGGGGGCAAAGGCAAAGAATTGCAATTGCAAGAATTTTTCTAAAAAAGCCTTCTATCCTAATACTTGACGAAGCTACAAGCTCTCTTGATTCTGAGTCCGAACTTTTGGTTCAAGATGCTCTAGAAAAACTCATGAAAAATAGAACTTCAATAATTATAGCACATAGACTTAGTACCATTAAAAATACGGACAATTTAATGGTATTAAAGCATGGACAAATTGTCGAATATGGGAATCCTTCCGAGCTACTAAAAAATCAAAATTCCGTGTTTTTTGAAATGTGGAATTTGCAATTTGGCGAAAAATAAAAAGGATAACAAGTTGAATATCTTAATACAAAGACCATCGACTTGTCCTATACATGCGCAATATTAAAATAAGATTAAATATAAGTTTGGACATTTGTTATCGACAAAACAATATGTAAATGCCATAGTTTCCTATATATATTTGCAATAACGCCAAGTACAAATATTAAGCCCTATGAGCAAAGACATTAAAAAAGAAATCAATGATAGATTTAAAAATGCTTTCAAACAATGTGAGGCACTTGGCTTAATAGTATCTAAAAAAAGCGCTGCATCCATTCTTGGCTTATCTCCACAATTGTTAAGTGAATTGCTAAACAACAGAATAAATGTAAGCACCGAGATTATTTACAAGTTTTGTACAAATTTCGAGATAAACTTGGACTTTATTTTTTATGGCGTACAACCTATTTTCAGAGACTTAAGTACCCCTACAGGCCAACAAATAGTACATAAAAACTTCTCAAACAACGAAGGAACAAACACCTCACATTTACTTAAAGTTGTACTTCTAGACCCTACTTTATCTATAGAAGAAAATGGCAAAAGGAAAAACGGTAGCGAAGAAACCGATAAAAATGCTTTTTACCTTCCGAACCCAAGCAATCAAAAAGGTGATTTTTTTGCCTTTGAAAATAACGAACCCCACATGAGTCCTCTATTGGAACAAGGCAACTTGATGATAGGACAAAAACTTGCAAATAAAAAATCTATAATCAATGGGCTTGTGTATACTGTGGAGCACAAGCAAATGGGTACAATTACACGTAGGGTTTATTGGACAGACAAAGAAAATGAGATGCTGGAACTAGTACCAGAAAATTCCAAATACCAAACAAAAGTAGTTTACCTTCGAGATATAGTAGATATATACAAATTACATTCGGTTTTGAACAACGATTTAACCCAGAAAGAAGTATTGAATCAAAGCGACATGGATAATCTGCTAAGAAAGGTAAATTCTATTTATAGCAAAGTTTCGGAACACTAAGACAACAAATTATTAGTCTAAATCGTGACCCATTTTAGACTTCTTAGTCTCTAAATATTTAGTATTGTGAGGATTTGACTGTATTTTTATGGGTAAATTCTCAACTATTTCCAATCCATATCCTATCAGCCCTGTTCTTTTCTTAGGATTGTTCGACAGTAATTTCATTTTTTGTACGCCAAGGTCTCTCAGTATTTGAGCACCTACTCCATAATCTCTTTGGTCCATTTTAAAACCAAGCTCTATGTTAGCTTCTACTGTATCCAAACCTTTTTCCTGCAATTGGTATGCTTTAAGTTTATTCAAAAGTCCAATTCCCCTTCCTTCTTGGTTCATGTATACAATAACCCCTTTGCCCTCTTTTTGAATCATCTCCATAGACTTATGAAGTTGGTCTCCACAGTCGCAGCGGCAAGAGCCAAAGATATCCCCGGTTATGCAACTTGAATGCACCCTTACCATCACAGGTTCATCGTGCTCCCATTGGCCTTTGTGCAATGCTACATGTTCTTCGCCTGTATTCAATTGGGTATAAGCAGTTAGTTTAAAATCTCCATAAGAAGTTGGCATTTCAACCGTAACTTGTCTTTTAATTAGGGTTTCTTTTTGTATTCTATATTTTATTAATGCCTCTATTGAAACAATTTTAAGCTCGAATTTTTTTGCAACTTTTACCAGGTCAGGTAGTCGCGCCATACTACCATCTTCATTCATTATTTCTACAATACAACCTGCAGGTTCAAATCCGGCTAAAACAGCAAAATCTATAGCTGCTTCTGTATGGCCTGCTCTTCTGAGTACCCCTTCATTTCGTGCTTTAAGAGGGAAAATGTGGCCAGGTCTGGCAAAATCTGTAGGCTTTGCTTCTGGGTGAATAAGCCATTGAACACATTTGGATCTATCCTGAGCAGAAATACCGGTAGTACAACCTTGGCCTATTAAATCTACAGAAATAGTAAATGGGGTGTCGTAAAGTGCCGAATTTTTACCAACCATCATTTCCAATTCCATCTCGTTACACCTACTTTCCGACAATGGAACACAAATTAGTCCCCTTCCTTCTTTGGCCATAAAGTTTATTATTTCTGGCGTCACATTTCTTGCGGCTGTCAAGAAATCCCCCTCATTTTCCCTGTCTTCGTCGTCTACCACTATGATCACTTTGCCGTTTCTAATATCTTCTATGGCTTCTTCAATGGTGTTTAATTGAATGGATTCTTGCATTGGTTCTTAATTATCTGTAAAAAGTCTGCAAAAATACCTAAAAGGTTTGGTTATTTCATTATTTTCATCTTACACAGAGGGCACTTACTCCAAATCTTTTGACCACTTCGATCCTAAACTAAAACAATGCATCCTTGTATTTTGTTAAACTTACATGAATCAGAAAAATATAGTTATTGTGGGCGCATCTTCGGGAATAGGGGCAGCCTTAGCAAAAAATCTAATCGCAGAACACAACGTATATACTTATGGAAGAAGACAAGTGGAGCATAGCAGTAAACATATTTTCTGGGATGCAGAAAGCGAGGATATGCCAGATATAAGCGCCCTACCAGAAAATATAGATGGCTTTGTTTATTGCCCCGGGACCATACAGCTAAAGCCTTTTAACCGCATAAAACTAGAAGACTTTAAAAAAGAAATGCAAATAAATTTTATGGGTGCAGTGGTATTTATTCAAGCATTGTTGCCAAGGTTAAAAGAAAAAGGAGCTTCTATCGTGTTGTTTAGCACTGTGGCCGCAAAGATAGGCATGCCGTTTCATAGCAGTATTTCAGCTTCTAAAAGCGCTATCGAAGGCTTAGGAAAATCTCTTGCAGCAGAATTTGCACCCCATATTCGTGTAAATATAATAGCCCCTTCTCTTACCCATACACCTTTGGCAGAGAAGCTACTCAATAGCCCAGAAAAAATAGAGGCAGCGGCCAATAGGCACCCACTTAAAATAGTTGGAAATCCAGAAGAAATAGCATCTCTTGCAGAATTTCTTCTTCTGTCTAACAGCAGTTTTATAACAGGCCAAGTTATACATGCCGATGGAGGAATAAGTAGTTTAAAACTATAATCCATTTAATTCCGTTGCAAAATTTTGGAGACAAAGAAATATTGTTATTTTTGCAAAGCTTTTATACAATATAAACATGAGACAAATTCAATTTAGAGAAGCGCTTCGCGAAGCCTTGAACGAGGAAATGAGAAGGGATGAAAACATCATCCTTATGGGAGAAGAAGTAGCAGAATATAACGGTGCATACAAAGTAAGCCAAGGAATGCTTGCAGAATTTGGCCCTCAAAGAATTATAGATACTCCTATAGCAGAATTAGGTTTTGCTGGTATTGCTGTAGGTGCTGCTTCTGCGGGGCTAAGACCTATAGTTGAGTTTATGACATTTAACTTTTCTTTGGTTGCCATAGACCAAATTATTAACTCTGCTGCTAAAATGCTAAGCATGAGCGGTGGTCACTTTGGTTGCCCTATAGTTTTCAGAGGACCAACCGGGTCAGCAGGTCAGCTTGGGGCTCAACATTCGCAAAATTTTGAAAACTGGTACGCCAACACTCCTGGCCTTAAAGTAGTTGTTCCTTCAAACCCTTATGATGCCAAAGGCTTGTTAAAAGCTGCAATTAGAGACAACAATCCTGTTATCTTTATGGAGTCGGAGCAAATGTATGGTAACAAAGGGGAAGTTCCAGAAGAAGAATATATTATAGAAATTGGCAAAGCCAAAATAGTTCAAGCCGGCAGCGATGTAACCCTTGTTTCTTTTGGCAAAATGATGCTTAAAGTAGAAGAAGCGGTTAAAGCCTTAGAAGCAGAAGGCATAAGTGTAGAACTAATAGATTTGATGACGGTAAGACCTCTTGATTACGACACCATTATAGAATCTGTGAAAAAAACAAACAGAATGGTAATAGTAGAAGAAGCATGGCCTTTGGCATCCATCTCTAGCGAACTAGCCTACATGACCCAAAAAAGAGCTTTCGACTACTTGGATGCCCCAATAGTAAGGGTTACAAGCAGAGACGTGCCCTTGCCTTATGCATCTACTCTTGTGGAAGCCTATTTACCCAATGTAGCAAGAATTGTAGAGGCCGTAAAACAGGTAACATATAAGTAAAAAAATAAATTAATTATATTTTGTGCTTTTGAAAATTTGATTATTTTTGCACCCTCGTTCAGAGAAAGTAGAAAACAAATTCTCAAAACCAAAGGTACCATAGCTCAGTTGGTAGAGCAAAGGACTGAAAATCCTTGTGTCGCTGGTTCGATTCCAGCTGGTACCACTCTTAAACCCTTGTTGTAAAGCAAGGGTTTTTTTGTTTACCTCCCTTGGCATTACGACCAACAACTCGTATATTGTAGAATATCAATCATATAGAGAAAATACTTCTTCTTGTTTTATACTCAATCGTTCCATTTGTTTTTGAATTTTCTTGATAATTTGAGCCTTCTTTTTTTGTATAAATATGTTTGGAACAGGTGGTGAATAATTTACACCTCTCGATACCATATTCCATATTATAACACCGAGTTTTCTTGCTAATGCATTTATTGCTGTGGCTCTGCCTTTTTTATAATTTTTCTTTTTAAATAATTCCACTAAATGCCCCTCTTTGAGCTAGGCTTTCAGCCTGTGGCGTGTTCTTCTAAATTCTTCGGCAAACGACCCAAAGCGTTGCCTTGAGCTAAATTGAGTTAGGCTTTCAGCCTGTGGAGATTCGCTTTTGAATTGTCTGAATTATCTGGCCTGAAAGAACAGCTTATATCAGCTCAAGGCAACGCCTTGAGCAAATAGCAACATCGATAGTCCACGCCCTGAAAGGGCAGCTTAGTCATTCCACAAATAGGTTTCATCATATTCAATTTCATATTCTTCCAAAAACAAAAGAACTTCTTCTTTGTAGGTTCTTTTTTTATGGTGTTCTTCTTGATTCTGAATATATGTTTTAGTTTTCCCCACCATAGAAGGGCTTACAGAAAAACCTGCATAACCTCCTTGCCATTTGAATTCTTTGTAATGATTATCTATTGTTTTAATCCACCTACTACTATGACGCTTTATTTCTTCAACTAATTTGGCTAGTGTAATATTCTTTGACATTACACATAAGATATGGATATGGTTTTCAACTCCATTAATGATTATTGGTATAGAGCCATTGTCCTTTATAATACTTCCCATGTATGCACATAAATTATCCCTCTCATTTTTGCGAATAATCCCAACAGAGTTCTTTGTATGAAATATAATATGTACATATAGTTTTGATAATGATTGTCCCATGATATTCCTTTATCTAATAATATTGCGAAGATATTATTAATTTTAGATTCAATAAAAATCAGGTGATTAAATTTGAGCTAGGCTTTCAGCCTGTGGTGTATTCTGCGTAATTCTTCGGCAAACGACCCAAAGCGTTGCCTTGAGCTAATTTGAGTTAGGCTTTCAGCCTGTGTAGATTCGGTTTAGCAATCCGTCTGGCCTGAAAGGACAGCTTATATCAGCTCAAGGCAACGCCTTGAGCAAATAGCAACATCGATAGTCTACGCCCTGAAAGGGCAGCTTTAATTAAGTGGCATAAAAACAAACATATTTTCCCTGTATTGTCAAAGTTTAAAAAACTTCTTCAAAGTAGGTTTAACTGAAGGAGCAACACAAAAAAAAGGCTCCCTTTTCAGGAAGCCTTTTCATAAATATAAAAATTATCGGATTATTATCCGTTTTGGTTTTGTGTTGGTTTTGGCAATAGAGCTTTTCTAGATAGTTTTAGCTTACCGCTTTTTTTATCTACTTCTATTAATTTAACCTCTAATTTCTGACCTACTTCTAACACACCTTCCATGGTTGGAATGCGTTTCCAATCTATTTCAGAAATATGCAACAATCCATCTTTACCTGGCAAGATTTCTACAAATGCACCAAATTCTACAATAGTTTTTACAGTACCATTGTATACTTCACCAACTTCTGGCTCAGTAATTATCCCTTTAATCCAGTTTAGGGCAGCGGTAATGCTGTCTAAATTAGCAGAGGATATTTCTACCACACCTTTGCCATCTACTTCTTCTATGTTTATAGAAGCACCTGTTTTTTCTTGAATCTCTTGGATTACTTTACCTCCGCTTCCAATAATAGCTCCAATGTATTCTTTAGCAACAATTAGTTTTTCTATTCTAGGTGCATGTGGTTTAAGATCTGCTCTTGGTTCTGAGATTTCTTTTTCCATTTCGCCAAGTATGTGTAGTCTTCCTTCTTTAGACTGAAGCAATGCTTCTTCTAAAACTTCATAAGATAAACCATTGATTTTTATATCCATTTGGCAAGCAGTAATCCCTTTTTTGGTACCTACTACTTTAAAGTCCATATCACCTAAGTGATCTTCGTCTCCAAGAATATCCGAAAGTACTACATATCTTCCTGTTTTTTCGTCAGATACCATACCCATAGCAATACCAGAAACCCCACCTGTGATTTTTATACCTGCATCCATTAGAGCCATAGAACCAGAACATACAGTTGCCATTGAAGAAGAACCATTGCTTTCCAATACATCACTTACTATTCTTATAGTGTAAGGCATGTCTGCGGGCAATACTTTTTTCAAGCCTCTAAGCGCAAGATTACCGTGACCAATTTCTCTTCTGCCTGGGCCTCTATTTGGCCTAGCTTCACCTGTAGAGAAAGAAGGGAAATTGTAATGCAACATAAATTTGTTGTAGCCTCTAAGCATAGGAGTATCCAACATTTGCTCATCCAATTTACTACCTAAAGTTACCGAAGCCAAGGCTTGGGTTTCTCCTCTTGTAAACACAGAACTTCCGTGGGTAGCTGGCAAATAATCGGTGATACACCATATTGGTCTTATTTCTTTTGGATTTCTTCCATCTAGTCTTTTCTTGGTTTCTAAAAGCACTTCTCTTACAGTTTCCCACTCTATCTGTTTGTAGTAAGTTTTAACCTTAAACATATCTGCAGTTTCGTCTTCCGCAAAAAGAGCCAAAACACCATCCTTAATTTCTGAAAACTTCTCACTTCTTACATTTTTTTCAGAAGCAGACATAGCCACTTCTTTGATTTTTGGTTCTGCGTAAGCGCGAATAGTAGCAAGCATTTCTGGGTTTTCTTCAAACTTTTCGTATTCTCTGATTTGAGTTTTACCTGCTTGTACTTTTAATTCTTTTTGAACTGCACAATGTTGTTTGATCATAGCATGGCCAAGTTTTATGGCTTCTACCAAATCCTGCTCAGAAATTTCCTCCATTTCGCCTTCTATCATGTTTATGTCATGCTCTGTTCCAGCCATAAGAATATCCATGTCGCTTTGTTCCAATTCCGATTTGCTTGGGTTTATAATAAACTCACCATTTATTCTACCAACTCTTACTTCAGAGATTGGTCCTGCAAAAGGAATATCGGATACCGCTATAGCAGCAGAAGCAGCTAGGCCTGCTAGCACATCTGGGATTATATTTTCGTCGCTAGAAATTAATTGTACCATTACTTGGGTTTCACAGTGGTAGTCTTCTGGGAAAAGCGGACGCAAAGCCCTGTCAATTAATCTGCAAATCAATATCTCATAATCAGAAAGTCTTCCTTCTCTACGCAAAAATCCGCCTGGGATTCTTCCTACAGAAGCAAATTTTTCTTGGTAGTCTACAGAAAGTGGAAGAAAATCCACGTCTTTTTTAGCTTCATAATTGGAAACAATAGTTGCCAAAAGCATGGTGTTGCCTTGTCTTACTACTACCGAACCATGTGCTTGCTTTGCCAGGATACCGGTTTCTATTTCAATAGTTCTTCCGTTTCCTAGGTCAATTAGTTTTTTAATACCTGTTGGTTTCATATATATACGTTTTATTTTTTTAAAATTTTAACAAAAAAAGCCCCGTAAGTCGGGGCTTTTAGTTAATAAGATTATAAGAAAAACAGCGGTTTTATGTGCTGTATTTTATTTTCTGATACCTAATTCTTTGATCAGGGTTCTGTATTTTACAATGTCATTTTTAGCTAGGTAGTCCAAAAGAGCTCTTCTTTTTCCTACTAACTTTACCAAGCTTAGCTCTGCCGAAAAATCTTTTTTCGCTTTTCTAAGATGTGAGGTAATGTGGTTGATTCTTTCTGTGAACAAAGCTATTTGTCCCTCGGTAGAACCTGTATCTGTTGCACCTTTACCAAATTGTGCAAAAATTTCTTTCTTTCTTTCTGATGTTACTTGCATCTCTGTTATCAAATAATGGACGGCAAAGATACCATTTATTTTTATTTTGCAAAATATTTTATTAAAAAAATCGAAGTGGCTTTTATCTTACTTTTGCTTGTTGTATTTTTACCCTATGAACTATCAAAAAATCACCCAAGAAGCCTGTGTTGTTGTAAAAGTATGTGGCGCTTTTATTCAAGAACAAGCCAAAACCTTTAGAAGCGAGGATGTGGAATTAAAAAGCGTGAACCAATTGGTAAGTTATGTAGATATAGAAACAGAAAAACGCTTGGTGCAAGGACTATCTGAAATTATAGTAAATGCAGGTTTTATTACTGAAGAAAACTCTATAGAAAACAATGCCAACAAGGAATGGACTTGGATAATAGACCCCTTAGACGGAACCACAAACTTTGTTCATTCTTTGCCTATATATAGTATAAGTGTGGCTTTAATGCACCATAATGAAATAGTGGCAGGTATAGTTTATGAAATAAATAGAGACGAACTATTTTATGCTTATAAAAATGGCGGTGCTTTTATTAATGATAAAAGAATCTTCGTTTCACAAACATCTAGTTTAGACAATAGTTTAATTGCTACAGGATTCCCTTACTATGACTATAGCAAGGTAAAGCCATATATGGAATGCTTGGATTTTTTTATGCAAAAAAGCAGAGGCTTACGGCGTTTGGGTTCTGCTGCGGTAGACCTAGCCTATGTGGCTTGCGGCCGATTTGACGCTTACTTTGAACAAAGCCTTAGCCCATGGGATGTCGCAGCTGGTTCACTTCTTGTTCTAGAGGCAGGAGGCAAAGTCTGCGATTTTAACCTTCAAAACAACCATGTTTTTGGGAAAGAAATCATTGCTAGTAACGGCAATTTATGGGAAGAGTTTTATCCTCCAATTCAGAAAGCTTATTATCCAAAATAAAGCTCGTTTTCAAAGTATTGGTTTTATCCCTTTCTTTAGGTTTGTATTTTTGCAAATAATATTACTAAAACAAGGCGAAAAATTGTTTTCTGCATATTCTTTAGAATGTCTTGGGTTAGGAATAAAAAGAAGCCAAACTAGCAGTTTAGGCTAAGAATATTTTTAACATTTCCTTTTTTATTCCCAAAAGGAATAAAGATATTTGCCACAAAATTCAAAGTTCATGTCAGAAACAAAAAGACTTCAAGAAATAGCTTCTCAAGTTAGAAGAGATATCGTAAGAATGGTACATGCAGTGCAATCTGGACACCCCGGTGGTTCCCTAGGTTGTGCAGACCTTCTTACCGCGCTATATTTTAATATTTTGGACCACAATCCTAAAGACTTTGACATAAAAGGCAACAACGAAGATGTTTTTGTGCTTAGCAATGGGCATATTTCTCCAGTATTTTATAGTGTATTGGCACGAAGTGGCTATTTCCCTGTTAGCGAATTGGCTACATTCCGCAAGCTAAACTCTAGGCTTCAAGGGCACCCTGCTACCAAAGAGAAACTACCCGGAGTAAGGGTTGCCTCAGGTTCTCTTGGCCAAGGGCTTAGTTTTGCTGTAGGCGTTGCCTTACAAAAAAAACTAGACCAAGACTCCAAAACCGTATACGTGAACCTTGGAGATGGCGAATTACAAGAGGGTCAAAACTGGGAAGCAATAATGTTTGCAGCACACAACAAAATTGACAATTTAATAGCCACAGTAGATTTTAACGGACAACAAATAGATGGTTCTGTAGAAGAAATTATGGGATTTAAAGAACTGAGAACCAAGTTTGAAGCTTTTGGATGGCTTGTTATGGACATGGATGGCAACAATATGGAACAGATTTTGGAAGTTATGCAAGAAGCAAAAGAGCAAACAGGAAACCAAAAGCCCATAGTAGTACTTATGAAAACTGAAATGGGCGCTGGGGTAGATTTTATGATGGGTTCGCATGCTTGGCATGGAATTGCACCAAACGACAAACAACTACAGGATGCCTTAGCTCAATTGCCAGAAACATTAGGCGATTACTAAAAGACATAACATGAAAAAAAATGCATTTGTAGCTCTCATTCTTTTCTTTGTGCTAGGATTTAACAGCATAGTACAGGCACAATTAGTTTCCAAAGCCCCTCTGCAAAAATCCAGAATCCTTATTATTTTTGATGCTTCTGGTAGCATGAGTGGGCAATTTGGTGAAACAGATAGAATATCTGCAGCCAAACAAATGTTAAATAAAATGGTGGATAGTTTCTCTCAGTTTAAAAATGTAGAACTTGCATTGAGAGTTTACGGTCATCAGTCCGATTTGAAAAATGTAGATTGTAACGATACAAAATTAGAAATCCCTTTTTCTGCTAACAACCACGAGTTGATCAAAAAAAGAGTGTCTCTTCTTAGGCCAAAAGGCTACACCCCTATAGCACGTTCTTTGGCCCAGTGTGTAAATGATTTTCCAAATGATGGACCTAATTCTACAACAAGAAACCTGATTATTTTAATTACAGATGGTTTGGAAGAATGCGGGGGAAACCCTTGTGAGGTAAGCCAAGAATTACAAAAAAAAGGAATTGTTCTAAAACCGTTTATCATAGGTTTAGGGTCCGACCCTGAGGTGTTTCGTAAGTTTTTCTCTTGTGCAGGAAACTACTATGACGCCAATACACAAGCAGAGTTTGAAACGGTGATGGGGGTAGTTATTTCGCAGGCGCTAAATGCTACAAGTTGCCAAATAAGCCTTTTAGATGCAAACCAAAGGCCTATGGAAACCAATGTCAATATGACGATTTTTGATGCTTCCACAGGAAAAGAACTCTACAATTATTACCATACCATGAATGCAAGAGGGGTTCCAGACACTTTGTTTCTTGACCCAATGCGCAAATACCACATTTTGGTGCATACCACCCCAACTATTTATGAAGAAAATATTAGCTTAGTTCCTGGCAAACACAATACCATTGCCTTGAATGCAGGCCAAGGAGATTTAAAATTAATAGTAGAAGGACTTACCAAGTACGATAGATTGCAAGCTGTTCTAAGAAAAAGCGGAGAAATGCAAACTGTGTACGCTCAAGATTTTAATACAACTAAAAAATATTTGGTAGGAACTTACGATATTGAAATTCTTTCTACCCCTCCCATTTACAAGAAAGGTATTAAGATAAGCCAGGATAAAACTACGGAAATAAACATTCCACAACCAGGGAAATTAAATCTTACAAAGACCAAAGACTACGTAGCTGCAATTTATTATATGCACGAAGGCAAGACCACTTGGGTAGCAGATATAGACGAACGCAAATTCAACCAAGTAATGGTAATGCAACCAGGCAATTATATAATCCTTGGAAGACATCGCTCTGAAACAAAAACAATTTACACAATCCAAAAAGAATTTACCATCATGTCGGCAAAAGTTACCGACTATAGACTATAAGAACTACATAAAAAATGATACATAGTAAAGACATAAAAGAAAGCAAAGACACACGTTCCGGATTTGGAGCTGGACTCTTGGAATTAGGCAAACAAAACAAAGATGTAGTAGCACTTTGTGCAGACCTAACAGGCTCGCTTAAAATGGACGCTTTTAAAGAAGCTTTTCCAGAAAGATTTGTGCAAGCAGGTATTGCCGAAGCAAATATGATAGGAATGGCAGCAGGACTTGCATCTGGAGGCAAAATACCTTTTACAGGGACCTTCGCAAATTTCTCTACAGGCAGAGTATACGACCAAATCAGACAATCGGTGGCTTACTCTGGCAAAAATGTGAAAATATGTGCATCCCATGCTGGACTAACCCTAGGAGAAGACGGCGCAACCCACCAAATACTTGAAGATATAGGCATGATGAAAATGCTGCCTGGAATGACCGTTATAAATCCTTGCGATTACAACCAAACCAAAGCAGCTACTCTTGCAATTGCAGAACATCAAGGCCCTGTGTATTTAAGATTTGGGCGCCCCAAATGGCCAATTTTTTACCCTGAAACCGAAAAATTTGTGATAGGGAAAGCTTGGCAAATAAAAGAAGGTAGCGATGTAAGCATTTTTGCAACTGGCCACATGGTTTGGGAAGCTATAAAAGCAACAGAAGAACTAGAGGCAGAAGGAATTTCTGTAGACCTTATCAATATACATACCATAAAACCTTTGGATAACGAAGCTGTTCTAAAATCTCTTCACAAAACTAAATGCATGGTAAGTGCAGAAGAACACAACAGAATTGGCGGACTAGGCGATAGCTTAGCACAACTTGCTGCAAGCTCCTTCCCTTGCCCACAAGAATATGTGGCGGTAAACGACTCTTTTGGAGAAAGTGGTACCCCAGATGAACTTTTGGTAAAATATGGCCTAACAGCTAAAAATATAGTAGCTGCTGCTAAGAAAGCACTGGCTAGAAAATAAACTCTGAATATAAAAAAATCAAGCCCCTATTAAAGGGGCTTTTTTCTTGTACAAAAAGCTAAGCTAAATCATTTTTTATACTGCATCTTTGCTCTACTTTTGAAATGGAAATAAACAAGCCCCAATCAATGCAGGAAATTCTTGAAAAATATGCTCATTTGCAACAGTTACTGGAATTAGAAAATGCTACTCCAGACAGGAAAGAGTTCCATCAAAAAGTAGCTCCTTTGCTCTTGAAAATGGGGGCAGACAAGGAATTTTTGAAAGACGTAGTAAAACGCAATTTTCTAGACGAGGGTTACTTAAACCAGCAATGGTCTGGCTACAATATACCCTTCTTTTATGTGTACGAAACAGAACATTTTGTTCTAAAACTACACCTTTTTCCTCCAGACAAGCACAAACGCGACAATATTGCAGCCCACTGTATTCACCACCACAACAACTACATGCTTACCACCAACGCTTTTTTTGGATCGGGCTATGAGAGTATTTTGTTTAGTAAAAATCCAAAAGTTGACTCCCAAAGCTTGGAAACAGAAATGCAAATTACCAAGCACTTCCATCAGAAGGATTGGAACCCAAGTACGGTAGACAGCTGGGAACCACATGTGGTTTTTATTCCTCAGGAACTTTCTGCTACTCTGCTTATATGGACCCCAGATAAAAAAAGGACTACAGATAGTTTTAGACAAAACCCTGTACTTAAAGCAGCCAAAAAGCCGCTTCGTTGGGCAATTCACAAACTAGGCCTAAGCAAGCAAATAGGTATAGCCGAAGAACATACCTATCAGTTTTACCCAAACCCCAATGGAAAAGGATATAAAGGCATAGAAGAAGGCGAATACTTTGCGCCTACCAAAGCAGAAAAAGGACCTATAGTAGATGCATATTCCGCTCAAATGATTTTTGCTTTTGTACAACGCGCGGGCCTTTTCGACCCGGAATTCTTTACCCAAAACAAATCCAAAATCCCAAGCTATTATCACCCATTTATAAACCAAGCCTTGGCAAACGAGCCTATAGCCGATGTTTACCACCGTACTGAAATCAATATCCCTCAGAAAACATATTTTAGAGAAGATATTTTGAAAGGGTAAAAGGCAGGACTTTTCTGAATTAATTTACTTTTTCTATCCTCGCTTTTTCTTTAAAAGCAATAATTAAAAAGTGAAAAGAGAACCGTAAACCGTAAACTGTAAACATTAGAAGAAGGAACGAAGAATGTAGAATGTAGAACGAGGAATGAAGAAGTGAAAAAGAGCCTATTGCTTTATTGGTCAAAAGACGCGACAAGGGGCAAAACCCGTAAACTCCTAAACCAACAATCCTTTTAAAAAATAGCAAAGTTTCCATTTCTCCAGAGGAGAAAAATATCCATAGCCCTGGGTTTTAACCCGGGGATTAAAATGAAAACGAAATAATGTTTTTGGCGCGTGTTTTTGCCTTCCCCTGCAAAAAACGTGACAAAAACATAAGGTAAAAAAACGGTTTTATACAGAACGCAGAAGTGAAATGTCAATGCCTGAAATAAGTTGA
>DIUJ01000073.1 GCA_002422315.1 Bacteroidetes bacterium UBA6161
GAGTATAGGTATGGGTTTAATGGAAAAGAGACAGATAATGAAATTAAAGGTTCTGGAAATGGAGTAGATTTTAGTGAAAGAATGCACGATACAAGATTGGGGAGATGGCTAAGTATGGATCCTAAATTCACGAAATATCCAGGGTTTTCTCCATATAATTATTGTGCAAACGCTCCATTTATAATCATAGACAAATATGGCGAGGATTTAATTGTTTTCGGGTCAGATCAAAGTTTCCAGAAGTTTAAAGCAGTCTTAGAATCACAATTTCATGGATTAATAGAAATTAAAAGAGACGAAAACAATAAAGTAATTATGCATGTTAGAGAAACAGAGGCCTTGGCATCTGGTTCTATAGGAGTAGACAAACAAGTTATAACAAACATTATTGAGGCTCAAAAGAAAAAAGAAGCATTTATTCAATTAGATAAAATAATTTCTGACAATTGTATAACTAATGTTAATCTTGTTGATGATGACCCTTCTGTTAAAGGAGGTCGTTTTAGGGGTGGCGAACTTGGTGGGAGTGCTCAAACTATTGATGTAGGTGATGCTTACATAAGAAAAGACTGGACTTTTGCAAATGGAGCAGGTGCTATCATTCATGAATTAGTTGAGGCACATCAAGACCAAGTAGTAAATGGAAGTAAAAACGTTAAAGATGAAATTGAGTTTAATAAAGAATTTTTGAAAAACCATATTCCCGCTTTGGAGGCTCAAGCAAAAGTAAGTGGGTTTGACAAACAGATTAATCAAAAGAGAGAAGATAATCAAATTGTTCAGGTATTTAATATGAAAATTAAAACAAATGAAAAAGGTTTAAAAACTGAATCATGGGTTTTAACAGAATATAAAAATGAAGGGAAAAACAACGCACCTGTAATTATTAGAAGTGGTGTGCCGGTAAAAGACGTAAAAACATCCCAAGACAATACTCAGGTAATTTCATACAAAGAAGAATAAATGACAGTTAAGAAAGTAATATTTTTTGTTTTAGTAGGAATAATGGGGATTAAACAAGCAAATTCAAAAGTAATTGATTCCTTATTATTAGATAAAAGTATCTCCAACTGCGAAAAACTAATGATTTTATCTAATAAAGACACCTTTTTATTTACCAATGTAATTATTTCATATTTAATAGAAATAGCCACATTAACAGGTGTCAAATCTTCTATGCAAGGAAGTGAATCTGGATATGGATACCAGAATGAATTGCTCTTTTATGAAGACTTAAAAAAATGGATGGATTATTTAAACTGTGATAAGATAATAAATAAAGAAACAGAGTTTATTTACAGCAAAGACAGATTTACACAGAGGGTATGTAAAAAATTGCATTATTTTGTATTATACAACGGGGAAGAGTACGAATTAAAAAAAATAAGAGACTCTTCTAATACAGTAAGGTACTTAATTCCAAGCCTTCCCGATAGTGCATTATTAAAAATAAAGGAGGATGGTTTTATAAACATTAGAATTAAATTTAAAAAGCAGTGTTTTGAAACAAAGTTTTTTAATGTCGTACAGGGATATAAGAAATTAGCAATAGAAATAAAAAACAGCGAGAAAAATGTATTTAAAAGAAAACAGCTTGTCTTTTTACAGGTAAACGGAATTAAACCCTGGTGCCCTCCTGTTTACACATGCGGATTGATAATAACAAAAGAATAAACTTTTTCCCTACCTTCGCTTTATGTACCCCACCCCAAAAAATACCACATTTACAACATATCCTTTTGGTAGTATAATGGTGAGTGTTTCCAAGGGGGAGTATAGGTATGGAATGAACACCCAAGAAAAGGACAATGAAGTTTATGGGGAGGGAAATTCTTACTCTGCGGAGTACTGGCAATATGATGCGAGATTGGGTAGAAGATGGAATGTGGACCCTTATGTTGTAAAACACCCATACAATAGTCCTTATCTATGTTTTAACAACAATCCTAATTTTTATGTTGATATAAAAGGTAATGAATTTGAAGAGGGTTCAAAAAAAGATGCTGAAGAATTATTGAAAACCTATAAAACCGAATCGAAGGAATTACAGAAAGTTCAAAATAAAAACAGCAAAAAAATCACTGATTTGAATGAAAAGCTTTTGTCCGCCAAAAATGAAGATGACGCTAATAAATTACAAAACCAAATAAGTAAGCTTGAAGGATATAATAATAAAATTGGAGATAGGCTTTGTGAGTTAGACAGAGCAATAACCGAATGGGGTGAGATGAATAAATCCGAACAAAAGTTCAGAATTAAATTAGGAGAAAAAGCAGTAACATATATGGACGATGGTGTGGTTGTAATGACTTATACAGGACATATGGATTTGCTAGGGCATGAATTTGTACATGGCTATCAGTATATAAAACAAAAAATCTCGTTTAATCTTGCAGGACCAGGAGGGTGGCTGTATGATATGGGAGATGAAGTAGAGGCATACAAAAGACAATGGGCTATTAACCCACTCTCTGTGAATGGTTACGGATTCGAAAATTATAATGATATAACCAAAGAAAGTGTGGCAAATATCAGAGAGGTGTCAAATAATGAATTAATCTATGATACAACTAAAATCCCTATGGAAAGCATGCATGGAGGAGTGACAATTGAATTTTTAATTAAAAATAATCCCATTGTAAAAGATGAGGGTATAAGGGAGATTGATAAAGGCAAAACCGTTATTGAATTCAATAGAACCAATAATTCTCAAATTATATATAGAGAAAAAAGCCAATGAACAGAAACAAATTATTTTTTGTGCTTTCTTTTTTCTTTCTGCTTAATACTAGTTATACCGGAACAAAAACGCTATTAAAAAATTATCGCTTTTCATTTGGAATAAATAAGGATGGCTACTACTATAGTATGATTATTTGCAAGGGGTTTTTTCTTGAACACAGACAAAAATTTGATACTAAATTCATGGGTTACA
>DIUJ01000074.1:0-52370 GCA_002422315.1 Bacteroidetes bacterium UBA6161
AGGGGGAGTATAGGTATGGGTTTAATGGAAAAGAGACAGATAACGAAACCGGATTGCAGGATTATGGGTTTAGAATTTACAACCCATCTTATGGAAGGTTTTTAAGTGTGGATCCATTAAGTAGGGATTATCCTTGGAATAGTACTTATGCGTTTGCAGAAAACGACGTTATTCGATGTGTCGATCTTGATGGATTAGAGAGATTTATAGTATCCGAAAAGCCGTATATAGATGAAAAAGGTGAGCCAATTTTAAAAGATGGGAAGCCAATAATAGAATTGACATTAGTTTTGGATTCCAAATTGTCGGTGCAAGAACAAGCGGCTACAGGAATGATGCTTTTTTCATACGATGGTGGGCAAACATTTTCAAATAATTATAAGTATGCTCAAATAGCCAATGACAACCCACATTTTTTAAACATGCGTTTTGATACAAAATCTGGCGATCTATATACCACTATGCCCAATGGAGAAAAGTATATACTTAACGGAACACATGCTGGCACTATATCTGGCGGAGTAAATGCAAGTAATATGAAAACAGAATTTGAAGATGGCCATATTGCACCACCGCATTACAGCGTTAGATTATCAATTACCGACAAAACACAATTAACTTTAAAGAGTAACACATATTCTGCAGAATTTGAAGGATATACTTGGGGCGTAGCAACTTCCGCAGAAAAGTCATTAACTTATGTTTCTAGAGCAGGTGTTGTTTCTGCAAAATTTAAGTATAATATGGGACATACCGATTACCCTAATCAAAAGTGGGATATATTAATCACAGATAACAGTGGCAATACTATTTGGTCACAACAAAACGCAAATACCGCAGGGCAAGATGTCGAAGTAGATATAACAAACCAAATATCACAGTTAGGAGTTCACAATTTAAATATATCTGTTGTGCCTTCTAGTAGTAGCCAAACACCACCATCAAATTCTAGGGCAAATGTTTCAACAGACTTTAATTTCAAATTAGAAGTAAGCGCCCAGAGTTATGAATAATATACTTTTAATTTTTACTATCTTTACTGTTTGTGAATTAAAATCGCAATATGGCTTTAATTACAACCTCGGCGGTGTAATTAATCAAAGATTCGAGTTTATTGACAGCGGAAATCAAAATATTTCATTTTATACTTTAGCTGAAATTAAAGAATATAAAATAGTAAATCAGGAAGGAGTAAAAAAAATAAATAACACCAATGGACAAGAAGTGATAATATGCAAAGTTAAATTTGACGGAATCAATTATTTCCTTAAATCATATTGCGCAGAAGGATTTCTTTTTTGCAAAACAAATGGAATGCAATATGTTGAATACGTTCTATCTTCTCAAGATTCCAATTATTTTTTTAATGGCTATTACAATGTCTTCTACAATTATGAGTTAAATGATACAATGGAAATTGGTTACTTTGAAAACGGATTAAAAACCGGGGTCTGGCTTGGGTTCTTCAACAAAAGACTTACAGAAGTAATACAATATGAAAAAAACAAACAAACAAGAAAAAAAAGAATAGGTTATTATAAAAATGGAGCTGTTGAATTTATGACAGAAGAATTCCCCTTGAAGCAAAATAAAAGGATTACCGTATTTTATATTAATGGTTCAATTAAATTAAAGGGGGTAATGAATTCCAACAATAGAATAAAAGAATGGGCTTTTTATTATGAAACGGGAAGGCTTTTTGCAAAAGGCTCTTATAGTAAGAAAAATAAAGAAATATGGGTGAATGATACGGTTTTTAAAAATGCAAAAAGAAAAAGTTTAGAATATTATAAAAAAGGAGTATGGAGATATTATTCAAGGGAAGGGAAATACATTAAAAAAGAAAAGTATTGTGAGTCAGGTGAGCTAATCTACTCAAAACTCAAATCAAAGAACATCGATGTTAAGATTGAACTAATGAAACAAGAATTTACGGAGATGAGTATAAATAATATTAATTGGTAGGGATTAACCCAAAATACGCATTAGCGTATTTTGCCCTTTGGNNCTCCGATAGTCGTGTAAGACTCATAAGAGGTTAATCCTGGCAAAAAATTACTCAAAAAGCAATTTTTTCGTCATTTCAGCAGTATAATTTTCTAATGCTGAATTTGGGTTTAATTACACCGCCTCAGGCTCTGGCAGGTTGTTGTCTGAAACACGATAACCATTCCATTCCTTGGGTGCGGGTTTTATAAATGCCCATTCTTTAAACTGAAAATCAGATGCTTTTGTATTGGGGTTGCTAAGTAGTTCTGTATCGTTTATTTTCAAAACTGCAACAATTGGAAATTCTTCGTTTACAAAGGTATTGCCTGTGGTTTTAGGCTTTATAAGGATCTTTCTATGTGGGCCATATTCTTCTCCGCTGTACAAGCGAGCAATATAGTATGAGTCTAAACCATATAAAAAAATCTTTTCTTCTATATACGCGATATGTGGCCTGCCTAGTGCCGTATTGTGATAAGAAACCGGACACAAAAAAAAGTACTCTTCGTAGTAGTTGTTTATATAGGTTTCGTTAAAGGAGTCTCCTCTAACTTTAAATTGCATGGCATTATTTAATGTGGTACCCGGTATCGGGTTTTGTGGTTCTATAGTAAAAGGAAGACTTATACGCAAGGGCTCCCACCTTTCTTTTACTAGTTTAAATCTTCCAAGTCGCAATGCACATACTATCAGTATGGACCCCGGGTAAAAAAAAGAATAGAAAAAACTTGATACCGCAAGTAATCCATTTTTTTGGTACCCTATAAGAATATGCTGAAGAATAAATAAAACAAAATAATAGGCCATTAGCCTTTTGAAAACCAGATTTGGATTGATAACTTTCTTGTAAGTAAAAAACGGAGAATTATTCAGCGCATTGTTTAGTATAGTTGCAAAAAGAGTAATGGTAACAAAAAAATACAGCACAGTAACCCATCCTCCCCATGCGTTGGCAGGCTTATAGATAAGCCAAAAATCATAAAACCCGTGAGAAAATGCTGCAAGGAAAACAAAAAGAGGAACGATCCATAGGCCAAACTTTCTAGGATGGTATTTGTATAAAACGTATCCGTATATCAGCAGCGCGCTGTCTGTCATGTGTCCTATGGTTGCCAAAATTGCCCTCCCGTTAATAATTCCTGGGCCATACGAATGGAAATACATCGTATTTTCTGCAGCTGAAAAACCTAAGGCTGATACACAGATATAGGCAACATAATCCAAGGGCTCTTTTATTTTAAATCTAAAAACCTTATAAATCAATACAAAAGGCAGTAGTTTAGCCAGTTCTTCTACGAGCCCTATTTTTAGCACGGAGTAAACCAAATCGTGCAAAAACCCGTCGTTTAAGGAATAAGGAAAAAGTTTAAATAGGGTGTTTTCCAGTCCATCAACCGGCAAAACGGATAGCGCTCCTAGAAAAAAAGTAAGGATAAAATATTTTAAAGACTCTTTTTGGTATACATCTATCAATCGGTAATAGTCTACCCAAATCCAAGCAATGAAAATAGAAATTATAGCATATAATAACAGCATTTTAAAGAATTATTTCATCTGCAAAAATAGCTAAAAACCAAAAAATTAAAACAAAGGAATATATGAAAAAGAAGCGGTTTGGTTTTGTCTTGTGTACTACACACTTATCCAAAATACCAGTGGTTTTGTATCGTGTATTCACATTGCCACTATTAATTGGCATATTGTTTCGACTATTTGCGCTAAGCTTAAAGTAGTATTAAGAAAAAATACAATAGCTTTGCATAAGCTTTTTATGCCCCATGTTTAAAAACAAAACCATACTTTTTCTTCACCTACTTGTTTGGGCAATTCTTTTTGCTTCTCCTTATTTTTATAGTGCAAAAGAATTTTTAACCCCCCGGTTTTTATGGGTTGCTTACTGGATCCCCAATTTTTTTTATGCGACTTTGTTTTATTTAAACTTTTTTGTTTTTATACAAAGGTTTTTATACAAGCGCAAGATCATAAAGTATGTCTTTTACAATGTAATCATGGTGGTGGTTTTGCTTTTTCTAATGATACAGGTTAAGGAGTATTTTTCTGACCCCAAATGGCCCTCTTTCCCTGGGTTTAAAAAATGGGTGTTGGCGCGTTCCATTTTGTCGTTTTTAATTACCCTTGCTATTGTAATTGCCGCTCGTATGACAGAGTTTTGGATAGTTACCGACAGACAAAAAAAGGACATTGAAAACCAATATTTAAAAACCGAGTTAACCCTTCTAAGATACCAGGTGCAGCCACATTTCTTTTTTAACTCTCTCAACAATATTTACTCTATGATAGATATTGATCCGGAATCGGCAAAAGAAACTGTTCATGGCCTTGCCAAACTTATGCGGTATTTGCTTTACGAAACATCTATAGAAAAGGTAGAATTGTCCAAAGAAATAGAGTTTCTCAAGAATTTTATTTCTTTAATGAAAATACGGTTGTCGGAGAAAGTTAAAATAGACACCTATTTCGATACGCATGTGGCCAATATAAAAATAGAACCTTTGTTGTTTTTACCCTTGGTAGAAAATGCTTTTAAACATGGCGTTTCTGCCTTGCATAAAACAGAGATACTTATAGACCTAAGAGTAGAAGGCAATATTTTAATCTTTATTGTCCAAAACCACTACTATCCGAAAAGAGAAAAAGACAGGGGGGGCTCTGGCGTGGGGCTAGACAATTTGTACCAAAGGCTGTGGAAACTATACCCCGGAAAATTTGACTTAAGTCAACAATTACATAATCAACTCTATACAACAACCCTAAAACTAAACCTATGACCAAGCTTAAGTGTATAATCGTAGACGACGAGCCTATGGCTCTAAAACTAATAGAAAAATATGTGAGCCAAACCCCCGACCTTGAACTAGTTGGAAAGTTTGAAAATGCTTTTGAAGCCGAAAAAGCAATACAAAGTACTCCCGTAGATTTGCTTTTTTTAGACATCCAAATGCCCGATATGGATGGAATAGAATTCGCAGCAAAACTCCCCCCACAGGTAAGGGTAATTTTTACCACTGCTTTTCAAGAATATGCCTTGGAAAGTTACAAAGTAAACGCCTTGGATTATTTGTTGAAACCTTTTAACTATACTGAGTTTTTAAAAGCAACAGAGAAAGCAAAAAATTGGTTTCAATTGGTAAATATTTCTGCAAAAACGGAGAATGAAGAAGCCTATATGCTGGTTAAATCTGGCTACAAATCCATGCAAATAAAATTAAACGAGATTCTTTATATACAGGGGCTAAAGGACTATGTGAAAATTTACATAGAAGAACTTTCTTCGCCCATACTAACCCTAATGACCATGAAAAACCTCGAAACAGACCTCCCCCAGGACAAGTTTATGAGGGTACATCGCTCTTTTATAGTAGCGTTAGACAAAATTCGAAGCATCGAAAAAGGGATGATAAAAATAAAAGACAAAATTATTCCCATTTCTGACTCCTATCGTGCTACTTTTCAGGAGTATGTAAACAACAACAATTTTAAAATAAAATAACCTTGTACAAAAACCTATTTCTCTTTGTTTTCCTTTTTAGTTTTTCTTTTGTTTTTTCCCAACAAGGCCGTGGCGCAAAACCCGAAGGTGTTTCTGGAAGGGTTTTAGACTCTGCCAGCAATATGCCTATTGTAGGCGCTAGTGTTTTTCTTCAATCTGTTTCCGACACTACCTTTAGCAGAGGCGCCTCCTCAAACGAACAAGGCTTTTTTTCTTTCCAAGGCATCCCAAATGGTGTTTATCGGCTTAGAACTAGTTTTGTAGGTTACCATACAAAGCGAACCAATATAGAATACAAGGAAGAAAAAAAGGCGGTTTTTGTTATGGTCTTGTTGTCGGAAAACAACAAACTTTTAAAAGATGCTAAGGTAGAAGGCTTTCAGGACCGCGTGAGGATAAACGAAGATACCACCGAATTTAATGCCAATGCGTTTAAAACAAACCCAGATGCTAACGCAGAAGATTTGGTTAAAAAAATGCCAGGGGTAACCCAAGAAAATGGAGAAACAAAAGTTGGCGGAGAAAGCATTAAAAGGGTGCTCGTGGATGGCAAAGAGTTTTTTGGTGACGACGCTTCTGCTGCTTTAAAAAACCTTCCAGCAGATATTATTGACAAGGTTCAGGTTTTTGACCAACAGTCGGATCAGTCTACGCTTTCTGGTTTTAACGACGGAAACAGTTCTAAAACCTTAAATATTGTTACCAAAACAGGAAAAAACAATGGCAATTTTGGTAAAGTATATGCAGGTTATGGACAAAATAATCGATTTGTAGCAGGAGGGAATGTAAATGTATTTGCTGGCAAAAGAAGAATCTCTTTAATAGGATTAAGCAACAATATAAACCGGCAAAATTTTTCCTCCGAAGACCTACTCGGCGTAACAGGCGGCAGTACCGGAAGAGGCGGCAGGCAAATGCCGGGCCAAGGGATGGGGGATTTTTTTGTAGGCCAAAGTGACGGTATTACCCAAGCACACTCTTTGGGAATTAACCTTAGCGACCAATGGAAAAAAACAAGTGTTAGCATGAGTTATTTTTTCAACCATTCTAACAATACCCAGCAAACAGAATTACAAAGAGAGGTTTTTCTTAGCAATACAACAAACCAATCGTATAACGAGCTTTACCAAAAATCTAACTCCAACAACAACCACCGATTAAATGGACGTTTTGTAACTACTATAGACTCTAACCAAAGCATTATTTTTACTCCAAGATATAGCGTGCAAGGAAATTTAAGCACCTCATCCACCAAAGGTTTTACTTCTATTTTGACAAACCTGCTAAACAGTTCTTCTCAAGAATTAAATACACAAAACATAGGCATAAATATAAGCAACGACATTAGCTACAGACTAAAATTAAACAACAATGGGAGAAATATAACGCTTGGTGCAACCCAGCGCTTTTCTAACAAAGATTTTGTTTCTTTATTGGATGCACAAAATATTTTTGAAAGAGATAGCTTGCTTAACGAGCAAGAAACAAAAGACCTTAACACAACTCAAACTTACGGTTTAAGCGCAAACTATACTGAGCCGATAGGCAAAAAAGGAATGATTCAGCTAAGCTATAACCCAAGTATTGACCTAAATAAGTCCAATAAAAAAACCAACAGACAAGACCCCGTAACAGAAAAATACACCCTCACCGACTCCCTGCTAAGTAGCACTTTTGACAATACCATACACAAACAAAACATAGGCACAAGTTATCGTTACAGTTTTAACAAAAACAGCTCCATTAGCCTTGGTGTAAATTACCAATATAGCATGTTAGATGCCTCCCAAGTATTTCCTAATCAAAGTAAACTATCTACTCCTTTTCATGCATTTTTGCCAAATGCTATGCTTAGTTTGAATACTTTAAGGTTTAGGTCTTCCATTGTTCGGCTTTTTAATCCTGCCTATAAACCAAAAGATTCTGTTTCTCCTTATAACCTGCGAATAAACTACAGGAGCAGTTCTCGCCTTCCTAGCCTTCAGCAACTACAACCCGTAGTAAACAATTCTAATCCTCTCTTGCTACAAACAGGCAACCCCTTTCTAGAGCAAGAAATTCAACACAGATTATTTGCCCGTCTTAGTTTTCGCGACCCTAAAAAAGGAACTAGCTTTTTTATGTTTAGTAGTTTTTCGTACTTGCAAGACTTTATGGGCCAAAACACTATTATAGCAACACAAGACAGCTCCTTTGCAGAGGGGGTATGGCTTAATAGAGGAATGCAGATAAGCAAAACCGACAACCTAAGTGGAAACTTTAGCAGTAGAACTTTTAGCACCTTTAGTATCCCACTAAAAAAAGTAAAAAGCACCCTGAATATAAACGCGGGATATGTTTACTCTCAAACCCCGGCCCTTATTAACAATCAAAAAAACTTTACTTATTCCAACAGTATTAATACGGGAACTACATGGGCTAGCAACCTTAGCGAAAACATAGATTTTACTTTAAATTATACGCTCAATTACTTTTGGATAAACTATAGCTTTAGGCCCAACAACAACAACAACTATTTTACACAAAATGGTTCTTTTAGATTGAATTGGATGCCATGGAAAGGTTTAGTAATCCAATCTGAGACATACTACAATGGCTATGCTGGCTTAGGAGATGGTTTCAATCAAAATGTGGTATTATGGAACGGAGGAATTGGTTACAAATTTTTAAAAGACCGAAGAGGCGACCTGCGTATAACCGTATTTGACCTCTTGGGCCAAAACAATAGCATTCAGCGAAATGTAACCGAAAACTACATTGAAGATGTTCAAACAGTAGTGCTAAGCCGCTTTTTTATGCTTCATTTCACCTATCAGTTTAGGCATTTTGGAAAAACTCCAGAAAGGAAAAGAAGTATACCCGAAAACCCGTCTACTGCATCCGGTGGCATTCCAAATGGCACCCATATAGACCACCCATAAACTGAATTAGACCAATGGTTAATTTAAACGATAGCTTAATCAAATTTTTTTTGTTCTTTTGAAACCCATTTATGCGCCTTACAACAACAAAATCCATATTCTTTTTTCTCTCATTTTTCGCTATCCCTTTTTGGGGCTTTTCTCAAAGAGGAGAACTAAAAGGCATAGTAGTTGATAAAACTACAGGAGAGCCGATTATAGCAGCCAGTGTTTATGTTACTAACGAAAAACGAGGCGTAAATACAGATTTTGATGGCTTTTATACTATTGGACAATTATCCCCAGGGGAAATCACCGTGGTTTGCCGATATATTGGCTACGACTCCGTAGTTTCTAAAGTTTTTATAGAAGCAGGGAAAAGTACAGCGTATAATTTTTATCTTACAGAAAAAGCCCGAACCCTAGATGCGGCAGAAGTAAAGGGGCAAAAAGAAGACAAAAGCAAAGAAACAAGCGCAAGCAAACATACCATAAATCCAAGAGACATGCAAAAACTGCCAACTTTAGGGGGGGCACCAGATTTGGCGCAGTATTTACAAGTACTCCCTGGGGTGGTTTTTACAGGAGACCAAGGTGGCCAGCTTTATATTCGCGGAGGTTCGCCTGTAATGAACAAAATTCTTCTGGATGGAATGACCATTTATAACCCTTTTCACTCTATTGGTTTGTTTTCTGTTTTTGATGCAGATTTGATTAAAACAGCAGATGTTTATTCTGCTGGATTTGGTGCAGAATATGGCGGCAGAATTTCTGCTGTTGTAGATGTAAAAACAAGAGACGGAAATAGAGTTAGACATGCCGGGAACATAAATGTGGGACCTTTTATGTCTAAATTATTGATAGAAGGTCCGCTAAAAAAGTACAAAGCAGGATCTGGAAGTAGTTCTTACGCACTTTCTGTAAAAAACTCGTATTTAGAGAGAACCTCTAAACTGTTTTATGAGTATGCAGACCCCTCTAGGCTTCCTTATTCATTCAACGATATTTATGGGAAAATAGCTTTTAATAGCCCCAATGGTACCAGTTTCAAAGTTTTTGGTTTTCGTTTCGACGACCGCGTGAATTTCCCACAATCTACTTCCTACTCCTGGTTATCCAATGGGTTTGGTACCCGATTTGTATTTGTACCAGATGAAAGCAAAACAAAAATAGATGGCTTTTTAGCATACTCCGACTATAGGATTAATCAACAAGAGCAAGACAACAAACCAAGACAAAGTGCAATAAATGGTTTTAATATGGGGCTTAATTTTAGCTATTTCCTAAAAAGAGACGAACTAAGGTATGGGGTAGAAATAAATGGATTTAGAACCGAATTTGAAATATTTAATGCAAACAATCGCCGCATAGAACAAAATGACAATACTACAGAAATAGGCGGCTTTTTCTTGTATAGATACATTAGAAATAGGCTGATTTTTGATGCCGGATTTCGCTCTCAATTCTATGCTTCTCTTGGCAATAGTACCCTAGAACCTAGATTTTCTGGAAAATACAATTTTACCAAAAAATTTCGGGCTAAATTTGCTTCCGGCATGTATTCACAGAACCTCTTGAGTTCTTTCTCTGACAGGGATGTAGTAAACTTATTCTATGGCTTCTTGTCTGGTCCAGACAACCTTCCAAAAACCTTTAACGGAAACCCTGTAACCCATCGCTTACAAAAATCTTGGCATGCCGTAGCAGGTGTAGAATACGATCTAAACGAGAACATGAACATTAACTTGGAAGGCTTTTACAAAAAGTTTACCCAACTTTCGAATATAAACCGCGACAAACTTTACGACGACAACGAGTTGTATGCAAATAAGCCAGAAAGAGAAAGGCTTGACTATATAATTGAAAACGGAGATGCCTATGGCGCAGACATTAGCTACAAGTATACCGACAAAAAAGTGTATTTATGGGCTGTATATTCCCTTACTTTTGTGAATCGTTTTGATGGCATAATTTCCTACCCTACCCACTGGGACAGAAGACACAATGTGAACACTTTGGTCTCCTATACTCCCGATAAAAAGAAGTTTTGGAACCTAAGCCTTCGTTGGAACTTTGGCTCGGGCTTTCCTTTCACTCAAACCCAAGGTTTTTATGAAAAACTAGACTTTCAAGGAACAGGAATTGGAACAGATTATACCGGCCAAAATGGAACGCTTGGCGTGTTTTATGGCGACTTAAATGGCGGTAGGCTTCCTTACTACCATAGACTCGATTTCTCTGTTGACAAAACAATTAAGGAAACTAAAACATCAAAAATCTGGGTTGTTTTTTCTCTTACCAATGTTTACAACAGAAACAATATATTCTACTTCGACAGAGCCACATTTACAAGAGTAGACCAATTGCCAATAATGCCCGCATTGAGTTTAAATGCAAAGTTTTAATTGCGATTGTTATTCTTCTTTTTTCTCTCATCATTTATTCCATTTCTTTTTTCGATTTTTTTTTGTTTACTTTGCATGGCTTTTAATAACGCCCTAAATGGACCTTCCCCCGGGAATTTATATCTTTTTTTCACTCCTTTTTTCTGCCTTCTTCTCAGGCATCGAAATTGCTTTTATTTCTGCAAACAAGCTTAGAATAGCGCTTAAAAGCAGCGAAAACAGTGCCGTTTGGCGCTTGGTTCAGAACTATCAAAACAACCCAGATAAGTTTATAACTACAACCTTGGTAGGAAACAATCTTGCTTTGGTTTTTTATGGTATATACATGGGCAAAGTTCTTAATCAGGTATTTGATTCTTTACTAAAGTCTAAAATAGAACACTTTGTTCCCTATGAAGCTGTAATGCTTGTAGCTGTTACGGTTCTATCTACCTTGTTGGTTCTTGTTGTTGCGGAGTTTTTGCCCAAGGCTCTCTTTAGAATAAATCCCCTCTTTACCCTTCAAACCTTTATTTTTCCTTTTCATATTTGCTATTTTATCCTTTGGCCTTTTGTTGTTTTTGTTAGGTTTTTTTCTACCCTTTTTTGGAAAATTATTTCTGGAAGAAGTAATGCCGAGATAAAACCAGTATTTACCAAACACGACATTGACCATATCTTAACAGAAACACCAGAAATACAGCTGGAGGAGGAAAGAAATATGGATACTGAAATCTTTAAAAACGCACTTGATTTTAGCAGTTTGCGGGTTAGAGACTGCATGAAACCCCGCACAGAAATTGTAGCTATAGATGAAAACGAAGGAATAGATGCCTTACGCAATCTCTTTATAGATTCTGGCCATTCTAAAATATTAATCTATTCGGAGTCTATAGACAACATAGTAGGATACGCTCACCAAGGAGCCTTACTAAACAAACCAAAATCTGTTTCAGAAATATTGATTCCAATTATCATAACCAATGAGTCACAGCCTGTAAACGAGGTTCTAAATGCCCTTACCAAAGAACACAAAAGCATAGCTTTGGTGGTAGATGAACTAGGAGGCACAGCGGGGATTATTACTGTTGAGGATATTATGGAGGAAATATTAGGAGAAATAGACGACGAGTACGATAGCGAAACCTTAAAAGAGGTTCAGATTACACCTTCACACTATATTTTTTCTGGCCGTCTCGAAGTAGAATACCTAAACCATAAGTATGGTTTACAAATACCAGAAGGAGATTATGAAACACTGGGTGGCTTTATTATTTCCAATAGCGATAAAATCCCTGCAAAAGGGGAAAGGCTCTACCTAGAAGGATTTGAAATTGTTATCTTGTCTACAGACAATGGCCGCATAAACGAACTAGAGCTAAAGGCTACTTTGTTTTAGTCCTTTGGCATAGCCGCTTGTTTGTGCATTTGTTGGTAACATTTAAAACTTTTTAGAGTAAAAATAAACACTTTTGCTTTTACTATTTCGCTAGGTTAAACTAGCACGGTTTTTGTTTTAATACGATATTTACTATGAACCTTTATTCAAAACTTTCTCTTTTGTTTTTTCTTCATCTTTTTGCTTTCGCTTCGGCTTTTGGGCAGGGCGCTTTTATAGATGAACGTTGGCATTTACACCAATTAAAAAGCATGAGCGTAGAGGAAAAAATAGGACAGTTATTTATGGTTGCTGCTTATTCCAACAAAGGCCCAGAACATAGCCGCGAAATAGAAGACCTGATCTTGAAACACCATATTGGTGGATTGATATTTTTTCAAGGAGACCCCCTAACCCAAGCATACCAAACAAACTATTACCAGTCTCTGTCCAAAACCCCTCTTTTCATAGGCATAGATGGCGAATGGGGGCTTTCCATGCGCATAAAACCTTCTCAGAAATTTCCTTTTCAGCTTACCCTCGGAAGCTTAGCACAAGACTCACTTATTTATGAAATGGGTAAAGAAATAGCCTTGCAGTGCAAAGCCCTTGGCATACACATAAACTTTGCTCCTGTTGCGGATATTAACAACAACCCCAACAACCCGATAATTAATTTTCGTTCCTTTGGCGAAAACCGAGACTTGGTAGCAAAAAAATCTTGGGAATATGCCCGAGGGATGCAAGACCAAGGCGTTTTGGCTTGTGCAAAACATTTTCCCGGACATGGCGATACAGATGCCGACAGCCACAAAGAACTACCCAGTATTCCCCATTCCAAAAGCAGACTTGATTCCCTAGAACTTTATCCTTTTAGGCAATTATTCAAACAAGACCTAGCCTCTATAATGGTTGCTCATTTGCATGTGCCTGCATTAGACCCAAGGCCCAACAGACCCGTTTCTCTGAGTAAAAAAGTAGTCACAGACTTGCTTAAAAACGAAATGGGCTATAAAGGCCTTGTGTTCACAGATGCCTTAAACATGAAAGGGGTTAAAAACTATTTTCCTTCAGGAAATGCAGAACTGGAAGCTTTTCTTGCCGGAAACCACATTTTACTTTTTCCCGGAAATATTCCTCTTGCAGTACAACTTATAAAAGAAGCTTTACAAAGCGGGAAAATTACAGAGACAGAGTTGAACGAAAGGGTTTTACAAATCCTTAAATGGAAAGAGTGGGCAGGCCTTGGCAATTATAGACCTATTGATATAGAAAAACTTAACCCTTCTCTTTTCTCTACCTCCGCAGAACAAACCATTTTTAAAATTGCCGAACAAAGTATTATATTATTAAACGACAAACATAATAACCTGCCTCTTTCCCCTAAAGAAAAAGATCTTGTTTTTATAGTTTTAGGAAACGAGGTTCCCCTAGGATACAACGAAAAAATAAAAAGCTCTTTCCCTTCTGCTTCTACTGTTTTTATAAAAAGAGGAAGTGGTGTTTCTGTATACAGAAGCTTTGTTCAACAAGCTTCCATCAATAAAAAGTATGTGGTTTCTGTTCACAATCCAAAAATATGGAGCAATAGCAATTATGGCATTTCTCAAGAGGAAATAGATTTTATTAAAGACCTAAATCGACAAGCTAAAAGCACGGCTGTATTCTATTGCAACCCCTACATATTACAGAAAGTAAAAGGTTTAGGCTCTATAATAATAGCACACGAAGACGACGAGCCCTTTCACCAAGCTGTTTTTTCTTTGCTGCAAGCAAAAAGCCTTTTTATAGGGCGACTGCCAATAAGCACTGGAGACTATAGGCTTGGCGATGGCATAAGTATAATACCGGAAGCTCCTATTTCTACAGGTGCCGCATTCCCTGCTGCCAACAAAAAAGAAACACAGTGGGCAAAAATTGATGCTATTGCAGCAGATCTTATTTCAAAAAAAGCTGCTCCTGGTTGCAGAATCTTGGTGATTCACCAAAACCAAAAAGTATACGACAAAAGCTTTGGCTACCATACTTACGAACAAATAGAAAAGGTAAAAGCCAACGACTTGTTTGATTTAGCTTCTGTAACCAAAGTGGCCGCTACCACTCTTGCGGTTATGAAACTTCATGAAACAGGAAAACTAAGCCTAGAAGATCATTTGGGGAAATACTTGCCCTGGACAAGAAATACAAACAAAGAGTATATTAAAATTAGAGAGATTTTACTTCACGAGTCTGGGCTTCCTGCATTTCTCCCATTTTATAAAGAAACCATTGGCCCCGCTTACGACAGCCTTTATAGAATGCGAGAAGATTCTTTGTTTTGCTTGGAAGTAGCCGACAGAATGTACCTACACCAAGACTTCAAATACAGCATTTATCAAAAAATACTGGACGCCCCTCTTGGCCCCAAAAAATATGTATATAGCGACCTTGGCATGGTGCTTTTAAAAGAAATTGTAGAACATGCTTCCGAAGAGCCTTTTGCATGGTTTTTGAAAGAAACTTTTTACGACCCAATGGGTTTGCAAAACATTAGTTTTAATCCGTTCTGTTGCTTCGACAAGTGCCAGCTTGTGCCTACACAGTTCGACAAGCTTTTCAGACAACAACTAGTTCACGGGTACGTTCACGACCCTTGCGCGGCTCTTCTTGGTGGCTACTCTGGCCATGCCGGGCTTTTTGCTAGCGCATACGATCTTGCCGCCATCGGCCAAATGCTGCTAAACCAAGGCTCTTACAACAACAAATCTTACCTAAAGCCAGAAACCATCGCTTATTTTACCAAAAAACAGTCTGCCATATCTAGAAGAGGTTTGGGTTGGGACAAACCAGAAATGGGAACAGGAATCTCTCCCGCTTCTAAACTCGCTTCTTCTAAAACCTTTGGTCATACAGGGTTTACCGGGACCTGTATATGGATAGACCCAGAACACGACCTTGTGTATGTTTTTCTTTCCAATAGGATTTTCCCCAATGAAGAAAATAGAGAGTTGATAACAGGTAATTATAGAACCAAGATACAAGACGTAATTTATCAAACTATTACCCCAAAGCCATGACCATTTCTTCTGTAGACTTTTTGCCCAAAGGTGATTTTAATCGCTCTTCGGCCCAGCCTTTGGAGTCTTTCCAAAACATCTTTGTTTCTGTACTTATGCCTGTTTATAACATGCAAAACAGTGTGTTAGATTCGCTACAATCCGTCCTTCAACAGTCTCACCAAAACTTCGAATTGCTCCTGTTTGATGATGGCTCTACAGACAATACCGTTGAAAAAATCAACAGCATCCAAGACCCTAGACTTACGCTTTTTAAAGGTATTACAAACCAAGGCAGACCCTTTGCAAGAAATTTTTTGCTACAAAAAGCAAAAGGTAAATACATTGCTTGGCTAGATGCAGACGACCTTGCTTATCCTAGTCGCTTATACAAACAAATAGAGTTTTGTGAAAACAACCCTAAGTGTGTTGCTGTAGGCGCTTCTTCTCTTGTTTTCTCTCCTTCTTTTTCTTTTACCAAAGACCTTGTAAATATTCCCACACTACTTAGGGCTCAATTACTGTTTAAAAACCCTTTTGTGTTTAGTTCTTTTTTTCATAAAAATATTCCAGGAGTCGTGTTTAAAAGTGCCCTTCTTCAAACCCAAGACACCGATTTTATTTGGCAAATTTCTTCTTTTGGCGAGCTTGGGGGGCTCTCTACTTTACTCTGTAAACACCTTGTTTCTGATAGCCACCAGTCTTCCCTTTCCTCTTCTTACCCTTATATTTTACAGGGCATGAAAAACAACCTGCCCTTGCCTTCTAATTTCCCCTTTCAAAGCCTTGCTATACTCTTTAGAGAACCCAAAAAACTATCCCTAAATGAGATTGATTTTGTGTTACATGAATTGAAAAAAAACATACCCAATATCGCAGGCCAATATCCTGAATTGAAAACCGCAATACACTCCATCTTTAGTTACCATGTTTTGAAATGTTCTTATTTGTTTTCTCCTATCTTAATAAAATACCTTATTCTTGCAAATCCAATATGGATATACAAACTATATAAAAGTAGGTATTAAATATGTTGAAAATTGGACTAATACAAGAAAAAAAATCGCCTCCAGACCAGCGGGTAGTTCTAAGCCCTGGGCAATGTAAGAGTATTTTAACATCTTATTCTGGAAAGGTTTCTATTTTTGTAGAACCTAGCCCAAGCCGTTGTTTTCCAGACCACGAGTATGCAAATAATGGTGCAATATTAAGTTCCGACTTAAGTTCCTGCGACTTGCTTTTGGGTGTAAAAGAAGTGCCTATCCATTCGCTTTATCCCAATAAAACATACTGCTTTTTTGCCCATGTTATAAAAGGTCAATCTTACAATATGCCCTTGCTTGCCTCTCTTCTAGAAAAAAAAATACGATTGGTAGATTTTGAAACCATGACTTTTGAAAATGGAGCACGAGTAATTGGGTTTGGAGAATATGCTGGAATAGTAGGGGCATACAATGGATTTAGGGCTATGGGAATAAAAACCGGAGCTTTTGACCTTGTACCAGCCCATATCCTAGAGGAGTATCCTAAAATGGTAACGTCCTTACAGTCTGTAAACTTCCCTATGAGAATAGCCGTTACTGGCTCCGGAAGGGTGGCCCAAGGGGCAGAAAAACTTTTACAAGACGCTGGCTACGCTAGGATTTCGCCACAAGAGTATCTGGCGAACAGTGAAGGGAATTATTCTAAAAAATATGTTTTGCTAAAACACAAGGACCTTTTTGCAAACAAACAAACTTCTGATTTTGAAAGATTAGATTTTTTTAATAACCCTCAAAACTACAGCTCTTGTGCTTCTGTTTATTGGCAGCATACAGATCTGCTTATCAACGGTATTTACTGGGATGAGAAAGTTCCTAGGCTTTTTGAAAAAGAAGAGATTTCTTCTCCTGGCTTTTCCATTCAAGCAATTGCCGATATTTCTTGTGATATAAATGGTTCTGTTCCTATTACAAGCAGGGTTTCTACTATTCAAAACCCCTTTTATGGTATTCACAAAAAAGACTTTACAGAATGTGCTTGTAACGATTCCGAGGGGCTGTGTATTATGGCAATTGCAAACCTACCCAGCGAGATACCAAGAGAAGCTTCCTCTGGTTTTGGCAATATGTTTATAGAACATGTTCTACCTGAGTTTCTGGTTCCTCAAAGTGCCTTTATTCAGAGGGCCTCCATTTGTGAAAAAGGAGAACTTACCCCTTCTTTTTCTTACTTATCTTCCTTTTTACAACCCAAATGAAACACCTTTTAAAAGCGGTATCTGGTCATTTTCTTTTTTGGCTTTCTTTCTCTTTAGTTGCACGTTTTCTATTTTGGCTTTATTCTTTTACTTTAATTCCTAAAGGGTCATGGAGCGATGTGTTTTTTTCGTTTTGGAAAGCATTGCCCCTAGACTTCTCTTTTGCCTCTTATTTACTCCTCCCTTTTTTGCTGTTTCTGTTTATTCCCAATGCGCTATTTCGCTTTCGGATTTGGCTATTTTTTTCTGGCTTTTTAGCGCTGGCTTTTAGTATTCTAAATCTTATTGATGCCGAACTTTTCATACATTGGGGTTCAAGAATAAATCCTTTGGCTATTTTGTACGCGCACAACCCCCAAGGGGCTACCGCATCAATCACCACCTTGGCTATTTTCAAAATTATTGGCTATTTGGGCATGCACTTACTTTTCTTTTGGATGCTTTTCCGCTTGTTTTGGGTTCTTTTTTTACCCATTAAAACAACAAAAATTGATTTTAGGCTTAACACCCTTATAAGCCTAGTTTTGGTTTCCTTGTTGTCGTTTCTGGGGATAAGAGGAGGGCTTGGCAAAGTGCCTATTAACCAAAGCAGAACCGCATTTTCCAAGGTCGCTATAAGCAATGCTGCCGCAAATAATCCAATGTGGAATGCTTTTTACCATCTCTTTTCTAACGATGAATTACCTACACAAAACCAATACAATTACTTTTCTGATTCCGTAGCGCAGAAAACCACAGATTCCCTTTTTAACCAAGGCGAAATTGCCAACCCTGCATTGTTAAATTCTTCAAAGCCCAACATTCTTCTTTTAATTATGGAAAGTTTTGGTGCCGAAGGCTCCTTGTATTCTGGTGGCAGCCAAAATCTTTCCCCTGTGTTTGATAAAATAGCAAAAAACGGGTTGCTTTTTGAACAAATGTATTCGGCAGGCGACCGAACGGATAAAGGACTTTTGTCTATTTTGAGCGCCTACCCTTCCGTGCCTTTTACTTCTATTATGGCAAAACCCGAGAAAGCTTCTCGCCTTCCATCTATTCCGTTAATTTTAGACTCTATTGGCTACCATACTAGTTTTGTATATGGTGGCGATATCTCCTTTGCAAACATGGGTACTTATTTACTACAGTCTGGTTTTGATAAAATTATTGACCAGTCTTCTTTTTCCTCTAAAACCGCAAAAGGGAATTGGGGTTATCACGATCAAGATTTTTTTAATGAAATAGACAGGCAAATAAGCACAGCAAAAGAACCTTTTTTTGTTAGCGGCCTTAGTCTTAGTGTTCACGAACCCTTTGACACGCCCTCTTCTCGTTCTTCAAAAAATATACAACAAAAAATGAAGCGTGCATATTTGTACACAGACAGTTGTTTGGGTGATTTTTTAACTCGTTTTCAAACTTCGGAAAAATATAAAAACACTCTTCTTATTGTTCTTGGAGACCACGGTCGCGAACTGCATCTTCCAAACACCTATTTTTCGGACCCCTACAAGTTTCGTATTGCATGCTATGTTGGAGGCGGAGCACTTTCTTCTTCCTATGCTGGGAAAAAAATACGCCATGTTGTCATGCAGCAAAGTGTTTTGCCATTTATATTGCAAAACATGAATCTTTCAACTTCGCCATTTACTTTTTACAACAACCCCTTAAGGGAGAATGGTTCCTTTGCTTTCTATTCCTTTTATAATGGATTTGGTTTTGTAAACAAATCCGGTTTTTATATCTACGAAAACTCGATAAAAACCCATTATGGTCCAGAAATCGAAAATATCGATGGTCTTTTATACCAAGGGAAAGCCATTCAACAGGCTATAATTAAGAACTATTTTGCTTTTTAACGGTTTTTGTTATACTTTTGTAAAACATTTTTGGCACATCTCTTGTTATACTTAAAATCATGAAAAATAAAACCCAAATAAAAAGCATTTTGATTATTACCTTTTTGGTGGTTTTCAATGTTGGTGGCTTTTGGGTTGGTAAAACATATTTTAGTAAGAATACGGGAGAAGAGGTTGAGGCCCTTAACCCTTCTTCTTACGAAACCCAAAGCAACGAATTGAAAATATTAAGCTGGACTTACGAACTTTTTAAAAGTTTTAGGGAATCCACTAATTGAACATAGGTATGTGGAAACTCCTAGTACGGACTTACCATCTTGTTTATCTTTTTATATTAAGAAACAAGATTTACCATCTTGTATTTTGGCTAGTATATATTCTCTTTGTATCTTACCTTGTTTCCCCTAGCTCTTCTTTTTGGGATGGAATTTTCCCCGCTAGTAGCATTATAAGCTTGCATGCATTAGTTGCATATTTCAATCTCTATCTTTTAATCCCTTCCTTTTTATACCATCGCAAATATTTTTTATACATTTTTAGCCTAGGGCTTTCTATTCTGTTGGTTTGTTTCCCATTGGCAATTATCGTCTCTAACTTTTTCCCAAACAACACCTTTTTGGCCGCAAATAGTTGGACCCCTTGGTTTTTCTTTGCCAATTCGCTTTATATACTTTTAACCGTATCGCTCACCTCTTTTACCCATTTATTTACCGAATGGTACAGAAAAGAAAGAATAAACAAAGACCTAGAGAGAATAAATATTCAAAACGAATTAAAATACCTTAAGTCACAAATAAACCCTCACTTTCTTTTTAATAGCTTAAACAACCTGTATGCCATGACCCTTAAAAAGTCTGACGATGCACCAGAAATGGTACTTCGGCTTTCTAATATATTAAGGTATGTATTGTATGAGACCGGCGAAGCAAAGGTGCCACTTGAGAAGGAAATAGACTATTTAAAAGACCTTTTAGAACTAGAAAAAATCAGGATTGGAGAGCGGGTAAATATAGAGCTAAAGGTAATAGGCAACACAGAAGGAATACTTATTGAACCCTTACTATTTATCAATTTTGTGGAAAACAGTTTTAAGCATGGCATAAATACGGTTTGGGATGCCGCTTGGGTAAAAATTTATATTGATGCTCTTTCAGAAGAAAATATCCTAAAGTTTGAGATAGAAAACTCGAAACCTATCGATAATAAAGAAGATAAAAACGAGAGACCGGGAGGAATAGGTTTGATAAATGCTCAAAAAAGATTAAAATTGCTCTACCCAAACAAACACAAACTAGAAATTAAACAAACCGAACAAACATATTCCGTAAAATTAATCTTAAACCTATCTTAAATAAAAATAACCCATGGAAAAAGTAAAAGTAGTATTATTAGACGACGAACCTTTGGCAATAGATGTCTTGGAGTCGCATATTTCTAAGTTTCCACACATGCAAGTGGTAGGCAAGTTTCGCAATGTAAACGATGCAACCTCTTTTATAGAAAGCAACCCTGTGGATGTTCTCTTTCTAGACATACAAATGCCTCAAATCACTGGTTTGGAATTTGCCAAAACCCTAGAAGGAAAAGGAATAGCAATTGTATTTGTTACTGCCTATCCAGAATATGCAGTAGATGCATTTAGCTTAGAAGCGCTAGATTATATGGTTAAACCTGTCTCTTTAGACCGATTCAAAAAGTCTGTGGAAAGACTGGAGGAGTTTTTTAAACTTCACCAATCCTATGACGATAGCAATGTGAAAATGGAAGAGGGTCATATTTTTGTGAAATCAGATTCTAAATACGTACGTTTGGCCTATGACGACATTGTGTATGTAGAAGCTTTTGCAGATTATGTAAAAATATATTCGCACGACGACAAACGTGTAATTACCCTTCAAACCATGAAAAACATGGAAAATGCACTGCCTTCTGACAAGTTTATTCGTGTTCACAGGTCTTATATCGTGTCGCTTAGCAAAATCGTGTCTTTAAGCGGAACAGAAGTGACCGTAGGCAACAAAACTATCCCAATTGGAAAAAACTACAAAGACGCGTTTATGGCAGTAATGAACCAAAACAACTTTTTGAAATAAATCCAATATGTCCGATTTTAAGGAAGCCCAAGCAGCTTTTTCTAGGCTGCTTGGGATTATGAATGAACTAAGAGAAAAATGCCCCTGGGACAGGGAACAAACCATAGAGTCTATCCGACACTTGAGCATCGAAGAAGTACACGAACTGTCGGATGCTATCTTACAAAACAACCCAGAGGAAATTAAAAAAGAACTCGGAGACATTCTGCTCCATATTGTTTTTTACTCTAAAATTGGTGAAGAAACTGGAGCCTTTAATATCACCTCCGTAATAGATAGCCTTTGCGAAAAGCTTATTAGAAGACACCCTCATATTTATGGCAATACCGCTGCCGAAACTTCTGATAAAGTAAAAGAAAACTGGGAAAGAATAAAACAAACAGAGAAAAAAAATAACAAAAACGCTTCCTATTTAGATGGTGTACCTTCTTCTCTTCCTTCTTTGGTAAAAGCAACAAGAATTCAAGAAAAGGCTGCACAATCGGGTTTTGATTGGACCAATATAGAAGACGTTTTAAACAAGGTCAAAGAAGAGTGGAACGAACTAAAAGAAGCAAAAAACCAAGCGGAAAAAGAAGAAGAGTTTGGAGATTATTTGTTTTCTCTTGTAAATTATGCCCGGTTCCTAAAAATAAACCCTGACGATGCTTTAGAAAAAACAAATCTAAAATTTAAAAAGAGGTTTGAATACATAGAAACTCAAGCCAAAATCAAGGGTTTAAATATAGAAAACATGTCACTTGAAGAAATGGACGAATTGTGGAACAAAGCCAAAACCATACTTTAGCGTTCTACTTTAGAATAAGTATATTTGCCCCCTCATTATTACTCGATTCATGCAAAACCCAACTATTGAACCCCTTTTTAGACTAAGCGGACTAGAAGCCCTAACCGTAACAAAGCACACCAATTTTGTTAACATTGGCGAACGTACAAATGTCGCTGGTTCTAAAGCTTTTGCAAAATTGATTTTGAACAATAATTTCGAAGCTGCCATAGAGGTTGCAAGACAACAAGTAGAAAATGGCGCACAAATTATTGATATAAATATGGACGAAGGCATGTTGGACGGAAAAGAAGCCATGGTTACTTTTTTACACCTTATTGCATCAGAACCCGATATTGCCAAAGTTCCTGTAATGATTGACAGTTCCCGCTGGGAAATTTTAGAAGCAGGATTACAGTGTTTACAAGGCAAAGGTATTGTAAACTCTATTAGTTTAAAAGGCGGTGAAGAAGAGTTTATAAAACAAGCTACTCTAGTAAAAAGATATGGAGCAGCGGTAGTGGTTATGGCTTTTGATGAAGTAGGCCAAGCAGATACTTTTGAAAGAAAAATTGATGTATGCAAACGCTCCTATGATATACTAGTAAATATTGTAGCTTTCCCTCCACAAGACATAATTTTTGACCCCAATATTCTTACCGTTGCCACAGGAATGGAGGAACACAACAATTATGCTGTAGACTTCATAAATGCAACACGATGGATAAAAGAAAACCTTCCTTATGCAAAAGTAAGTGGCGGGGTAAGCAATATTTCTTTTTCTTTTAGAGGCAACGACACCGTTAGAGAAGCTATGCATTCTGCTTTTTTATACCATGCTATTGCCGCTGGCTTAGACATGGGAATAGTAAATGCCGGAATGATAGAAGTATATGACCAAATTCCGCTAGAACTATTGGAAAGAGTAGAAGATGTACTGTTAAATAGAAGAGCCGATGCCACAGAAAGACTTTTGGAATTTGCAGATACAGTAAAGCAAAACGGGAAAAAAATTGAGAAAGACGAAGCCTGGAGAAATGGATCTGTAGAAGAAAGGCTAAAGCATGCGCTCGTAAATGGCATACTCGACTATATAGAACCCGACACCCAAGAAGCCATAGACAAATACAAAAGGCCTCTGTTGGTAATAGAGGGCCCTTTAATGGCAGGAATGACCGTGGTTGGCGACCTTTTTGGAAGTGGAAAAATGTTTCTCCCCCAGGTTGTAAAATCGGCAAGGGTAATGAAAAAATCTGTTGCTTTTTTGGAACCTTATATGGAAGCTGAAAAAGAAATAGCCCTAAAAACAAACCCTAGTGCAGGCAAAAAAGGCAGAATATTAATGGCTACCGTAAAAGGGGATGTACACGATATTGGGAAAAACATTGTAGGGGTTGTTCTTACCTGCAACAATTATGAGATTATAGACCTAGGGGTTATGGTACCTAGTGAAAAAATACTAGCCGCTGCAAGAGAAAATGAAGTGGATGCAATAGGACTAAGCGGCTTAATAACCCCCAGCCTCGACGAAATGGTCTTTGTGGCCTCAGAAATGGAAAGGCAGGGCTTTAAAATTCCTTTATTAATAGGCGGAGCTACCACTTCTCGTGTGCATACAGCAGTAAAAATTGCTCCAGTATATAGCGGTCCCGTTGTTCATGTTTTAGATGCTTCAAAATCTGTTCCTGTTGTGTCGGGGCTTCTGAGCGAAGAAAATGGGAAAACGAACGAACTTAAATATAAAGAAGAGTACAAAAAACTTGCAGAAGAACATGCTCTTCGACAAAAAGCAAAAGACAACTTAACCTTAGCAGAGGCAAGAAAAAACCCTTTACCTTTCAATTGGGACAATTATACTCCTCCTGTTCCTATATTTACTGGGGTTAAACAACTTGAAAATTTTCCAATAGACATACTTCGTAATTACATAGACTGGACTCCATTTTTCCAAACCTGGGAGCTTGCCGGAAAATTCCCCGAAATTCTTACAGATGAAGTTGTTGGCATAGAGGCAAGTAAGTTATATTCCGATGCTTTGGCTATGCTAGATAAAATATGTGAGGAAAAATGGCTGCATGCAAATGCGGTTTTTGGCTTTTGGCCAGCATATAGTTTAAACGACAGTGTGTTTCTAGAAAACCAATCCACTTTCCATTTTTTAAGACAACAAAGAAAAATGGGTGCAGGCATTCCAAATTTATGTTTGGCAGACTATATTGCTCCTAAAAGCAGCAATAAAAAAGACCATATTGGTGGTTTTGCAGTAAGTACTGGCTTTGGCTCAGAACCTATTTTAGAGTCCTTTATTAAGCAGCACGACGATTACAACAGTATCTTGTTTAAAGCATTGTCCGACAGGCTTGCAGAAGCTTTTGCAGAATATCTTCACCTAATGGTTAGAAAAGAGTATTGGGCGTACGACACTTCTGAAAACTTAACCCCTATAGAGTTAATTTCTGAAAAATATAGAGGAATAAGACCAGCGCCGGGCTACCCTGCTTGCCCCGAACATTCAGAAAAAAGAACCCTCTTTGACTTATTAGAAGCAGAAAAAAATGCAGGGATTGTTTTAACAGAGTCTTTTGCGATGTATCCTGCTTCTTCTGTTAGTGGTTTTTACTTTTCTCACCCCGATTCTAAATATTTTGCTGTTGGCAAACTGAGCAAAGACCAAGTAGAGGACTATGCTAGCAGAAAAAAGATAGAATTTGAGGAATCCGAAAAACTACTTCGCCCTGTATTGGGTTATTAGTATTTAACCTATATTCCTTAATGTACGCTTGGGAGGTATACATAACAGGAATAAAAGAAGAATTAAGTATCGGCGTTTAATACGGTTCAGAAAACAGTGGCCTGGAAAGCTACCTCATAAGAAGTGAAAAAGAGCAAGTGCTAATATAAAAGACAAAATCAAATATTGGTGTTTTTTTTCTTTTCTCGAAAGGGGGTTGCGTTTAATTAATAAAAATTCGTGTGATTATTTAATCTAACCACCTTAAAGGTATTGTATATAAACTACTATCCATTTTTATTTCGCAATCGCATTTGTTTTCATAGCTATATACTAAATCTTTTTTTCCAATGAAATAGTCAAATAGGTTATATTCTTCAGAATCATATAGTAATAGTGAATTATTTGAAAAGTCCTCGCATTCCATAACTTTAATTTTATTATCTATTTTGCCATCTATTCCTGCACTTAATAAAATATATCCACAACAAATTCCTGTCTTTTCTTCTATTTTAATGTAATAGAGGTTATGACTATTCTTTGAGTATGGGTCAATAATTGTTTTTTTTTGCAATGTGTTTAGTTCCTCTTTACTAAGGTAAGAAATATTATGAAAGTTAGACAACTCAATGTTGTTGGGAAAACAACCGTTATTTGAATAAAAAAAAGATAACTTTTCTTCTATAAATTGAGGCAACTTAAAAACCGACATGTCAAATACTTCCTTTTCTATTTTACGTTCTAGTACTTTTAATCCAATAAAGAAAAAACCAAAAAATAAAAATAAGTAAAAAAAATATTTTCGGTAATGAAGCATTGGAAATCAATGGTAGAGAAAAAGAATTATATATGTTTGCTATCGTCTTGCTAAATTAAATAGAAACTTACTCTAGAAACTTACTATTATAACTCTACTAGAATTTAAATAATTTTATTTAACACTAGTATTTGAAGGGATCCGAAAACTTGGGGTTTCTAATTAAATTATTGTCTGTTAGCGTTTTCATAAACGCAATAAGCGCTTGCTTTTCGTTCTCAGAGATATTTAATTGTATCGCTTTGCCTTGTCTTTTAAATTTAGAGTCTAAATGTGGATGGTTTTTTATCCCATGGCTATAATGGTCTACAACTTCTTCTAGTGTTTTAAACCTGCCATCGTGCATGTATGGTCCCGTTAATTCTATATTTCTAAGGGAAGGTATTTTAAACTTGCCTTGTTGCCTTCCATTGTCCTTATAATTCAAATCCAGACCTATATTGGCAGTGCCTCTTGGGCTATTAGGGTCATCAAAAGGAATAATCATTAAATCATTGGTAGGAGGCATAGCAAAGTCCATTCCTCCTCTTCCCATTCCTCCGCCAGAACCATAAGGTCCGCCAGGAAAATCTGGAGCTGAGAAATTTTCTCCGCTATGGCATTGAGAACACATTAATCTTTCGCTTTCAAACAATGTTTTTCCAAACAATTCTAATCCCGTGAAATTCTTAAACTCATCTTTTCTTCCTTCATCAAACTTAGAGTTTTGAGAGAAAACTGAATTAATAAAATGAGACATTGCTATAGAGATTTTACTTTCTGTTATCTCTTCGCTACCAAAAGCGTTTTTAAATAATTCTGGGTAATAGGAAATTTTTTCTAGTTTATTAACTAGCATTGTTTGGTTTTCCATTCCCATCTCTTGGTGGTTAAAAACTGGTTGTAAGGCTAAATCTAAAGGCGATTTGGTTCTAGAATCCCAAAACATGTTGTTGTTTAAAATAGGGTTTATTAAGCCCATAGAGTTTCTCTCTATCTCTACCCCTTTAAACCCTTTGTTTTTAGCTATACCATCTGCAAATGCTAAACTTTGTATATGGCAAGTGCCACAAGACACCTTGTTGTTTATACTTAAATTTACATCGTAGAAAAGAACTCTACCAAGTGTTGCTGAATGATTGGAATACATTTGAGCGGTTGTGTCTCTAATCATTCCTTGAATCGTAGCTTTGCTTCCAAACCTCTCTATATTGTTATAATCGTAAACTGTTGATGGCAATTTTGGCAATAAATTCAATGTATTTTCTCCTTTAAAACAGGATACTAAAACAAAACTTACAAAGGCTGTTATAATCCAAACTTTTTTCATGTTGGTTTAATTAATATTCAAACTTATGTTATTTTTCTGAAATTAAAAAATTTATTCCTATACTAAGGGGTGGTTCTAATTGAAACAAAATATTTGGCTCTCCCACCAATAGCCTTAAATTGGCATAAGTAGACAAAGAAATATGCTTTGTTATCTTATATTCTATACCCCAGCTCAAGCCTGGCCCAACAAGACTAGAAAAATCAGAAAAACTCTCTGATATAAGTATATTTAAATTTACTCCCTTTAAAAAATAAATTCTATTCGTTAATTTTCTTCTGTTTTCATATCCAAATGACAAAGAAACAAATTGTTCATTGTTGAAAGATTCGTCGAAGAAAACACCAAAATTTGATTTAAATCCATGTACTCCTTTAAAACTTCTAGAATTTACTGCAAATGAATTAATATTTGGGTTTATATTGTTCATTGGAATAAGTTGAGATAAAAGTGGGTTTACATTAAACCCTATATATTTAACATACTTTGATTCGGGTTCTATTTCTTTAGCAAATAAAGAGTTAGTAATCAATATAAACAATATCCCTGTGAATACTTTTTTCATACTTAAAATGCTATAGATACATGAATAGTGGAAGGCATAAATACCGACAATTTATATTGCTGTGTTTTTTCTAAACTCTGTTTAAAACCATCTTCTTCTAAAGTTCTAGAAATTAATTCTGTATTTATACGTATGTAGGATTCTGTGAAAATTCTCACCCTTTTTATAACTTCCCAATTTATTCCAAATAAAGGACTTATTCCAAAAATTTCTCTTGAATTTTGGAGTTTTATATCAAATGTTTTAGGAGTAAATACGGTGGATACGGTGGTTTCTTGCTTGTTGAAATAAAACAGATCTATACCATAAAAAAACACCAGTGTTTTCTGTATTTTTATTCTTTCTTCTAAACCTAAACTTGCAGAAATAAAGGAGGTAGTATTGAATGTAGCAAAGTTTCTAAAATCATTGGATTCTACATAGTCTCCATTAATACCAAATCTCATGTACTTAGGATTTTCTTTTTTAGACAATGCTGATTTAAATCCAAAAACATATGGTTCATCGGGACTCGATAATAAAAGTCTGTTTCCAGAAAATTTTGCTAATGCATTAGTTAAATTTAATGAAAATTCATTTTTATATCTTTTCTCTTCTATTTGTGCCATAGTATCTAAGCTAAATAGAAGTAAAAATAAAAATGTTATTTTTTGCATACTTGTTGTTTATAAAGGAATAACTTTTATATCTCTTAACAATTCCGTTTTTTTAAATAGTTCTTCTCTGTTGTTTGCCAAAACCGTTATATGACCTAATTTTCTTGCCGGCTTTGATATGGACTTGTCGTACATGTGAATATAAACGCCTTCTAATGCCAAAATATTTTCCAAATTATCAATTTTATATTTGCCTTCAAAATTATCTGCTCCTACTATATTTAACATAGCCGCAGAACATAATAATTTGGTGGATCCAAGAGGCATACCTAGCAAAATTCTATTTAATTGTTCATATTGTGAGGTATAACAGGCTTCTATAGTATGGTGTCCTGAGTTGTGAGGTCTTGGTGCTACTTCGTTTACCCATACTTTGTTCTCTTTATCTATAAATAATTCTACCGCAAAAAGACCAGGTGAATGAAAGCTTTTGGCGGTTTGTATAGCTATTTTATTACATTGTTCTATAATCTCCTGTTTTAAATCTGTTTCTGTATGCAAAAACATTACAAGATTTGTAATAGGATGAAATTCCATTACCACAGGTGGATAACACAAGTGATTATTCTTCTGATCTATTGCTACTATTATAGATACTTCTAGCATTTCTTCCATTTTCTCCTCCAACATTGCGTTGTTTGTGGGAAAAGGCCTAAAACCATTCTTAATTTTTTCTTTACTTGTTATTTCTACCCCTTTGCCATCGTATCCGCCTGTACAACTTTTAACAACAATTTCTTCTCCTTTAAATTCATCTAAATGCAATATCCAATCTTTTTCCTCTTTTATAACCACAAAATGAGGAACAGGTATATTGTTGTTTTTATAAAACTCTTTTTGTATTCCTTTGTCTTTAATAATTTTTAATACACTAGGTAAAGGGAAAATTTTTTTTCCTTCTTTTTCTACTTCAAACAAAGTTTCCGAATCTATGTGTTCTATTTCAAATGTTACAATATCAGAAATAGCACATAGGGCTTTAATATCTTCTTTGTCTTTTATATTTCCAGTAATAAATTTATCTGCATGTCTTTCTGCAGGAGAATTCTTCGCATCAAGAAAATTAAATTTTATATTCCAAGGAGATGCCGCTTCTGCAAGCATTTTTCCGAGTTGACCTGCTCCTATAACCCCTATTTTTTTATTGTTTGGTAAGTTCATTTTACTTCTTAAAAACCAGAAAATTGATTTAGAAACCTTATATCATTTTCAAACATTAATCTTATGTCTTTAATCCCGTATTTCAACATAGCAATTCTATCTACTCCAAAGCCAAAAGCATAACCAGAATAAACCTTTGGGTCAATTCCTACTTGTTCAAGTACATTTGGGTCAACCATCCCACAACCCATTATTTCCAACCAACCTGTTCCTTTTGTTAATCTATAATCTTCTTCTGTTTCGGTTCCTAAATATACATCCATTTCTGCGCTTGGTTCTGTAAATGGAAAATAAGAAGCCCTAAATCTTATAGGAAGTTCTTTTCCAAAAAATTCTTGTACAAAGTAATATAAGGTTTGTTTTAAGTCAGAAAAACTTACTTCTTTATCAATATACAAGCCTTCTATTTGATGAAAAAAACAATTGGATCTTGCAGAAACTGCTTCATTTCTATAAACTCTTCCTGGACATAAAACCCTAACAGGTGGCTTTTGTCTTTCTAATGTTCTTATTTGAATGGATGAAGTATGTGTTCTTAAAGCATAATCTTCTGTTATAAAAAAGGTATCCTGCATATCTCTTGCTGGATGATTTGGAGGGAAATTTAATGCGGTAAAATTATGGTAATCATCTTCTATTTCGGGGCCCTCTTCTGTTACAAATCCTATTCGCTCAAATATTTGAGAAATCTCTTTAATCACAAGAGTTATCGGGTGTATTCCTCCTATTTGAATTGTTCGTGCATCTAAACTTTTATCTGAATTTTTTGAAAAGTCTTTGCTTTGTTTCTTGGAAAACTTTTCTTCATTTAAATCGTATTTTTCTTGTGCTAATTTTTTTAATACGTTTAAAGCCATTCCGGCTTCTCTTTTTTTATCGGCTTCTACTTCTCTAAATTCGTTAACCAGGTCATTTATTACCCCTTTTTTTACTAAAAACGAAAGACGAAATTTTTCTAGCTCTTCGCTAGAGTTTATCTTGAAGATTTCTATTTCTTCTTTGGCCTTGTTTATTTTTTCTATCATTGTATTGCTGATTACACTCCACAAAAATAAGAATGTCTTTTGATTCCTCTATATCTTGTTTTTTGTCTTTGCACAAATGAAAAATATTAATTTTATTTAAATAGATTAAAATATAAGTTTAATACAAGGCTGTGGATATGCGTATAACTATATATTTTCCTTTTTGCTTTTGTAGATACTAACACTAGACCCACTTTTTATACACAGGTAACTTTTTATTAATCTATTGTATATGTTTATCTTAGTTTTATTTTAAACACCTTTTTCATTTTGTTAACAGTCTATCTTTATGCCAGCTCTCTCTTGTTTTAATTGTGGGTTGTGGGTGTATATTTTACATGTTTATTAACCCTAATCCACATCTTTTTTCTTTTACCTGAGTTTCTCCTGTATTCACATTTTTTATTCACACCCAAACACACGAAATTAACATAAAATTAACACTTATGTTAATTAATTATATAACAACTACTTAATAAGAAATTGGTTCGTTTATCAAGAAGAAATGAAACATTATAAGTTGTAAAATTAAGAGTAAAAAAAGAACTATATATTTTAGTTTGCTATGGTATATGAAGTTAGATACTGGATAAAATAAGGGAAAAATTACGCTTGCATACCTTGGACTGGAAATTACACTACCTGCTGTGAGTGGTAAAAGCAATTGTATAAATATAAATAGATTTAAAGACATTCTATGTACCTTTACTGCTTGGTAAACTGCTGTAATAAAGTACATTATTACTAGAACAGACAAAATTTTAATATCTAAATTTACACTTTTTAAAAAGTCAAAATTAAAATTACTCATATTTCCAATATCGAATAAGCTTTTGTAAGGCATCTGGAAAGTTTTAAACCAACCCTTTTGTGCTAAACTAAAAGCTTTAAAGCTTCCTGTCATGTTATATTGATATAAACTCCATGCAAAGAAACTTATAAATGAAAGAAATGGAATTAGGAGCATTTTTTCTTTTATGTATGTACTAATCAAAAACAATCTGTTCCATTGTATCTTTTTATTCTCTGCTATGTATAAAACTAAAGGTAACATTACTATAATTCCATTTACACGAGTTAAAGGCAATAAAAGCACAGAAGAAATAAGCATAAGTTTGTTTTTTGAATTTACACCAAGAAAAGCTAGAAGTACTAAAGCTAAAAATAAGCTTTCTGTGTAATACATGGAAAAGTAAAAATGAAATGGAAAAAAAGAAAAAAACAACAAACCATACCAAGCCTTTTTATCGCTAATTTTTAAAGAAATTAAAAAAAGATAAAAAAGGTAAAAAGCCAAAAAGGTAAGAATTAGACTTGGAATAAATGCCGCAACTGTATAATCTAAAGAAAACAGTTTTACAGAGAGATAATTTATAAAGGGATATAAAGGAAAAAAAGCCCATGAACTTTGTCTAAAATCTCCATTTTCTGTAGTCCATATCCTTTCTACTTTATCTAGTTTCTCATATCCTTGTTCTGTAATCTGTTTATACCAATAGCAATCATTTGCACAATATATATCAGCATACCCTCTTAAATCGTCAGGAAATACTCTGTAATCTGTATAATAAGACAAACATAACCCATAGAGAAGATAAATCAATTTTAAACTTAATACAAGAAAGAATATTTTTAAAATCCTATTCATCTAAATCTATGATTAATTCTCCATCCCAATTTTCCTTTATTTCCAATTGGTTTGGAATAATTTGTATTGCTTCTGCATGAATTCTTTCATTTATATTACCATTATCCCACAAGCCGTTTAGGTTTGCATCAAAAATTATTTTTACTTTATAATTTCCAGATCTTAAGTTCGACAGTTTTACTTTAGTTTGTGGATCTTCTATACTTACAGTTTTCTTGTATACTCTTTCATTATTTTCTAAAATTAGAATAACACTTCGGTTTTCTACTTTATTCTTTGAATTCAATACTATTTCATATTCCATAAAGTTTACTTCTTTTTTTACAATTGGTATTTCAATTTTTCTAGAATACCACTTGCCTACATTTACAAAAGAATCTTGTAAAATTACTTTATAACTACATGAATCACAGTTTATATTTTCTATACGTAAATTATTCATAGAATAATTAAATTCACATTCTGAACTAATATTCACACTGTCTTTTATCACTAATATTTTAGTTAAATCAGAATAAGATAATGGTGTATTCAACTCTAAAAGTATGGTACTATCAGGCCATGACATTGATTGAACTTTTAAAACATATTCTTTATTGAATTTATTTAATGAGTCTATGGTATATAGTTTTGTTTTACCATATTCTATAGTTAAAGGAAATAGAACAGAATCTGTAATTACATTAATAGAATCTTTATGAATATAAAAAGGAGTATTTGGAGTAATTTTAATCTGTTCCCTTTCCAAAAAAATATTTTTTTGTAAGGGAAAGGAAAGAGTAAATTGGTTGTTAAATAAAGGTTTATTTATAAATATATTGCTTTTAGGTACATAAGGAAACATATCTATAATTGTACTTTCTGAACTATCAAAAGTATAAACTTTATTTAAGGAAAAACCAACAAACTCATCGACGTCAATTTTTTTATTCTTGTTTTTATCTTCAAAACAATATAAGTAAAAACTATCTGCTTTTAAATTATTTAACTTAAATATCCCTTCCTTGTTTGATTTTGTAACATAGTTTATGTTTTTGGGCAACGACAAACTATCCAATAAAGTGTCCTTACATAAATATACATAGCAGTTTTCAAAAGGGCTATTGTTGTCTATTTTATTGAGTTTTCCTAGTACAGTACCTGAATCAATAAAAGCGCCTGTTGCAAAGGAAAAAGTATAACCTTCTAGTATATTGGATTCATTTACATCTACTATACTGTTCCCAAAGAAAAGAGTATAAGTACTATTATCTATCAAACTATCCTCCCATGATACCACTATCTTTTTTTTAGATATTTCAGCCTTGGTATTTTTTATATGTGGGGAGATTAAAAGTTCTTCTTTAATATTTTGCAGCGTAAAATATTCGTCAAACTCTATTACTATTTTAGATTCCTTGTAATTAACCGTATAAGGTGAAGGCCATGAACGAACAAAGGTAGGAGGTTCTGTATCTTTTTCTCCACCACTAGGAGCTACCATGCTAGCACATGAATTTAGAAGTAAAGCAAAGCAAATTATATAAAACTTATTCATCTTCCAAAATACACTAATAATACGGATAAATCGGCTGGAGAAACACCACTTATTCTGCTAGCTTGTCCTAGTGTTTCTGGTTTTATTTTGTTTAATTTTTCTTTTGCTTCATTGCTTAGAGAAACAATAGAATTGTAATCAAAGAGAGAATCAATTTTTATATATTCTAACCTAGTCAATTTTTCTGCTTGCTCTTGTTCTTTAGCTATATATGATTCATACTTTATTAATATTTCAGTTGCAAGTATATCCTCAAAAGGAAGCATTTCCGTTTTGTTTTTTATTTCTGTAATTTGTTTTAAATGACTCATCTCTATCTGAGTCCTCAAAAGTATTCTATTTGCTTTATATTTTTGATCTATTGGTGGACTTCCTGCCATTTCTAAGGTAGGGTTTATTTCTTCAGGAGAAAGACTATAAGTATGCAAAAAATCATAAAGCGAATCTATGTTCTTATTTTTTTGTTCTACTCTTTCCATTCTTTCTTTACTGGCCAAGCCTATTTCATACCCTTTAGGTGTAAGTCTTATATCAGCATTATCTTGTCTTAAGAGTATTCTATATTCTGCTCTAGAAGTAAACATTCTATAAGGTTCTTCTGTGCCTTTATTAACCAAATCATCAATTAAAACTCCTATATATGCTTCGTCCCTCTTCAGTACAAAGGGTTCTTTATTGTTTACTTTTAAATGGGCGTTAATTCCTGCCATTAATCCCTGACATGCGGCTTCTTCATACCCCGTTGTACCATTTATTTGGCCTGCAAAATAAAGATTTTCAATAAGTTTAGTCTCTAAAGTTTGTCTTAATTGAGTTGGTTGGAAAAAATCGTACTCTATTGCATACCCTGGTCTAAAAAACTTGGCTTTTTCAAAACCCGGAATATTTAGTATAGCTTTGTATTGTATATTTTCTGGCAAGGATGTACTAAAACCATTAACATATACTTCTATAGTATTCCAACCTTCTGGTTCTACAAATATTTGATGTCTATTTCTTTCGGCAAACCTGTTTATTTTATCTTCTATAGAAGGACAATACCTTGGACCCAAGCCACTTATGTCGCCTGCAAACATAGGGCTATCTTCAAATCCTTCTCTAAGTATATCATGAACCGTATCGTTTGTGTAGGTAATCCAGCAGCTTCTTTGTTCTTTTAGGGATTTTGTAACATTGCTAAAAGAAAATTTAAAATCGTCCTCATCTCCTTTTTGTTCAGCCATTTTGGAATAATCCAAACTTCTTCCATCTATTCTAGGAGGAGTTCCCGTTTTCATCCTACCACTTATAAAACCTAGAGATTCTAGATGTGCAGTAATCCCAAAAGAAGCACTTTCTGCCATTCTACCACCTCCAAAACTTTTTCTACCTATATGAATTTTTCCATTTAAGAAAGTTCCATTTGTTAGAACTACGGCTTTAGAATAAATATTTAAACCCATTGTGGTTTTTACACCTACAGCTTTACCCTCCTTTTCTATTATTTCTACCACACTATCTTGAAACAAATCTACATTTGGGTTTGCTTCAAGATGCAATCTCCATTCTTCGCTAAATCTCCACCTGTCGCTTTGTGCACGCGGACTCCACATAGCAGCTCCTTTGGATCTGTTAAGCATTCTAAACTGTATCATGGTAAGGTCGGTAATTATACCAGACAAGCCGCCTAGCGCATCTATCTCTCTAACTATCTGTCCTTTAGCTACTCCCCCCATGGCGGGATTACAACTCATTTTAGCAATAGTTTCCATATTCATGGTAATAAGCAATACCTTAGAACCCATTGTTGCCGCAGCATGTGCAGCCTCGCAGCCGGCATGCCCAGCGCCTACTACTATTATATCATATTTGTCAAACATATTTTTATTGTTCCACGTGGAACATTTACTTGTTTAAATAATAATTTTCTTTGTTTCTCATCTCGTTTTTCTCCGCCTCGCTTTGGTCGTTTAAACCACACAAGTGTAAACAACCATGCAAAATTACCCTTTGTATTTCATTTTCGAAACTTTCCTTGAATTCTACAGCATTTTCTTCTACTCTTTCTACACTAATAAACAATTCTCCGTCTATTTTCTCATTTGTTTCTGAGTAATCAAATGTAATGATATCCGTATAATAATCGTGTTGCAAAAACTCTTTGTTTATTTCAAGTAATGAATCATCGGTCAAAAAAGTTATTTGAAGTTGCTCCAAATTTATATTGTTGTCCTTAAACAAAAACTCTATCTTTTTGTTCATCTCGTCTTCGTTAAAACCTCTTAGGTTTATTTCATAGGTGTTGTTATAGTATATCATTATCTGAGTATGTGAATTGTTCCCTTATAGTTTTTTGTTTCGCCTTTTCTTCCTTTAATATTAGCAATATAAATGTATATCCCTTCCATGCAATAGTCCCCATTAATTTTACCATCCCATCCCTCACCTACGTCTTGTATAATATAAATTTTTTCTCCCCACTTGTTGTATATTTCTATTTTACTTTCAGCATAGTTTATTCCATTTCCAACAGCATAAAATCTTGTATTAAATCCATTAATATGTATAGCACTTGGGAAATATACGTCCAGAGGCCTTTCTATACAAATAGTATTCGAATAAGAAGTGTCTGTTCTATTGCCTAAGTTTTCGTTTTCAATAGCTCTTATACAGCAACAAACGCTATTTATATAATCTTCCTCTGTAAAAGGTACGGTATATGAACTTGTGGTTTCATCTTCTGAATCCAATATGTTCCACGTGGAACGCAAAAAAGGATTGTTTGTGTTTGTTTTTAAAATTTCATACCTGTTTGTGTTGTTTAAAAACAAGGAATATAAATTCCATTGTAAGTCTATATTGTCTACATTTTCAGCAAAGTCAAGTACTATGCTGTTGCTAACAGCACTTGTGTCTGAAGCAATAGGATTGTTGCATTTGTCTATATGTGTTATTCTGTAGGAATAAACAATGTTGTTTACATCAGCCAATGCAGAGGATATTGTATATGTACTTGTGCCTAAAAAAGAGGAAGCATCTATGCTTTCAACAACAACAAACATTCCGTTGTTTTTACTTTCTTCTAATTGTATAATGCCATTTTGCAAAGCACTAGAGTATATAACGTCTATTCCTTGTTCTTCTGTAACGCTTACTCTGTGTATGTTGTTTTCTGCACTAACCTGTTCTTCTACATATACACATCGTCTATTTGAACTACTACTTATTCCTCCAAGTGTATCGGAATACATTTGAACATAAAAACAATAGTTTTTATTTCTCTCAGGTATTGCAAACAAGTAGTTTAGATTGTTTATGGTTTGTAATAAACTGTAATTACTTAAGCTGTCTTCACTAATAAAAATTTTATATTCTTTTACTGGCAAGGGCTCGTAAGCTGTCCAATTTAATGCTATATTTTGCCTACAAGTGTCAAAGAAAGTACTAAGAAAGATAGTTTTGTGGTTAGCAGACAAAGGAGAAGCATTGCCACAGGAATCATACACAGATAAACTATAGGTTTCGGATTGAATGTTTGGATTGCCATATTCCGAGTCCATTAACCCTAAACTAAAAGTGTCTTTTATTAATTGATTGTTTGTGCCAACCCTAAAAACCGTGTACCCTTTTTTGTCTATAACAGGGTGTTCTCTCCAACCTATTAAGGTTTTCTGTGAGAGTAAATCAACCGATACGCTGTCCACAAACCATTCCTCTGGTTCTTTCTTATCTATAAAAACGGTATCAGAATAAAGCCTACTTATGCCATCACAGGCGTAGTTGTAAGAAATGTAAAACTCCCATGTTTTTAAATTAGGGAGTTTAAAACTTGTTTCGCCAACTACGTAATTGGTTTCAGTATAAAGCAAATTAAAAACGGATAATGCATCTTCTCGGCCAAATATTTCATAGGAAACAAAACTATTGCAATTGTCTGTAGGCGGAGTCCATTTTATTTGAACGGTAGAGTCAATATTATTTAAACAAATAGAACGTATTTTGCTAGGCGTATCTATGCCTTTTGCAACAATTGCAAAAAACAGTATGCACCACAAAAAAACATTCTTTATTGTTTTGGCCCACTCCATGTATAAAATAACGTTTCTTTATTTAAATAAGTATTCGCAGCTTTTTTAACATCAGCTGCCTCAAGTTTTTTTATTTCTTCAACAAAGAAATAATACCAATCTAGATTCAAAGTTGTTTCTTGTAAACTTAAAAATTTGTCAGAATGACTAAAAAAAGAATCAAAACTTCTCTGTAAGGAACCGAGATAATAGTTTTTTGCCATATTCCATTCTTCCTTTGAAACCTCTTCTTCGCATAGAATTCTTACCTCTCTTTCAATTTCCGATATAACAGACCCGACTTTGTCCGCCAAAACATCACCAGAAATTTCTAGGTAAGCAATAGTGTCAAAGTTTCTAATTACTGAGTACATTCCGTAAGTCCAACCCTTTTCTTCTCTAATGTTTTTCATAATTCTAGCACCAAAATACCCGCCAAGAATTAAGTTTAACATACTCAATGCCGCATAATCCTTGTGTAGTCTATTTGGTATTTCAACCCTCGCAATTACACTACTTTGGTTGCTTTTTTCTATGGTATACGAATTTTTATCTGTTTTCCTTTTTTCAAAGTTTATTTTATCTACACAAAAAGAGTAAGAACCTGTGATTTTAAATTTTGTTGCCCATTCAATTGCTTTTTTTGATTCAATTTCACCAGACAATATAAAATAATATTTCAAGAAGTTTTTTGCATAGAAAGTGCTTAAAGTGTTTATATTTAAGCCCTTAAAGTCTTTTTCTTGAAGCATATAACCCAAAACATTTTTACTTCCAAACCATGCCTTGTTAATGCATTTTTTGGCTTGATACGAAGTTTTGCTTTTTTGAATGTTTAAGTTGTTAACTTTCTGATTTATATATATTTCAATTTCTTTAGGGTCAAAATATATATCGTTTAGTATATGGTTCCAAAGAGCCAAAATTTCAGAATACTTATCGTTTTTCCCATAAATACTAAGGGTAGATTTATAGTAGTCTGTGTATATGTTGTAGTACGAACCAAGGGAATCTAAACTTTCGTTCAACTCTTGTGCGTTGTATTTGGATGTTCCAGATAACAAAAGGTCGGCCACCATCATGTTTTCTTTTTTTAGAGAAGAGTTTCCAAGTCCTGCATGTGGGAAAACGATGTCTAATTTAAATACCGGGCAGCCTTTTTTTTCGAAGTATAGCAAACCAGGATGCAGCTCAATAGGCATGGGAATAGAACTTAAGCCCGGCAGATGTATTTTAGGAGCACTTCTCCTATCTAATAGGTTATTATTTTCTTTCATTTGCAAGGTAATAAAGCACGTTAGTATTGTTTTTAATCCAAATTTCGTTGGCTAATTTTATAGTGGTTTCACGTGAAACTTGTTGAAACAAGGAAGATTCTTCATTTACAAGATTTGCATTTCCCATGTTTTTACCCATACATAGTGCCATTGCTATGTTCAATGGACTTGTAAGAGAAAACAAATGGGCGGTTTCTGTTTTGTTTTTAATTTTTTCAAACTCTTCTTCGCTACAATGCCCTTGTTTTATATTGTCTAAAATCTCCCAAACCTCTTTTTCCGCTTCTTCTATTTTTATACCGGGGGATAGCTTGCCTTCTATAACAAACATACCCGGCCCAAGTTCTCCTGTAACATAGGAATACAACTGGGAAAACAATTGTTTTTTTCTTACAAGCTCATCATACAATCTTGAGGAGTCGGACTTGCCTAATAAATCAGATAAAATATCTAAAGCGTAATAAGAAGGGTCTTTTCTGCTTTTTACTTTAAAAGCCATAACTAGCATATCCTGAGGCACATCCGCATGTATTGTTTTCCTTTTTTCAACAGAAGTGTTTGTTTCTTCAGCATAAGAATTTATGTTTTGTTTTCCTGCGGGGATGTCAGAAAACCATTTTTTAACGAGATTTTTCGTTTCATCAAGGCCTATATTTCCTGCGATGCAAAGTATAGCGTTGCTTGGGTTATAAAAACGGCTAAAAAACGATTTGATATGGTCTATTTCTGTTTTTTGAACGTGTTCTATCTCTTTGCCTATTGTAGCCCAAGAATACGGATATTTTTCATAAACCAAAGGTCTTAATTGAAGCCACATGTCTCCATAGGGTTGGTTTAGATAACGCTGTTTAAACTCTTCTATAACGACACCCTTTTGAACCGTTAGGTTTTTTTCGGAAAAATCTAACGAAATCATTCTATCAGACTCTAGCCATAGCGCTGTTTCTATATTTTGGGCGGGGAGTGTAATGTAGTAATTGGTAATGTCTGTATTTGTAAAAGCATTGTTTGTGCCTCCTGCATGCTGAACCGCACTGTCGAATTCTGGAATATTTACAGACCCACTGAACATTAAATGTTCAAACAGATGCGCTAGGCCCGTATGTTCTGGGTTTTCGTCTCTTGACCCTACGTTGTAAAGAATATTTACATGTACCAAGGGCGTGGTTATGTCTTGATGATGAATAACCCGAAGGCCATTTTCTAATTCAAACTCTGAAAACTCAATCATTGTGCAAAGATAGTATGTATAATGTACAAGTTAATCGCCGTAATGTTCAATAAAGTAGAATATAGGCTTAAAAGTCTAGGCCAAGAGAAAGATGCCCAAGCCAAGAACCTGTATTAACACTTTGTCCAAATCCCCTGCCAAGGTCATATTTAAGGTAATAGCCCGCTATTCGTATTCTTGCCCCTACCCCATAACTGTATATAAAAGGATTTCTATTTGCCGAAACAGAAAGTGTATAATTGGGGCTATAATAGTATAGGGTATTATAAGGATTTCCTGGGCTATATGGGTTTGACCCAATCCATGCAGAACCCAAATCTGCAAACCCCACCAGCATAAAACTTTTAATGATGTCGTAACGAATAGGCTTTTGATAAAGATAGGAAAACAAAGGAAGCCTTATTTCTGTATTTATTGCAAAATAGGAATTTCCAGATCTTACATTTTGCTTAAATCCTCTGATTGGTGCTGCAATTGTTTGAAATACATATTCAGGGCTTTCAAGTTTTCGTATACCTTCTTCAAATTTGGGCAAATACCAGTTTTCTGTTCCTCCCATATAATAAGCGGTTTTTAAGGAACCCAAGGAGCTGTTAAAACTTCCCCTAATGGCAAAAATCATTTGCCTATGAATGGGCTTATAGTAGCGCAAATCAACTCCTGCCATTAGATTATTCCCTTGTTTGTTAACTCTTTGGTAGTTTTCCGCAAATATTTTAAAGCGTAATCCTTCGTGTAGATTTAACCCCTTGGAAATAGAATTGTCAAAAACAAAAGCAATTGTTGTTCCTACAAAAGTATTTTGTAAGGTTTCTTTATTCAAGGTAAAGTCGTCGGTACTTAAGGAAACCTGTTGGTCATTTCGCAAGAGTATAGAACTTTCCAGTCGCATTTTCTCATTTATAGTGTAAGAAAAACCAAGTCCTCCTTGTGTAAAAATATTCCTTTCATAATAGCTTTCATAATCAAGAAAGCGGGAACGTCTATTGAAAAACAGATTTTTATGAATAGCGCTTTTCTTGTAAAGGTATTTAAAATAATAATCAGAACCGTCTAGCGTGCCTAAAAGCCTGGCTCCTGCAACTATTTGATGGTTTCTATGCACATCGCTTACCGAAAAACGAGCATGAGGACTAATTATAGGACTATAAAACAATTCATTGTCTACCCCTCCTTGAAAGTAGTAGTCGCTTATTATTGAGTTGTCTAGTATCTGCAATAAGAAGTAATCTACATTAAATTGAGAAAGCGAGTTTGCGTCTAAAATTCTTTCCTTTAGTGTATTTTCCGCTTTTTTATTGTCGCTATAGTCTATTTGTTCAAACGGGCTCAAAAAGTAAGCTTCTTTTTTAACTTTTACCAAATTAGGCGCTGTGTTAGTAGTGTCGTATTTGCTTAAAACAGTGTTTTTATTTTGCTCTACAGTGTAAAACTCCACCAGGTTCCTTTCTTTTCTATATTGGGTTAAAAAAGTATCTTCTTGTAATGCTTCATCCAAAGGGTTCGCGTTGTTGTAGTTGCTTAAAAAAACACGGTATTTGTTTTGAACCAAGGCAAGTTCCGCAATCTTACTAGATGAAATAGAAGCATCTTGAAACAAAATGTTTCTGTTGTAATTGGTAAGTTTTTTAAATTCTGAAAGCATTGGAAGCCTATCTTCTATAGTTATAGCATAACTATTAAACACCCCGTTTTTATCACTTAAAAAGCACAAGGTGTTTGTATTGAGCATAACAGGGTTTGCATACAAGAGATTGCCAACAAAGGGGGTAATTTGGCTGCTTTCTTTTGTGCTTACATTTAATGAAAAAATTGCGTTTTGGGTTGCATATACGTTCTGTTCATTTGCACTTACAAAGAGTATAGAAGAGTCCTTTCCCAAAGCCAAATGGCTTTTGTGCGCTTTACCCGTGGTTAGCGGTGTAAAGGATTTAGATTTGGTAGAAAAAGAATACAAATTATTAAAACCATTTTGGACAGCGCTTACCACCCAGGTTTGCAATTCTTCAACAAAAACAAAGTCTAACACCCAATCAAAACCTTCAAAAGATTGGATTTTTTTTATTTTGCCGGACCGTATATTGTGTTCGTTTAGAACCAATTTGCCTTTGTTAAGTTCTAATATTGCAATACTGTTGTTGGAAGACCATTTCACGATCGGAAACCCAAAATTTGGTTCTCTTGAAAGTGTTTTATAGCCTCCAGAATGTATCACTTTGGATGTTTTTTGGCTTGTATTGTATACCCAAACCTTGTATTTGCCCCTATTGTTTGTAACAAATGCCAGCCTTTTCCCGTCTTCACTAAGCGACAATTGGGTATGGGTATGAATGGATTGTTTTGCTAGTTTGTTTTCCTGCCCTTTGGGACTAATAAAAAACTCAGACTCTTTTGCATACCTATCCAAAAAAAAGCGTTGCCATTCGTTAAAAAGAGAAGATAGGCTTTTGCCTGTATAAAATGACAGTGCAGACTCAATACTTCTAGAAAAACGAGCGTGAAACAGGATGTTTTTTATTTTGTCAACACCATATTTTTTTTCAATAAAAAACCAAAAACTTTGTCCTGCAAGAATGCTCTCATCTTTGTTTAAGCTAGAAAAAGAGCTAAATTTTTTCACAGACATTGCGTCTCTTATCAAGTTGTCTTTTTTGCTGTTCCAGCCTTCGGCAATATAAAAGCTTAGACCATGTAAAAACCAATCGGGAAGCACAAGCAATATACTTGTTTGCACCCTCTCCACCATGCTTCCGCCAAAAATCATTTCGTTTACCATAACCTCAGAAATACCTTTTTTAATTTTTGATCTCAAGGATTGAAGGTCGCCATCAAAAAAAACGAAAACCTCGCTTTGGGGAGCATAAGAATAACCCCCTGCATAAAACTGATGGTTTTTTATCCCAAAATTCCCTTCTATGTACTTGCTGTAATTGGTATACAATATAATTTTTAAAGGATTGCGAAGTTGGTATTGAAAGGTGTTTTCTGTGTTGTTAACGTCTATAAGAGAAAGCTTAAGGGCCTCTGTTGCCAGAGAATCTTGTCCTTTTTCAAAAAACACAACAACTTGCTTTTCTGCAAGCTTTTCCCATTCTATTGTTTGAAATTGTTTCCTATTTTCTCCAAATTCGGTATAAAGCCCTTGTGGGTAAGCAGTATAAACAAGTCCGAATAAAAAAAAGACGGAAAAGAAAACAAGTTTTTTCATAAAGAAAACAATTGATTTTCAAATATAGTAACAAATGCCATTGTAAAGGTATTTTGAAAAGGATATTTTTGACAAATGGCCAAAAAACAAAGAAAAACACCCAAAGCAAAGTGTGCTAGGACAAGCGAATAAAAAAAGAAAACCCTTAAACACCAGCAGCTTTTTGCTCAAAACCTTTGTCGGTAGAGCGATTCGCTTTTTTTGTTGTACGAACATTTTTGTTTTGGGTTGTAGTTTTGTTTGTAGAAGTCATGGTGTGCTCCTTTTATATTTACAAAGACACATATTTTATGCCAATAGTTGTATCCTTTTGTAAATCAAAACAGCACTTTTATAAAATTATTATACGAGGGCATAGGAGGAAACGATTAAAACAGAAAAAATGAATACAGAAAAAATCTTTCCGATAAAAAACAAAGCAAGTTGGAAGGAAATCGTTTTTGAATTATCGTTTAAAAAAAGTTTAAAAAGAAGGCGGAAACCTGTTTCACAAACCAAAGGATAAGCTTGGGTTCAAAAGCAATGGAGGCAACAAATCCAAATATGGCACCAAAAAGATGTGCATCGTGCGCAATTAGGTCTTGTTTTCCTTGCATTTTAGACTCATACCAAAGGTATAGTACTCCAAACAAAAATGCAGGCATAGGGATAACTAGCATAATGCCAAGCATAGATGTTGGCAGCATTAAAATATAACTAAACAAAACAGAAGCAATGGCTCCGCTAGCACCCACCGCCGAGTAAGAAGGGTTGTTTGAATGGTTTTTTAAAGAAGGGAGAGAAGCTACAGCAGCACCGCCAAAGTATAAAAACACATAATAAAAGCTCCCTACTCCGCCAAAAAGGTCTTCAAATGCAGACTCTACGGTGGGCCCAAACTGCCACAATACAAACATATTTACTCCTAAATGCATGTAGTCTGCATGAACAAATATATGGCTTAGTATTCTGCCATATTGTTTGTATTGAATTACAGCATAGGGGTTCATTTTTAGTTTTTCCATCCAAGAGTATTGCTGAAAAGCAAGCATGGAAACAAGAACCGTTATGCCAATTAAAATATAACTAATCATGATTTACCTTGTCGTATTTTCTAATAATTTTTAGAAAAGCCTCCAATTCAGAACTTAAAGGGGCCTGAACCGAGACAATGTTTTTTTGGGCATCTTCAAACTCCAGGGAGAAAGAATGCAAGGCTATTCTTTCAATTATAGGTTGTTCCTCCTCTTGTTTAGAAACCTTAAACTTACGTTTCATTTCAGAAAGCAGAGGGGCTTTGCCACCATACAACACATCGTTTACAATTGGCGCTCCTTGAGACGCCAAGTGTACCCTGATTTGATGTAATCTGCCGGTAATGGGCTTACACTCTATAAGGCTATAATGTTTAAATGCTTCTAATGTGGTAATTATGGTTTCTGCGGCCTTGCCATTTTTATGTGATATTTTCACTTTTTTATTTCCAACAACAAGGGGAAGTTCTATTTTGAGTTGATTAAATGCATGGCTTCCAGAGCAAAGGGCATAATATTTTTTTTGAACCAATCTTTTTTCAAATTGAATGGAAGCATGCCGGTATGCCTCTTGAGTTTTTGCAGCCAAAAGGCAACCAGAGGTGTCTTTGTCTAGCCTATGGCACAAGGTGGCTTCGGGGTATTCGTCGCGAAGTATGCGCAACATGGAGCGCTTCGAAAAAACATGTTCGTCTAAACTTGCAACACCAGCAGGTTTGTTTAGTACTAAATATTCCTCGTTTTCAAAAACCTTTAAAGAGCTTGCGGTAAGTTTTTTCATTGCTCGTTTATCATTTCTAGCCTAAGTTTGGTAATGATTTTTTTTGTTTGAGAAGAAAAATCACCATTCATCATCCAGTCGTAGTAGGAAGGTTCTTTCTTAAAAACTTGCTTTACTGGGATTCCTTTATATTTTCCAAAATTAAAGGACGCTTGTTTTTTATTGTCTAAAACAATCCTTCCGCTAAGGTCTAACACGTTTTCATTTCCACAAAACTTGTGCAAAGCTTCCACGGAGTTTTCTATACCGTCGTATTTTTGAACTTGGGCCTTTAGTACCTCCCAAGTTGCCCAGGTGTCGGCCTTTGCAGAATGGGCATTTTCCAAGCCCTTGTTGCAGTAAAATTTGTAAGCGGCCTCCAAGGTTCTTGGCTCCATGGTATGAAAAATTCTTTGTGCATCGATTAGTTTTCTTTTCTCCACTTCTAGGTCTATTCCACACCTGCCTAACTCTTCCATTAGCATGGGCACGTCAAACTTGTTGGAATTAAACCCTCCCAAATCAGCATCGCCAATAAAAGCCATGACCTCCGCGGCCTTGGATGCAAAGAGGGGTTCGTTTGCTACCATTTCGTTGGTTATTCCATGAATAGAAATCACGTTTTCGCTCATCGCAAAGCCAGGGTTGAATCTTTGATGGTACTCTGTGGTGTTGTGGTTTTTATCAATCTTTAACATAAAGAGTTCCACGATTCTATCGTTTACAAAATGAATCCCGGTACTTTCTATATCAAATACAACAAGATTTTTTTTAAGATTTATAGGCATGACAAAAAATAAATTTTTAAGGGTTTAGTAAGTCTGGTCTTTTTTCAGTAGTTATTTTCAGGGATTGTTCGAGCCGCCACTCTTCTATTTTGGGCGTGTTTCCAGAAAGCAAAATATCAGGAACTCTAAGTCCTTTAAATTCGGCAGGCCTTGTGTAAACTGGCGGGGCCAAAAGCCCGTCTTGAAAAGAGTCGCTAAGCGCACTTTCTTCGTTTCCTATAACACCCGGTATAAGCCTAACTATGCCATCTGCTAGCAAACAAGCGGGTATTTCGCCCCCTGTAACAACAAAGTCACCAATGCTTATTTCGTGTGTAACATATAGGTCTCTGATTCTTTGGTCTATGCCTTTGTAGTGGCCACAAATAAACAAGAGGTTCTGTTGCAAGGACATTTGATTTACGATTTGTTGGTTGGCCCCTTTCCCGTCTGGGGTAAAAAATACAATTGCATCGTATGTTCTTTCCGATAAGAGTTTCTCTATACATTTAGATAGGGGTTCTGGCATTAAAACCATCCCGGCTCCGCCCCCGTATGGGTAGTCGTCTATTTGTTTGTGTTTGTTGGCAGAAAAGTCTCTAAGTGAATGAATGTGAATTTCTACAAGATTTTTTTCTTTTGCTCGTTTTACAATAGAATGCTCTAAGGGGCTTTGTAATAATTCTGGAACAGCAGAAACAATATCTATTCTCATTTAGGTTTCAAAACTATGAATAAAGAATGGAACGCTCATCAGATTTTTTTCACTTTTGAACATAAAACATTGAATCGAGCAACTAAATCAAAAATTATCACGTCTTTTGCTATATGAAACTAAAAGCACATTTCTTTTTACTTTTCTTTGCCATGGGGTTTTTTCTTTTTACAAAGGCACAAGCTCCTTTTCTTTTCGAAAAAACAGACCATGATTTTGGTGAGTTTATGGAAAACGGGGGAACCCGTTCCACAAAATTTGTTTTTACCAATACGGGCAAAATACCCCTTTTGGTAAGTACTGTAAATGTTAGCTGCGGGTGTACCACACCAGACTATATAAAAGACTCTATAATGCCCGGCGAGAAAGGGTGGATTGTTGCCAAATATGACCCCAAAGGAAGGCCCGGCAGTTTCGATAAAAATTTATTTGTTACATTTAATTCTACTCCAACCCTTTTCCAACAATTGAATATAAAAGGAACTGTAATTTCAGAACAAATACCTACATTTAAAAAACACCCTTTTTTATACGGATCTGCCTCTTTTAGCTCTACTAGGGTAGAATTTGGAGAAATAAGAGAAAATCGCGAATATGTTAGCATTCTTAAGGTTTCAAACGACGGAGCGAATAAAATTAGTTTTTTAATGTCAAGAGACGCCCCTTCCTTTTTAAAGATAGAAATGCCAAAAGAGCTTAACCCTGGAGATTCTGCAAATATTGTCTTTACTCTTCACAAGCAAGACCTTAGCAATATATGGGGTGAGTTTAGCTACAACATTGTATTTGTTACAAACGATATAAATATGGGCTTAAAAAGTTTTACTATAACAGGAAAAACGGTTCAAGATTTTTCTCATTTAACCAAAGAAGAGTTGAAAAAAGCGCCTCAAATTGAAGTGTTAGGGGAAAACTTTGATTTTGAAGAAGTGATTAGGGGGGGTAAAAAAAGCAAAGTTGTATATGTTCAAAACAATGGCAAAAGCAATTTAGAAATTCGAAACATTCACTCTCCTTGTTTTTGTTTTAGTGGTCAAATGGAGAAAAAGGTAATAGAACCAGGACAAAAAGCAGAACTTACCCTTACATTTGATAGCATAGGACAAAAAACAGGAACAATGTCTAGAGGGGTTACCCTATACACCAACGACCCAAAAAAACCAGAGATAACGGTTTATGGCAAAATCTCCATAGTTGAAAAGCCGTTACAGTTACAAAAGTAATGTTCGTCTTCTTTTTTTAATTTTGCATCTATTACTTGAACCAATTAAGGTACAAGTTCTGTATTTTAGTATCCCTTTTAAAAAATTAAAGAATGAGAAAAAATATTTTATTGACAGTACTTGCTTTTGCCGCAGGGATAATTGGCTCTTGGGCTTTTTCTAAACTTAATAGAAACGATAATTTTATTGAGGTTTTAGAACAAAGCGAAAATGTTTTTAAGTATAACGCAAGCCAAGTTTATTCTGCAAATCAAACAAGCCAAGAGACGGGAAACTTTACCTTTGCTTCTAAAGTAGCAACCCCCTCGGTTGTTTTTATAAAAACAGTATCTGAAGTAAGAAATACAAATCCTTTTTGGTTTTTTGATATAGACCCCTTTGGAAGTATAGGTCAGGTTTCGAGCACAGGGTCTGGAGTTATAATGAGTAAAGACGGCTATATTGTTACAAATTTACACGTAGTAAAAAATGCCATTAAAATAGAAGTAGTACTAAACCAAAGAAAAAAAGTATATGCGGCAAAACTTATTGGTGCAGACCCTTCTACAGACATTGCTTTGTTGAAAATAGAAGCGGAAAACCTGCCCGCAATAAAAACAGGAAACTCAGACGATGTGCAAATAGGAGAGTGGGTTGTAGCAGTAGGAAACCCTTTTAATCTAACCTCTACCGTAACAGCAGGAATAGTAAGCGCAAAAGGAAGAAATATAAACATTGTGAACAATCAATTTCCGATAGAGTCTTTTATACAAACAGATGCCGCAATTAATCCCGGGAATAGTGGGGGCGCATTGGTCAACACCAGCGGAGAATTAATAGGAATCAATACGGCGATTATGTCTAAAACAGGAGCATACAACGGCTATGGATTTGCAATTCCCGTGAATATTGTAGTGAAAACGGTAAAAGACTTGGCCGAGTTTGGCGAGGTACAACGCGGCTTTGTAGGAATGGATGTGGCAGATATAGATTATGAAATACAAAAGCAATTAAAAATTAACAACGACCAAGGAGTATATGTAGCAAAAGTTTTAGAAGATGGCCCCGCTCACAAAGCAGGCGTAAAAGCAGGCGATGTAGTATTAAAAATACAAGACAAAGAGGTAGAGTATAAAGCGCTATACGATGAATATTTAGCGTATCACAGACCGGGAGACAAGGTTAAGTTGCTAATAGACAGAGAGGGAAAGAAAATGGAACTAGCTTTAACCCTTATAAATAAAGAGGGAAATACAGAATTAATTAAAAAAACAGCAATTAGCTCCACGGAATTAGGCGCAGACTTTTCCAAAATATCGAAAATGGAAATACAACGCTACGGTATAAAAACAGGGGTAAAGGTTTCAGAAATTAAAAATGGACTTATTAAACGAATGGGAATCCCCGAGGACTTTATATTTGTAAAATTTAATGGCAAAGACTGTGAAGACCCTGTTGAATTGATAAAGGAACTTAGCAAAGTTTCTGGTCGTATACAAATAGAAGGGATTGGACCAGATGGCGCAAGGAAGTTTTTTAACTTCTATGGCTATTAATACCCCTTGAGGTAAAAAACCAAATCAAAATATATACCTTTGTAGCTACATGGCAGGTTTATTTGGTACACAACATTCCAAGAGGGAATTTAAATACAAGCCTCGTTTTTATGACGAGAATATGGAAGACCTGAGAAGAAGGGTACAAAAATTAAAGGAAGAAATGGGGGAGGCAGAAAAAAAAGGATTTAAGCCCGGAAGCCACATAAAAGGCGCCTTTACTACCCAGTTAAAGCCGAAAAAGTCTGAAGAACAAATACGCCTTAGAAATAGAAATATACGCCTTTTTGTAATGGTTATACTTTTGGCTATAGTAGCATATTATATATTGATAGACAACAAAATGGAACAGTGGTTATTTCAAATAAATCGTTTTTCCAATGGCCGATAAGATAAGTTTACTGCCAGACAATGTAGCCAACCAAATAGCAGCAGGAGAAGTTGTACAAAGGCCTTCCTCTGTGGTTAAAGAAATGCTGGAAAATGCAGCAGATTCTGGGGCTACCAAAATAACACTCCTTATAAAAGAAGGAGGCAACCTACTTATACAAATTATTGACAATGGCTGCGGAATGAGCCATACCGACGCCCGTATGTGTTGGGAAAGACACGCTACATCCAAAATAAGAAAAGCAGAAGACCTATACCAAATTAAAACATTTGGATTTAGAGGAGAGGCCCTTGCATCTATTGCCTCTGTGGCAATGGTAGAAATGCAAACCAAAATGAAAGAAAATGAGTTGGCAACTGCAATTGTTATAGAAGGCGGAAGCATTAAAAAACATGAGTTTTGTGCCGCAGCAAACGGCACCAACATAGCAGTTAAAAACCTCTTTTACAATTTACCCGCAAGAAGAAATTTCCTTAAATCTATACCAGTAGAAACCAAACACGTAATGGAGGAGTTCATAAGGGCGGCTATTTCCCACCCCGGAATTTGGTATACATTCATAAACAACGATAAAGAAGTGTTGGACTTTCCTGTAAGTGATCATAAAACGAGAGCATTGTCGGTATTTGGAAAAATAAAACACACCCAACTACTAGAAGTAAAGGAAGAAACCGATTTGGTAAAAATTACAGGCTATATTGGCGTTCCTGAAATCGCTAAAAAATCAAGAAATGAACAGTTTTTATTTGCAAATTCTAGAAACATAAAAGACCCGTACTTACAACATGCAATAAAACAAGGATATCAAAACCTATTGCCTCCCGAAAACCATCCTGTTTATGTCGTTTTTTTAGAGGTTGCCCCAGAAAGAATAGACGTAAATGTGCATCCTTCTAAAACCGAAGTAAAGTTTGAAGACGAAAAGGTATTGTATTCCATACTGATGTCTACAATAAAAAAAACACTGGGAAGTTTTTTAAACATACCAGAAACGTTTACATTTCCCGATCCGTTTCAAAACAATAGTTTCAAAATCCAATCAAGCATTGGTTCAAAGTACTCTCCAGAACCCAAAATCAATCCCCGATTTAATCCTTTTAACGAAGAAATACAAAGAGAAAAAAGCCAACTAAAACACTGGGACAAGCTTTTTGACACCAATGTAGATAAAGTAAATTTCTCTAGTCATAATGAAAACAATCTTGAAAATGCCTTTTCAACAGATTTTTTTGACTACAAACAAACTTCCTCAAAACCGGATACTGTATTCCAGTATGCCGATGTTTTGGTAGTTAAAAAAGAGGAATCGCTTTTTTTAGTAAATATTTTGCTGGCTCGCGAAAGAATTTGGTACGAAAAATATCTTGGTCAAATGGAAAAAAAACATGCAGGAATTCAAAAATTACTTTTCCCCAAAACACTAGTTTTTAGCCCTATGGATGCAGAACTCCTGCTTCACTTTTTGGAAGACCTAAGGCGATTAGGCTTTGATTTGGGAGAATTTGGCAAAAACACCTTTATTTTAAATGGCTTGCCTGCAGATATGCCAAAGGGAGACGAACAAATACTTTTGGAAACGGTGCTAAATGACCTAAAAGATAACAAACAAAAACATGGCCTAGCAGAGAAAGAAAACCTAGCCCGCAGCATGAGTAAAAATGCTGCAGCATTTGCTCCCAAAATACTTTCTTTGCCTCAGCAAGAAGCATTGGTACAAGAACTTTTTGCCTGTAATTTTCCGAAGTACTGCCCCTTTGGTAGGAATATATACGCCCAACTAAACCGTCAAGAACTAAACCAACTTTTTAAAATTTAATACCTTTATGGGAATTTTGTATTTGCTCAAAAACATGCCTCCGGCAGTAAAAAACCTCTTCCTTATAAACATCCTGTTTTTTGTAGGGACCCTCGCTTTTAAAAATGCTTTTTCATTGGACCTTATGTCTATGCTAAGCATGAAGTACTTTGGAAGTATAGAGTTTAATCCTATTCAGGTTTTCACACACATGTTTATGCATGGTGGGTTTTCACATATTTTGTTCAATATGTTTGGATTAATTATGTTTGGCTCTACCTTAGAGAAGTTTGTAGGAACAAAAAAGTTTCTTTTGCTTTATCTTGCAGCAGGACTTGGCTCTGCTTTTCTAGAACAAGCCTATTGGGCCTATTCTGTTTATGAGGAGTTTGGACTTATTATTCCGGAAAAAAGCATACAAAGAGAGGTGATAAGAATGTCTGTAGAAGAAAACTACCATACTAATTTAAGCGTTAGAATGATGTCGCAAATGCTTGGGGCAAGTGGTGCTATTTATGGTTTGTTGGCTGCCTTTGGTATGTTTTTCCCCAATTCTGAGCTTATGTTTCTATTTATTCCCTTCCCAATAAAAGCCAAATATTTCATACCAGGAATCCTTTTGTTGGATTTGTTCCTAGGTTTAAGCCGCTATAGTTGGGACAATATTGCGCATTTTGCCCATATAGGGGGTGCGCTTACTGGAGTTTTGATTGTATGGATTTGGAAAAAAGACAGGTCTAGCTTTTATTAAGCCACAACACCCTAGACAATAAGCGTCTTCAAGAGTATCAGAAAATGGTTTTTTTAAACCCAAAATACGCATTAGC
>DIUJ01000074.1:52399-67500 GCA_002422315.1 Bacteroidetes bacterium UBA6161
AATTTTCTAATGCTGAATTTGGGTTAAAATAACAGACACCTGTTAGATAGGCGAGGGGGGTATGCTAGTTCACTCGCAAGATGTAAGTGAGAAGGGGGGGGAATACTAATTTACCATTCTGATTGATACCAATTAAAAATTCGTTCTTTTGCCCATTTCACATTGTCAGGATAATTTTTTTCGTAAATTATAAAGAGATTGTTGGCATTTTCTAAATTGTTATTAAATTTCAAATCTACAATAATGTAATATATGATAGAAACCTCATCTATACTAAATTCAAACTTTGCATTGGTAAGAACTTCTAATAACTCCTCTTTCCCTTTTTCTAATAAAATAAAATCTAAATAATCAGCAAAGACATTTTGGAATTCTTTTTGGTCTTTAATGTTTTTTAGCGTTTCATTAAAATAATACACTGAACTGTCATATTCATTTTCAAACCAATAAACTTCGGCTAACATGTTTAATAACTCGGAATCCGTATTAGAAAGCGCTAATCCTTTTTTTAATGTTTCTAACGCTAGTTTGTTGTTTTTAATTTCAAATAAATAAATAGCTCCTAACAATTTCAAACTTTCTAAATTGTAACTAATCACTAATGCTTTATTTATTGACTCAATTGCATTTTGCAAATCGCCTTGTTTTACTTCTATAAAAGACTTTTGATTATAAAACAAATAGGATTGCTCAAACTTTGGCATTGTATTTTTTAAATGTTCCATTGCTTCTTGAAATCTATTTGTCAAAATCAAATAATCTACAAAATAATAGTGCCCTAATGCTATATCATTGTAATTCAGAAGGATTTTTTTATAACAATTTAGACACTCCTTGGTATTATTCTCGTTGTTTTTAAAATAATTGCAAAGCCAAAGTTTCCCAAAAAAATTATCAGAGTTTAATGCAATGCTTTTTAGTATATTTTTCTTCGACTCCAAGGTGTCTTTATCAAATAAGACTATTGAATTAATTAAATAATAATAAGAAGAGTCCTGCACACTAAGAAATAAGGAATCTGGTATGATAGGTTCTTGTTCGATCCTTGAGAAAAAATCCAAAAAGTTGTTTAGGTCAGATAAAGAGTCTTGGGATAATATTTCATTGACAAACAATTGTTTGTCAACGCTATAAAAGTAATTATTGACTTTGCGAGAAAACTCCTTGTCTACATGTATGTTTGTTAGTTTGGTATTGCGACACGAAATTGTGAGGATACAAAATGAAAGAAAAAAAAGTGCCTTTGACATTTGCATATAATCAAGGTGATTAATTATTAGCTGGCCCGATAACGGGGATTACTGTTTTTTCTGTTTTTGTTTCAAACAATTCCGGATTTTTGTTTAAATAATCAACTGCTTTGTTTTCTAATTCTTTAAGCGGAGATTCGCCATTCTTAGCTCTATACGCTAAAGGAGCTAAATCCATATGTAACTGCCAGTTTTTTCGTTCTTTTTGAAATTCATGTTTATAAAGCTCTTTTTCATTATTACTATTTAGGTTGTCATATCTAACTTGATCCCAAATTGGCTCTTGTTTTTTCACATCATCAATCGCACTTTTCAAACCTTCTTGCCATTTGTTTTCTTGGTTTAAAATTGCCTTTCCCTGTTCAGAATTTTCGTTTAGTTTGATTAGTATTTGTGTTTTTACAGGGGGCTGTACGCCGGTAGTATTCTTAACATAAATCACAATATCTTTGATATTTAGTGAAATATCTTTAACAACTAAAACTGCATCTAAGTATGAACTATTGCCTCCTACAGAAGTTTGACCGCCTTCGTGAGGTGGATTTTCATTTAATATAATTGCTTGTTGATTTATTGAAGGCTTGCTTCTTTCACTGGGATGCCCATTATTTGGTAATTTAATATTACTTCTTTTTATGGATTGTTTTACTCTGTATTCTGTGGTTTTTATACTTATTGGTGATGTTCTTCTTAGGTAGGCAACATTATTAGCTCTTCTTGGCTGTAAGCCTTCTAAGTCATAATTCATCACAGGATTTAAACCAGCGAAATGAAAAGGAGAAAGCCAACAATAGTCATAAGCGAGTTGATCAATACCATAAAACAAACCTAATCTAGAATCATATAATCGATAGGCATAGCTATAGCTATTTCCTTCTCCTTTAAGCTCATTANNCCATACCTATACTCCCCCTTGGAAACACTCGCCATTATACTACCAAAAGTATTCGATACCAAATCATAGATTTGTGGTTTTGAATGTCGCCCAAAAGGAGCTAGTAATTCCGACTCTAATTTTACATTTTGTGCAATTTTAAATGTATTTTTATTTGGGTAAATAGAGACCATTTGAATAATCTAATTTTTATATGGATTGGTAAGTGGAGCTATAGAGTCTAATTTTAAATAATTATAGTTAAACTGTAGAGGTAGTTCTTTTTCGAGTTTTTCTTCCGATATAGTATATATTGTATTTTTCAGTTTACCTTTATCATATATCAAATTATGTTCTAAAATCCCATGTTTATTAAATTTCAAAAGTGGGCCAGATAAATTACCAATTGAATCCCGAAAAAACAACATTGAAACCTTTCCATCCTCAAAATCAATATGTATAGTAGTTTCTTTTTTAAATTTATTAGTCAAACTTGTTATACCTTCAATTTTATCTTTGTTATTTAATGTTATATTATAAAACGGAAATTTATTCTTTGGACCTATAGAAATGTGTTTCAATGGTTGTATTACCTTATTTCTATTAAGTTTTGTTGAATAAGAACGAGTCACTAAATCGGAGCTTTCTGTTTCAAAAAAATCTATCTTATAAAAGCTTTTATTAGTATATTGGACCATACAAGCTGACCATAAAATAATAATTAGTAAAACAAATAAATACACAAGTTTCATTTTTAATCTAAATAGTTTCAATACATCCCTTCTTGGGAATATGGGAAAGACATCTTTTTACCTTTGATCTGAGAATTAATCACATCTGAATCGCCTGGAATGGCACTTGGATAATGATGTATTGTTTGTACCTCATATGTTGCCCCTTTGTTTGTAGATATAAATGTTTGTATTTGAAGTTGACTCATACCTGCCATTGGTCCGTAAGAGGTTTTGACAAATGCCCCAAAACTCATATTTTTATCATTATCACGATATAATCCAAACCTAAATGTTTCTTCTTTTACTAATAAATTTCCTTTACTGTCTATTAAATTAACCACCTTGAATTTTGCTCTAGATTCCTCAATTAATAAATTCTCTTTAGAGATTGTCCAATTACCATCCTCTAACATAGACCAATTATTCAACCCTTCATCTAGATAACCTTCCAAATGTATGAGTTCTTCAAATAGTGGAGAAATCCCAATGCTATTAATATCAGAACTAGAATTCCAATAAACTACTGGTTTATTAGAAAAAAGGGATAAGGCACCGTCTGCATTATCAGGTATATCTGAATAGGCATCTTTTTTATTATTTGTAAACTTTACATTAACAGTTTGTTTTTCAATAGCACGTTGAATTATCTTAGCCATATCTGCGTTATAATCTGGATTTTCTACCATTTTTGTTACGGATTGTTTCAACATCTTAGAGAATACTAAACTTAAGCCTGTCTTTTCTACTTCGTATTCTTTTGTCATTATATTATTTATAAAGTCAGCAGATTCTGTAGAAGCGTGAGACGTATCTGCCCCACTTGGGTCCACAAACCAAATAGGATTGTTTGCAAAAGTTGCATAAGGGCTTTCGTGCACCTTCACCACCGGGTCCACATTCCACCTTCTCCCCAATCTCGCATCATACTGCCAGTATTCCGCAGAGTATGAATTACCTTCCCCATAAATTTCATTGTCCTTTTCTTGGGTGTTCATTCCATACCTATACTCCCCCTTGGAAACACTCATCATTATACTACCAAAAGTATACGATACCAAATCATAGATTTGTGGTTTTGCAAGTCTCCCAAAAGTATACGGTGCAGGATTGGTATTTTTTGGAGTGGGGAACATAAAGCGAAGGTAGGGAAAAAGTTTTTATATATTGAAAGTAACACAAGCAATTTAGAAAATTTCGGGCGTTGATAATTCGTAAAAATCCCAAATAAACCAAACACCAATTCAACAAAGGTGGAATATGTGAAAATGGCCATGTCTAAGGAATTGTAGCAAAAAGTATTTGCTGTTCTGAAAGTATTACTTTGATTACCTTTACATTGATTTCTTTTTCAGACGGAATGAAAAATGCTACTTTTTCATTTGGTTTGATAATAAAGTTTCTATCTATTCTTTTGCCATCAACAAACACACTGTCCTTTATGATATTTTCTGTAAATATAGATTTTTCAGACTGTAATAGCTTAACCACTAACGTGTCATTAAAAATAAAATAATATTGGGGAATGCATTTTCCTTTCTTTAAGGAATACGATATGTTTTTATAATTTATGGTATCAGAACTTTTGTTTTTTAAACAAAAGCTTATTTCATGTCTTCTTTGCTTAATATCAATAATTTCAATTTCTTTCTGTGTATTCTTTGAAAAAGCAATGGAGATAAAACCAATAAAACTGACAAAGCAATACGTTAAACAAATTGAAAATGCAAAACTCTTAGTCATGGTCTTCTCCTGTTCTTTCTATGGACCCTTTATTTTTTAAGGCTTGATTATGATAGTGTACATTGTCTTTTTTTGACGATCCTTCAGGCTCACTAACAGAACCAGTTTTTATATAATCAAGACCATGATCTAATACTTCATGAATAAAAACACAGCTTTCACATGATTTCGTACTTGTTCCCTTTTCTCCTTTAAATGTTTCTTTATTGCTCAACTCCCTATTTATCAAAATAAAAGCTTTGTAGTCCCCGTCAATATATAAAGTAGTATCTGGTTGATTTAATTCGGGCAATTGGAAAACTTGATCTTTCTCATATAGGAAATAATGTTCTATTCGTATTTCACCTGTTATTGGGTCTAAATCACGAATGGGAACTATCGGATTTCTCGAAAAATTAATGTTTTTATCCTCGTATAGAACAATTTCAATTATTCTGCTGCTTTTTATAACTTTAATTAATCCTTTTGCAATTTCTACTTGTTCTTGTTTAAAGCGAACTTGTTCCGCTTTATAGGCTTTCTTGTCAAGTCTTAAAGCCCCTCTTTTATTAAATTTGAAAACATCTGTGCCAAATTGATCTCTTAAATAACCTAAAACAACCGCTTGTTGAGCATCGTCTGCGACAATTATTTTACGACCATCTGGATCAATGTAATATATTGGTTTATTCTCAACAAATTGATATGGTGATAAAGATGGAAAATTTTTTTCTAAAGGGTCTCTACTCAACCACCTCCCCAATCTACTGTCATAAATCCTAGCTCCAAAATCTAAAGAATTTCCTTCGCCTTTTAGCTCATCGACTTTCTCCATATTATTAAACCCATACCTATACTCCCCCTNNTTATACTACCAAAAGTATACGGTGCAGGATTGGTATTTTTTGGTGTGGGGAACATAAAGCGAAGGTAGGGAAAAGATTTTATTCAATCGTCACGATTTAAGATTTTGTACTTAATACCCTTTTTAAAAGTTTCAATATTTCTTTTAAGTAAAAGGACTTATATAAGTAACAAACACGTGGATTCGACAAAATAAATTACCAATTGGAAATGTGTGGAACAGAATAAGTATGGCATTTGTCTTTTTCGTCTATATATATAAATTTACTTAAACTTGGATTACCCCAAAATACAAGGCGATCAATTATATACCATTTATTCTTTTCCATTTTAATAGGCAATATGGGCAAACGAAAGTTGCTTTCATAATTCCAAAAAAATCCGTCATTTGCTTTGTAAAAATATATTTTATGTGTATTTTTCTTTTTATAACTAGCAGGTATGTATAGCGAAGCAGACCTTACTCTTTGATAAGCTATAGGTATGCCAGAAAGGTCAGTAGAATCAACTTTTAATTCAGAGAAGTCAAAACCCTGATAAAATGAGTGGTTGCTTTTAATATACTTTTTTGTTATTTTATATTTATATCCAATTAGAAAGGCGGTATAAAAGCAAGAAGGTAAAAACAAGCTCAATAGAACTAAGATTAAATATTTTAATTTCATGTTTTTTCATAAATTTATAAAGGTGTATCATTATTTGCTTTTTTAAGTAAATATCTTTCCGTAGCTCTTTTAATTCCACCACCTTTATAATCATCTATAGTTACTGATTTCCCTTCTTTTTCTTGTTCTACTTTCCATTCTTTATACCTTACAACCATTTCGAAAAACTGTGTCCCTTGTTTTGCTGATCTTAATGCTTCTTTACTTGCAGCTCTGCCTGTATATGAATCTATTTCGTTATTACTATGTTTCGCGGTGTAATCTTTAAAATCTTGTAAGAGCGTTTTATCTGACTCTAACAATCCAACATCTTCGAGCCATCCTTTCCCATTTCCTAGTTCAGAATCTCTAATATCATGGGCCTTTGCCGCTGCATCAACCCCGTCTATTGGTTTCATTTCGAAATTATAATCCTTTCCAACACCCAATGGCCCAGAGAAGGTTATACAACCCGACCCCATGTATAATCCATGTCGTCCTATATTACTTATTAGTCCACTTTGTCTTATTTGCCACTCTTCTCTTGTTTCAGTAATCTCCCCTTTGTTATTTGTATAATCATAAAGGAATTTAATCCCCCTTCCTTCTGGGCTAAAGCTTTCGGAATATTTTATATAATCAAATTTTTCTTGTACACGAAAGTCCTTTACAATTTCTATTTTTGTTATCGATACTTTATCTGGTCCAAAAGATACTCTATATGTGATGTATTCAAGACCTTCTAATTCAAAACCATCTATGACCCTGTTTTCGCTAAATGCATATGGGCTATTATGAGGGTATGTTTTGGCTAAAGGGTCTATAGAGAAAAACCTTCCAATTCGCGAATCGTGCATTCTAAATTTATAATTCACACTATTTCCTTCGCCTTTTAGCTCATCATCCTTCTCCTGATTTTGAAACCCATACCTATACTCCCCCTTGGAAACACTNNCATTATACTACCAAAAGTATATGTTTGAATTGCGGTGTTTTTCGGGGTAGAGAACATAAAGCGAAGGTAGGGAAAAAGTTTTGAAAACACACATCTTGAAAGTATCAGTTGTGATAAAAATTTATTTGTGTTTCGTGAATTATAAAATTAAAAACGTATACAAATACAAAGTGTAAACTTTGTGATTTTGGTAAGAAAACTAATCTTAAAAGGTCTTGCGTACACTTCTGGCAAGATGCGAGCGAAACGGGATATCTATCTATCTATCCTGTTAGCATAATCGAACATAGTTTATAACACCCTTTCTTTTTTATAAAAGAAAATATCAATGTACTTTCAGATTCAAATTCGCCATTTTTAGATATATGGATAATTGTCATTATATATTCTCTATTATTAAGTTTACTTATTTCTCCTTTCTTAATTGAGCCCTTAAATATAGTATTGTAACAATAAGATATTACTTTTTTTCTAACCTCTATATTTGAATTAACTATTGTATCCACTCCGAAATTTAAAATCGAAAAAGGGAATATGGAATTATTATTTACAATGTCAATATTGCCTTTTTGAAAAGCCTTTATTACTTCTACTTGTTTTTGAGCGAATATATATTGTTTAAATAACAATATACAAAAAAGAAGAAGCGCTTTTTTATATAATTCGTTACCTATCATTGCCTTGTTGTTTTTCTGCACGTTTAGTAGCAGTTGGAAATAATGGTTCCAACAAGGGTACTTTTGGTAAGAAGGTATAATGATAATATCTTACATTGTTTGTCGGTTCTCTCAAAACCACATTAACTGTTGTTCCACTACTACTACCTGGAACAGCCTGATTCCCCCCTAATTGGGCATACCCTTTATCAACTTGCCCAACAACAAAAGCCACATGACCAAATCCTCCATTAAAATTTCCATTATTTGATCTTACCATAATTGAGCCATAATAAGGAACGCTAACCTGTTCAAGTTGTAATTTGGGAGCATTTAAATAAAATGAATTTGAAGCGGGATTACTAGTTCTTGGATATTCAGGATTTCCTTTAGCTAAAGCATAATTTACAAATGAAGAACACCACGCGACATTTTCATCACCATTGTACCGGCCTCCAATTTTGTGATATTCACCAATCTGAGGGTTAACTCCTGGGCCTGGGACTTCTGATGTACCAATTTGGCTTCCCGCCACTTGTAAATAATTAAATCTGTCATCGGATTTGACTTCTTTTATCGTTTCCTGGTTTTGAGCTGTTTCTTGGTCTTTCCATGGCCCAAACGTTTTAGTTTTTCCGCCATCTATGTTATTTACTTCCCATTCCTCTAAGCCTTCTAGTTCTATACAATGAATTACTTTATTACCTGAAAATTGATATGGAGAGTACCAAGGATAATCCTTTGTCAAAGGATCAATTGAAAAAAACCTTCCAATTCGCGTATCGTGCATTCTAAATTTATAATTCACACTATTTCCTTCGCCTTTAAGCTCATNNCCATACCTATACTCCCCCTTGGAAACACTCGCTTTTATACTACCAAAAGGATATAGCGCCAAATCATAGATTTGTGGTTTTGCAAGTCTACCAAAAGGGTTTGGTACTGAGCTGGTATTTTTTGGAGTGGGGAACATAAAGCGAAGGTAGGGAAAAAGTTTTGAAAACACGCTTTTTTGAAAGTATCAATTAGAGGCTCAAAACCACAATAACCAATTCGGTTTTGTAATATTATTTATGAGTAAAAAGAATATCGTAATAAAGTTAATTAAAAGAATCAAAAGTATAGATTCTGAAAAAACAAATAAAAATTTATCTATTTTCCTTTTTTGGAATAAAATAAAATTTGAAAGTCCAACAACAAATATTGATATAGAAATTAAAAGCGATACGGTATTTAATTCCAACATATTCCCATCTTTGTAGAAATTAATTTCTACAAAGATAGATGTTAGAGGGTCTACTAAAGTAATAATGAAAAAGAACGATATTACCCAAACAACAATAACAATAAACGATGAATACAACAATCCTTTTAGTAGCTTCATGCTCTTTTACATTTACTTTTTCAAAGTTATTTTTGAATAAGTCTTAGCCCCATTTGATTTCTTGGTTTGCCAATAAAGAGTATTCCCTTTCAAAAAAACCTTTTCTTGTCCACTTATTTTTACACCTTTAAGTGATATCCAATACCCCGTTTCTTCGGTTCCAACATTTTTCCCATCTACTTTTGTTAATATTTGTGTTGTTCCTTTTGTAATCGTAACCGTTGTTCCTTTATCAATAACAGTACTTCCCATAAAAGTTGGAACTATTTCAAATGTATTGTCACCTGTTTTTTTGATTTTGTCAACTCGGTAACCTGCCTTAGGTTCAATAAAATCCAAATCATTACCTTCCAAATATTCTCCCACCTTCATTTTATCAAGTAAAGCTGGTATGTTTTTTTCGGCTGTTTTTTTCTCATCTATTCCTAATTCTGATTTTGTTATTTTTTTGGGTTTCTCATCTTCCGCAATTGAAGTTCTAGGTATTATTGAATTTGAACCAATTTCATCAACTTTTGTATCATTATTTAAATCATCCTTTGTTTCATTTTCACTGTCAGCTCCCGAAGGATCAACATAATAAATTGGATTATTATCAAACGCACTGTAAGGAGAATACATTGCATGAGTTATTGGGTCTGTAGATAGCCACCTTCCTAAACGTGTATCTAACTGCCTAAACTCAGTTGTATAGCTGTTCCCGTCTCCTTTTATCTCGTCATCGGCTTCACTTCGTTGAAACCCATACCGATACTCCCCCTTGGAAACACTCGCTTTTATACTACCAAAAGTATATGTTGTAAATGTGTTGTTTTTTGGAGAGGGAAGCATAAAGCGAAGGTAGGGAAAAATTGGAGAATATACACTTTTTGAAAGTGTCTTTTTTTAATTTACAAGATCAAATCAAAAGGAACAGTTGCTTTAAACTCCTGAAAAATATCTATTCGTTCTTGTATTGGCAGACCTATAACCTTTCCTTTAAAGTCTATAAAGTAGCTTGTTTCATAGTCTAATTGCATGTCCTCATCTGACGTTACATTTTCTAATTCTGTTTTATATGAATATTTTGTTTCTAAAACCTTAATCCTGTTTTTTTCAAATTCATATATTATGCTTGCTTGCCAAGTTCCGGCATAAATATATATAATACTTTTAGTTATTTTGCCATTCACGTAATTAACAACAGCCCCTGTACCCTCTGTACTTATGCCTTCTATGTTGTATGTAATCAACGTGTCTTTTACAATTGTGTAAGCATCTGAATTGTTATTAACACTTCCTGTTTCCTGTTTATTACTAGGACTACACGATACGGTTACAAAAGACAAACAGACTATAATTAAATAGTTCAACACTGCTTATGGTTTTAAAATTGGAAGTCCATTTTTATCTTGAGGTAGATCTTTTAATTCTTTTAAGCTCTTCCCAAACATATTTTCAAAATGAGGATTATCTTTCTTTTTTTTCCAGTCTCCTCCCCATTCAAAACCTTTGGATTTACCTAATGTAGATAATGATTTCCAGTCTAAATCATATTCTACTTTTCCGTTCTTAATACCAACAATATCAAATGCAAGTCCAAAGTTATGATTACTTTCTCCTCCTTTTGCCCAGGTAACAATTTTGCCTGGCGCGGTTCTTCCTTTGGCATATAATGCGTCTTGCTCAGCATAAGTTCTATACCCTTGTGCAACTCTTATCAAAGTACCACTTGAATTTGCATTAGCTTCTTTAATAAAATCTGTTGCTTGCATCCTTATAGCTGGGTGCAAACTTTGTATTCTTTTATCGGAGGTTGCGTCCCCTGTTACAAAGGCTTCTTTAATAGTACCTAAGTCATTGGATTTAGTTCGCAGTTCTGTATAATGCTTTTCATTTAAAGTACCACCCCAATTAACGTTATTATTGTCATAGTTGGGCTTGTAATTGTCTTTTAACTTATATACTTTGTTGTCGTCTATTCCGTCTTTACCTAAATACTTGCTGTCCTTGTCATAATAATCTCCATCTAAAGCTCCTGTTGGGTCAACTCTTAAAATCGGATTATTACTACAAAAGTTAAAAGGAGACAAGGATTCTCTTAACCTTGCCAACGGGTCCACACTCAACCACCGCCCCAATCTACTGTCATAAATCCTTGCTCCAAAATCTAGAGAATTTCCTTCACCATTCAGCTCATTATCTTTTTCCATCCCATTAAACCCATACCTATACTCCCCCTTGGAAACACTCACCATTATACTACCAAAAGGGTTTAGTACAATTGCGGTATTTTTTGGGGTGTGGAACATAAAGCGAAGGTAGGGAAAAAGTTTTGAAAACACACTTTTTTAGACAGTATCAAAAGCATTTTTATTAAATGCACCGGAGGCGGTATGCTAGTTCACTCGCAAGATGCGAGCGAGAAGGGGGGGAACCAATTACCACCTGAAAGTCTACTTGTTTTTTCTTTCTTAGATGTTGTTTCACGACAAATAGTCTCTGAAATAGATTTGTTTATGTTTACAATATCCTCTTTTTCAGTCGATTTTGTTGTTTTTTTCCCATTTATACCTTTTTACTTCAACTAAAGAATCAAAAAAATCGGGATAAAAAGGATAGTAAACAGTTGAAAAAACCTCATTTTTTATGCAGTACTCATTAGTAAAAAAAAGAAGCACCCCCTTTCTATAATATTTCTTTAAATTTTTGACATCTGAAAGTTTTTGGGTTAAAAGGAAACAAGTCATAATCGAATCTTTGTGTTTATATTGTGTTAGCTTATTGGTATCAAGCCGGCCATCAAGAATAATATTTGTAAAAGAATCAAAAAATGCCAATTGTTCTTGAAGTACTCTATGGGCGGTTTTGGGGAATGCTAAATTATTTATTACATGAATATTGAGTTTTACCAAATATTTTTTTTCTGAATAATTAATATATCTGCCTTTAATATATTTAGATACAGAGTAATTAAAATCGCTATTTGATAAATCTAAAGTATCAATGATTTTAGGTTCTGACAATATGAATGAAAATAATAATTGACTATTTTCAACAACATTGTTTTTGTATTTTATTTCATCAGTTGTATTATTAAAAAAACCACAAGAAACACCTGTAAGCATATAAAAGAGAAATGTATAAAACAGAAAACATTTTCTCATCAGTAATTATTGTTTTGGTAAACGAGCCCTATAATTTTTATTAGTACTAACGCCATCTTCATTAAATAATCTAAGAATATCTTCCATAGATATTCCCAAATCTTCATTATCTTTAATTAACTGATGAAGTATGTTGTTTGCTTCCGTAGACAAGTTTTTATACATAGGGTTATTGCTTAAAATTGTTTGTAACCCTTCTTTACCGTCTTTTAAATATCTTTTATATTCATGTTTATGTTGTGACCCAAGCTCGCCTTTTCCAATAGCTTCATACATCCATATTTTTGCATCAACTTCATCAAAAATATCAAGAGCATATGTGCCCCAAGACTCGTTACCATCTTTATCTCTCACTTTTACAAATCCCCAATCCCCTTTCATAAATTGCCATGCATGATATGTTTCTTCAAAAAGTATTGATTCATTAGAATATAAACTACTTGGCTTGCTTGTAAAATTCACCCCAACAATATCTCGACCTTTATCATCTTGCCCTAAATATGGAGTTGTACCCAATACTACATTTTCATCAGTATTATAATATTGAATTCTTGAATCATTAAATTTATAAACAGTGTTTTTATCACCTACTAATTCTTGGAATTTTTTCGCATAATTCTCATTGTAGTTTTTATGATTTTTATCAACATAACTCAAAACTAATTGTCGTGTTTCATTATCTGAAAATGCTGTATCTGCCCCACTTGGGTCCACAAACCAAATAGGATTGTTTGCAAAAGTTGCATAAGGGCTTTCGTGCACCTTCACTACTGGGTCCACATTCCACCTTCTACCCAATCTCGCATCATACTGCCAATACTCTGCCGAGTAGGAATTACCTTCCCCATAAATCTCATTGTCCTTTTCTTGGGTGTTCATTCCATNNCACCATTATACTACCAAAAGGGTTTGTTGTAAACGTGGAATATTTCGGGGTGTGGAACATAAAGCGAAGGTAGGGAAAAAGTTTTGAAAACACGCTTTATGATAGTATCATAAGCAATTTTATTAAATGCGCCAGAGGGGGTATGCTAGGTCACAGGGAAGACACGAACGAAAAAGAGGAATATTATGGTTTTCATGCTAATCACATACAGTAGGCGTTTCAGAATATCTTTTTATAATCTTACCATTTCGTCTATATACAAGCTGCATATCGACATAAAATTTCTTTTCATCATCAAATGGGTCAAGTAGCTCTTCTTGGATAAACCAGACTTTTTGATGCTTGTATTTTTTATTTTTAAATCTTGAATAAATTTCTACGCCTTTATATATTTTATAATTAAATGTGGTAAGCCCATTAAAATAACCTTTATTTACAAGTGATAAATAATAGGTGCTGCTATCATTTTTTGTTGTAATACTCGTCAATTTATTAAATTTATAATTGTCAAATGGTACGCCAAATCTAATTGTATAGCTAAAACCATCCATATGAAAAACTATTTCCTCTATTTGCTTATCTATCCATAAAAAATACATCATGGTATTCCCCAAAAGCTTATTTGTAAGTATTCCTGACAGAGAACCTGTCTTCTGTTTTTCTATATTAAACATAGATTTAAGACTATCAAAAGATATCACCTTGTTGTTGATTTTTAAATAAATTACCGATTCGCTATGTGTGTATACAATATCTATATCTGTACTGTCGTCAAATCCCTTTTTAATATTAAAAATCTGGTTTTCAAAAGTATAGACAAGCCTCCCGCTTGTATAAAATAATGGCATTGATTTATTAAAATTTATACTATGTAAAGAGTCCCGATAGCTTACTATATACCCTTTATTATCATGGCATATTTTTTCTGCCAAATATGTGTCTTGGGAATGTAAAATATTTAAATGGAGTACGGTTATAATAAAAATCAAGTATTTCATTTTCTAAAGTAAAAATAACTTTCCTAATTACGTTGTCTTTTCAATTGATCTCTTGTCCCGGGCCCTAATCTATTTGGATTTACTGGCTTGCTTTTAGATCCGCTACCCGTCATAGCCATTTTTGTAGTATTACTCCTGCCTGTCCTCACTGCATAGTGATGTAGTGCTTTCAATGCTGTACCTCCTGTTGTTATCGTAGTACTAATAGTAAGTGTTCCATTTGCAGTTGGGTTTGCACCAGTGGATATTCCTCCACCATTATTACTTACCGTTGCTGATAAAACAAGAGTACTACCTAAATCCGAGTTTACATTTACATTAAAACTACTTGAGTGGTTTCCATCAACGGTAACAGGTCCAGCAATAGAAGTACTATTTTCTAAGTCATCTACTTGAGATAAGTTATAAGTGTAAGTACCATTATTAGCCTCTAGGGGAAGATTAAAAAGTCCATTTTGTCCACTTATATCGTATTCATAGAGGATTATAGAGCTACTACCTAAGCCAACAGAAGGAGCAACATGAATTTCTGTTGGATTTAAAGTTAATGTATTGGTCACCGTGGTGGTTTGTTCATTTTTTTTATCGCCAATGGATTGCCTATACAAGTCCCCTGCATGGTAATACTCTACATGATCTGAATCTCTTTTGCCATTCTCTGTTTTATCCTTAACCCACATCCAACGCTTGTCATTATATTTGTCTTCTACATACTTATGTATTTTATCTTTTGACAATTCTGGATTTCTTTTCTTTTCCTTTTCAAACTTATTTTTGTATTTATTCATGCTACGGTCCCCTTTTTTGTTTCCACTTGTTTCATCGTCTCCAAATGGGTCAGAATAAAAAAGAGGGTTATTCCTCAGGCCAACATAAGGTGATTGAAATTGTTTCACTACTGGGTCCACATTCCACCTTCTACCCAATCTCGCATCATACTGCCAGTACTCCGCAGAGTAGGAATTTCCCTCCCCATAAATCTCATTGTCCT
>DIUJ01000023.1 GCA_002422315.1 Bacteroidetes bacterium UBA6161
GCAAAAAAAAGGCGTATGCTTCGGGGGAAGCATACGCCAAGGTTTAAACTTACGAAAAAACCTTAAACACAATTAGCTAAGCACCTTTAGGGTGATTTTTTTCCTTTAACGGTTCGCACAAACCAGGAAATATTTTATAAGGTTATAAAACCTTTAGTATAAGAACTTGCACGACCTATTGTTTACAAGTCCGATGCCACAGAATTCAAAATACTGATTTTCATTATTTTAATAAAATACCGCTGAAAAAAGAGTGTTTCATATTTATCATTTTGAGAATATATGGCGCTATAAACAGCGATTTTGAGAATAAAAACGAGGCTATTTCAGAAATAAAATGGGTTTACTGTAAAAAGAATCTTTACAATGTTTGTATCCTTTCTAAGTGTTCTTTGCAATTGTGTTTTAGAATTCTAAATTTTGCCCCCTCTTCTTGTTCTAAAATATACAATCCCAAATTAGAATGATCAAACAATTGCATATCGCTCAAAGGCTTTCCTGTTAACAAACATAAAAATCCTCTAAGGGCCCGTCCATGTGAAGATACAAGTATTTTGCTCTGACTCTGCAAAAGGAGTTCTTCTTTAAACTCCAACTGCCTTTGCATCATTTGCAAAGGACTCTCGCCACCTTCTACTGCGTAATCCAGATTTCCTTTACCCCATTCTCTTACTATACTGTAAAACATTTCCTTTTGCTCTGTATCGCTATGCTTACCTTCCATTATCCCCCAGTTTATTTCGTTTAAACCATAATGCGATTTATGCGGTATTCCCATTTTGATAAATCCCTCTACACTTTGAATTGCTCTCTTTAGCTGTGAGGTATATACCACTTCAAAGCCCTCTAGTTTGTATTTTGAATAAAACAACTCTGCTTGTTTTCTGCCAAATTCATTCAAGTCCGAATTTATGCCACTACCTTGAATTATGTCCAACTTATTATAGTCTGTTTGACCATGTCTAATTATATAAAGCAGTTTACTCAATTTTTTTCTTTTTATAATATACCATACAAACGAACTATCCCCCCAAAACAAATACAAAAATACTTAATCTAACTACAGTAAAAACCAGTATTCTCATTTTGATAAAAAAAACAAAACGCCCTCCCTCGCATATTTAAACACTTTAAACTTTAATTCTTTTGTATTTAAAAAGTAAATACTAATTTTCGCATCCGAAACCCATGTCCTATGAAAATTAAACTATATACACTTCTTCCCTTTTTATCCTTTCTCCTTAATGTTCACTCTCAAAGCATGCAAAGTGCTGAAATTTATGAATCCATTCAAAAAATCAAAGAAACCCAAAGTGTATTATACATTGCAGCCCATCCGGATGATGAGAATACAAGAGTCATTAGCTACTTAAGTAAAGAGAAAAAATATAGGGTCGCTTACTTGTCTTTGACAAGGGGTGACGGTGGGCAAAATTTAATTGGACCAGAACAAGGAATAGAACTGGGTGCTATTCGAAGTTATGAATTAATGCAAGCTAGAAAAATAGATGGTGCAGAACAATATTTTACAAGAGCTTACGATTTTGGATATTCTAAAAATCCAGAAGAAACTTTTAACAATTGGGAAGAAGACAGCATACTGCAAGATGTGGTTTGGATAATCAGAACCTTCAAACCAGATATTATAATTACACGCTTCCCAACCACTGGCGAAGGTGGACATGGACACCATACCGCCTCCGCTATGCTCGCAGAAAAAGCAATAGTGGCAGCAAAAGACCCCAAAGCGTATCCTCATCAACTACAATTCACCTCAATTTGGAATTGCAATACCCTGCTATGGAATACTTTTAAGTTTGGCGACAGAAACACTACAGCAGAAGACCAAATAAAAATAAATGTGGGGACATACAATCCTCTTACAGGTGTATATACAGGAGAAATAGCGTCCTATAGCCGAAGCAAACATGCAAGCCAAGGATTTGGTACAAACCCTCAAAAAGGAGAAATACTGGAATATTTCAAACCTATAATATCACAAAACAAGTCCCAAAATCTTATGCAGAATGCAAATACCTCATGGGAGTTTTTAATACCAAATAAAAAAACAAGAAACAAGATCCTTAAACTATTTTCTACTATCGAAAAAAACTACGACTTTAGAAATCCAGGAGCTTCTTTGGAACAACTAGTAGAATTAAAAACTCTTTTGAGTTTGCACATAAGCTCTGAAAATTCCTTTTGGATTCACAAAAAAATAGAACTTTTAAACCAAGTTATAAGTCAATGCATTGGATTAGATATACATATACATAGCGACAAAGAATATTTACCAAGCGGATCTAATCATACTTTCAAACTTAGCTATTGCATCAATCCAAAATATAGTAGTATTATACAGCATTTAAATCTTACAATTTGGGGTCAAAAATTAAACTTAGTTATTACTAAATCTTGCAACGACACCCTTATAAACCTTGCTATTCCAGAAAACCAATCTTATAGTTTCCCATATTGGCTACATAAACCCGTTGCAAACAATCTTTTTGCTAAAAATACCCCTGAAAAGGAGGGTAAAGCGATACAAAAATCTTTGTTAAACTATACTGCAAGCTACACTATCAATTTTCCAAAGACCTCGCAAATATCTATAGAGTCTACAATAGATTATACAACACTCGACCCCTCCAAAGGACTAGTTAAAAACACCTGTTTCGTAGTTCCAAAAGCCACTATACAACCATTAAAAGAGAAATTTTACCTCATACACTCCGATACTGTGTATATTTTAGAAATCCCTCTCCTAATTCAAAAAAACGATACCGCAGAAATGTATACAATCGATGTGAATTTACCTTTAGGTTTTACCTTACTCAACTATAAAGAAGAACTATCTATTAATAAAAATGAGACTGAGAAAAATGTAGTTATACGAATAAAAACAAAACCTTCGAATACCCCTAATTTACAACCGTTAAGCATTTCTTATAAGCTAATAAGTGAAAACGATACTCAAACTGGATATTATAAAAAGATAAGTTACGAACATATACCAAATTTTTTGCTGCAATACGATGCCACTAGTACCTTATATCTTTTAAACATACAAAAAGAACACATCCAAAATATAGGTACTATCGGATACATCCCAGGGTCTGGAGACAAAATAGCCGAAGTACTCAAAGAGATTGGCATAAATATAGAAATGATAGACATTGAAAAAATAAAAAACCTTGAAGAACTTAGCAAATTCAGTACAATTCTTACAGGAATAAGGGCCTATAATACAAATACAGGCATAGTAAAAACAAAAAGCATAATGGACCAATATGTACTAAAAGGAGGAAAACTTGTAGTACAATACAATACCGAAAACAGAATAGGCCCATTGCTTGTAAACCCTGCCCCCGACAAAAGTTTGCAAATTAGCAGAAACCGGGTTACGGACGAAAAGGCACCCATTACATTTATCAATCCAAACCATGAATTGATAAACCAACCTTTTAAACTAAGCAGCAAAGAATTTGATTCTTGGGTTCAGGAAAGAGGGATATATTTTGCAGCAGAGCCAAACGAAAAGAACAATACGGGATGGCAAGCTATCCTGAGTATGCAGGACCCAAGTGAAAGCCCCCTAAGGGGAAGCCTAGTATACAAAGACTTTGAAAAAGGCAGAGTTATTTATACAGGACTGGTACTATTTCGTCAAATTCCGAATGGAAACGAAGGGGCAATAAAGCTCCTTATCAATTTGATTCACAAATAAAAACAGGTTTAGAAATAATTTTTCAAAAAAAACCTTGTTGTAGAAAATCAAATTGCTATATTTGCACCTCCAAAAAAGGAAAAGGTCCGATAGCTCAGCTGGATAGAGCAACTGCCTTCTAAGCAGTAGGTCACAGGTTCGAATCCTGTTCGGATCACTTAGAAAAAAAAGGTTAAAAATCTGATGGTTTTTAGCCTTTTTTTATAGGTAAGAATGTATATGCTTGTTGTTTAAAAAATTTTACACAACAAGCAACAAAACCTTACTCAAGTCAATGCAAAATGGCCGAATTAAAAAAATTAAGGTTAATTTTTGAGGTATTTTTATTTTATTTGCGTTTTACTTTAGGACTATGAAGAAAATATTACTTACTTTCGCCTTGACTATATCAATGATTTACAATGTATTATCTCAAAATAAAGGGTATGAATTATCTTTGAGTGTGGGAAGTGTAATACCTATTGGAGATTTCGCAAGTAAAGACCAATATGAAAAAAATTCAGGGTATGCAAATTCAGGAACAAGTTTTGATTTACGATTTTCTAAACAATTTGAGAATAACTGGGGATTTATTGTAATTGGAAAACTTCAATTTAATCCACTAGATGTTGATGCAATAAATACTCAAATAATGAACGATAATAATAGCTTAACCAGAATATCTTCAAGTGTTACTCCTTGGATAAATAATGGCTTCTTATTTGGTACCATGTACGAGAAACCAATAGATAAATTTTCTGTAGAAGGAAGGGTTTTATTTGGGTATTTAGCTAATCGTTCACCTGAATATGATATAGATGCATATTTTGGACAGCAATTTTTAAATATTAGTACTGAATCAAAAAAATCAAATGCATTTGCTTTTAACTTAGGATCAAGTCTAAAATACGAAATCACAAAACAATTCATCGCAAAGTTTAACATTGATATTTTCAGAACTAAACCAGAATTTGTGAACGTAGAAACTCAATCCAATGTTGGCTTTTCAGATATAGTTACTTTCAAACAACCAATCAACACTTTTAATGTATCGATTGGATTGGGATTTCGTTTCTAATCCTTAATCCCCCCGCCTCTACCATACTTCTTCTATCACAAATATTTTTCCATTAAATTCAAAACTGTCTCCCACTTTTTTATTTAAAAGATACTGAGCAAGAGGGGCAATGGGAGAGATACATTGTATTTCTTTTGCATCTATACTTATTTTACCCCATGCAATAGAGATATAAAACCAATTTCCATTTAGCTTAACCAAAGAACCGGAGGCTACAACTTTACCTGAATAAGGCAAGGACTGATGGAATACCATAGCCATTTTGTTTGTTAGCTTTATTTGTTCCGCCATTTTATTAAATTCTTGTTGTTTCATTTCCCCTTCGGTTTCGTATTTATCTCCAGCAGAACTTTTTACGGCAGTATCGTTAGTATCTGTTAAGGACCTTAAACTGTTCTTTAACATTTCTAATTTGTTTTCTAATTCCTTTTTTAAACTGCTAAGCAGTTTTTCTTTTGTAGCTACACTCATTTCTAAAAATAATTGCAAAGTTATTTTTATTTTTCTTTGATATATCGAAAATTAAATTACCTTTGACCTCAGTTAAGGGAAAGAAAGGAAAAGAAAAGTATTCAATTACAATCCTATCCGATTAGACCCAAATAAGAAATTTTAATTTAAAAACAAATGACCATTTACGTAGGAAACCTTAGCTTCAGAGCAAGCGAGGAACAGTTAACAGATCTATTCAGCCAATTTGGCGAAGTAAGTTCAGCAAAAATCATCACAGACAAATTCACAGGCCGTTCAAAAGGTTTTGCATTTATCGAAATGAACGATGATTCTGCAGCACAACGCGCTATTGATGCCCTAAACGAAAAAGAATTCCAACAAAGAAATCTTAAAGTTAACCAAGCAAGACCAAAGGATTAATTTTATATATTGATTCCTAGTATCTAAAAACACATGACCTAAATCATGTGTTTTTTTTTTGCCTATCTTCTTCTATTTTATTTAATTCGCAACTTATTAAAAATGAATAAAGAAAATCTACTATTAGCTTTTGCCATTCCAATCTATTTTATTTTTATAACTTGGGAATTGTATACTGCAAAAAAAAAAGAGAAGATATCCTATACTCTAAAAGACACTCTTCAAAGTTTATGGTTTGGAATAGCTGGTGCTAGTCTAGATATATTTACTAAAGGCATTGGATTTGCCGTATTAGATTGGTGCAATAAACATGCATTTTGGCAATCAAACCTCTTGGATATTTTCCCTATAGCGGCTTGGTTTATTTTGTTTATAGGTCAAGATTTTTGCTTTTATTGGCTTCATAGGGCCGAACATCAATCAAGGATTTTCTGGGCTGTTCACAGCAACCACCACTCTTCCCCTCAGTATAATTTTGCAGTTGCACTTCGTTCCTCTGTTTTGCAACCTTTGTATCGGTTCTGGTTCTATGTGCCTATAGCTTTTGTGGGGTTTGATGCCATAAGCATTATGTTTGTGTATGCCGTAAATCAATTTTATCAATTCTTCTTGCATACAGAATACTTCCCAAAGCTTGGTTTTTTTGAAAAATTCTTGGTAACACCGTCTCACCACAGGGTACACCATGCTTCAAATCCTATTTATTTAGACAAGAATATGGGACAAGTTTTTATTGTATGGGATAAAATTTTCGGGACCTTTCAGGAAGAAATTCAAGAAGAACAACCCGTTTACGGGCTAACCAAACCTCTAGAAACCTACCATCCTATTCACAGTATTCTGCATGAGTTTTATTCCATCAAAAAAGATGTAAGTAAAAGTAAAAGCTTTCTTAAAAAACTTAAATACGTGTTTGCAGCTCCAGGTTGGAGCCCTAAAGACCGAGTAAATCAATAAATAATTGGTCCCTCTGGAGAATAAATTTCTAAGGCTTTTTTATCCGAAGCTTCTACCCTTCCTATAATTTGCGCTGCTATTCCAAAGGAATTAGAAAGAGCAATAAGCTCATTTGCTGTACTTAAGTCTGTATAAATCTCTAATCTATGACCCATATTAAATACAGAATACATTTCTTTGTACGATGTTTCGGATTGTTCTTTAATGGTTTTGAACAAAACAGGAATGGGGAACAAATTGTCTTTGATTATTTTAACATTAGAGGCAAAGTGTAAAACCTTGGTTTGGGCACCGCCTGTACAATGAATAATCCCATTTAATTTATGCTTATAGTTTTTAAGAATTTCCAATAAGAGAGGAGCATAAGTTCTAGTAGGTGAAAGAACAAGTTTTCCCGCATCTACAGGAGAGCCCTCTACCCTATCTGTTAATAGCAATGCCCCGGAGTATGCCAATTCTATATCCATTTGCTCATCAAAACTTTCGGGATACTTTTGTCTATACACAGAGCTAAACACATCGTGTCTTGCTGAAGTTAATCCATTACTACCCATTCCACCATTCCAAAAAGTTTCGTAAGTTGCTTGGCCATCACTAGCAAAACCAACTATCACATTACCGGGTTGTATATTTATTTCTAATACGTCTTCTTTTTTCATTCTTAGGGCCATAGTAGAGTCTACTACAATGGTTTTAACAAGATCACCTAAGTCTGCGGTTTCTCCACCTCCAGAAACGATGGAAACCCCTTGGTTTTTCATATTTTCAATAAACTCTTCTGTGCCTTGTATGATTGAAGATATAACTTCCCCGGGAATTCTTTTTTTGTTTCTCCCAATGGTGCTAGAAAGTAAAAAATTGGAAGTTGCACCAACACAAAGCATGTCATCTAGGTTCATTACAATTGCATCTTGTGCTATTCCTTTCCAAACATTAATATCTCCTGTTTCCTTCCAATAAATATAAGCCAAAGAGGACTTGGTGCCTGCACCATCTGCATGTATTAGATTGCAGTATTGGCTATCGTTTCCAAATATATCTGGTAAAACCTTGCAGAATGCATTTGGAAAAACACCTTTATCTACATTCCTAATAGCTGCATGAACATCTTCTTTTTGAGAAGACACTCCTCTCTTTGCGTACTTATCTAACATGCCTGCAAAATTACATTTTTTAAACCTAAATTATACAATAGATTGCTTGTAGATAATATAAAAAACATGTTGTTCTAAAATTAGGAAAGAAATACCAATAAAAAAGCCGAAATAAATTTCGGCTTTTTTAGATATGTAAATAGTCACAATTTTACTTTTGTCTAGCTGCTCTAGAAGGTTTTGGCAACAAATATAAGTAGCCATCTTTTTCTTCAAAATCAACAAAGTTTTTAAAGAAATTCCTACCTAGTTCCGGCAATTCTGCTTTGCTAGAAAATTTAAATTTAGTGTTGTTTATAATTTCAGAACCCAATTCCATTTTTTCTATAGTAAATGAGTTACTTGGCACTTTGGTTCCTCCTGGCAATTTAACCTTTTCGCCATCTCCAAAATCTTTTTTAGTAATCACTTTATTGTTAAATAATTGTTCTACTGTAGCTTCATCCATCCAAGTATTTCTTCCATTCAAATCATAAGCGAAATTAACAAACTCAGAACCATTTACCATTACTGCAATAAATTTCTTTCCGCTTTCTTCAATTATCTTAAGCTTGATTACATTTTCTTTTTGATCTAGATTTTTCTCAGGTGCTTTTGTAGGTTCTTCGGTTAGGGTAGAATTTACTGGGCCTCCTTTCAATGCTTCTGCGTTTATAGCAGTAAGAGCTAATTCACCTTCTTCTGGATTAAATGTAGCACCATATTTAGATTCAAGTGCTTTTATACCAATTCTGAAAGAACTTGGGAATGAAACTATATCTAATACCATGTCATTGTAAACTTTACCCTGATCTGCACCACCTATTCTAAACTCCTTTACAGTTAAGGTAGCACCTGCTGGTATTTTTCCCGAAGTAATTTGTTGTAATGTAGCTCCTTTAATATCTGTAGGAAGAATAGCTTTCTTGTCAATAAGATTTTTAAGTTCAACTGGAGAAATTTCTATTTTATCGTTGTTCACAAAAATACTAGGTCCAAGTGGTTCTATTTTGTTTGCAGAAGCAGAACCCTTGAATACATTGCCATCTTTTTCCAACTTTACAATTACCATTTGACCATTTTTATTGTTAGGGTCATTGGATTCTTCCATTTTCATATTTGGATCGAAGTTTACATCCAATATTTTTATGGTTGTTCTTCTGTTTTGTCTATGTTGGAACTCATCGCAGGAAACGTATTTAATGTTGTTTACAACAGAAATCTCGGAAGGTCTATAGTCTACATAGACATAAGAGTTATTAACAATCTCTTGTTTCCTTGCAAACAACATAGTTCCAGTTTTGGAATCCGTGCCCAATTCATATTTGGTTTTGCCTTCTACTTGAGCACCTTCGCAAGCACAATCATTGATTAGCTGAGATTCGCCATATCCTTTTGCTACAATTCTTCTTTTGTCTACCCCTTTGCTAACCAAGAAAGCTACTGCTGAGTCTGCTCTTCTTTGAGAAAGTGAAATATTGTAAGCATAAGAAGAACGACAGTCTGTGTGCGAACCCAACTCAATTCTTATTTTTGGATATTGCAACAACAATGGAAGCAGTGAATCGGCCAAAACTGCAGCAGCAGGTGGATCTATATCTGCCTTATCGAGTCTATAAAATATAGGTAATACTCTTTTGAAGTCTAATTGTGGGTTTAAACAAAAATCTTCAATAAACAATTTAGATTTCTTTAGTCCTACAGTGCTTATTGTTCTTGGTTCCCCATCGAAGTAGTATGCTTCACGGTTGGTAACTTTAATTTCATAGGTAGTGAACTCTTTCAGAACCAAAGTATCGTAATTGCCATCTAAATCTGTTCTAAAAGAAATTTTGGAAGTGTCTTTATCGTTTGTTATTTCTACTAAAGCATTAGGCAAAGGCAATCCTGTTTTACAATCTGTTACAGTACCTACTAATTTAAATACCAAAGGATTGATTTTGAACTCGTAAATATCATCACAACCTCTACCACCTTGTCTGTTACTTGAGAAATAACCTTTATTAGGATCTGAATTGGTAAAAGTTATTCCAAAATCATCTCCTCCAGAGTTAAGAGGATACTTTAAGTTTTCGGGTGCGGTCCATTCTGTTCCAGAGCCTTGGGTCTTTAAAATATCTAAACCACCCAAACCAACATGTCCATTAGAGGAAAAATATAAATGCTCGTCGTGGAAACTGTAATAAGGGAATACTTCGTCTTTGTCTGTATTGATTGTTTTACCTAAGTTTATAGGGTCACTCCAAGTTTTACCTCTTTTTACAAAATTTACTACATATAAATCATATCCCCCTTCTCCTCCTTGCATATCAGACGAGAAAAACAATTTGCTTCCATCAGAAGACAAAGTTGGGTGAGCAAAGTTTGCGCTATCATTTTCACAAAAAGGAAGAACGGTTACGTCTACCCATTCGTTTCCTATTTTTTTGGCTTCATAAATTTTACAATACAATTGCTTTCCATCTATACCGTTGCATCTCGTAAAATAAATTGTAGAATATCTTCTGTCGAAATCATGTACACCATCATTAAATTTATTGTTTACTTGGCCCGGGATAAGAGCAGGGGTACCCCATTTCTCTACGCCTCTTTTTGCTTTTTCTTTTTCTATAGACCAAATATCTACATAAAAATTACCGGAACCTCCATACATTTTCTTTTTGTTTATGCCTAATTCTCTATCGGAGGCGAAATAAATCAAATTGTCTTTTTTATCCGCAATCATGGGGCTAAAATCGCACCATTTGGTATTGGCTTCTCTAAAATTACTTACAACAAAACGGCTTTCTTGAGTCATCCAACTTTCAGCAGAATCGCAACTTTCAACTTTTCTTCTAACAGACTCGTCTCCAGGAACTTCATCCAAATATTTTGTGAAATACTTTCTGGCGTTTTTGTATGCATCTAAGTTGGTTTGCTCTGCGGCTTCCCACATAGTAATCAAACCCATAAAATATAATGCATCTGAATTTTTGGGGTCTTTTCTAAGAATTTTCTCGTATGCTCTTTTGGCTTTTTTAAAGTCATTGGCTTTACGATAACATTCTGCCGATTTTGTAAGTGCTTCATCTTTTATTTCTTTAGTTTCCTTGCCAGAAGCAGCAACTTTTGAATAAATTTCGGCAGCCATGTAGTATTGTTTTCTTTCACGCATGCTTTCGGCATCTTTCATGGTGTATTTGTTACATCCAGAAAATAACGTGGAGAGTGCCATAACACCCACTAATCCAAGTAATAAGGTAATTTTGCGTTTCATCAATAATGTTTTATTCAGTTTCCTATTAAAAAGCAAATATAGAATGTGGTTTTGATTTACAAAACTTTTAATGAATAAATTAACGATATTTCTTTTATTTTTATTCTTTGGCCCTGCAAAAGAGAAGATTAATAACTCATAAATTTTGTAAAATTCTTCGACAAAAGTCAAAAAAAGGGGGAGTAAAATTTACTCCCCCTTTAAGTTTTATTTTAAAAACAAAAGTTCTCTGTATTTTGGCAAATGCCACAATGAATCGTCAACCATTTGTTCTAATTTGTCTGCATGGTACCTTATTTTATCAAAATTTGGTTGCACATTATCGCAATATGCTATTGCTTTTGCTTTGGGTTCTTCCAATAAATTGGCTTTTTTGCGTTCGTTTACCATTTGTGTGGTTAAGCTCTGAACATTTTCTAAGTGACCAGATATCTGAATAGCCAATTGGTTTGTTTCACTGTAGGTTTTTTCTGCAAATTTTAACTCTTTCATAAGTTTTAAATTTTGCAACAATTTATTTAAAAACTCAACTGCTGCAGGTACCACAAAAGTTTTTACCAAATCGGCTAAAACTCTACCTTCAATCTGAACCTTTAGAGTATAATTCTCATAGCGAATATCTGTTCTTGCTTCCAATTCAGTTTCGCTTAGCACTCCATTTTCCATAAAAACCTTCTTAGACTTAGAGTCCAAATAAGCCTCTAGAGCATGTGGTGTGGTTCTTATGTTGCTTAACTTTCTTTTCTTGGCTTCTTTTGCCCATTCTTCCGAATAGCCATTGCCTTCGAATATTACCTTATTAGATTCTATATAATATCTTCTAAGGACTGTTTGAATAGCTTTTTCTTTGCTTATTTTTTGTGAAATAAGGCTATCTACTTCTTGTTTAAATTCTTTTAATTGATTGCCTACAATTGTATTTAAAACTGTCATAGAAGAAGAGCAATTATCCGAAGAACCTACTGCTCTAAGTTCAAATTTATTTCCAGTGAAAGCAAAAGGTGAAGTTCTGTTTCTATCTGTATTGTCAATTAATATAGCAGGAATATGAGGTATATTTAATTTCTTTTCTCCGCTTGTGTTTTTAGAAGAAGTAGAAGTATTGGTTTTTTCTGATGCAAAATCTTCTAAAACTTGGCTTAAAAGACTTCCTACAAATACCGACATAACTGCAGGAGGGGCTTCGTTTGCTCCCAATCTATGGTCATTGCTTGCACTTCCTATACTTGCCCTAAGTAGGGTTCCATGTTCGTGAACTGCTTTAATAGTATTGATAAAGAAAGTTAAAAACTGTAGGTTTTCCATAGGGGTATGACCAGGAGAAAGTACATTCACGCCAGTATCTGTAATGATTGACCAGTTGTTGTGTTTTCCAGATCCATTTACACCCTTGAAAGGTTTTTCATGAAAAAGTACTTTTAAATTATGTCTCAAACCAACAGATTCCATTAGGTCCATAAGAAGCGAATTATGGTCTATTGCCAAGTTTATATCCTCGTACATTGGAGCACATTCGTACTGCCCAGGAGCTACTTCATTATGCCTTGTTTTTAAAGGAATACCAAGTTTTAAGGCTTCATATTCCAACTCTGTCATATAATCAAAAACCCTTTCTGGTATACTTCCAAAATAATGGTCTTCAAGCTGTTGCCCTTTTGCTGGAGAATGACCTAAAAGGGTTCTTCCAGAAAGCATTAGGTCGGGTCTTTGGTTGTATAGGTCTAAGTCTATCAAAAAATATTCTTGTTCTACTCCCAATGAAACTTTTGTTCTTGTAACCTTTGTATCAAAATAGTGGCAAACTTCTGTAGAAATTTTTTGGATAAACTGAGTAGAGCGCAACATTGGGGTTTTGTAATCCAAGGCATGGCCTGTATAGGCAACAAATACAGTGGGTATACATAGGGTTTTACCAGAAGACTTTTCCATAATAAAAGCAGGAGAAGAGGGGTCCCATGCGGAATATCCTCTGGCTTCAAATGTATTTCTGATACCGCCATTAGGAAAACTTGATGCGTCGGGTTCTTGTTGCACAAGAGCCTTGCCGCTGAATACCTCCAAACCTGAAACTATACCTGTGGGTTCAAAAAAGGCGTCGTGTTTTTCCGCGGTGGTACCTCTCAATGGCTGAAACCAATGGGTGTAATGTGTTGCCCCTTTTTGAATTGCCCAATTCTTCATCCCTTCTGCTATTTCGTCTGCTGCAACTCTAGAAAGTGCTTCTCCACTTTTTACGGTTATATCTAACTCCTTTAGAACTTTTTCTGAAACATAGCCTTTCATGTTTTCGCCTGCAAAAACATTTTCTCCATAAAAGGAAGAAATTAAATACGGATTATGTTCTTTAATTTGATGATTTTCACCATTTTTTACTGTCTGTTTGGCAGTTTTAGCTGAGCTCATTTGTTTGGTTTTAATTTAGATAATTAGAAGGGCAAAACTCCACTTATGAAGTGGATTTTTGACTTTTTTTTTCTCACATTTTTTACACATGTATACTAATAAAAAAAGGAGCATTTCTGCTCCCTTTTAAAATTTATTCTACGATAAGAGTTCCTAACATCTTACTCCAATGACCGGGATAGGTACATACGTACTGATAAGTTCCAGGTTTTTCGATAGAAAATTTCAAGGTAACTGTTTCGCCTGGCCCAGAAAGTGGGGAAGCTGCAATAACTGCCGCATCTCCAGCTTCTACATAAGAGGTTTCTTTTTTGGATAAGCCTCTGCTTGCTACTTCCTCTGCATAACCATTGTATACTATCACAATATTGTGCATCATGGTTTCATTGTCGCCTTCATTTACCAATGTAAAAGTAATTTCTTTACCTGAATTTACAGTAATTCTATCTGTATCGAATTTCATGTCGGGCATAGTGTTTCCCTGAGCTTTTATGGTAAACTCAGTTGGGTGTTCCATAGTCGTTGGTTCTGCTGCGGTTTCAGTAGCTTGCTCTTCTGTAGTTTCTTTGTTTTCGTTTCCTCCGCAGGATACTAAGAAAAATCCAGAAATGAATAGTGCTAAATAAGTGATTTTTTTCATGTTATAATTTATTTTAAGGTTTCGTTTGATTTGTTGCGGGCATCTTCCATAATTTTATCTGCCCTTTTGTTTGCTTCGGCCTCTACATTGTCTGCCTTGGCATTCGCTTCGTTTTCTACTTTCTGAGCCTTAGCATAGCCTTCATCAACAATCTTTTTGGCTGCTTTATCCGCTGCTAATCTAGCCACTTGATTTGTTGCAGCTGCTTTTACCTCTGCTGCTTGTTTGTCGGTTTGCTCTCTAATCACATTGGCTGCATTTTTACCCTCGCTTCTTATTTTGTCGGCTTGTTTTTTCGCTTCAGATTTTATTTTATCCGCTTGCAATTGAGCATCGGCAAGTATTTTATCTGCTTTTTCGCGGGCTTCTTTTTTCACCTCTTCTTTTGTATTCGCTATTGTTTCAGTAGCTTTTTGTTTCAATTGGTCTTTGGCTTGGTCTACTATAGAATTAACCAAATTAGAAGCACTTTGTTTTAAATCTAAACTAATGGTGGGTTTTGTAAAAGTTCCTCCAATTTTAATGCCTACATTTACCATTTCATCCACATTTATATTAAGTCCTTTGTCTTGTGCTTGGCTTAAAAGAGTGTTGAGCCCTTGGTTGCTTTGCCCAAGGTCTTTTCGGGGTATAGACAATATACCATTGTAACTAAGTTCCTGATTTAAAGTAGAAAAACCTGCTAATTTTAGATTCGTATTGTCCCATAGTTTCATGGTTATAGAATCTGTATTTATCTTGCCATCCGCAATAGCAAATTTAATTTTCTGATCTTTCAAGTTCAAGTTTTTGAACTTGTCAAGTTTAAATCTATCTGCCAATACCTCCATTAGTTTTAAATTTTGTAATGAGGTATTAGACAAGGATAACATACCCTCTCCAGACATAGTAGGATATTGCATGTTCATTTGTTCGTCAAAGTTTGATTTTAAATCCAAACTCATAGCAAACAAACCAGTGGCATATTTTGCTATTGGTGCAAGTTTTTGGAACATTTCAAAAGAAGAGAATGCTTTTGGTATGTCAAAGTTTTGCATATTGAAAGCAATATCTGTAAAGGGCATTTTAGGGTTTTGGCCATCAAATACACCATCCAATCCCATACTTCCGCCTAATACTTGCAAACCAACATTTCTAAATATCAATTTACTTTCTTTCACAGCCACATTACCTTTCATATTTTCTATGTCCAAATTATCATAGCGAAGCTTGTTAATATTTACTCCCATCTCAAAATCTATGTTAGCAGGTATTTCTATGGAACCCATAGAAGTAGTATCTTCTGTGGTTGTTGCTGTGGTAGTCTCAGATTCTGTCATAAATTGATTTGCATCCACATAATTAGAATTTAGTTGCAAATCTCCCTTTAGTGTTCCATCGCTTAGCATGTATGAGAAGAAGTTGGATATACTACCCTTTGCATTAAAGTCTGTTTTCCCAATTTTACCTTCACAAGATTCAAGAGTGATTTTTTGGGTATTAAAATTTAACAGGAAATTTTTGAGTTCATAAGGAATAGGTGTTTCTGCATCCGAATAAGAAAAATCGGTAAGTTTCAATATCCCATTGGCAACTATATTTTCATAATTACCAGCTTCTATGCTTGCCATTTTGCCACTAAAATCCAATGCAGTTTCTAATTTTCCATCAATTTTCATGTCTTGCATATCTACCAAATTTCGCAAAACCCCTAAATCTACTTTTCCATTTAAGGAGCCTTTCATGGAAGCTTTCTCTGGATTTACGAGATATAGTTTTGCAGCAAAGGGATTGTTGTCTGCTTTAAATGACAAGTTTTTAAGATCTACAACCACATCCTTATCTTCTCCAGTTTTGTTCTCAATATTTAAATCTAAAAAGAAATTCTCGAGAGAGGTAGGCAAATCGGGATATTTGAAAAATCCATTTTCTGCTGTCAGGCTAAACAAGTAAGAAGGCATCGCTGTTTCTGTCATTTTGCCTTTCATTTTGCCTTCAAATGCAAGTTTCCCGCTAGCTTTTAATTTGTCAAAATCTTTGGCATAAATTACAGGTATTAAAGATAAGAAGTTTTTAAAATCACTTTCTTTGATACCAAAATCCAAATCAAAATCCATATCCAAATCATTCATTTGTACATAACCATCTGCAAACAATTGAAGTGCATTCAACGACATGGTATTCTCTTTCAAAGTAAACCTAAAAGTATTCAAATCCAAATCCAAATCAGCCTTGATTGTAGACTTTGCATTGGAAAGTAATGGAATACCTTCAAAAGTAGCAAATACTTTTTCAATATCAGAAACAGTAGAAATGGAAACTATTTGGTCTGTAAACTCTCCTTTGAGAGTATGGTTAAAATTGAGTAAATGGGTATTAAAATCCAATTCTGCATCCTTGTAAAAAATATCCGCATTGGTTATTGCAAACTCTTCTATATGTAGGGCAAATGGTGACGAAGAATCCTCCTCTACTTGCAAAGAATCTGGAATTGTAATGTCCCAGTTGGCTTTACCTGAGGGCAATATCAACAAGCGTACAACAGGATCGCTAAGTAAAATTCTATTTATTTGCATTTGATCCCCAAACAGAAAAGACTTAAGATTTATGGTGGTACTTAACAGAGGAGTATAAACTAAGGTATCGTTCTCAAAAGAATCTTTTCCAATGATACTTAAATCACGGATGGAGAGATGGATATTGGGAAAGTTTTTGATTAATGACAAAGATATTGACTCATCAAAATTTAATGTAGCTGTTAAATTTTCATTTGCAGAATCTTTAATTTTTTGTACAATTTTACCCCTAAACACGTATGGTAAAATAATTAATAAGGCTAAAAACGAGACAAGAACAATGCCCGTAATTTTTAAAATTTTCTTTTTATTCATAGCTATAATTACCTCACAAATTTATTAAAAAAAAGGGATTAAAATTGGATTTGAAAGATTATTTTTGATTGATAATCAATTAATTTCTTCTTTTGTACACAGGAACAGTAGAGCAGGGTTCGCCAAACATAAGCGACTGAACTACGGGGCTAAGCAATCTTGTAATTTCTACATAAGCAGCATTGCCAATTCCTAATTTACCACATCCTTTTATTACCACTTTAGCATCTTTGTATTCTTCCACTTTTACTTTAGTACGAATAGCTTCCAATATCAAATTGTCTTCCATTTGTTGCAGGTTCCCAAAATGAAGGGAAAGCACAAAAGGGGTTAATTTGTTTGAGAGCAACATGTAAGCCCATGTAGGAATCACAGCATCTGCAGAGCAAAGTAGGGTTACATGCTTACCCTCAAAACTGCTCCAATCTGTGTTTTTGATATACTCTCTAAAATCCTTTTCTTTTAAAATCATACCCATAAACAACTGTTCTTTAATATCTAATACAACCCTTTCTCCCTCTGGGTAAAATTCTTCTAAGTCTAAACTTAACAAACCGCTAGATTGAACTTTGTTTATAATTTCCATAGCACAAAATTAGTTTATTGTAACCAAATACAAATTCAATTTGTCGAGTTTAAAAGCCCTCTAAACAAGGTTTAAATTTACTTTAAATTACAAGCCCCTTACCCTAATTAGAATTTAAAAGAAACTTTGGGAACAAAATCTAACCCCGAAAAAAATGCAGGGTTTGTAAGAAAAATAATACAAACTAGAGAAGAATACCTCTCTTTGTTTTGTATTGCAAAGGTTTTGAAACTATATTTGCCACTGATAGTAATCCTAAAAAATGAAAAAAATATTGTTTTTAAGTGCTGTAATCGCATTAAGTAGTAACCTACATGCGCAAAATCAGTTTGATGAAGAAGTTTTGTGGCAACTAAAACGCGTTTCGCCAATAGGAATTAGCAAAGCAAAGGATGGTTTTGTATACAAAACAAGCACTCCTTCGGTAAATTCCAATTCCTTTATTGTAGAATACAAATTTTACAACATGACTAACCACTCCATTAGCACTATTAACAATCCAAAAGAATTGTTGGCAGACCCTACAGTTTGCCCAAACAACCTTTACACTATCAAAGAAGAGAAGGTAAAACTAAAAAACATACATGGCTACGATTATTATCCTGAATTAGGAAAATCCAATGTTCAAATATACAACTCCCTAGATTATAGGCATTGGGACACATGGGAAGATGGGAGTTTTAACCATATTTTCATCAAAAACAATTTATCTGCAGATGCAAAATGGATAGACTTGTTAGAAAACGAGCCTTACCATACCCCCTTAAAACCCTTTGGAGGAGCAGAAGATTATACATTTTCAACAGATGGCAAAAATGTTGTGTATGTATGTAAGAAAAAAGAAGGAACTGCTTATGCAACAAGTACCAATACAGATATATACCAATACAACATAGAAACAGGTAAAACCACAAACCTAACAATAGGCATGAATGGCTACGACACCAAGCCTCTTTTTTCTAAAAATGGTACAATGGCTTGGCTAAGTATGGCAACAGACGGATACGAAGCAGATAAAAATGATTTGTATATTTTGCAAGGTGACAAAAAAACTAACCTTACACAGAACTGGGACAGAAGCATAGAAGACTATATGTGGAGCGAAGACGGAACCAAAATTTACGCTATAGCTGCAAACGATGGTACCATGCAAGTATTTGAAATTATTCTTCCAATATCTAAAAAAGGAGTCCAAATCAATCCTCTAATCCAAGGCATGTATGATATTACAAGCTTGGTAGGACAAGTTAAAGGAAATTTAATCGTTGGCTTTAGTTCTATGAACCATGCAAATGAAATATATGGATTTGACCTAAAAACAAAAAAACTTGCACAATTGACTACCGAAAATATAGTTTTACTTTCTCAGTTCAAAGAATCTAAAGTTGAAAAAACATGGGTTACAACAACAGATAATCAACAAATGCTTAGTTGGATAATTTATCCTCCGGATTTTGATTCTACTAAAAAATATCCCACCCTTCTTTATTGCCAAGGCGGACCACAATCTGCCCTCACACAATTTTTCTCTTTTCGTTGGAATTTTAGATTAATGGCAGCGAAAGGCTACATTGTAATTGCACCAAACCGCCGAGGAATGCCGGGCCATGGTAGCAAATGGAACGAACAAATAAGCAAGGACTGGGGCGGGCAAGTAATGCAAGATTACTTAAGCGCTACCGATGTAATGAGAAAAAAGAGTTTTGTAGACACCAATAGAATGGCTGCTGTGGGTGCAAGCTATGGAGGCTACTCTGTGTTTATGCTAGCAAGCATGCACCAAGGGCGTTTCAAAAGCTTTATTTCACACTGCGGAGTATTTAATTTGCAAAGTATGTATGGCACTACAGAAGAAGTATTCTTTACAGATTTTGACCTTGGTGGGCCTTATTGGGAAAAAGAAAACAAAATTGCACAAAAGGCCTACACTCAGTTTAACCCCGTAGAACATGTAAGCAAATGGAATACACCAATCCTTATTATACAAGGCGGGAAAGACTATAGAGTACCTATTGGCCAAGGACAAGAAGCTTTTCAAGCAGCACAATTGCGTGGAATTAAAAGCAGATTTGTGTACCTACCAGAAGAAAACCACTGGGTATTAGGTGCCCAAAATGCCATGGTTTGGCAAAAAGAATACTTTAAATGGCTTAGCGAAACACTCTAACAAGTGATACAAAAAAGCTTTTCCGAATATGAATCTACCCCTATTACCTACCTCAAAGGCGTTGGGCCTCAAAGGGCAGAACTTCTTGGAAAAGAATTACAAATTTTTACCATAGGCGACCTTTTACAGCTTGCGCCCAATAGATATATTGACAAAAGCAAGGTTTATCAGATTTCAGAACTACATCCAGAAATTGGAAATGTACAAGTATTAGGGAAAATTCTTAGCATAGAACTTATTGGAAATGGAAGAAGCAAAAGACTTAAAGCAGTTTTTTGTTACCAGAACAATTGTATGGAACTTCTGTGGTTTCAGTCTATCCCTTGGGCTAAAAAAACCATAGAAGTAGGACAAAGCTATCTTGCATTCGGTAGAGTCTCTGAGTTTAAAGGGACTTACTCAATTTCACATCCTGAAATAAGTACTTATGACCCCATAAACCCTAGCACAGAAAAAAAACTTTCTCCTGTTTATCCTCTTACCGAAAAACTAAAAAGTTTTAAAATTGATTCTAAAACAATTTCACAATGGATAGAAAATGCTTTTCTACAAAATACCTTTAAATTACCAGAATTTATTCCAGAAGAAATAGTGAGTAAACTAAAGCTATTGCCAAGAGAAGAAGCCATAAAAAAACTGCATCAACCGAGCAATTACCAAGAAAGCGAGCAAGCACTCACAAGATTAAAATTTGAAGAAATATTCTTGTTTCAGCTACGAGGCGAAAGAACAAGACTTGAAAGAATAAAAAACAGCCAAGGCCCCAGAATAAGTAAACCAGGTTACTTTTTTAATGAATTTTACCACAATCACTTGCCATTCGAACTTACCGAAGCCCAAAAAAAGGTACTGAAAGAAATTTGGGCAGATATGAAAAGTGGATACCAAATGAACAGACTGCTGCAAGGCGATGTAGGCAGTGGTAAAACTATTGTGGCTTTTATTTGTACCCTTTTGGCAATAGACAACGGTTACCAAGCTTGCTTAATGGCTCCTACAGAAATTCTAGCACAGCAACATTACGAATCCTTAAAAGAATGGGGAACCGCAATTGGCCTTAAAACAGCTTTGCTTACAGGTTCTACTACAAAAAAAGAAAGGGAAAAGATGCTGCAAGAGCTAGTAGCTGGAGAATTAAAAATCATTATTGGAACCCATGCTGTTTTAGAAAACAGAGTGCAATTCAAACAACTAGGAATAGTAATTATAGACGAGCAACATAGATTTGGGGTAGCACAAAGGTCTAGATTGTGGCTAAAATCCAACCCCTCCCCTCACATGCTGGTAATGACCGCAACCCCCATTCCTAGAACCCTAGCTATGACAGCACATGGCGAGTCCGACCACAGCATTATAGACCAACTACCCAAAGGGCGCAAACCCATTGCTACCATTCACAAAGAAGACTATTACAGAATGGAAATTATGCACTTTATAAAAACAGAAATAGAAAAAGGGCGACAAATCTACTTTGTATTTCCACTTATAGAAGAAAGCGCCAGTTTGGATTTGAAAAATCTAATGGATGGATACGACATGGTTACTGGATATTTTCCCACTCCTGAATACAAAATCTCTATTCTACATGGCAAAATGAAAGCCGATGAAAAAGAGGCCGAAATGAGTCGCTTTAAAGAAGGCAGAGCCCATATTATGGTAGCTACTACGGTTATAGAAGTAGGTGTAAATGTACCCAACGCATCGGTAATGGTTATAGAAAGTGCAGAGAGATTCGGTTTATCACAACTACATCAGTTACGTGGCCGAGTGGGGAGAGGCGCCGAACAAAGCTACTGCATACTTATGACCAAAGAGCGCCTAAGCCAAACTGCAAAAGAAAGAATGCAAGCCATGGTAAGGCATACAGATGGGTTTGAGATAGCCAAAATAGACTTAAAACAAAGAGGACCAGGCGACATACTTGGCACCAAACAAAGTGGTTTGCCTAGCTTTAAATTTATAGACCTAGTAAAAGATGAACAGTGGATAACCCTAGCTCGATATGCTGCCAAACACCTAATGAAAAACGACCCCAAACTTGAACTACCCGAAAACAGCAACCTAAAACAATACCTCCTAGCACACAACTCCGACAACTTCTGGAGCAAGATATCGTGAGGGGGGGTAATGTTGTATGCTTTGAACTACTATATTCTAACTTCTCGTTCTAAAATATGTTTACGGTTTACAGTTTATGGTTCACTTATCACTTCTTCATTCCTCGTTCTGAAATATGTTTACAGTTTAAGGTTTACGGTTTACGGTTTACTTTCTGTTAAAGCCTGAATAAGGTTGACC
>DIUJ01000070.1:0-207 GCA_002422315.1 Bacteroidetes bacterium UBA6161
CCACGGCTTCAATTACTTTGGCTTATAGGAGTGTTTGGTGACAACACCCAACCACGGCTTTATTTACTTTGGCTTATGGGAGTGGTTGGTGACAACACCCAACCACGGCTTCAATTACTTTGGCTTTATAGGAGTGGTTGGTGACAACACCCAACCACGGCTTCAATTACTTTGGCTTAATGGGAGTGGTTGGTGACAACACCCAAC
>DIUJ01000070.1:268-41037 GCA_002422315.1 Bacteroidetes bacterium UBA6161
TCAATTACTTTGGCTTATAGGAGTGTTTGGTGACAACACCCAACCACGGCTTCATTTACTTTGGCTTAATAGGAGTGGTTGGTGACAACACCCAACCACGGCTTTATTTACTTTGGCTTATGGGAGTGGTTGGTGACAACACCCAACCACGGCTTCAATTACTTTGGTTTATAGGAGTGGTTGGTGACAACACCCAACCACGGCTTTATTTACTTTGGCTTACAGGAGTGGTTGGTGACAACACCCAACCACGGCTTGTTGTACTTCAGAACCTTGGGAAGACATTCCCTTAGATACAATTTTTGCTAGCTCAAAAACCACACAGGAACACAATTTTTAGGGCCATTCCAAATAAGTTTGTGGTGCTTCAACCCACATTCAGCATTAGAAAACACTAATGCTGAATTTACGAAAAAAATGCTTTTTGTGCAATTTTTGTCAGGATTAACCCTGACAAAATCTTTGATTTNNTCGTCAGCCCAAAGGGCAAAATAAGCAATAGCGTATTTTGGGTTCAATAAATTAGGGAACTCCAAACATCAACCAACCAAAAAAATAGGTTAATTTTGCCCCTATTGAATAATAAATAACCCCTAATGAAAATTTCTGTAAATAGATTATTCCAATTTATAAATCCAACTCAAAGCGTTGAAGAAATATGCGAACTACTTACTTCCTCTGGTTTGGAAGTGGAATCCGTAGAGCCAATTGAGTCTGTTAAAGGCGGCCTAAAAGGGTTGCTTATAGGTAAGGTTTTAACTAAAGACAAACACCCGAATGCCGACAAGCTTTCTATAACCACAGTAGAGGTAGGACAAGAAAACCCTTTGAATATTGTTTGTGGGGCACAAAATGTAGCGGTAGGACAAAAAGTAGTAGTTGCGCCAGTAGGATGTACCATTTACCCAACACAAGGAGAACCGTTTACCCTTGGAAAAGCGAAAATTAGAGGAGAGGCCTCCGAAGGAATGATTTGTGCAGAAGATGAAATAGGAATAGGAACCAGTCACGAAGGGATTTTGGTTTTGACAGAAGATGCCCCTGTAGGCGAAAATTTTGCTTCCTATTATTCGATTTATACCGATACCCTTATAGAAATAGGTTTAACAGCAAATAGAGGCGATGCCGCTTCCCATTTAGGTGTGGCTAGAGAAATAAGCGCACTAATAAATAGTCCGCTTATCAAGCCCGTTTTTCCTCCAATTTATAGCAATCTTGCTTGTCCTTTTAGTGTGGGCATTGCCAACGCAGAGGCTTGTCCACGATATTCGGGTGTATACGTGCAAGGAGTTAATGCTAGCGAAAGCCCATCTTGGTTAAAAAACTTTTTACTTACGATAGGCTTGGGCAGCAAAAATCTCTTGGTAGATCTCGGAAACTACATTATGCATAGCATAGGCCAACCAATGCATGTATTTGATGCCGATAAATTAGAAGGGAATTTAGAAATTAAACAGGCTATAAAAGGACAAAAATTCACCTGTTTAGATGGCACAGAAATAGAACTTACTGGCGAAGAACTGATGGTTTGGGATAGTAAAAAGCCTGTAGCTATAGCTGGGGTAATGGGTGGGCAAAACTCCGCTGTAGATTCTAATACCAAAAATATTTTTATTGAAAGTGCTTATTTCGACCCAGCTATGGTTCGTAAATCTGCTAAATCACATGCCCTTAATACCGATGCATCTTTCCGCTTCGAAAGGGGAACCAATCCCCTAGACACCACTTGGGCTTTGCAAATGTTTTTAACCTTACTTCAAGAAAACAGCAAGCCAGAGGCTTACAGTCAAGTTTTTGACGTACAGTCCAAGGTTCTTGCACCATTTGAAATAACCCTTCACAAAAGCGAGCTAAAAAGAATATGTGGCATAGAAATACCTGCTGCCAAAGTAGACGAAATTCTTAACAATTTAGAAATCCATGTTGTTTCTAAATCAGATACAGAATGGCAGCTTCTTGTGCCTGTTTTTAAAAGTGATGTAACCCGAGAAATTGATGTAATAGAAGAACTTATCAGAATTTATGGGTTTGAAAATATCCCACTTAAAAAAGACATGCACTTTGCCCTTCCTAAGCCGGGAGTGGGAATAGATAAGCAGTTAGCTAGTAAATACAAAATTTCCTCTTTCCTTAGGGCACTAGGGTTCAACGAAATGCAAAACAATTCTATGACCAAAAAAAGGTATGTGGAAGAAAATGACAATACCGTGGTCTATGTTAAAAATCCATTGTCGCAAGACATGGCTATAATGCGTACTAGCATGTTGCATGGTGCTTTAGAGTCTGTAGCATACAATCAGAAACGCAAAGCAGACAGCATTTTACTTTTTGAATTTGGCAAAACATACCAAAAGAAAGAAAGTGGAGCTTTTGCAGAAACAGAAAAAATTGTACTTGCTGCCTCTGGTAACTTACATGCAGAATCTTGGGAAAACAAAAACCAAAAGGCAGAATATTTTTTCATGAAAAATATTTTACAAGGCCTAGCAAAGCTGCTAGGAATAGAAGAAATTTCTGAAAAAAACGGGCTTTTATTTCTTGGTCAAGCACCCGACGAACTATTAAAAGCAACAGATGCAAAAAACCCCACCGTACTTGCAGAAATAAATTGGAACAAGCTATATAAATCAACTCTAAAACAAGATTTTAAGATAAAAGACATCCCTAAATTCCCTATTGTGCGAAGAGATTTGAGTTTGGTTATAGACAAAGCGGTGAGTTTTGAGAGTATTTTTAAATTGGCGAAGCAAATAGAAAAGAAGCAGTTAAAAAACATCTTTACTTTTGATGTATTTGAAGGAGAACCATTGGAGGCCAACCAAAAAGCATACTCTTTGGCTTTTGAACTATACAACGAAGAACAAACAATGGATGAAAAACAGATTGAATCCATTATGAATAAATTGATGCTGGCTTTTGAAAAACAATTAGGTGCAAAAATCAGAAAATAAACATAGTGAATATACGAAACATGCACTAGAGCAGCTTTCTACCAATTTGAAAGAAATTGGGGAAAAATCTATTCGTTTAAAAAAGGAAAATCAATTGCTGCAAGAAGAGGTTTTAAGGCTGGAGAAACTTGTAAAAATCCAAAAGAACTCTATTCAAAAATTAGAAGAAAAACTAAAAACCAAAATAATTGCAGAAATGCTTGGTTCCAAAGATAAAACCACAGCCAAACACAGGCTTACCAAGTTAATAGAAGATGTGGAGGCTTGCATGAAACTACTAGAAGAGTAATAATAATATGGGACAGCTCTTTAGAGAATTAATGTTTCTTTTCAAACAATCTAAGTCAATTTTAATTCAGTTGGCGGTTATTTTGTTGGCTTCTCTTGTAGGCGGTGCTATAGTTGGCAGTACTTTTTCATTTTTGGTGGTTGCATACAATCTATCCAAAAATAATATAGCCAATGCTTTTATCTTATTTGTTAGCTTGCTTTTGTTTTCCGACAGTATTACGCCTATGTTTATGAATGCTGCAAAATCCAAGGATTTTATTGCATTGCTTATGGGTGGTTTTGCTTTGGTTAAGTATAAAAACGCATTAAACAAATCATTTTTCTCTTATTTTTGGCCTTATTTGTTGGTTGCATTACTTGGTTTGGTTTTTGTAAATTCTAGGCTAATTGGGTTTCAAAAATTAATTTCCTATGGTCTTTTGTTGGTGGTAGTACCAACCTATTTGGTGCAAATCTTCCAGAAACCAGGAGCTGCAAGTTTTTTACGCAATCTGTTTTTTGTATTTTTTGTGTTGTATGGGTTTAGCATTCTTATGTCGCGAATATCTCCTGGCTCTTATGCCTACCTAGGAAGGTTTAATGGAATACATAGAAACCCAAATGGGGTAGGGATTTTTTCTGCGCTTTTAATCATGAATCTTTTTCTTGTACGCGACCTATTCCCCAAATTATTAACCAAAAAAGTATTTTATTCTTTTGTTGCGGTATTTTTATTGGCAATACTACTAGCAGCCTCACGCAATGCCATGCTCTCCTTAGGCGTTTTTTTTCTTTTTAGGTTTATACGCGTAAAGTTTTTTGTTGGTTTTGTATTGGTTCTTATCATCGGGTCTGGATATGGCTTAATCATGGCGCTTGTAGAGCAGTTTGCAATGGCTTATAACCTTACAGAAGAAGTGCGAGTGGACACTCTTTCTTATGCCTCTGGCAGGATATATATTTGGGATGCTTGTTGGCGCGAAATTCAAAATCATTTTTGGATAGGCCATGGTTTTACATACGAGGAGTATTCCAAATGGGATCAAAAGTACTATGCAGAAATCCCTATGCTAATCCACAATTACGGCAATATCCACAGTTCCTATTTAACCATTTGGCTAAATACTGGGTTTTTGGGCTTGCTTTCATTTTTAATAGGAATTATCCGCTTGGTTTTTAAGGGCCAAAAAATATCTGTAAGTATTGCACCTTTCTTTTTTGGAGCAGTAATTATCGGTATTTTCGAGAGCTATATGGTTGCTTCTTTAAATCCATATACTTGGCAGCTTTGGTTTGGATTAACTCTTGCTGCATTTATTCCCTCTATAAAGTATCGCAAGCCAATAGCTAAACTAAAAGTAAAAGAACCCGAACAAGAACTCTAAAAGGAATTAACCAATTACTCCACCTTGGTTGTTTTCACTAATAATTCTTCTAGGACGATACGCAAGTTGTACTTCTTTGTGCTGTTGAACAAATGGAATGAGTTGTCGCCATATAGCATCCTCTGTTTTTCTAAGTTTTCGCGGTTCTGCTGTAAATCTTAAACAAAGTTCTATTCCATCTTCGCATAGTCTGGCAAATACAATAGGCTCTTCTGTTGTTCCAAAAAGGTAGTATTCTCTAAAATTGTTGTCCGACTTTAGTTTTTGAGGAGCCTTCCAATACTCAGGGTGCTTTTCCATTATTTCCAATAGTTTTGCTTCTACCAGTTCCCATTTGCTGCCAAGGCTTAGCAAAATGGTGATTTCATGAAAAATATATGGTGTTGTTTCTGTAAAATTAGAAACAGACAAGGTAAATACTTTTGCATTGGGCACGTGTACAATTCTCCCTGTAATCTGCTCCGCACCCGCCCTAAGCCCACCTGCTTCTTGTAGGCTAAACATAAACAATCGAATGTCTAAAACCTCGCCTATTATCCCGTCTATTTCTATTCTATCGCCTATAATAAAAGGTCTGCGGGCCAAAATATATGCCCAGCCGCCAATGTTTAAAAGCGGTTCTTTAAAAGCAATAGCCATACCAGCAGAAACCAAACCAACCAAAGTAGCAAAGGAGTTAAACCCTTGTATCCAAATAAAACCACAAAGGATTAAACTAAAAATATAGAACCCGGTATTTGTTCCTTTTTTCCAGCGAATAAAGATCACATCTTTTTGTATGGACTTTCTACTTACTTTTATAATAATACTGCGAACAATAAATAGCAAAATAATGCCAAGAATTGTAGCCAATATTTTCTCGGTTGAGCTAGAGTAGGAGTGTTTCCAAAAATCGGATAAAAAGAGTCTAATTTTTTCCATTTTCTGTGTTGTTTTTTGCTACAGGCCGTCTTTCAATAAAATCTATTGCTACAGGCTGTAAGTGAGGCAGCCAGGTAAAACCTTTTAGTTTTTTATCCTCTGTGCTAAATTGTTTTGGGGGGTATAATTTGCCAGAAGGGTTTGGGCTAGGAAATATTTTAATTTGTGATACCTTGTTGCTATCTAAATAAATGGCCATTTTTCCGCTTTCTATTTTATTTATAGCAGAATACGCCCCAGTATCGTTGTCGCGGCTGTAATATATAGACTGGGCCTTGCCATCCACATCTACGAGTTGCAACTTATTGTTATCAAAAAAGTTTGTAATTCTATTGCCTGCTATTTGGTCAAATCGGTCTTCTTCATGCCAGGAGATTACAAATGAATTTTCGACCACATGCATGGTATGTATCTTGTTTTCTCGCATTTGTATATGTATAGAGTCGCCGTTTATTTGACTTTTTCCATTCCAAAGATATGGGGTGTTTTTCATAACTATACAAGAGTCTTTGGTAAAGTAATATAAGGAGTCGCTTTTGCCACTCATTTCAGCCGACAATATTTTTGCATTTTTTAGTGCTTCTAGTCTGCGGTTTGCTGTATCTGAAAAATAATAGAAGGTATCGGCTAACACAAAAAAAGTGTCCTTCTCTGAGAACTTTTCGGCCATAGGCCATTCACTAATTTTAGCTACTTTAGAATTTTCATTATACCAACCATTTTGCCCATATACTTTAAAGTTTTCCAAAGTGTCGTATAATACAATATCTACATATGCCAGTCCTATGCCTTTGCCTCTGTCGTAGAAAAAACTATCGGCACTTACTATGCTAGTTTGGCTATATAGGTGGGCTCTTTTGCTAAAAGAAGATTGTTTTAGAGAAGTATTGTACCACCCATATACGCACTCTATTTTGTTGTTGTCGGAAAGTAGGGTAGTGGGTCCAAAAAAATATGCCGTTTTTTTTGAAGTAAAATATTGCAAGGTGTCGCTTATAACAGTATAGTCTGGGTTTTTTAACAAAACATTCTTTCTAAAAGAAGCTACTTTGTTTCGGGAATCATAGTAGCCTTTTTCGCTGCTAAGAACATCGCTCCCGCTTAATATGGTGCCTCCAGAACTGTAAGAACCAGACTTGTTTAAAGTATTGTAATCTATAAACGGGGTGTTCAAAACCATTTGATTGTCGCTTAAAACCACATCTCCAGATACCCTTGCCATTTTGGTGTTGGCATTAAAAAAAACCATCTTGCCCCTAAGGTTAAAGGTATCTGGCTGAAAAATATATACATTTCCATGGCCTTCCATGGTGTTTTGTGCGTCGTTTATCGCTGCGGAGTCACAGTGTATGTAAACCCCGTCATTTAGAATGCGAATATTCCCTGTGCAATATTTCATCTTGTTTATTCCATCTATGCGCAAATTGTCCGAATTCAAAAGCTGGATTTGCTGTGAATATAATCCTATGCTTAGCAAACTCAGAATTAGCAAGGCCGAATAATTTTTCAAATAAGTATAGTACATGGAAATGATGTAAGCGCAAATTTACAGCCAAACTTGCGAACTATTGTCGCTAAATTTAAAAAGATGAAAATTTCCGGAGAATCTGTACTGACTTTTTATATTTGTTGCATGAAAATAATGAGCTATAACGTAAACGGAATAAGGGCAGCAATAAACAAGGGCTTTATTGAATTTCTACAAGAGGAAAACCCCGACATCCTTTGTTTACAAGAGATTAAAGCTACAGAAGACCAAATACCAACGCTCGAATTTATAGCTTTAGGTTACCATTGTTATTGGTTCCCGGCACAAAAAAAAGGCTACAGCGGTACGGCAATTCTTAGCAAAAAAGAGGCTTTAAGTGTTACCAAAGGCTGCGGCCATGAGCTTTTTGATAGTGAAGGCAGAATTATTCAAGCAAACTTTGAGGATTTTTCTGTGATTTCTGCTTATTTTCCTTCAGGCTCTAGTGGCGACAGTCGCCAAGAAGTTAAAATGGAGTTTTTAGACCATATATTCTCACATATTCACTCTCTTCACCATACATTCCCCAAACTTATTGTTTGCGGGGATTATAATATTTGCCACAAACCAATAGACATTCACGACCCGGTTTCTAACAAAAATTCTAGCGGATTTTTGCCCGAAGAAAGGGCTTGGATGGATAAGTTTTTTGAGAGCGGATTTGTAGACACCTTTAGGGTTTTTAATTCAGAACCCCACCAATATACTTGGTGGAGTTACAGAGCAGGAGCGAGAGGTAAAAACAAGGGTTGGCGAATAGATTACATTAGTGTAAGCCCAGAACTAAAGGACCAGTTGTTGCATGCCCAAATCTGTCCACAACACATGCAAAGCGACCACTGCCCACTGTACACGGAAATAAAATAAAACTAATGGGGTAAAAACCATATCGTGAGATTTTTGACTCCCTATTTCAATCCAACCCATTCAATCCTAACATATCCATTGGCGCCTCTAGTTCCTGCTTGGGGGCTGCTTGCTACAGCATTGTTTGCAACTGCGCATCCATTGCCCCCGTTGCCGCCTTTCCCTTTGCTGCTCTGGTTGTCTCCGCCATTGCCTCCCGACCCTGCTTTTCCCGACCAAGTTACGTCCAATATTTCTCCAGAGCCACCTTTGTTTCCTGAAGGATAACCTTCCCCTCCGTTTCCACCAGAAGTAGAGTTTGCCGAATTACTAAAACCGCCCTTTCCAGATAATGCACTAAATAAAGGGATTTGCAACAAGGAAATTTCTGTTTTTTGACCATTCTTTCCGCTTTGGCTTACATTGCCACCTTCTCCGCCTTCTCCTACCAAAATAGAGTATTGCACATTTTCTTGCAAACTTACATTCCCGAAAACTTTCACTTCACCAGCGCCACCGCCTCCGCCCCCTCCAGTAGAACTACCCCCATTGGTAAACGGTACTCCACCACCGCCCCCGCCGCCAGCTCCTACAATGGTTATAGTAGCCTGTATGTCTTTGGCCTCTATTTTAAAGGTATGATCTCCTGCTGTGGTAAACTCTAGCATTCCTGAGACTTTTTCAGGAGCCTTGTCCTTAGAACAGCCGGTTAAATAGAATACCCCAAGGAGTATTCCAAAGTAGTAAATCTTGTGTTTCATTTGGTGTGTTTGTTTGGTTTAAAAAAGAACTTTTACCACCTGTTAAGGCCTTAAATAGGCGTTATAAGATAGTATTGTCTTTCAAAAGTATGTTTTTTTATTATAACAAGCAAGAATTCAGAATATTAATTATAAATAAACTACTGCCTCTTTGTTTTTATTTGAAGCAACAAAGTACCCACGGCTATATTCCACACTAAGGTATTTTCTCCCCAAGGGAAAAGAGTAAAATTATTTTAAAAGAGTGTTATAGCTTAGGCTTGTTTTCAAAGGCCATGCCCCAAGCCATAAAAAAAGCAGAATAAAATAGGGTCTTAACCAAAAAATATTCCTTACTTTGCGCTGCAATTCAAAAAAAAGAAAATATCCATGAAATTTGATCTTATTGTTATTGGAAGCGGACCAGGCGGTTATGTAGCTGCTATTAGAGCTTCACAATTAGGCTTAAAAACAGCCATAGTAGAAAAAGCAGAACTTGGCGGAGTATGCCTTAACTGGGGTTGTATTCCTACCAAAGCTTTGTTGAAATCTGCACAAGTGTATGAATACCTACAGCATGCATCGGATTATGGCATTACTGTAAAAGAGTTTTCGGAAGACTTTAATGCAGTAATTCAGCGCTCTAGAGGCGTTGCTGCAGGCATGAGCAAAGGAATTGAGTTTCTGATGAAAAAGAACAAAATTACTGTAATTCAAGGCTATGGCAAGTTAGCTGGCAAAGGAAAAGTAGAAGTAGACAATGCGGGCAAAAAAGAAATCGCAGAAGCTGCCCATATTATCCTTGCTACAGGAGCTAGAGCAAGAGAATTGCCTAATGTAAAAATAGATGGCAGCAAAGTGGTGGAATACCGCAAGGCCATGACCCTAGACAAAAAACCAGAAAGCATGGTAGTTATTGGCTCAGGTGCTATTGGGGTAGAGTTCGCTTACTTTTATTCTACTATGGGTACAAAAGTTACTATCGTAGAATTCCAAGACAGAATTTTACCAGTAGAAGATGTAGAGGTTTCTAAGGCGTTAGAAAAAATATACAAGAAAAAGGGGTTAAACATAATGACCTCTAGCGCAGTTGAGTCAGTAGATACTTCTGGCAAAGGATGTAAAGTATCTGTAAAAACTCCAAAAGGAGTAGAAGTAATAGAATGCGACATTGTTCTTTCTGCTGCAGGTATTCAAACCAATTTGGAGAACCTTGGCTTAGAAAGCATGGGTGTGAAAACAGACAAAGGAAAAGTTTTGGTAGACGATTACTACAAAACAAATATTGAAGGCGTTTATGCAATAGGAGATATAGTTCACGGACCAGCTCTAGCACACGTTGCTTCTGCAGAAGGAATTATTTGTGTAGAAAATATTGCGGGTCACCACCCAGAGCCTCTGGACTATGGCAATATCCCAGGATGTACCTATAGCCATCCAGAAGTTGCTTCGGTTGGTCTTACAGAAGAACAAGCAAAAGAAAAAGGATACGAAATTAAAGTAGGAAAATTCCCATTCTCTGCTTCGGGTAAAGCCAGCGCAAGCGGTCATAAAGACGGTTTTGTTAAGGTTATATTTGATGCAAAATATGGCGAGTGGCTTGGTTGCCACATGATTGGCGAAGGGGTTACTGACATGATCGCAGAAGCAGTGGTAGCAAGAAAACTTGAAACTACTGGCATAGAAATCATTAAATCTGTGCACCCTCACCCAACTATGAGCGAAGCAATAATGGAAGCAGCTGCTCAAGCTTACAACGAGTGTATTCACTTATAAGAGGATAGAATATTATTTATATAAAGGGTTGCAATTTGTTTTGCAACCCTTTTTTATTGGCTAGGCCCTCCTAAGAGAAAATCTTCGGTGGATTGTAAAGCTCGTCCTGAGGCTCTCGAAGGGGACCACGACATTTCCACACATCCATGGTTCCACTATCCTTAGAGTTCCGAAGGGCTCTAAGGATTTTTAATGAACAGTAGTCTTGGACTACGGATATTTTTTTAAAAAAAGGACTACTTTCTTAAAGGTTACCTTTTCCTCACCACGACATTACCCTCATCCATGGTTCGAGAGCCTCACCATGACAGGCCCCACTATCCATAGAGTTCCGAAGGGCTCTAAGGATTTTTAATGAACAGTAGTCTTGGACTACGAATATGTTTTTAATAAAAGGACAACTATCTTAAAGGTTACCTTTTCCTCACCNNGGTTCGAGAGCCTCACCATGACAAGCGCAGGATGTCATCCTGAGGCTCTCGAAGGAAATGTCATGGTGAGTGATTTTTGCGCTAGCAAAAATTGTATCGAACCACGACATTCCCTCCTCCTTATTTTTTCATAATCCAGCCCTATTACTCCCCTTCCCTTTGGCAAACTTACACTGGCCGTTACTTGTACAGCACTTCTTTTGATGTCTCTTTATAAGATTTAAATATTCTTTGATTTGAAAAATATAAGTTTCAAGATGTGTATTTTTTTGCGTCAGCCAATGTCCCGTTAAAGAATTTTTGGGTGGGAATGCAGCTTTTTGGGGGCAACCACAAGGGAAGATCACACTGAGTGGGATATCACCCGCCGTGGTCCCAAAAAGCAAATGGGAGCCCAAAAATTATTTTCCGGGACTAGCTTTTTTGTTACTTTTTGGGCAATGCCAAAAAGTATAAATTAATAAAATGCCATGATATTCTGGCCATGTGTGTGCAAAGTCCAGCACATACGGCCTTAACACCAACAGCGCATAAGTATTTAATAACCCACTATCCTTAGAGTTCCAATCGGCTCTAAGAATTAATAATGAATAGTAGTCTTGGACTACGAATATGTTTTTAAAAATTTACCTTCTAATGGGATTAACGCAATACCGTTATCTCGTTTGTTTCAAACTCAAAAGTACTTGGCTCGTTGTTTCCAAATAAAAGAAGAAAAAACTTGAACTTTAAATTTTTGGAAACAGCTGGTGGAGACTTTAGTTTTAGAGTAAATTGAAATGGAATTTTAGGATCGTTTTGTAAAAAAGCAGTCAAATCCATAAAGCCACTATTTGTAACTTGGTTAATAGGCTCTAGTATGGAAATTTCAAATAAATCAGCCAGATTATTTCCTGCTGGGTGGTTTCTGTCATATTCTTGGTCAGAAGTTATTTCAAAATCAAGGATACTTTCTTGTACCGCGGGAATTGCAGGTTCGCAAGCATAGGCTTGCTGTATAAGGCTAAAATTGAAATTCTTTTTTTCAGAGGAAACCATTTTTGTAATGGTGTTTATATCCATGGCAAAATCTTCGTACCTCACTGAATCTTTCGTCTGGTTTTTTCTAATAAGTCGCTCTCCAGACTTAAAAGAATCTAGGTTTTCAATTTCCACAAAGTCCCAGGTTAAATCAATAACTATCTGCTTAATCAATCCTGTATTATTACAAGGTCTACAAGAAAAAACCCCTAAAAAATAAACCAGTAAAAAGATGCTTAGAATAAATTTAAAATTTGCTTTCATGTGCGGTTATTTATAAACAAATGTAAGAGAATTTATTAATTTTAGATAATTTTCACCTTGATATTATTTTTATAATAGTGGAAATTGTAGTGACATTCCTTTCCGCCCATGGTGTTATCCCAACAAGCCTTATTTTAAATAATTGGTGATCCGTCAATATATTGGGGAACAACAATGGCGAAAAAATAAGTAAAAGCACTATTAAATATGATTTTCGGATATAATTATTGCTATATTTGTACATAAACAAAGATGAATCCATTTATTGATTCCCAAATGAATGTAAAACCAATTCAATTATTCTTTCTTAGTCTTGTATTTTTTGTGGGTTTTTCATCTTGCAGAAAAACGACGGAAGAAAAATTTGACAACAGGGATGCAATTGTTGGGAAATACGAAGTTATTGATAGTATGTTTAGGTTTGTAAACTTAGATACTTCTACAGGGTTATGGACGAAACAATTAGATAAAATATACAGACATCCATTAGTGATAGCAAGCAAAGGCACCTTTTTTACAAATGATAAAACGTGGGAAAGTGGAGTCTTGTTTACCATTAAGCAGAGAGATAGTTCTTCTCATCATTTTGACAACAGGGGATTTGTAAAGGATAAAGTTTTCATAATCCAAGGAAGCTCTGGCGGTGGTAGAATACTAACGCAATTAGATGGACCTTCGACAGGTGTATTTAAGAACAATGAAATATTTGCTGAATACAATACCGTATTTCCACATGAGTATTCAAGGTCGCATTTAAAGCGTTTACCATAAGGGTAAAAGACTTTTTCTTCGCATGGTTTTTATTCCCCACTATCCTTAGAGTTCCGAAGGGCTCTAAGGATTTATAATGGATAGTAGTCTTGGACTACCCAATAAACCGACAGATTTACCCCAAAGTTTTTTTATTTCTTTTATTTTGATAAGCTATGGAGATAAGTCTCTGCCCTATTCAAATGCCCTTGTCTTTTTTCTTCTGGCATTTTGTCCCAGGTTTTTACGAGCATTCCAAGTCTTGGGTTTTGTAAAAAGAAATCGCGGTGTACATGCATAAATCTCCAAAATAAAGCATCCCAAATTTGCTGCCATTCGCATTTGGGGAAGTCGCTCATTTTCATTAGATAATTACTACCGCTTATGTAAGGTTTGGTAGCCATTAGTCCTCCGTCTGCAAATTGACTCATGCCATATACATTGGGCACCATTACCCAGTCATAGGAGTCTATAAAAAGTTCCATAAACCAACGGTACACTTCATCGGGGTCGAATTCGCAAAGCAACATGAAATTGCCCAAAACCATAAGCCGCTCTATATGGTGGCAATATCCCGTTGACAATATTTTTTTTATTGTACTGTCCAAGGGTTCTATCCCTGTAGTTCCTTCCCAAAAACTTTTCGGAATTTTTCTGCTAAAACCCCAATAGTTGCGACACCTTTCTTCGGTGCCCTTAAGTTCGTATACGGCCCTAATAAACTCTCGCCAACCCAATACTTGCCGAATATATCCCTCGGTTGAGTTTAGTGGGATGTTCTGGGCTATCCCAAACTGTTCGGCTTGACTTATAACATATTCTGGGCTAAGTAAACCAACATTGAGCAGTGGGCTAAGCAAACTGTGGTGTAATACCAATTCTTTGATAACAATTGCGTCTTCGTAGGGCCCAAATTCGGCAAATCGGGTTTGTAGGAATTCTTGAAACCATGTCTTGCTTTCTTGGTGGGTGCAGGGATATTGATAGTCGCTATTGCATTGCCCATAGTGTTTGCTAAAGTATTGCTTGGTGTATTCTATGGCTTCTTTGTACCAGGTGTTGTTTTCGCAAAATTTGGTTTTGGGCGCTGTTTTATCTTTGGGATATTTTAGTCTGTTTTCGTCGTCGTAAGTCCATTTGCCGCCTAGGGGTTTGTCATTTTCGAGCAGAATTTTACGCGTTTGCCTTTGGTATTTGTAGTAGTCTGTTTGAAACATCCTTTTTTTTCCAGAAAAAAAAGCCTCGTTTTCTTGGCTTGTGTTTACAAACAGCGGGTTTGCATATTTTGTGGTACTAATTCCTGTTTTTTGGCTTGCACTTTCTATTCTTTTTTCCAACCAATTGTCTGTTGGGTCTATGTAGTACAGTTTCTCTACCCCTTGTTGTCCAATGTTTTGAATCAAAAGCGGTGTGTCGCACAGCGGATTTTGGCTGTCGATATAGTGTACTTGTGGGTGGGATTGTTTCAAATAGTTTTCATAATACTTCATGCTAGCCCTATGAAAGGCAATTTTTTGTTTGTGAAAAAGATATTGGTTGAAAAACAGGGTTTCTTCTACTATATAAATAGCATCGCATTGTTTCATCCATTCGGTTTTTTCAAATAGTTGGTGTGGGAAAACAAGAGCAACACTCTTTGTTTGATGGTTTGAATTCATTTTTTATGCGTTTATTATCCCTCATGCCTTTTCGTTTTTTCATCCTCAAATAGAGTAAGATTTTGTATTTGCGTGGTTTTAATCAGCTCTTTTTCTACTTTTTTCCAATAAGCAAAAAAAGAAGGGAAATAGCCAGAAACACTTTCACATATCCAATCTCTTGGTTCTTGTACTCCAAAATATCCTTCATTTAGAGGGTGTTCTTTGTACACTACATTTTGCAAGGCATAGGCACTGCATAAACTGGCGAAGGAACCCACGTAGACTTGCAGGTTTTTTATGTTTTTACCGAGTTGTAATACAAACTCTATGCACTTGGAGTTTACGGGATATTTGTCAAAAAAAGCAGGTTCTAATAGCAAAATTCTGTTCGCATTTTTATCGCAGTGCCACAAGGGGTCTAAGTTGTAGTAGTTGTAAATCAGAGTGGGCAGATTAGAGTCTATTTGTATGGTGTCGGAAACAGATAATTCGGTTTTGAATATAGGGGAGGAGTTACCCTGCAAAGGAGCAGGAATTGGCGATTTTACTATCGCTTCATAGCTCGTATCCAAAAAAGTTTCGGTTTGATTTGTGTGAGTGTATCTGTTTATATTTTCTTGGTTTGCATAGTATTTCTTACTGCTGTTTGCGCCAGCTACCCATTGCCAACTGCAAGCATTACTGGCCCAGTCGCCATCTAGTAGGTGGTAGTACATCCATTGAGCAGGCAAAAGCCAGTGGGCCTTGGCTACATTGCATACTAAGGAGGCGGTATACATTCTGCAGTGGTTGTGCATATAGCCTGTAGTATACAAATTTTCTATCGCTTTGTCTATGCCTTCTATGCCTGATTTTGCCTCTAAAACAGCCTTTGGCAAAGCCCTGTGGGCTACAAACTCTTGGGCTTGTTTTATATCTTGATGAAGATTTTTGTGCTGTCCTACTCGCTGAAAATAATCTCGCCAACAAAGCTCTTTTACAAAGGATTCTATTTGGGAAAGTTTGTAGCCTCGCGAGAGAACATTTTGTAAAACTTGCTTGGTACTTATTACCCCCCTAGAGATATATGGCGAAAGGTAAGTAACCGCCCCATCTATATAATTTCTACTTTGCCCATATTTTATGGGGCTAATAGCGTTTATCTTTGCTTTTATTTCTTCGTATTCTGTAGTAAATTTCAAGAGGCAATGGTTTAAAATATTTTTATAAGAAAGAATCCTATTTTAAAACACGATTCGTGGAATAATGTTTGTGTAAACTAGCTTTCTTGGTTAATTTTACACCAAATAAAATTTGAAACATTTCACCCTTTAAGATTGTTGTAATTTATCATGCTAGGCTACCATTTTTCTAAACTCAAAATTACCGACCACAAAAACCCTTCTTTTGAAAAACTTTTTGACTTATTCAAAGAACTGCTTTTGTATACAGCGGGCGATTTTACCGAGGCCTTGGATTGGCTAAATGAATTGGACCGGAAATTTAAAATTACCGACAATAGCTATGGCATGGGTAATTTTGTAGAAGACCTTAAGTCCAAAGGTTACATAGAGGATAGAAAAGGCGACGGCTCCTTCGAAATTACCTCAAAAACAGAACAAACCATTCGAAAAGATAGTCTAGAACAGATTTTTGGCAAGCTTAAAAAAACCAAATTGGGAAACCACAAAACCCGGTTTTCTGGAAATGGAGATGAGATTCAACCCGAAACCAGAGCCTTTGAATTTGGCGATGCCATAGACTCCATTTCTGCAACCGATAGTATAAAAAACGCACAAATTTCTGGAGGAGTAGACAACTTAAACTTAAGCGAAAGAGATTTGGTAGTATTCGAGAAAGAATACAAAACCCAAACCAGCACAGTATTGCTCATAGATATTTCCCACTCTATGATTTTGTATGGCGAAGACAGAATTACACCTGCCAAAAAAGTGGCAATGGCATTGGCAGAACTGATAAAAACAAAATACCCCAAAGACACTTTAGATATTGTTACTTTTGGAGACGATGCAGAACAAATTACAGTAAAAGAATTGCCTTATTTAAAAGTTGGGCCATACCATACCAATACCGTAGCTGGGCTAGAAATGGCAATGGAAATACTGCGGAAAAGGAAAAATTCAAACAAACAAATTTTCATGATAACCGATGGCAAGCCAAGTTGCCTGAAAGAAGCAGGCGGATACTACAAAAACAGCTTTGGCCTAGACCGTAAAATCGTAAATAAAACCCTAAATATGGCAGCCGCATGCAAAAGATTAGGCATTCCAATTACTACTTTTATGATAGCCAAGGACCCATACTTACAACAATTTGTAGAAGAGTTTACAGAAACAAACAATGGAAAAGCATTCTACACCAGCCTACAAGGTTTGGGAGAATACATTTTTCAAGATTTTGAGAGAAACAAAAGAAAAAGAACCAAATAAAAATGAGCAATCAACCACAAATAAAAACCCTAGGAGAGTTAATAGCCTCTGGTTACAAACCGCTAAATGTAAAAGCAGAATTACGAAAAAACTTAATAGCAAGTTATCAGAATAAAACCAATGTGTTTGAAGGAATACTTGGCTACGAAGACACCGTAATCCCGGCTATAGAAAGGGCCATACTTTCAGGTCACAACATTAATCTTTTGGGTTTAAGGGGCCAAGCAAAAACACGCATTGCCCGTCAAATGGTAAATTTGTTAGAGGAATGGGTGCCTGTGGTAGAAGGTTCTGATCTAAACGAAGACCCGCTCCAGCCTATTACCCAATCCACCAAAGCAAGAGTGGAAGAATTAGGGGATAAATTACCTATTGCTTGGATGCACCGTAGCGAAAGATATGTAGAAAAACTAGCAACTCCAGATGTGTCTATCGCGGATTTGATAGGCGACATAGACCCCATAAAGGCTTCCAATCTCAAAATTTCTTTTTCAAACGAAAATGCAATCCATTATGGACTAATCCCTAGAAGCCATCGCAGTATTTTTGTTATCAATGAATTGCCAGACTTACAACCCAGAATCCAAGTAGCTTTGTTCAATATTTTGCAGGAAGGCGATGTGCAAATCCGTGGATTTAAATTGAGATTGCCCTTAGATATTCAATTTGTATTTACTGCCAATCCAGAAGACTATACCAACCGTGGAAGCATTATTACTCCGCTAAAAGACAGAATAGGCAGCCAAATTTTAACCCATTATCCCAAAAGTTTAGAAACAGCCAAAAGTGTAACCAAGCAGGAAGCTAGGCTTTCGGATTTTCAGAAAAAAAACATTCATGTACCTGAGTTTATCCATACTATTTTAGAAAATATAGCCTTTAAAGCCAGAGAAAGCGAGTTTGTAGACCACAAAAGTGGGGTTTCTGCCCGTATGAGTATTACCGCATTCGAAAATCTAATGAGTACCGCAGAGAGAAGAATGCTGTTGAATGGCGAAACAAAAGGAGTGGTAAGGGTTTCGGATTTTGCAGGGGTGGTACCTTCTATAACAGGGAAAGTGGAAATGGTATACGAAGGGGAGCAAGAAGGGCCATACAATGTGGCGGTTTCTTTGATTATACAAAGTATAAAGCAAGTGTTTACAGACATGGTTCCTTATGTTACCAAGATTCGTAAAAAAGGAAAAGAATCTGGACCAGACTATTTTAGGGAAATAACCGAATGGTTTGAGCAGGGCAATACCTTAAACATATACTCCGATATGTCAGAAAAAGAGTTTGTTAAAAAAATAAATTCTGTTCCCGGATTAAATGAACTGTTGGAAAAACAAAAAGAACTGATTGTAGACCCCAAAGAAATAGTGGTAGTAAAGGAACTCATACTCCATGGACTTGCTAGCATATCCAGAATTAGCCGCAAAGAAATAGAAACCGGCTACTCCTTTGGCGACCTACTAGCCGGCATGATGCAAGGCGGAGAAGGGTATTAAGGGGGGAGGACTTTTTTGTGTAAAATTATTTCAGGACAAGACAAAGAAGTATAAAGCTCTATTTAACCACTGAACCCGCATTTTTTGCCAAACGCCTGATACGCCTTCGCCCTTCTTTCATTAGTTAAATTCTGGTTTAATAAATGTCAATCCGTTTTTTTTCATTGTTTTATAATTATCTGTCAATTCAGTCGAAGGTAAGGTTTCATAAATAAAAAGCCAATACCTGTCAAAATCGTCTTTCTTTAAAATTTTAGATAGGTCTTCATATTCTTTTAGATATGCTTTTTTGTTATGCTTCTTATCATATAAATATGAAATCATTAAAAATATGCAGTCCAAGGAATTTATAGAGTCTTGTTTAATAGTTCCTATTTCAATATCAAAATCATATTTAATTGCCCAATATATTGCGTAAGAACAGGCTTCATAAATTTTCTTTTTAAGTCCATAGGCATAAATATCTTGTGCTATTCTTTTAATTATGCTTTTGTCAATTTTGTGCGGTTCAAACACTTTTGGTTCAAGAAGATTTATTAAATATGGATAAAGTAAAACTAAATGGTGTATTTGCTTTATGTAGTAATCTTTTGCGTTTGTGTCTAAATGCTTGTTAGAAAGAATTTTTATAGCATAATTTAATATTGAAGTGTCAGAATCTTCGTCCAACATTAGTTCAATTGCAAAGTCAATGAAGCCTTTTAATTCTTTTACTCGAATTGCTTCTTTAAAATTTACAATGTACGTGTTGGTAAAATTAAAATGGTTCAATTTAGTTACCCAATTCTTAACACTTGCCAATGGCAAAGGAATTATTTTTGATTTTTTGCCATTAAGTGCTAATTCATATTTTTTTAGTTCTTCTGATAAACTCAAAAAGAATCTATCCGCTTCTTCGTATGTGTCAACATAACAAGTATAGTCATCTATCTTTCTTATGTATTTAAAACCTTGTTGTGTTAGTTCATTATCAACTGTTACAAGTATAATTTCTGAAATTAGATTTGAAGAGTGCGGTCCAATTAAAACTCCATTTGTTTCTCCGTGCTTTAAATTACGTGTATTGAAATCAATTTGATTAAACCACTCGTGTTTGTCTGTTGATTTTGACTTGGCTAAACTTTTACCTACTAATGCCCAAGAAATTGAATGACTATAAACACTTGGGAAACAATTTGAAATATCAGCCAATGCAACATATTTACTTTTAATTACTATGTCTTGCTCAGGGTCTCCGTCCTTTGAGAAATTTTTGTAGTTCATTTCAAAAAGTTCAGGTTTGTTTTCAAGCTTTCTTAAATGAATTCTACTGATTTTGAAAGAATCATTTTTTGTCTTGTCTTCAAAGTGTTTTTGCAATTTAGCCCAATTGTCCGCTAAGCAATTTACTTGATTTGAGTATGCAAATGGTTCAGGTATTGCCATTGGTCTTGGAATATTAATATTCCGCATACTTGAATATCTTATAAAATCTTTGGACTTTTTGTTTATTGGAAAAGTTAGTGTTTTCGTAAATGCTAAAAAGTCAACACTAGTCAAAAAGTTAGGTATTTTTTCTGCAAAAAGTCCATAGCCAACCAAGCCGTCATATAAGTCGGTGGCTGAAATTTCATTTTTGTATTCAATGTATTTTCTCATTCGTTAATGTCGGTCGTGTCGTCTTTTTGGGTGAGGCATAACGGTTCGGGCTTTTCGTTCGAGCGGATTTCGGAGCACAGAGTTTCATTTTAGTAATAAAGTACATTAGAAGCACAATGTACCAAGTTTGCATGTCATCCCGCCTGACTCAAAACCCGATTTGGTAGTAGTTGTTCTCATTCGTCAAAGTAGTTTTTTAGCTTAAAAAAATATAAAGTTATGTGCTTGTCAATCCTGTCGCTTAATGACTTAAAAAATTTGTTTGCATTAATAACATCATTTAAATGAGGATTAAAATGTTTAGCACCGTGACCAATTTTATTTCGATTATCTCTTATTGAATGAAACGTGTCTGATTCATCCTTTGTCATTTTGAACAACAATGTTTTCTCAAGAAATGTTGGGATTTCATTTGCTTTAAGGTTGTCAATCTTATTATTGTAAATGTCAAGTAATGAAGATAGAAGCAGTTTCTCCGAGTTTACATAACCTTGGATTTTCAGTTTATTGGAAAACTTTTTATATCTATCAATTTTTCGTGGATCAAAATCTTTGTCCAGTTTTTTTATATCTGCTATTGTGTCTTGAGTAGGCTTAAAATCTGTTAGATACTTTTCTCTGTCTACCGTTTGAATTGAGTTTGTAAGTTCAATTGCAATGTCCATTATAAACGCTTCAAAATATGAGAACGTAGAAAAATAAAGATATGTCGCTAGTTTTGATTGATAGTTTGCTGTGCAATTACTAATGTTCTCAGAGTAAGTTTTTGATTGTCTCTTGATTTCGTTTCTGTTGGCTTTGTATTCCGTCTCACCAATTGCTTCAACAACCTTACTTTTAAACTCTGAACTATTTATAGGGGTATTTAATAACAGTTTCAGCTTGTCGATTTTGTCAATTGATAGTCCTTTTTCTGTAAGTGTTGAAATAGTGTCATCAGATATTTCATAAACGACTGAAGGTTCAAAATAATCAGGGTCGGGCAGTCTTTTGATTATCTTATTGTTGAATAGTTTCAGGTTCTGTTTTAATACAGGTACACTTAAAGTTACTAATACAGCAAAATTGAAAATTTCCTGTGTCCGCTCTTTAAAGTCTATGTATGCCTGTGATTGTTTCATTGTCAAGTTAGTGGGGAATGCAGGATTCGAACCTACATCCTGGGCAATATCTTTGAGGTGGTGGTCAATTTAAAATCGGTGCCCTGGCTTTACCAATTAAGCTAATTCCCCATTTTTCAATTTTACATTTTTTATTGTTAGTGTGTCTGTCTTTATACAATTACTGGTAACTTACTTATAATCCTTACTTTATCAGACTCATACAGCATGATTTTGTCGTATAGTCCTGATAAGTATTAGATTTTATTTTAGATTACAAACATAATCCTTTCCCTCTAATTACCAAACCTTAATCTTATGGGTAGTTGCTGCGTTGCAAAAATTTATGAAGCTTTTTGCCAGTGTATTGTTTGGCTGGGCTGGTGTATTATCTACTTCACTCTGTATGCTGTAGCATAGTAGTGGTCTTTTAGGTATTTGTATATATATAGGACCTTTCCGCTTGCTATTTTGGTATTTCAGTTGGGTTTTTTAGTATAAATGAGGGCTACGAGCATATCTTTTATGCTTACATAGGTTTATTCGAGGAGTAATGGAAAGTAGAGAGGCGGGGGTAATCTTGGAACGATGAAAACACCTGCCTTTTGGGTTTTATGAGAGTTTTGCAACAGTTACTATTTTTTGCGGAAGGTGCTTTAGGTCAAGGAACATTGGAATTTAATGTCTAACTCGTCAATAAATTGGAAGTCATTTATCCACCTAATTCCCATGTTGTCGCAAACGTTAGGAATTTTTATTCTGGTTGAGTTTAGTGCAGTCACTTTTTCTTCTTTTGTAACTACACTTGCATTTTCGTGCAAAGCATGAGCAATTACCCAAGGGTCGGCTAATGAACGTGCTTTTGTATTGTCAACTAAGTTTTTGTGTATCGGGTTAGCAGCATAAATCTCTTGTAAGCAAGCGGTAACGCCTTCACTTATTTTTTTTAATGGGATTTTGCTCCCTTTTAACCATTTTGAAAGGTCGTCTTCTGTCCGAATGATTTCTTCGTAAACTAATTCCGGAATAAAAATCTTTTCGCTTTTGCCGAGTTCGGTTAAGATTTTCCAATAATCAGGGCAAAATTTGGGGTTGTAGTATTTTTGCCATGCTTGGATTAACACATTGGCATCGAAACAATATTTGTTTGCCTTTGTGCTCATCTAAATAATTGGGATTCGAGTTTTGGAAATTTATTTACTTGAACATTCAACAGACTACTAGCTAATGTCGGCTCAATAAAGCCGCCACGAAATGCATCTAGAACAGTTTGAGTAAATAGTCTGCTATTTCTATTTAGTTGTAACAAAAAGTAATTCGGTCCGCCTGGTTTATCCTTTTCTTTTTGCTTGGCTTTTTTTTCAGCTTCTCTTTTCAAAAACATCGCATAATCAATATCAGCTTGTTTTTTTAACTTCTGATATGTCGTTGTCGAAATAAAATTAAGATTCAATGCACGAACTAAAAGAGCAAACGAGCTTACACCTAATTGCTTTGCAACCTTGAAAACATCTTTATAAGTCTGAAAAGAAATTGAATCAAAACTCAAAACAATTTCTTTTGGCATTAAAGCATTTGCCGCAACTTCATTGCAGAATAATTCTACTGGATGAAACTTGTCTTTGTGTTTTATGTCGGGCTCAACTTCATTTGAAATTCCTGTTTCAGCTATCCAAATGTGAGCTAACTCATGAACAAGTGTAAATAATTGTGGTGCATTCCAATCATCAGAGTTTACAAAAACGAATGGTGCATGTGGGTCCGCAATTGCAAAACCTTGCAACTCTTCTGAATCTAGTTTGAGTCGAGAGTGAATAAAACTTGTTCTTGAAACAAAAATGCCATTCGTTTCTGCTGCATCAATCCACTCCTTAATGGGGTTATCTGCCTTGTATGACGCAGGATTTATTTTTAAAGTATCAAGAATGTCTTTTGCTACGGCTTGAGGGTTATCTTTTATTGAATAGCGACCTACAAATTCTAATTTGTCTTCTTGATTTTCTGAATATACATCACTTATCCATGCTTGCTTTTGTTGGATTTCTCTAATGATAAAAATTGAAGAGGTTGTCAGATTTTTTGAGCCTGATTTTCTAAAGTCTTGCAGAGGCTGAAAGTCTCGAGGAATTTCTGGTAAAAAGAATAAAGCAAATGGTCTTTTATAGGCTTTGGCAAGCGTTTGTGCTTGTCTTATTGTCGGGTGATTTGTCCCTGCTTCCCACTCTTTTAATTTGTCAACCGTCACGGAAACTTTGGCAGCAGCAGCTTCTTCGGTCATTCTTGCCGATTCTCTTGCCCATTTCAGCACATTGGGTGTTATGTATGCTTTGTCTGCCATTTAGGTTTCAAAAATACAAATTTTAAGGTCGTTTTTGTCAAAATACTAATGTTTTGTCGGTAGTTGTCCGTTTTTTTAGCATGACTGCTAACTTTCTTATATACCTAACGCGTATCAGACTTTATTTTAGATTACAAACATACTCCTTTCCCTCTAATTTCCAAACCCTAGCCTTTTGGTAGCTGCTGCGTTGCAAAAATTTATGAAGCTTTTTGCCAGTGTATTGTTTGGCCGGGCTGGTGTATTATCTACTTCACTCTGTATGCTGTAGCATAGAAGTGGTCTTTTAGGTATTTGTATATATAGAACTTTTCCGCTTGCTACTTTGGTATTTTCGTTGGGTGTTTTAGTATAAAAGAGGGCTAAGAGCATATATTTTATGCTTACATAGGTACATTTGAGGTGTTTTTAACAATATTCCGTATATTTTTCGTCTAAAACAAATTCTCTCTCTCCCTTTCTGCCTATTTTTGGGTTTCATAGTTAATCCTCCCAATTGTAACTAAAGCTACATAAAAGCTGTCTGCTTTTTGTAATTTTGCGGCGTGAAAAAAGCCCTCTTTTTTATCGTGTTTTCTTTGTGGTCTGTTAGCTCTTTTGCTTGCGATGTTTGCGGCGGACCCACCTCCGGGCAATCCTTGGGTTTGTTGCCGGCATACAAAAAACACTTTGTAGGAATGCGCGTGCACACAGGGTCTTTTTCTACTACCCACCCTCCATTGTTTCAAACAGAAGGCAGCAGCTCTAAGGAAAACTTCAGTTTTGCAGAACTTAGGGGCAGGTTTTACGCCGGTAAAAATTGGCAAATATTGGGATATGTGCCTATTGGTTTTTTACAAAAGAGAGACTCCATAGGAACGATTCAAAATAGCGGATTGGCAGATGTTTCACTAGCGGTAAATAGGGTACTGTGGAACACCATGGAGCAAGAAGAGAAAAACACCAAGGTTTTTTGGATGCTTGGGGCAGGAGTAAAATTGCCTACAGGCAAAAGCAGAAATTTGGAAAATACTATAGGCATATTTATCCCAAATATGCAGCTTGGCTCAGGTTCCGTAGATTATTTTGCCATGACAAGCATAATAGTAAAACAGGAGAAAATTGGAGCAATGGCAGATGCAAGCTTTATGTATAAAACCGAAAATTCTCTTCGCTATAGGTTTGGTAACAGAAGCAATGCAAACCTTAGGTTTTTTTACCAAAAGTTTACCAAAAATCCCGAACTCTTTTGGGTGCCTTCTATTGGCCTAATGGCAGATATGCTTGGCGTAGATACCGAATATGGTCATAAAAAACAGTACACTGGAGGCTGGGTTTTGAATCAAAGCACTAGTGTAGATGTGTTTTACAATAATTGGCATTTTAATGCTCTTGTAGCCATCCCTTTTCAAAGTTTTTTATCCGAATCTTATGTTACTCCTCATGCGCAATTCTCTCTTCAAGCAACTTATTTATTTTAATTTCCTTTTGGGGCTTTTTATACTCAGTTCTTGCACCAAAGAGCAGAATAAAGTAGAACCCTTAGAAAATCTGGTGGAGATAGCGATACAGCAACCTAAAGAAAACTTAGAGTGGGCAATAGGAGACACCCTTTTTGTAAGTGCAGAAGTATTCAGCAAAATAGGAATTCATGGGTATGAAATAAAGTTACGTCAAGGCGACAGTGTGCTGTTTCATACACAAAACCACATACACGGGAAGGAGGGAAGTATTAAATACTGGATTCCTAGTAAAAAAGAATGGAAAAAAGGTATAATGGATTTAGAAATCAAGGTTTTGGTAGACCATGAGAGCAAGCAGGTTTTGGAAAATAGGAAAGTAATGTTTAACTAAGTCCTACGTCTAGGGCCATCATAAGCACGAAACCAAACACAAAGCCCATAGTGGCCAAATCTGCATTTTTGTCTTGCTGTGTTTCTGGAATAACCTCTTCAATTACCACAAAAATCATGGCACCTGCTGCAAAAGCGAGGGCATAAGGCAAAATGGGTTGCATCCAAATTACAGCAACCGCACCCAATACCCCTGCAAAGGGTTCCACAATGGCAGACATTTGGCCCCAGTAAAAACTTTTTCTTCTGCTTAAACCCATTCTTCGCATGGGCATAGCTACGGCCATTCCTTCTGGGAAGTTTTGCAAGCCAATGCCAAGCGTAAGGGCAATAGCAGCCCCTAAATCAAAATGCTCTACACCTAGTGCTACCGCGCCAAAACTAATGCCCACAGCAAGTCCCTCGGGAATATTGTGCAGGGTTATGGCAAGTACCAACAGGATAGACTTATTCCATTTGGTTTTCATTCCCTCTGGTAATTTTTGATGCACATGCAAATGAGGCAAAACCTTGTCTATCGCAAATATAAAAGCTGCCCCACCAATAAACCCAATGGCAGCGGGTACCCAACTCCATCCATCCGACCAATAGTCTTTGCTTAGCTCTATGGCCGGGGTAAGAAGGCTCCAAAAAGCAGCAGCTATCATTACTCCGCCTGTAATACCAAGCATAAAGTCAAGCCATTTGCGGTTTAATTCTTTGAATAAAAATACAACAGATGCACCTAGAGCGGTAAGACTCCAAGTAAATAAGGTAGCAAGCAATGCTTGCCATACGGGGTCTATATTTTTAAACCATTCCCACATTAGTTGGTAGGTACTTGGCCTGCGTGCTTGGCCGACAAGTATCTTTCCGCATCCAATGCAGCCATGCAGCCACTTCCTGCAGCAGTTATCGCTTGTCGGTATATTTTGTCTTGGGCATCGCCACTAGCAAAAACCCCCTCAATGTTGGTTTTAGAAGTGCCTGGCGTTGTTTTTATATAGCCTTGCTCGTCTAATTCCAACCAACCTTTAAATATATCTGTATTGGGTGTATGCCCTATTGCCACAAAGAAACCTGTGATAGGCAATTCTTTTACACTACCGTCTTGGCTGTTTTTAACTCGCACACCCTCTACTACTTTGTCTCCTAAAATTTCTTCTGTTTCGGTATACATCATTACCTCAATATTTGGAGTATTCATTACCCTGTGTTGCATGGCTTTAGAAGCCCTTAGGTCTTTTCTTACAAGCATATACACCTTGTTGCATAGTTTAGCCAAATAGGTAGCCTCTTCGCAAGCGGTATCTCCTCCACCCACTATTGCTACGTCTTTGCCTCTATAGAAAAAACCATCACATACTGCACAAGCCGATACCCCAGAGCCATTTAATCTTTGTTCGGAAGGAATACCTAGCCATTTTGCACTTGCTCCGGTAGAAATAATCACAGATTCGCAGTGTATCTCTTTTTCGTCGTCTACCCATACTTTATGTATTGGCCCAGTAAAATCTACTTTTGTAACCCTTCCAAAGCGAACATCAGTTCCAAGTCTAGTTGCTTGGCTTTTAAAAAGTTCCATCATTTCTGGACCCATAACTCCATTTGGGAAACCGGGATAATTTTCTACATCTGTGGTTATAGTTAGTTGCCCGCCAGGCTGCATGCCTTCATATAACACTGGTTTTAAATCTGCTCTTGCTGCATAAATTGCTGCGGTATAGCCCGCAGGGCCTGATCCTATGATTAAACATTCTACTTTCTCTGTCATGTCGCTATTTTTTGGACTACAAATTTCGATTTATTTTTGTAGGAATACAACACCTATTTCATATTAAAAGCACTTTAGTGACATAGGTTACAGTTTAAGCTATGCAAAATGGAAGATTTGTAAGCCCAAGAGCAAATTAAGCTTGTTTGTTTTTTGGGTCCATGGCAAATTTTCAACATTTTTTCTCTCAAAGATACTTTTTACTTACTTTTGAATGGTAAACATCGGGCAACAACCAAATCAATTTTTACAATGAAAGCCATAATCCCAGTAGCTGGAATAGGAAGCCGACTTAGGCCTCATACCCACACCCAACCCAAAGCACTAATACCGGTAGCTGGCAAACCTATACTTGCCCATATCGTAGACAAATTAATCGCAGAAGGTATAAGCGACTTTGTTTTTGTGATTGGATACATGGGCGATAAAATAGAAGAGTATATAGTACAGACTTATCCAAAACTGAACAGTACTTTTGTAATACAAACTTCAGGAAAAGGAATAGCACACGCCATTCACCTAACCAAAGAGCATATCCATTTAGAGGAGGAGTTGCTAATAGTTTTAGGAGATACTATTTTCGAAGCAGATTTGGGCAAAGTGTTGGCCCTCAAAGAGAGTGCAATAGGGATAAAAAAAGTAGAAGATCCGCGACTTTTTGGTGTTGCCGAGCTAAACAAACAAGGGAAAGTGGTAAAGTTGGTTGAAAAGCCGCTCATACCAAAAACCAATTTGGCTTTGGTTGGGGTATACTATTTGAACCAAGCAGGCCCTTTATTAGAAGCCATACAGTACATTATAGACAATAAAATCAAAACCCAAAATGAATACCACCTAACGGACGCCCTTATGTACATGGTGCAAAAAGGTTCTGTAATTGGTACTTTCGAAGTAGACAATTGGTTTGATTGCGGCAAAAAAGAAATCTTGTTACAGACCAATACCTTGCTACTAAAGAGGCTTGGCGAAGAACAAAATACCAACCATATTTTAGAACATAGCATTATTATCCCACCTGTTTACATTGGCGAAAATGCAGTGATAAGACATTCGGTTATTGGTCCAAATGTATCTATAGGCAACGATACGCATATAGAAAGCAGTATAATTTGTAACAGTATTATTGGCCCCCATGCACACATAGGCCAGGCGGTGCTAAAAGATTCTTTGATAGGAAACGATGCAAGCTTAAAAGGCATGGTGCATACCCTTAACCTAGGCGATAGCGCAGAAATAAATTTTAGTTAGGGATTAGAATAATCGGCGTAGGGGATGCGCTACCTTGTGTTTTGCTAGCCAAAACATAGTAAATCCGCCGCTCTTTCTTCGAAGGAGAAAAATATAAAAAGCCCTAGGTTTTAACCCAGGGTTTACAAGGGAGATGAAATTATTTTTTGGCGCTTGCCCAAACAAAGTTTGCGGTTTTTTGCCCTTCCATGCAAAAAAGATGACAAAAATATTAGGTGAAAGAATGGTGTATATTATACCGTATATTAAATTCATAAGTGGCAATGGAGAGCCTCCATTGAGTTGGTGAAATCAAAACTCAACATTATTGAAAAACACCTAGAATTTAGAGATAGCACCACATGGTTCAAATATTTTAAAGATAAAAAATGATCAAAACCTTGTTTTAGGTTTGAGAATTTATTTTCTAATTATTTTTAAACAAACTATTTATTTGTTATATTTGTTCCTATAAGCTGATTCCTTTCGTCCTAAAACAGATTTATGGTTAAAAAATTACTTTTATCCTTCTCTATCCTTTTTTTCTTTTTGCCGATGGTTCGAGCAACGGAATGTAAGAAAGCAATAGAAATAAATATAACTGACAATGGATTTGGAATAGGTCATTTTGTTTCATCAAAACAAGATTTAAAAAAAACCAGTAAAGAGTTTGGCGAGTATTTTCCAGAAGGCTTTGATTATTTGGCAATAGACCATAAAACAGTTTGGTACAAATTCAAAATAGAAACTACAAGAAGTGTAAGAATTGAATTGCGACAAAGAGATTCTGCAATTTCACAAAATGCAGTTGGTATGGCAGTATATTCAGGGTGGGATTGTTTACCTAATCAAAATAGGCTAGAGCCCCGACTCATACCGCTTAATAAATTTGGGGAGGTTTCCACCAACTGTTTACCCAAGGGAGAATATCTAATCCAGATTTGTGCCAGCCACAAAGCAAATGATTCTATATGGGTAGAAATCCATACAGGACAACCACCGTTGTTATATGATTTTAAACAAACTGCACACGATTTTGATGTTTTTAATGGATTTAAAAGTATAGATATTGAAACGTCTTGTTTAAGTTTAGAAGATTCAGATGAAATGAATCCGAAATTGTCTTTAGAATATCTCAAGACTGCGTGGTTTACTTTTAAAACAGATACAAACCATTTGGTTTTTGGCTTAGGTCTAGACCTCTTAGGGAGTCCTTCTTTGTTTAAGGATACTATTTATGCAATTCTATATAAGGGAGACATAAGGAATGGAATGGTAGCCAACATATCCGACACTATTTGCTTTTGGCCTTCAATAAATGGAGGACCTTTTAAACTTTCTCATTTAAAAAAATGTATACTTGAAGACCATGCTCGATACAGCATAGTTTTATATTTTAAAAACAAGGTACAAGTAAATTTTAGGTTGAGAATATTGCAACAAAATAATGAAACAGAGAATAGCGCATATCCACCCGTTTTAGGTTCCGAATTTAAATTAGGAGAAGTAGATTTAAACCAAACAAAAGTTTCAGAAGGCAGGATAGGCTGTGAGTCGTCTCTTTCAAATAACGTATGCATGCCTGCAAATCCAGCATCCCCAGTTGTTGCATTTAATAAAGAATTTGATTTGGTGGCTTGGAGAACCTTTTATATTGGCCAAGATGGCGAAATAACATTTGACGTTTCCGCAAGTAATTCTTGTAACCCCTTATTCTTTAATTCAAAAAGGGCATATATTGTTTATGAAGGTGACATATCATTAGACTGTAACATTGTGCCTATTGACACAAACCACACGACGTCCTCAAAGTGTTTAAAAGCAGGTTTTTACAGTATTCAAGTTTTAGGACAAAGCATAAAAAATTATAATAATTTTACGTGTGATGTATCAGATTTGGGAAACAATTTTAAAGTTTCATTAAAGTTAAAAACTGAGTTAACACCTAAAAGCTCCAAGTATTCAAACCCATTTGAACCAAATAATATTGGGAATTTGTCAAATTACTTAGACAATATTTCTACCTATACTTCAGATATTGATTATTTTGAAAATAAACACCCCAATGATACATTTAAAATAACAAGTAGTAGCAGTAATATTTTTCGCCAGTTTTATTTGTCAAAAAGAGAAATATTGCGTTTTAATAGAAAAGATTTTGGCGATGTTACTCATCAAAATAGTGGGTTTGTTGTAATAAAGGGAAAGATAAGCGATGGATTAGATAGCTTGACAATTGCAAAAAATATAGTTTTGAAATTTTCTAGTAATGGTTTCTCGCAAAGAGCTGGAAATGTTTGCAACATGTTAGATACCGGCTGGTATTCTATTATTGCCCATTCTGATATAATGAAAATGTGTAATGGTGGTGTAGAATACCATAAATATAATTTATTTACAATAAGCAGAGAAAACCCTCCTTGCACCCAAATCCCTAATCTAAAGGTAGCTAGTTCTATGGGATTTAACCAAGCTGGCAACAACAAGTTAAATTTAAACAGCACGCCTAATATTGGCACCGAGGCTGATTATTCTAAAAGTTATCAAGCTGGCAATGGATGTATTATTTGCGATACAACCGGTCAAGCTTTTGCCAAGGAAATTTATAACGTATGCAAGGGAATAGAAGACACCCTAAATATAGTTACTGCAACTTTTCATCATTTTAGTATAGATCAAAAATCGGATATAAGTTTTATAAAAGGAGAAAAAATCTTGTTATATAAAGGAGACTTTAGATTAAATACATCAGGGTTATTAAAATCAGAGAATAGAATCCATGACTGCTCAGAAAACACATACAATCAATATAACTATTATTGCGGATTAGAGTCTGGATTTTATACTGTTGTAAGATTTATTTTTAATGAATATAGTCAAAACTATTTAACTTTTTGGGTAGATGAACATTTAGTTCCGCAACACGATTTCGCGAAATCTGCATACCAATTTCCCACCTTAACCCCTGGTTCAACCATAGAATCTCCTTTGGACAATTTTTCATGTTTAACAGGGGCTTTGACAAGTCACCCATTTGTAAATAATTTTATACCACAACGTGTACTTTCTTATCCTATGGAAAATCACAAGCTTCAACTAGATAATTTTCATGAAAGAAATCTATGGTATACTTTCACTGCAAAAGGAAGCGGAGAAATTGATATTGTGGTTAAAAATTTAAGCAGAAACAAGCAGGACCTTCAATCAAGAATATTTGTTTTTGAAAGTATGTCAGACCCCAATATTCCATTTCAAAACGCTTATGAAAGTGGTCAAATAGACACAACTATCGCACAAGGTTTAAAGCAAATATCTTTAAGAAACTACAATAATAATGCTGTCAACAGGTTTTTTATTAAGGGAAATGCTTGTGAAAACGATACTGTTTTAAAACGATATTTTATTCTTGTTCGCTATCCATATTCTTCCACTAACAACAGTGGCTCAATGCTGAAACAGTTTTTTAGAATTAACATCTCTATGAAACCTATTTATGAGCCTAAAAAACCTGGAGATTATTGTGATTCTCCTGCGTTGTTTACTATAAGCGATTATGGCATACATAAATCCTCAAATGTTACAATCAATTGCCATTCTTCGGGGGAGGGTTTTGGCGAGGATGGGTCTAACCTTGCGTGTCTTTATGATGGTGAACCTATTCAAACAACATGGGTTAAAATATCGATTAATAACATTTCTAAAGCCGATTTAACCTTTTCCGTTGAACCCGATTTGGAGATAAAATCAGACAATCAAAAAGTTAAATTTAGATTGTTATACGGGGATTGTAATTCATTAACTCCTGGCCCATGTTTGTCTTTTTCTGGCTCTTCTTTTAGGTTGGATTGTATGCCGGCTGGCGACTATTTTCTTCAGGTTGCTTTTCCAAGAGGGGCAAAGGGATTTTTTAAAGTAAATACAATAGCTAATGAACCACAATATCCAGAGTGTAAGCCTGCCTATTTGTTTGAGCCACTTGCAAATTTTTCTTTTATTCCTCCATGTAAAGACACTGTAGTAAGCTTTAAAAACTGGTCTACCTCGGGGAATGATATAGCTTATTTTTGGGATTTTGGCAATGGAATTACCAGTAATGAAAAAAACCCAACTATTTCTTTTCGCTCAAGTAAAGAGATAGATACATTTAATGTGAAATTAATAACCACCAATATTAAGCATCAAAAGAAAGACTCTGTAATTAAACAGTTGCGATTTTTTAAAGAACCGTATTCTTCTAAAATACTATTAGAACAAGACTCTTTCTGTTTGGGATTTGTAGATTTGGGTTTTCAAAAGACATTATTTCCAGTAGAAAGTATTTTTTGGAGCCCAACTCCAGATGAACTTTTAGATTCATTGAATAAAGTAAGATATTACACAAATGGCAACCAAAAGCGTGTTGTTCATCTTCATACTTTATATAGAGAATGTATATTTGATGACTCAATTGTTTTAGATAAACCATCTAAATTTACTTTAAACTTAGATACTTTTATTTGTATGGGTGAAGTACTGAATCTTGATATCGAAGAGAAAGTGCAATTCAATGGTTTAACCAAGGTGAATTGGTACGATGACACTAAAACATTGAATAAGAGTTTTAACGACTCAGGACATTATTGGGTGTCTTTTAATAAAGACAAATGTGAATGGACAGATACCTTTAAAATTAGTATGCCAAGTATATCAGATAACATTACCCAAAAATCAAATTTTGACTGCTATGGGGCGGAATTGGAATTAGGAATAAGTTATAAGGCAACCAATATATTATGGTCTACAGGTGAAAAGTCACACAAAATTATAGTAGATACTTCTGGGATTTACACCGTAGAGGCTAATTATATGCACTGTAAATTACAGGATAGTTTTATAGTGGATATTCCACATATTCCAAATTTACTAGGATTTAATGACACAATAAAGTGTGCAGGTGACCCGATTATCTTAACCTTAAATAATTCAATTTATAAACACGAGTGGTTTAATGGCTCCACTCAACCATCAATAACCATTCACGAAACTGGGAATTTTTGGGTTAAAATAAGCGAAAGAGAATGTGATACGTCTTTTTATTATTCTATAAAGGAGCATCCTTCTACTTTGAATTTACCCCAAGACACCTTTTATTGTGATTTAATACCATTACAACTGGATGCGGGGCCAGAAGGCAAGTCTTTTTATTGGTTCCCAAGCTTAGATACAACACAGATTGCCACCGTTTTTGATTTTGGGGAGTATAGCGTTATAAAAGTAAACAAGTATAATTGTACAGAATATGACACCTTTATTCTAAGAAAAGATTGTGGACCATCTCTTTTTATTCCTAATGCATTTTCACCAAACAGGGATGGCTTAAATGATGTTTTTTTACCAGTAAGTGAGAATCTCGTTAATTTTAAAATGCTTATTTTAAATAGATGGGGAGAAGAAGTCTTTTTAACTCAAGATATTTTGGTTGGCTGGGATGGTAAATATAACAACACAGACTGTTCTCAAGATATATATACCTATTTAATTTGGTTTTCTTTCCTCGAAAATGGAGTTGTGCAAAATGGAACTACAAAAGGAACGCTGCATTTGTTGAGGTAATGCTGATATGAAAATAAAGGTCTATCTTTTTTTGTAAGGTAGTTTTGTTTGCCTTTTATCTAATCTAGCCCGTGCTCTTTTTACTTCACATTGTCCAAGCGTATCGCTTTTTCCATTATCTCTGCATGGATTCCTTTTTGAATAGTGGCTAAATAAATCTCTTCTAACTTTCTTTTGGCCCAAGGAGTTTTTCTAAAAAAGTTTAAAGAGGATTTGTAGGTAGGATTGCTTAAAAAACAATTTACTGGCAATAAAAAATGAAGCTTTTCCCAACCGTATAACAAAATCAAATACTTGAGAATTACAGCAGTGGTAATCCCGTGCAGTGGATTGTTGGGTTGATCATTATTGGCATGACTCATTTCGCTTGTTTTTTGTTGTTTTTTTCTCCGTATTGTTCCTTTTTCTCCGTATTTCTTCTGTTGCGGTGCCTAAATACAAAATAAAAGGCAACCATAGCCAAAATAGCCAAGAACCAAGTTTTTACAGAGCTTATTCCTTCTGTAGAATAGGCTACCCACATTTCTACTATGGATATAGATGCCACAAGCATCCAAACAATCATTAGAAACCAATTTGCTGTCATTTTTACTTATTTAAATTTAATTCTCCGCTTGCTTTTTTTATCTGCCAATTTGTAAAGTCCTGATTGCTTTCCATTCCATAACCTGTTAATGTTTGGTCTGGAGTTACGATTTTTACAAATTTGTCGGTATATATTTTTTCTTTGGTTTGGTCCCAGAAAAGCTCTTCGGTAAACAACTTTTCCCCTTTTGTATTTACTACCTTCACATTTTTCTTTAATACAATTAGTTTTTTTGCCTGATAGTTAATACCATATTCAGAACTAATGTTACTTTCTTTTTCTTTTTGCCTATTGTAAAAGTCTGCGGTCAATCCTTCTTTCATTTCCACATAAGGGTTTTCTGGGTCTTTTACCGCAAGAACCTTAGGGGCTTTTAAAACCACCTTTAAGTATCCAGAATCGGTATGGGTAATCTCTACATTTTCTGCATTTTCGGTACTTAGAACCTTGTTCATTGCATCCATTTCCGAAATCACCTGTTTTTTGGGTTTATTACAAGATACAATAGTAAAGGCAAATACAACAAAATACAGAGCCCGAAGAGCATGGTATGCTTTCGGGCTTTTGTGTAATGTTCTATATAAGATTCTTGGTTTATTCAAAGAAACGAACGGTTGTGGTAGCGCCTATGCAAGACACGTTGTAGCTTTGGCCAGCAGTAATTCCTTTAAAGAAAGCAGTTTCTTTATCTGGGCAATATTTCTTAAAACTTGCAATTTTAGATTGTGCCTCAGAAGCTACAGAGGGGTCTGCATTTGCAGCCCTTTGAAACATATCTATGGCTACCCAAGCTGCTGCTCTCTTGTCAAAAGCATCGTCGCAAGCACTTTGAGCTATATAGTATTTGCTTACAGCCAAAATTAATAAGGCATTTCCATTGTTGTTGTCTAGGCCCATTACTTTGTTTGCAAAAGACTGTGCTTGTGAGTAGCTGTTGCCTTTTAAGGAAAGTTGAGCCGCTTTTAGGTAAAAGTAAACTTGACGTTTTGGATCTGTATTTAGCTCCGCAGCTTTTTCATAGTATTCGTTTGCTTGTCTTATGTTGTTGTTTTGCTCATAATATTTTGCAAGTTCTTCTGCTGTAGAAGGGTCTGCTTTTTTGGCAAACAAGTCGTTAAGCGTACCTATGTAGTTTGGATTGTCTAAGCATTTAGCTGTTCTATAAAAACGCACTACTCTATTTTTTAATTCCATATCGTCTGGTGAAGCTTTTAGCTTAGGCAGAAAAATAGTGTCTATGTCGCTACATTTAAGTATAGGCCTCATGCTTTCCTCTATGGTTTGTTGTATTTGTTTCCAATACTCCATATAGTCGCCATGGTTAGTAGAGTTGTGTTCTAATATAGGAGCTACTCTTTCATAAGCTTGGAATACTTGTTCTTTGTTTAATTTGTTGTTTTTTAAACCAATCAAAACGGCATTCATGTAGGAAGAAGGAACAATATATTCGGTAAGTTCCTTTTTTAGGTCCATGCTTTTTTCACCATAAGAAATAATTCTTTGGAATTCTTTTGGTCTGTATAAAGAAAGGTAGTAAGCAAGTCTTCCTGTTGCATACCCTTCGTCGTCTGGGAAGTATTTTGCACGCATTTCCAAGGAAATAAACAAGCTGTCAAAAAGTATTTCTTTTTTAGCCGCATTCTCTGGTTTAGCCGCTAATTGTGTAAGAATAGTTTCGGCATCGGTATAAAGACTTGTTCTTGCGCAAGGCACTTGAGAAAGTAATTTTTGCCAAAGTAAATATGCTGTAGCATATTCATTTATATCCATATCTGCTTGAAGTATAGCAAAATTTCTTCTGGCTTCAAGGGAGTCTTCTGGTGTTGGCCCCCAAGGTTTTTGGCATTCTATAGGCCTAGGTTTTTCGTCCTGAACTGAAACAACTTTTGGGCTATTTGATTCTTGAACAGGAGAAACAATAATCACTTCTTCTTTTGCAACACTGGGGTTCGCGGGCAAATTTGCAACTGCTTTTGTTCCTGCACATGCAATAATGGGAACAAATAATAGGACAAACAATTTATTCATTTTTATATTCATTTTTTTTAATCATATCTGCGTTTTACAAACCAAAGGTCGGTAAGCGAAAGGCCCACTGTTACTCTGTATAGTTCTTCTTTTATCAAGCCGTCTGTACTTTTTCCTCGAACTATATATTCTCCAGCAATATGTACCATTGAGCGGTATCTGCTTCTTTTGCCATCTTGGGTATATATATCGCGCAGAACAGGTAATCCTATACCAAAAGATATGCCAGTTTCTTGTAAGCTGGTAAAATTTCCGTTTAAATCTACTGGCCTTCCTATAAGCGTATTGTTTCTATAGCCTATACTAAGCTCGGGTTTGCGTAAACTTTTTGTAGGAAGGGTTTCTGGACGGAAAGTAAGGCCTGCGCTAAACAAAGTAAAGTTTGACAAAGTGGGTTTAATTGTAGACCAGTTTTGTTGGGCATAGTCTATGTTTAAACGAAGCAGGTTGCTATATTTTATAGAAACACCCGCATTTAAGTATGCTGGGGCTTGTTGCGTTATTTTTTTATAATTGTCAAAAATTACAGTATCCGACAATGCCAAGACCCCTTGCACATTGTAATCGTAACTTCTTACCAATCGGTTTTGTTTAGCATTAAAATTCTGTTCTAATCTATAGGCAACTCCTCCCGAGATCTGAATTTTTGCACCAATATTTTTTTGAAATCCAAGGCCAAACTGATGGGTAAACGTATTGAGCAAGGTTTTTTTATCGTCTACTAAGCTGTATATATTTTGGCTATCTGGAAAAATCATTTCGGTGTAGTCCGAATTTTGGCCCCATACAAACCCCATAGAATAACCTAAGCTTATGGCACTTCCTATTCGCAAGCTATGCTGCATGGCTGCGTTCGTAAGCCCTCCATGGGATATGTTTACAAGCAAAGGGCTAGCAAAGGTGGTGTCTTTTTTTTGCTGAAAATCAGAACCCATACTAGAATATGGAGTAACCGAAAATCCTGCATTCCAATTAAATTTTTGCTTGGTAATTGGAGTTACCGTCATTTTGTTGGTTTCGGAGTATGTAGTGTCAAAGCCAACGGTTTTTACTTTTTTGTAAATAGGCATAGCCAAGGCAAAGTAGTTAAAATTGCCATTGTTATAGGTTCTTTGGTTTTGGTTTTTGCTAAGTATTCCATAATCAGAGCGTAGTCCAAAGTCAAACACTGTTCTATCTAAAAAACCCAAGGATGCGGGGTTTAACAAGGTATAGTGTTGGTTAGAAAAAATCCCGGTTCCGCCACCACCAAGTCCTTTTGCGTATGCAAATGCTTGGCTCTCCGATTCGCCTATACCATAAAAGGAATAAGGGGAATTGGTATTGTTTCTAATAATTGGGGTTTGTGCTTGTAGTCCTTCTACCAGTAGAAGAAACAAAAAGCTATAAAATATTTTAGGACTTTTTAAAGAAGTCATCATGTTTAAAAATGTTATAAAGACCATATAAGTTTAATAATGGCGCTGCGAATATCTTTGTTTTTACTTGCTTCTCAAAATATAATGCATCGCCACCCGAAAAAATAACATGAATATTGGGGTCTATAGATTTGCCATAGGCAATATAATGTTCTATTTCTGCAAGCATTCCTATTTGAACACCATTTAGTATGGCCTCTTCTGTTGTTTCACCCATTGTTTTGTATGTTGGTCTGTTTTCTACCATAGGAAGCTTTCCGGTAAATTCATGTAAGGATTTATACCTTAACGAAAGACCTGGAGAAATATTTCCTCCTTTGTATATTCCTGCTGCATCTACCAGGTCTATAGTTAGGCAAGTGCCTATACTAAGTACCATACAGGCTTGGTTTGGAAAATACAGGAGAGCACCAGATATACCACATACCCTGTCTAGCCCAAGTGTTTCCGGGGTTTTATAGTGGTTTGTAAAAGGCAAGGATGTGTGGGCTCGCAAAATTTTAACACCAGCTACCGAATCCCAGTTTGTAGACAATCTATTGCTTACATCACAAACGAAAATTATTTGCCCTTTGTGTAGAAAAGAATCTATTTGTTGGTTGATTGTTTCAGAAGACTCCGAAGAAAATACACCATGGTTCAAGAGTTGGCCATTGGAATCAAAAGTTCCAAACTTTGCCCTTTGGTTTCCTATGTCTATACAGGTTATGGAATCCATTGGAAACTCTCGTGACGCAATTTTTTATTGATACCATTGTGCCTTACAAGCAAACTGTGGTCAGAACAAAACTTATCTGGGAATGCCAAAATAGTTTTACCTGTTTCTTTATCATAAAACTTTTGCTCTTTTCCTCGTTTCCACAAAATTTTACTGCTTTTTTCTTCTAGAAAATTCAAAGAGCTATAGGCGGTTTTTTCACTTATCTCTTTTAGTGTGGCTAAAAAAGTTTTTAAAACCAAGTCTTTGTCTACTTCTTTCCCAAGAACATCTGCAAGGCTAATGGCTTTGTAAGCGCCTACAGAATCAAAGCTTTGGTTTATATTTATGCCTACCCCGCCAATCAGTATGTTTATTTTATCGCCTTGTATGGAAGTTTCTGCCAACACGCCTGCTACTTTTTTGTCGTTTACAAACACATCGTTGGGCCATTTTAAATGCGCTTCTACCCCAAAAAGCCTCTTAATTGTGTCTATAATAGAGAATGTAAGAAGGTAATTTATCCTAAAAAGGCCTTCCTGAACCGAGAATCCTGGCTTTATAACCACGGACAAAAGAAGGTTTTTTTCTGGTTCCGAATCCCATGTGTTTTCATTTTGTCCACGGCCTTCTTGCTGGCTGTCTGCAAGTATTACCGCTGGCAATACATTTATCAAATCGGACATGTTTTCTCGGGCATAGGAGTTCGTGGAATCCAACTCTTTAAAAAATCTGCATTTAAATCCTGCAATTATCGCTTCCTTGTGTAAATTTGAACCGTCCAAAATAGTATTAATTTTTCAGGTGCAAAAATACAACCTTATTTAATGAATAAAAAGAAAATTGACGAAACAGATTTACTATTGCAAGCAATAGTGTCTGGAATGCAAGAAAAAAAGGCAAAACAAATCAAAGTTTTAGACTTAAGAAAAATCCCATCAGCCTTTGCAGATTGCTTTGTAGTGTGCCATGGTGGCTCCGATAGGCAAGTAGAGGCCATAGCAGATAGCGTGGAAGAAGTGGTTCGAAAAAAACTTAAAGAAAAACCCTGGAGTATGGAAGGAAAAGAGAGGGCCGAATGGGTTTTAATGGACTATATTAACGTAGTGGTACATGTTTTTCTTGAAGAAAAACGCTCTTTTTATGCTATCGAAGAGCTATGGGGTGATGCAGAAATCACCGCTTTTGACGATATTGATTAACAATATTTAAGATTTCTTAGGGCCTTTATTCGTTTTTTCTTTCAAACTTTCGGAAAGTATTTAAGGGTTTGAAAAGAAATGAAGAAGGCATAGAATACTTCTCTGACTTTTTGGTATTTGTAAACTATCTGACTTTTTCCTTCTTTTTACGAAGCAGAAATCCGTAGTACAAGACTTCGGCCCATTGTAAATCCTTAGAGCTCTTCGGATCTTTAAGGATTTACATTAACCTTGGCTGAGACACGCAAAAAACAAAAGCGTTTTGTTAAGCATCTATACTCCTTTTTTAGGAGGAAAAGTAGACCCTTCTTTCGGAAGGGATTTGTTTCTTATTTAAAGCATATCTAATTTCTAGGATTTATAGGGTAAGTTGAACAAGAGTTGTGTTCTTGTAAAATATCCCCGTCCTTAAAGCTCCTTGGCGCATTTGACATCTGATTTCCAATGCACAATGCTTTTATTTGTTCGTTGACTTAAGTATATTCTTAGCTTTAAGGATTCTATCTTCGCTATGGTTTTAAGGCAGTTGCGTCTATGCATGCGATTATCCATTGCCAATACTAATTAGGTTTAAATAGCTTGTTCTAATGATAGCTATCTTATTGGCTTGTAGTATTAAACCCAATTTCAAGAAAGTTTAAAAACTTTGACAAAGCAGGCCAAACCTGTTTGTTACAGAAAATCAAGTTAGATAGAATAGCACACCTTTGATTTACGATTCGGACTTATTGATTCTTATTTTTTATGCAGAGCAAAAATACCCCGAAAACTTTGTTTGGTGCACGCCCCAATAATCGAACATTCGGGTATACCTCTTTACTATGGGCTACACCCATGGCTATTATATTTCACACCTTGGTCCTATTTAGGCTTGCTCAAATATCGCCCCTGTTGAAATACTTCTTCTTTAGGTTTTT